>CAJUJN010000010.1:32011-85061 GCA_910586775.1 uncultured Acetatifactor sp. | reverse complement strand
TCCTTGCCTCTGACTCCGCAATTCGGGCATCCATCCTTGCCTCTGACTCCGCAATCCGGGCATCCATCCTTTTCTCTGATTCTGTAACCCTCGCCCCTACTACAGATTCCATCATTTTTTGCAACGCTTCGAAATCTTTTGGATCTAACATTTTCTTCATCCCCTTTCTTTTTTCTTCTTATGCCAGTTTTTCTGCCACGTATGCCCGCTTTCCTGCCTCGTGTGCCTGTTTTTCTGCCGCGTACGCCCGCGCTCTTTCATCTTTTATGGGTTACTTCAGGCAAAACGCCCGGATCAGCGACTCTTCATAGAAGCCGCATGCTACATGGCACAAAACAGTGAATCCCACAGCCTGTGTCGTTATGAAAAAACTGAATTTCTGAAGTGACATTATCATAACATAAGCAGCCAGGAATTGCAACTGATTTCTGGAATCATCTGAAATCCAATTTCTAAATTGTCACAGACATTATAAATAATATCCAAAATGCCTTCCTGCTTCTCCGGGTTTTCCATTTGAAACAGCCGTGTAGTATTATAAGCACATTTACGCAGAAGCGGCATTGTGTTCTTCCCCAGCTTTATAGTACTCTTATCTTCTCCAAATGTTTCGTCCAGCACATAATGGAGACAGTTTTCGATTGCCCGGTGCCGCCTTTTGTAATCCAGCATTTCTTCCGCATTCAGCACTTTGCCTGCTGCCAGCCCAAACCATCTTTCATCATGGCCCGCTCCTTCCGCTGCCGATGGCTTTGGCTGTTTTTTGCTTCCCTCTTCCAAAAATTCCTTAAGGCATGGGTTATAACCGCAGCAGACACTCCCGACATGGTTGATACCGATGGCACCCCGTTTGGAAAAGGCATGTGTCTCCGCAGCTCCTCCAGATGCCTTTTAATAAGGCAGCCTCAGTATCTCCGAAACCGCCGGAAAGAAAACGTTACTTCTTTCCTGTCACCGTTCTGTATCACGCATCTTTCGCTGCACGCTGCCAGGACCGTGATATTCTTTTCCTTCAGCAGGGAAACCACCCGATAAACCAGGCAGAACTCCCCCTGACAGAGAACGGCGTCGGGAACCAGGTTCAGAATCCTCTCCGCATACTCCGACGCCAGGACGCCGATATAAGCCTCGTCCTCCTCCGGATCCACATCCGGAAAAGGGACATCCACGATGTCCCCGTACTTTTCCGCTTCCCGTAATTGCCTCTCCCCCCACTGGGAGGAGGGATGATTCGTAAAGTTGACTAACATTTATCATTCCCTCTTTTTCGCCACCTGCAGAGCCGGCTTCAGAGGAGCCTTGAATTTCGTCTGCTCCTGATACTGCTTCAGATCCATGTACCTGATGTCTGCATTGTCCGGAATCATGGAGGCATCCTTCATGGCAAAAAACTCTTTGATATGGGGCATTTCGTCAATGCGGCGTGTCCCCAGAAACGCATTGACGGTATCCTTGTAAAACCGGATGGAATCTTCCACCTCTACAGGCCGGAAAGGCTCCAGCGCCAACGTATCCGTCCCGTAGGCGCGGCTTAACTCCATCTCTCTCGCCTCCAGGATGTCCAGCCGAATCTGCCCGTATCCGTAAGACTTCGCCTTTCCTACATTCATCCTGCAGCCCTGGTTCAGCCGGATGCTCCAGAGCAACAGCCCCAGCTCGTCTCTGGTCAGGTTGCGGAAACGTACCTTTCCCCGGAATTTCACGCCTGCCTTTATGGGATGGAGGTCCGACGCCACCTTCATCTGTTTCTGCTCCACCTCATGGGGAACCGTCTCTCCGTGCAGCCAGTACTGCTTTACTCCCCGCAGTTCAAAGGAATTGCCGTTATAGGTATCCGGACTGCCATCCTTCTGAGGTTTTACATACTCCAGACAGCTGGTAGGATTCGGCTCACCAAGGATTGCTTTCTTTTTATCGTGCAAAACATTACTGTTTCCCGTCACAAGAACCGCGTCCGAGAAAGACAGCTTCGTCCTGTAGCTTTTCGGCCTGCTGTCCTGCTGTTCTGCAGAGGCATTGCCTTCTTCCGCGTAACCGAACATCGCCCTGGCGTAGTCAAGGGTGCCTTTCCTGTGAGCCGGTTTCAGACCTTCTCTGATGGTATGGTCATAGAAAAGCCGCAGCCTGGGCGTAAACCCGAAATACAGCCGCCCGCCCAGACAGATGTAGAACACCGGCCTGGTCTCTCCGTTGGCCGGGAGGTTGAAAAAGCCCGTTTTATTGGCCCTGTCCCTGTCCACCAGCTTGTTTTCACGCTTTTTATAGTCAATCCGGAACGCCTCCAGGTCCTTTTCCGGAATCTGGATGGGTTCTTTCGATTCATCTATCTGCGGGATAATATAGAGAATCTTCTTCATGCGCATTTTGCCCGTGGATACCGCGCAGCCTTCCTTCTTATATTTCCCCGGAGCCCCCACCGCCGTGACATTCCGCAGATTCTTCAGTTCATAGGACACCGGCAGGCTGTAGGGCACATAATTCCGGTTTTCAACGCCCTCATACTGAACAATCTCCTTATTCGTCCTGTAATCCCTCCTTACGTTCTTTCTGAAAGGCCTGAACTCATTCTGGAGAATATTTTTCCCGTTGTGGTAAAAAAACTCATAGGAGAACTTGCTTTTATCCTGCATGTCAAGATATTCGGTAATAATCTTTCTCTCACTCAGAGGATAGTAATTCATCTCTCCGAATTCATCCTGAATCCTGTCCACTTCGGTCCTGTAGATATAATATTTCCCGTTTACATTCCGTATGTATCCGGCCTGTACATTTTTCAGCACACTTACCTGTTTGTTTTTTGCTCCCGTTTCCAGGGTTACCGTATCAGCGCCGAGCACCTTATTGTAACGGTCCTTCTGCAGTCCTGCCGCCACGTTCCGGTACATCAGCGCATAATCGTCGATATCATCCCCGAAAGAGGACAGTCCCAGAATCTGCACGTTGTTCCGGATCAGGCCACGCATTGTGCTCCCCGGTATGGCATACTCTCCTCTGGAATTCCTGTTAAACTCTCCCTTACCGTCATCCACAAAAACCGGTGTCACAGTCGTTATCTCATAGGAAATCTCCCCCGTAGCCAGTTCGTCCTTCATATCGCTGTGTGCCGTCAGCTTCCCTTGAGGATATTCATACACCTTATCGGAAAATGAGACAAAATTATACGGTGCGCCAACATACATATCCGCCGGCATTGATCTGCCGCCCCCACCGTAACCGCCGTTCCCATTCGAGCGATTCCCACTGCCGTTCCCGCCACTGTTCCCCCCGTTCCTGCTGTTCCCGTTGGGACGGTTTCCGCCGTTTCCCAAGTTCCTGCCATTCCCGTTGGGATGGTTTCCGACGTTTTCTCCGTTCCTGCCGTTCCCGTCAGGACGGTTTCCGCCGTTTCCCAAGTTCCCATTCGAGCGGTTTCCGCCGCCGTTACCCCGTCCTCCCCGTTTCCCGTCCGGATCATAATTTTTATATTTATCAGGTTCCTCTTTTCTGCCGCCGCCATTCATGCTTCTCATCAGCGCAGCAACATCGATTCCCTCTGCCATTCCTCCACCTCCTGTTATCCTTCCCGAATACGCTCTGCCTGCCCTGCCGGTTCTCCTGCGCTCTGTCCGGCCTGCCGGTTATTCCGCGCTCTAACCGGTCTATCGGTTATTCCTCGCTCTAACCGGCCCGACGGTTATTCCGCGCTCTTCCCGGTCTGCCGGTTATTCCACGCCCTGCCTGGTCTGCCGGTTATTCCTCGCTCTAACCGGCCCGACGGTTATTCCACGCCCTGCCTGGTCTATCGGTTATTCCTCGCTCTAACCGGCCCGACGGTTATTCCACACCCGCCAGCCTGGTCAGGGCAACCCTCAGCTGTCCGTCCTCGTCATAGGCCACATATTCCACCACCTTCAGCGCCCTGCCGATTCCGGAGAACTTCGGTGCCATCTCATACCGCTTCACAAGCCTGTCCCCGTCTCCGTCGTCTGCCACCAGAACCGCTCGCTTTCCTTCCTCATCCTCAAACACATGAAGCTCCCTGTCCTCCGAGAAGAATCTCGCTTCCTGGCATTCTGTCCAGTCTATCTCATTCAACGCTTCCGTCCTGGTCAGCTGCACACTGCTGATACCGTAAAGCAGCGCATAGTCAAATTCCCGGATCTGCCCCGCTGATATGGGCATCTCCACCCTTTCTGTCCTGTATCCCATCCTGTCCTCCTGCTGATACTGTCCTCTCACCGGAAACCGGCAGACTGTTCCCTGGCATCCGCAATCCTTCCATTCTACACGCAGACCGCAGCCGCCACATACCCTGCCAGTCTCATCCCAAGGAATTGTCTACAAATTACAGGAACCGCTCCGCCTCCTGTAATCGAAAGAAAATAACTGCCGCAATCTAAACCGTTCCGTTTCCACAGTATGTCATGCACTCAAAGATGCCATAATCCTGCCAATCAGCCCGCCTTCATCTTCCGTCCGCTTAGCCTTAAAGTCAATAGACGCCTTCCTGCCGTCTCTCCCCGTCACAGTGATGGTATCTACCTCCATGATTCCCTTCCCGATATTATAGCCGCTTCCCAGGCTCATAACGCCTATTGCAAGATCCCTCAGCGCGAGAAGCAGCAGCGCGCAGCTTCTGTCCGGGGTATTTTTATCCGAAACAGCAATACGCAGTTTCATCTCACCGGACACATTCTTCTCGGAGAACAGCGCACGCTCCATCACGCCACCTGTGAATTTATCGATATGGATGCGATGCCTGACATCTGCCATGTCATTGCGGGCAGCCTCGCCCACTACGGTATCGAAAAACGCAATATTTCCTGTGTTCCCCCTTCCGTCTGCTTCCGCTGCGCATCCAAATGTCTCCCGGATCACTTCTTCACAGCCCAAATAGGCGGCAATCCTCTCCATCTGGCTCCTGACAGCCCCTTTCAGGGAACTGCCGGGAATGATATAATCTCCTCCGGCATTTTTCATATTGACCGCATCCGGCGCATTTTCACCCTCATCCATCACCGCAATGCCCTTTACCAGCAGCTCCCCTTCCGTCCTGCCGGCTACCGTTATCTCATATGCTTTCCTGTAACCGCTTCCTGACGGAAGCGCCTTTGTGATATCCTCATAGCCGCTGGCGGGCAGGCAGTCCTCTTCCGCCCACTTCCGCCTGTCCTCCGCTTTCTTCATATCAAAGACGGCACGCTGCAGACGCTCAATCCTCACATACCCGCAGCCGTTGCTCTTCTGCCCGCCGAGCTGAATATTCTCGCTGTTCAGCGCGGCAAATATATCTTCCACAGCTTCCTGATATCCGGGATCGTACAGATACACGCTGAACTGAAAGCAGGCTCCCGCTCCCACGTATTCCATATTGAATTTATGCCCGGAGCTCCTGTCCGTGCCTTTTACCGTGCTCTCGCTGCATGTCCCGGTGGCACGGTTTATGGCAAGCCTGGGGCGAAGCTCCATCAGGATTCCCTTTTCCTCTGTGACAAAGGTGCCGTCCGTAAACCGTACCCGGCTGGCCCCGCCGGCTTCCTCGGCAGCCGCTTCCCCGCCGGAATCCTGCGCTCTGCTCTGCTCCGCACTGTTCTTTCCTGTGCCGTTCTCCGCCGTCTCCCTCTTTCTGTCTGCTCCGGCGGAGGCATCCTCCGATGTCTCCTGCTTTTCCGTACCGGAATCTTCCCCATCCTCCGAAGTCCCGCCGTACGCCGTTTCCCCGTTTCTCCTGCTTGCGCCAAACAGTCCGGCAGCCTGTGCAGCCCCCTTCGCCCGGACGAAATAATCCCGAAACACACCGGCTATACTTGTTGCCTGGATAAACGGCATTTCATCGTTGGGATGGACCAGCACTTCCTCCCTCGTGCCCACCGCGTCCCCAATGTGCAGCGGCTCCATGCAGGTGGCAGTTGCCCGATATTTTATGATCTTATCGTATTCCAGCGCAATCGCCATTTACCTCGCCCCCCTCTTTCTTGTTGTCGTATCTGATCAGCTCTGTCAGAAGCTTCATTTTCAGCCTGTATACATCCTCTTCCGTAAGCAGTTCCTTTATGTCCACTCCCATAATGGTATCCCCGGTCTCCAGCCCCAGCAATCCGTTCAGGTCGGCATCAAATACCTTTCTGACTTCTCTGACCAGCCCCTTTATGCTGCCTCTCGCCTTCTGGGTCTTCCGGTT
The DNA here is from genome assembly GCA_910586775.1 of uncultured Acetatifactor sp. GTDB lineage: Bacteria > Bacillota > Clostridia > Lachnospirales > Lachnospiraceae > Acetatifactor. Next base: position 78,901 of record CAJUJN010000010.1, on the reverse strand, counting down.
CGCTTCCTTCTCCTCCGCATGGGAAAAATACTGTTCAATTGCTTTCTTTCCCGCCGCCGGGTCATATTTGTAAGCGGTGGTAAGGGCTTCCAGTTTTCCCAGCTGACTGCTGCCCAGCGCTCCTTTCTGCAGCGGATGGTCCACCACATACTCACGCATCTTTCTCCTGATCAGATTCCTGTAATAATTACCGGCAGTCAGTTTCAGTACCTCCGCGTCCTCTTCGCACGCCTCCGCACTCCGGGCAGCTGCAGGAGCGGATTTTCCTTCCGGGGTTTCCTCCCCTCTGGCCTTCCACGTCACCTTCTCATATTGGTCCAGGAAAATAACCCTTCCAAATCCCTCATTTTTCCGGATGCCGATTCCGCTGTCCGAGATTGCCGCCATCCTTTCGGCGCTCAATGTCCCCTCATAAACCAGGTGGAACACGCTGCCCTGCTCATACATGGTGACGGAAGGCGTGTGAATCCCCCAGGTACGGTTGTATCCCCGCACATCCACCGTAGAAGTAGAACAGTACTTCACCGAAAGATGTTCCACTCCCATCAGTTTCTCCATCTGCTTCAGGTTCAGCCCGCATATCTCCCCGTTCTCATCCCGCATGGCCAGATTCGACAGCAGCATCATATAACAGGAGCCCTTCCTGTCCGTCCCTGGCAGAAGCTCTCCGTAAGGAATCTTATCCACATATTCCGCGCTGACCACCCGGCATTTTCCGAAGCCTGCGGAACGGGCATTTCCCAGAATGACCATTTTATCGAAAACGCCCCTGACTGCCTCTTCCAGTTCCGGCTTCTCCACCGCGATATAACCTGTAAAGAAATGCCCCGCGGTAATATACTCGTTTCTGAAGACGTTCTGCTCCTCTTCGGATACGTTGATCTTGATCTTCAGGTCAGACCCCGTCTCCACGCCGTAATAGCGGACCGTATCTTCCTCGATGCAGGCATACCTTCCCAACGCCGCCCGTTTCATCCCCTCACGGAACGCTCCCTCCACTACTACATTCTCTATCCTTTTCTTCCCCTGCGCTTCGCTCTTGTCCTCATAGAAGCCCTTGGGCGACGGAAACAGTTCTTTCCCCTCCACGCTGACACAGGCGTTCAGATACCTGACATCAGAGGAAAAAAGCGCCTGCCTGATCTCATCAAACTCTTTTCCCCTGGACAGCGCATTGACCACCAGTCCGCGGATGGTAGTCCCCGGAATAAACTTCAATGTCATCGTCTGTCCGCTCTGGCTTGTAGAATCATCCGCAATCCGGATGGGTTCCACATTCATCAATACATAGCGTAAATACCTCCGCATCTTACTCCCCCTGTTCCAACCCTGCGTCTGCCGGTTCTATCTTTACTTTTCCGAAACCGCGGTTCCTCATGCTTCCGAGCCATTTGACCAGGGAAATAACCTCCTTCACGAGAGGCTCGTCCTCCCTGCGGCAGGAAATCTCGCTGTAAAAGTACAGTCCCTGATTCACACATCTGGCGCTCCTCAGACTCCCCTCCGAAACGATGCCGTCCCCGTCAATGCTTGTAAAAGTCCGAAGATTGGTAAAAACGTCCAGCACGGCTTCCCGGTCGTCCCCGAGCTCCGCCAGTACTTTCTCCTTCACATATTCCGACAAAGTAAAGTCTGAGAAGACAAGCTTGTCTTCCGCCTCCCTGTCGTTGCCGCTGCTGCCCAGCAGATCCTCCAGCCTGGCATGGATCGCAGCTTCCCCCGTCATGGTCCAGCGAAGGTAACGCTCCAGCTCCTCCCGGAAAATTCCCTTGAACGTACCGCCCTTATAGTATGGAAAACCGTTTCCGTCCCTCAGCACCGAGATATCCTCCCCTCCCGGCACACTGACTCCGTTTCCGAATATGACATCCGACAGCAAATGCATCTTTATCTTCAACGCTGTAAACCTCCCTCTAAAGTCCCGCCTTTCCCCGCGCAATACCCGCGCCTGTGGCAAATAATTCCCCTCCGCCGGGACCGTCCGCAGGCTTTCCTTCCACCAGCTTCAGAAACGCCCCTCTTTCTGATTCTCCGCCGGGGCGCCCGCAGGCCTTCCTGTATACTCCGGAAAAAGGCTGTTTCCAGTTCTGCATTTTTTCAGACAAAAGCCCCTTCATTCTTCCAGGGGAACAAAGGTGTCCATCATCTCGATGGCGTCAAACAGCAGGGAGCGCTGTACCCCGTCAGCCGTGGTGACGGACATTTTCCGCTCCAGGCCCCGGCCCGTTCCGACTCCCGCAATCTCGTCATTTACGTACACGCCCTGATAACAGTCCATGGCAATATCTTCGATCTTATTGAATTTCAGGTAATGCTGTACCGCCGCTTCTCCCTGTTTCAGCACCTGGCGCAGATTCTTCATCTTCCCTCTGGCAAAGGCGATGTCGTTGGAGAGGATTTTCCGAATCAGCTTTCGGAAATGAATATACTGACGGAACCTCTCTTTTGCCAGAATTTCCTCAGGCGCCTCCACAATATAAGGCCGGAGAGCGAGATTTTCGTTTTCCCCGTAAGCATAATCCTGCCGAATCTCCTCCAGGGAATCTTTCAGCTCGCCGAAGTCAATATGCCAGTCTATGGAAGATATGGCACCGCCCGTCTTATCCTCGCTCAGATTCGCCCCAAAGCGCTTGGCGTTGCTGCACAGGCTCTCCGCCAGCTCATATGCTTTATAGAAAGGATATTTCTGATGGACGATGGCCACCCCGGCACAGGCGGCGTACCGCTCTTTATCCACCGCATTCTCCTTCCTGCTCAATGCCCTGATAAAGACCGCCGCGCTCTCCACGCCGATGCGCCCCTCCGTGACATAACAGATATCATCCCCTGCGGTAATAATCCGCCTCACCGGGAAATTCCTGTCCCGGATGTCCAGATCCTTCAGATTGCCGCTTTCCAGATTCCGCGCCACGGTCTCCGCCATTTCCTTATATGCGCTCTTAAAATCATCGTCTATTGCCTGGCTGAATCTGCTTATGTTATCCTTGAAAGTGTTCCAGTCGGCATCCTGATACGCCTCGTACACCTTCGCCACCCTGGCTCCCATGGCATTTCCGTCAATGTGAACTACCGCAATAAAGTTGGAATCATGTTTCGTTCCGCCCAGTTCGCCGAACTTATAGACTCTTTCATAACCTTTGGGTGCCAGTTCCCTGTCTGTCTGCTCTTCCGCCTTCGGCATGCCGTTTTCCCTTCTTCCCAGCAGAACGGCTTTCCGCGTGCCGGTATCCAGCCTTTCCACGCCGAAGGTGCCCTGATGGAACGCCGAAACCCTCATGGATTTCTTGCGCTCCAGCTTTTTGGTCAGCTCCTTCAGATTCTCTCCCGGCGTCAATGCCCCGTCATACTCCAATGTCACCGCAAATACCTCAATGCCGGGATATTCGCTATGTATCGTGTACGTAATCTTCCTGGTAAAACACACCGCCTTCTCCCGGGATGCGAACTCCAGAACCACATGCCCGCCTCCGGAATAGACGAAATTCTCCTTCCTGTCGAAAACCTGCGGTTCCGCTATCTTTTCCTGAAAATAATCACTGCTCATGACCCAGGCAATCACAGCCGAATTCGTAATATTGTCTCTCAGCTTATTGCTGGAAAAAATATATGCCTGCTTCTGTGATACCTCCAAAATCGTTAATACCCGTTCAGCCATCCGTTTCCTCTCCCATCTCTGCCATATCCGTGTACTGTAATGCTTCCTCAGAAACCGTCACTTTCTGAATGCCTTTCCATTGTATCCTTTATTTCTGTTATCCATAGCTATTCATCGAAAATACGTTCCGTTTTGACATCCCCCGCTTACTCTGTCATTATCAGCCCTTTCGTATAGACATGTTCCACCTCATCGGGATGATCTGCTATCTCTTTCTTCAGCCGTTCGATGAGCCTGACCAGGCGGGAGACATGCGCCTTCTCCTGATCAGACGTCATTGTTCCCGGCCATTTGCTCCCTCTCTCCGTCAGATTATGAGCAAAACGATTCCGGACGATAACGGCTTTTTTTCTGGTCCCTTCCAGCTCCAGGAAGAATTCTTCCATACCGGAAAGACTGGACTTTCTCCTTTTCAGGCAAGTATAAACATACGATAATCTTCTGATGGCATCGGTCAGATAGTCTTCATTCAGGTAATCTTCCTCCCTGACCTCCGCTTTGACTTTCTTCAGATAGACCGGTACCAGATGACTCTTCAGCGCTTCATACGCAGTGGCCGCCGCCTGCCCGTAACGATTCTGGTTCAGATACCACTTTGCCGTCATCAGGCGCCTGTCCGCGATGGACATCCTTTCCCATACTTCTGAGGCCTTTTCCCTGTCGTCCTTCAGATTCAGAAATTTTCGGCGAAGCACCTCGTTGATCATATGGTTCAGATCCGCGTACCGGCTGCTGTCCGTTTGCTCCCTCTCCGTTATCCGCAGCAGCTCCGTCAGGGATTTCTGCACTTTGTCAAAGGAATTGACCTGGGTTGCCCAGTCAAAATTTTCCAGTGCCTTCCGAAGCTCACTCTCCGTCTCCGGGATCTGCTCAAGAAGCGTGCGGCAGTTTCCGGTATTTTTAAACTCACTCACTCCGCTGCTGAGATGCATCACGGAGATCAGATCATGCAGATCCAATATGGGCGTAATTCCTCCCTTTTCTCTTCCTGCATCCATGTTTCCATAGTAAATATGAGTAATATCCAGATTTGCACTGGAGATTACACTCAGATAGTTCAGTATAATGAGATTATAGACAGGCAGGGACCGGAAAGAATGAGTAATATCAAAGGCAATCTCATAATCCGTATCCGGCTCCAGCCAGTTCTTGATGCCGCTGAGCAATTGATAATTTTCCAACAATTCTTCGTTGTTCATGCCATAACGCGTCAGAATGGCCCGGGTGGGAACCGCCCTGGAAAAAGGCTCTCTGTTCAGTCCCCCGGCAAGGATCTTGTTGATGGACTCCGTCGCCCTCCGCAGCTCTTCCCCCGACACATCCCTGCCGCTGGCAGGATCCAGCTCACAGAACAGAAGCTCCTCTTTCTCTGTGTTCCCCGCAGTAAAATACTGGTAAAATTCAAGCCAGGAAGACTTGATCGTACCTATAATAAATATCATATCCGGCCGGAAAGCTGAAACCAGAGACTCTGCCACATAGGCAGACTCCACAATTTCCCCGGTTTCTTCAAGCTGATAGCTTGTCATCATATACCCCGCAGGTGCGCCGCTGGGCAGCTTTCTTCCCGTCCCCAGGGTGAGAATCAACACTTTCTTCTTTGGTCTCTCAGGCATTCTCACTCCTCCTCACGCTCTTCTGCCGGAGCAATCATTTGCCGGAAACGGCCGTAGTATTCCTTCAAATCTTCATACAGCTTCCTGCATCCGAACTGATAGATATTACTGTAGCCGAAATGGTTCATGGAGTTCCGGCGGCTGGAGATAGCACTGGTAAGCTCCGCCAGCTCAACGGGAAGTTCCATTGTCAGCATCCGGGCAGCTTTCCGTTCCTGTTCCGGCGTCACGGTATCCGGTTCCGCATCTTTTCCATTCTGTTCCCGGCCCCAACGCATTTCCCATGCAATCTCCCACTTCCGGAAAATGTCCTCCCTGGCCTCCGCCGTCAGTTCTTTTCCGCTTTCCTTCTGCCGCATTTCATTATTGACCAGATTACAGATGGACTTCGCTATGCCTTCCCGGTGTTTTTCAAGGTATTCATTCAATCCATAGCGGCAGCACAGATAAGTCTTGATCGTCTCATCCAGAGCCGTAAATCCCTGCTGTGTCTTCTTATTCTCAATCGCCCAGTCAATCGCCGCAAAGCCAAAGGCAAGATTATCCTCAACATCAAAAATGCCAAGCTTGTCGTGAATCACATCAAATAATTTGCTGAGCGGCTCAATCCTGTTTTTCCTTGCCTGCGCTTCCTCCTGTTTCCCGACCCTCTTCTGCATGGCTTTATAGTTCTGTTCATAGGAACGGTAAGAATTCAGCACGCTTCCTCCCGGTACGCCCTTTTTGTCCGGGACATGGCAGCCTCTCGACGTCTCCAGCCCCTGTGTGATATCATAGAGGTCATTGACTACCTTATAACTGTCCGCCATCTTATTTCTGCGCTTCACTTTCTGAATGTCAAACAGCGCCTTGATCTCATCACTGTTCCCGTATCTGACAAAAGAGCCGGCCGCCTGGGACCAGTCCAGAATATCCAGAAATGTCACAAGGTCAAAAATTGGTGCCTCTGTTTCGCCGGCCTCATTTTGAACCTTTGCCTCAAAAGCACCATAGTAAATCCCTGCTACGTTTATGTTTTTCAGTGTCCTGGCATATGTAATAACAGAAAGCATCTGAATGGGGATATTTCGCAGTGAATGCGTAATATCCACATACAGCTCCTCCTCATCCTGTATCTCGTCATACATAATATTGAAAATATCCCAGAGTTCATCCTCTGTGGCACCCAGGGGAATGAATCTCACGCTTTCCTCCGTAATGCCGAATTCTTTCTGCAGAATGGAGTAAAGCCCTGTCTTCCGCGCCGTTTCTTTCCCGGCTCCCATCTGCTTCAGCTCCCTGTCCGTATAATCCCTGTCCAACCAATTGAGCCGGTATGCTTCTTTCGTCACAAAGATTGTGATACGGTCATCTGCCCCAAAACCGCGTTCGTTCAGCATCTTCAGCTTTAATACAGCCTCCTGGATATATTCCGTGGCCAAAGTCCCTTCGTCACACCGATACGTTACTTTGCTGTAATTGCTTGTCCCCAGCACAGATAAAAAATGTCTTCCAGCCATGTTTTCCCCGCCTTTTTGCATTTATGTAACAGCATATTTCCATAATACTATTTTTTGCAAAAAATGACAACTTAATTTTGTTTAGACGTGCATTTTGAAACATATTTTTCTGTCAGGTTAGGGCTTAAATTTTCAATCAGATAGAATAATCTTTTTCTGACCTCATCAAAGGAAGACAACTTTATCCCGGCAAAACTTAAGAAAATTACAGGGTAGGTTCCCTGAAGGTTTCGGTGCTTCTCATCCTTCCATATGGATAGCCCATCAAAAATCTCTCCTCCCGATTCCTCTCCCGCTTTAACCGCATGGAGCACAGGCGAGGGATAACAGTTTATATGGTCTGGAAATCTATGTCGAAAATTCCTATAGTTATCACTTTTGATCCTGCGTCTGCAAAAATCTGATTAATACTTATAACGAGGTTCTTTCTTTTTACGCATTTTCATATCGCAAATACGCACCATTCTTATAATCTTTAATTTGCCAATGCCTTAACTCGGGCCTATCCCATTTCTACATGGTATAAAAATAAAACTTGGGTCATAACACCTGTTGTGTCAATGCCCTAACTCGGGCCTATCCCATTTCTACTTTATATTTCCAATCGTCTTTATAGTTGTCCTTCTTGTGTGTCAATGCCCTAACTCGGGCCTATCCCATTTCTACAGCAAATGCATCAAACAACATGTTTAACATGGGTTGTGTCAATGCCCTAACTCGGGCCTATCCCATTTCTACATACGAAAAAATGAAAGGATACAAGATAATGAAGATTGTGTCAATGCCCTAACTCGGGCCTATCCCATTTCTACGCAGGACAAGGTTGCATTCAACAGGCCTCTTCCTACCATGTGTCAATGCCCTAACTCGGGCCTATCCCATTTCTACGGTAGGGTCTGGGAAGCCGCATAAACAGCGGCTTCCAGAGCCCATTTTTACGTGTAATTCACAGAATATTCTGACAATAAACTTTTTCAGCTCCTAAATTTGGCTGTTCACACTTTGTTCATATTTATGCATTCCATTATATCAGAACAGGCCGCCTTTTTCAATATCAATATTACAAAAATCTGCTTAATTTTCCCCCCATTCTCCCACCCAAACTCCGCTTCCTGACATTCAATCCTAAATCTCCACAACCCACTCATACCCCCGCTCATTCTTCCGCCGCACCAGCATCCCAAACTCCACTTCCAGGCAGTCAATCCCGGCCTCATCGAATATCGTCTCCAACTCATGCTCCAGCCTGACAATATTTTTGTCAATCCCTCTCTTCTGCTTTTTCATCTCCAGTATTCTTCCGGTAATGTCCTGCACGCGCCTGTTAATATTCAATTCATCAAAAACCTGGCTCTCCTTCTCCTTCGTAAGGGTACGGCTTGTGGGAACCGTAATCTCTCCTCCCGACTCCTCCCCCGCCTTAATCGCGTGGAGTACAGGCGAGGGATAGCAGTTTTTCATACGGTTAAAATTGCAGTTACAGCCATACTCCGCAGTCACCTTCTGATACTGATCCCTCAGTTTCAGACAGCTGATCGGCTTTGCCGGAAGTTTCGAAATAAACTTTTCCGTGACAGAATACTGGTAATTCAAGGTGAATTCCATCACCTTATGTACAAACGCCTTTCCGTCCTCCCCCGCATGCCCAAACACATACAGCACTGACAGCCTCTCGAAATGGGACAGATATCCGGTTGACCTTGCTTTCTGGCACAGATACCGCATCAGATTGCACCGCTTCAATATCACCGCAATATTATCAGGAAGATAACCGAAACTGCCAAGATCCTCATCCACCTTGTTTTCTTTCACTGCCACATTCTTTGCCGGCGCCGCAATATTCAGAACCTTCTTTAAAGCCAGTCCCGTATAGCCGCCCATGTCCATAATGAATTTCCCGGGCTCCTGAACCGGGATAAAGTCCTCATCCAGGAAACAGCTCTGCCGTCCTGTCTTCGCATGATATCCAAAGGGAAGCTTAATTGCCTGTCCCGCTTTCCCGTTTTTCAGCCGCCCCTTATTGGGAAAAAATTCTATCGTAACCCCATCCGCCGTCTCCCCCATGCGGTTCTCCACAATGTCCTGCAACAGATTCAGATACCGCACGGATACCCACTCGGTAAACAAGATCCAGATATGGTACCCTCTATGTCCGCTTTCTTCCACCCAGCCGTATAATCCCAGCTTTTTCAGTTCTTCCTGTATCTTCTGCACCTGATTCGCCGCTTTCTGCATGCCCAGCCGGAATTTCTCCGCCGCATCGCCCGTTTCGAGCAATACCTTCTTCGACACATCCACGTCGATCACCATAAAGCGCGCCGTACTGTTCCCCCGCTGCACATAGGTTCCCGCCGTCAGTTCCCCCGCAAAATGCTTTTTCAACACCTCCTCCGTCAATGGCTCTGATTTCTGCTCATAGCATAGCTTCCCGTATTTATCCAGATTCTGCACTACATAAACGTCTTCTCTTCCAACAAACAGTTCTACATACTTTTTAAGCTGGGATTCCGTCAGCCTTACGGCTTCAGATTCCTCTTCCCCGCCTTCTTCCCTGACAGGCCTTATCCTGACAGGTTCGCTTTTCTTCTCCTGCTCTCCGTGAAGCCTGGATATTTTCTCCATAAAAGCCATAGCCTTATTAAAACATCCCGTATCGGAATAAATCTGCATAATATTTACAAGGGTTTCCTCATTTTCATCCTCCGTCAGCTTTCCGTAAAGGCTTAAAAGTTCCTCCGCATATACCCCGCCTGTCTCCGCCCCTGCATCCAGCGCAGCTACCTCATGGTAATCCTCCATCTCATACAAAATCATGCCCCGATTCCCCTTTTGCTCCCAGAACCGGCACAGATAAGTGCAGATTTCCCTGTTCATATTATGGAAAACTCTGCGGTTTTCTTCCAGTTTCCCACAATCCATTTCCTTATTCCATGTCATATATGCCACTGCCGCGAATTCATAAGCGGAAGCAATCTCCCTCTCCTCCCTGAAATACTGTTCCCAGCCTCCAAGTATCTCCGCGCCCTTTTTCAGCTTCTCCTGCAAATTCCCGGTTCTCTCTGTCAGCCACATTGTCTCCAGCCTTTCCTGGAGTCTCTCCTCTGCTTTCGCGGGAATTGCCTTTCCCTGTCTGTCAAAATGATACCCCAGGAATTCAAATCCCTCCCCCACAGACAAAATCCCCGTTTTCGCCTGGTTCAGTGTCAGCCCCAGTTTCCGCAGCAGTAGCGTTGCTTTCGCCAACAGATCCTCCAGCTTCTGCCGCTTTTTGCCAAACACAATCATATCATCGGAATATCGAATATAAAAATCGCTTTCATTGTCCATTATCCAGTCAAACTCTGCCAGATAAATATTGGAAAGCACCGGCGACATGACTGACCCCTGATAAATTCCTTCCCTTTTTTCTGTCAGTTCTCCAGTATCCGAGAGACACGGGGCAGTTGAAATCTTCCGGATCAGTTCCAGTGTGTCCTCCTCCGGAATCCGCTGCCGCAAGATTCGGACAAGTTTATCCGGGCAAATCGTGTCAAAAAAGCGGGCAATATCCATTTTCAGAACCCAGCCAATACTTCCCGCCTGTATCCGCCTCTCTATCTCCTCTATCGCCGTCAGGGCTGACTTCCGCGGCCTGTAGGCATAGACCGAATCAGAAAACGCTCCGTCATACATCCTGACCAGCTCATACGCAATCGACTGCTGCACTACCTTGTCGCACATACAGTAAAGCGCAACCTCCCGCTCCTTATCTCCCTTCTGCAGAGTGACAATTCTCACGGGATTTGTGGTATATGTATGCTCCATCAGGCTGATATTCAACTGTTTCAGCAGCTGTTTCCGCCTCTCGTCAAACATGTCCCATGTCACATTGTCCTCGCCGCAGGCAGGCTTATTCTTCTTAACCTTCTCCCATGCCATACCCAGTTTCTGCAGATCAGCTGCTCTGGAATAAAAACTCATCCCACACCTCCGTCATATCACAATGACCTTATCCTTTGCCTTGAAAACCGACGGCCTGTCCTGCCCGATCAGCTGCATTTTAGGAACACAGTTTCCGCACAGATAATAAAATCGGACACTCCCGTCATCCATGTCAACCGTTGCTTTCACGATTTCCCTGTAAAGCTTCCGGTATCCTGCCTCATCCAGATCGCACTCAAAAACGCTGTACTGAATCCTCTTCCCATAATCCGTAGTTCCCGCTATATAATTCCTTCTACAATGAAAACAGTATACGAAGCCCCATAAACACTGATAGAGTCTTTCAATACAATCAAAAATTTGTGTAGATAGAAATAAAAAGTAAATACATTCTACATTTCAGATATAGACAGTAATTCCGCTAAAATAAAGCCTTTAGAAATGTAGACAGAATTAACTGGCGGGAACTACGGATAATTCTCCAGTATCTTTGCTATTTTCCTTCTCCGCTTATCCGAAGTGATGTCATAGCTCACCACATACATCCTCATCCTCCAAATGGAATGGTATATAAGGAACCTTCCGTAAGATAGCCTTTTTCAAGATTGCTGCCTGCTTTTTCATCTGATTTCTGTAATGAATGCCCCGGCTTCCCGTCATCCATTCCTCAAATTCACAGCAGAATTTCCGAAAGCCATCTTCATTCAATGTGATCCTGTCATCTTCTGTATCAAAGTCAAATTGGTTTATCATTCTTTTATTACAGACATTTAGTACAAATCTGTCCACAACAGGCTGGCGGAATTCTTCCACAATATCAAGGGGCAGGGATTTCCTCCCGTATCTTATCCCATGCAGAAAACCAAGATACATTTCAAAAGATTCCGCGTCCAGCGCAGAACTGACTTCTTTGGTAAGAAATGTGTATCCAAGGCTGATCAGGACGTTGATCGGATCCCGGGGCGGTCTTCGGTTTCTGCCCCTGAACTGGAAATCGCAATGAAACATCTTTCCATAAGCTCCGAAATAGATATTGCTGCACATTCCCTCCACACCGAGTATCTCGTTGGAGGTTTCTTTCCGGGGCAGCGATTCCAGCAATCTCTCCATCTGCTCCACATCCCTTTTCCAGTCATAACCGGAATCCCCCCAACGGTGCTGCCGGATCATGAAAATCTGATTTCTCACCTTATTTTCTACAATGCATTTCGCCGTTTCCAGTCTTTTGGACAACTGGTTGTACAGCTCATACTGGGCAAAACGAAGAAATATGTTCTTTGAAGAATCCGATGCCGCCTGTCCCAGATATTTCCCCGAAAAAGAAAAGAAATTGACATTAATTCCCTGTTCCAGCATTTTGTGTAAGGCCTGCGTCGTCACCTGTACATTTCCAAATACCGCCATATTTTCCACATTTGCAACCGGAATTTCCAGCAGGGTGCGAGTTCCCTTGGTTACCGCAATCCGCTCGCTTTTCTTCTGAATACAGCTGCCCTGCTCTTTAATGTACAGTACTGACATGCTGTTCCTCCGGTCCCGCATAATACACGGACTGAAGCGGGGTGATCCACGCCGTTTTCTTCTTATATCCTGTATAATCGATTTCTTCCAGAACGCAGAATTCCTGAAACAGCTCTTCCACAAAACGCTTGAACCTGTCAAAATTTTCCTTTCCCACAGGTCCTAAACCATGTGCGAAAATACTGTTATTGCGCAGATACACCATTGCTCTGATCCTTTTCAGTTTGTCCGTCTGGCTTCCGCCTCCCGCACTGCTGATATCATCGTCCAAGGCCGCCAATATCATGAACCCATCCAGAAGCGATACCTGTTCTGCCAGATAAACGCTGCCGTTTTTGCCGAACACTTTGGCCTTTATGTCCCCATAACGTTCTTTTATGATTCCCAGAAGTTCCCTGGAATTCAGACCGCTCCATTCCGGATGCTTTTCCCTGTCCGGCCTGAGCTGCAGATAGTCCATTTTCGATACGAACAAGTGATATTTCGCAAGTCTTCGCTGCTCTATCATCTCCAGCAGACGGTATAAAAGCAGAGTTGCCATATCATATTTTTCCTGGGCTTCACGGATTGCCGCATTTTGAAGCATGGTGAACATCAGCGGAATCATATGCCTGGCGCTAGTCAGAATCTGCATCTGCTTTTTATCCCGGATCAAAGCCGACAGTTCACTGAGCGGTTCCAGTATCCGCTCCTGCTCCTCCAGAATATCAACCATGTCCATCATCAGAAAATGACCATGCATCCGCCTGTCTCTTTTCAGTTCTTTATTCAGTTTTGTAACGTACGCATAGGCTTTCGGAAAGTCGAGCGCGTCCCACATCTCGTACACATTGGCAAGCAAATAGACGAAGTTCAGCTGCTGCCTGATATTCGGATCAGGTATGCTTTCCTTCAGTTCAACCAGCTTCTCCCTGGCACCGGAATAATTATATTTTGAGAAAAGGGTAAATGCCTTTTCAATCTCTAAATCGCCGAAAACTTCCAGGGGATTGGTGATAAAAAACAATGTCTCGGAACCCGGCATGGGTTTCCGAAAATGCGGCAGATATTCATTGCTTCCCACATAAAGCAGCTGAACATTGATCATGGCCCCGGCCATGGCGGCGGCAGCGGACATGGCTTTGGTTCCCCCGGTAAAATCGATGTACAGCTTCTGCGGCTGTCCCCAGGCCAGAAATGCCCGCTTAATTTCCATATAGATATCGCTGGGATCCGTCTCACTGACAATTGTCTTCTGGTAATTTTCCGCTTCCAGCTCGCAGTATTTCACGATTTTCTCCAGATATTTTTCTGTTTCCCTGGTACACAGAAAGAGCAGTTTCTCCGGCCTGAGCAGTCTGATATTCAAAACCAGAGGCTCATAAGAAGTTCCTACCGATAAAATCAGGTATTCCACTTTTTCGTATACTTTACAGCTGTTTCTGGTGACGAAATCTTCCTCGATCAGCTTCATCAGTTTTTTCTCATAAAACAGTTCGGCAGCTTCTCTCTGTTTCAGTGTTTTCCGCTCCAGCTGCATCCACTTTTCAGTCATGGCATCCAGAGAGTTTTCCTTTGTTCTTTTTTCGTTCATATGTTTCCCTTCTTTCGCATTTTACTGAATGCTGATAATGACGGTCTTCCGGCGCTTAAAAACGCCTCTGGGGCCGGCTTATCCAAGATTGGTTTAACGATACCGTAAAAGAACTAATTTTTCCAGTAATGTTATGTGGTTATTGCAATGAAAGAATTTGGAATGTTTTTTATCTGCATGAATTGTTTTTGAAAAGTGGAAAAGCATTGCTTTATAAGTTCCGAAATCGGATACAGGGGGAACTCAAACAGGCTGAGGGCCTGATGCCAGAATCGGCGGTAGCGCAAAATGATAGAGCGTATATTATTTTCGTCTATGGAAAGATTCGAGGAGAGGATTTCGGTATAACCTGCTTTTTGCTTGTAAGAATGAATAACAGCAACCTGTTCTTTCAGGGAAATCTGCGAATAAGGAACGATAGACGACAGAAGAATTGCATGGGTATGTCCGCAGAGAGTACATTTCACACGACAGATACGAAGCCGAAACTCTCCATCCGGTGCTTTAACTGTCCGTTCATAACTCCCGTGATGGATCAGACCGCCAATATGGCCACAGGGACATTGAATATCTGAAAGCTTCAGCGAGGCAATGATATCGTCATAAGATTTTTGTGATATAGTGCGGGAAGCTATGTCAGGAATTTCTATAGTTATCATTTTTTAATCCTGTGTTTAAAAATTTGAGTCCATGATTTCAATGGGTCTTTATTGTGTAATGCCTTACAACGGGTCTCTCCCATTTCTACGTAAGAAAAGGGCAAGAGATGCCAGAAATAGTGTATGTGCCAATGCCCTAAAACGGGCTTCCCTCATTTCTACGCTGAGGTTGAAGCAGGCAACAAAGCAATCGCTAATGTGTCAATGCCCTAAAACGGGCTTCCCTCATTTCTACGGATGTTATTGCAGGTCTTGCAGGTCAGCAGATTGAGTGTCAATGCCCTAAAACGGGCTTCCCTCATTTCTACAATGCCTGCGGGGAAACGTATGTGAGAACAGTAGAAGTGTCAATGCCCTAAAACGGGCTTCCCTCATTTCTACGCAAAGCAGGAGGCAGAGCGTAACCGGAAGAAGAGTGTCAATGCCCTAAAACGGGCTTCCCTCATTTCTACGAAGAGGTAAAATTATGACAAATTTAAGAGCAAAAAAGTGTCAATGCCCTAAAACGGGCTTCCCTCATTTCTACAGAGCGAGTCTATCGGCAGTCTGAAAAGTTGTTGAAGCGTGTCAATGCCCTAAAACGGGCTTCCCTCATTTCTACGGTCGGATCCGGGAACCCGCATAAACAGCGGCTTCCAGAACCCATTTTTACGTGTAATTCACAGAATATTCTGTCAATAAGCATTTTCCGACCTAAAAATGGGCTGTTCACAGTTTGTTCATATTTAACGAATTCATTATACCAAAATCCCCCTTCTTTTTCAATATCATTTTTATCTTTTCTCCAAAATCCTCCAAAATCCAACTACCCCAATGATACAATTCCATTCTCCTCACCCGACAACATACTGCCCAAACCCCATACTGGTATTCTTCCCGATATGTGTCAGCTCCCCCGCATACAAAAGCGGAACAAATGTCTCCTCCGCTCTGATCTCCATCTCCCCCTCTATCCCCTCCAGATAGATAACCCTGTCATGGGTACCGGAATACCGCGGAACCCTCACCGGCCGCACTCTCTGATCCACAATCTCAACCGCCCCCTGGAACGGGCATCTCCGCTCCATCACGTTCCCCTCCATGCAGTTCAGCAGATAAATCCGCCTGTATATGGAATACACCAGAGCCTGCTCCTGAAATTCCCTCAGAAACCGTCCCTCATGCTTCTGTGTCAAAGGCGAAACAAAACGCATTTTCACAACCTGTCTCCCCTGGCTCACCCGTTCCGCCGCATATTCCGATATCATCTCCGGTCTCAGATAAGCAAGGCATACCTCATCCCGATTCAGAACCTTGTCTCCATGATGATTTTCGATCTCAATCAGCCGGAAACGTGCCTTCTCCTTTCCCACGCCATGCATTCCAAGCCAGTAAACAGCCTGCAAAACAGCAGGAAAATGAACAATGACATTCCCGAACAAGGTCATCCGGAATCTCAGCGTGTCTCCCTTATGAAAATTCGTCCTTGTATCTCCGCATTCATATACATATCCCAGACTTTCCTTCTTCTGTACATAATCCGGCACTATCTTCAGTTTATGGTAATAGATCTGCTGAACCACACACTCCTCCGCGAAACTGCATTTTTCACAGTCCCGGTTACCGATACAGTTTCCCTGAAGAAGCATTTCTCCTATGCCGCCCCTGAGCATCGAGACCTTATGCACCGGCAAATGGGTTTCTTCCGGAAATTCCAGCGTGAAACAAAGCCTGCTATATCGAATCTGCAGCAAATCTTCCATGGCAGCTCCTCCTCTCACATCTCCGTTAAGATTATCTGCGCATACCAGTATCATCTGACTTCTTTTCAAAAATGCCCGCTCTGTGCAACGGCATCTCCTGAAACAGGATTTTCCATGTATTCCGTGACCACGGAATATACGGGAACGGATACCGCGGCCGCCAATTCCTTCATGATGGCAGTCCGAAGCTTCGGCACGCTTCAGCATTGCAAGCCCAGGCGGGAACCGCCGCTTTATGGACAGGTTCTTTCTGAATGTAATAATCTCATGATATCATACCTTTCCAAGGCAAGTAAAGACAGAAAAACGGAAATGTTTCTCATTTAAGTGGACTCTGCCCGGCAATCATGATAAAATAATGAAATCAACCAGGTAAGTACAATCACTGCAGATTTATACTGCATGTCCGGAAATATATCACATTGGAGAATGTATATGCGTTTTGTTAAGAAGAATATCTATATACTGTTTGCCGCAATCGGCTTCCTGTTCCTGTTCTGTTTTCTGACAGAAGCTGATCTGGCAAAGAACGGCAATATAATCTGGACCCTCCCCTATACCGTAAAAACACTGGCTCTCAGTATCATCGGCGGCACTCTCGGCGGTATAGCCATCTGCCTGACAATATGCAGACTAACGAACCATCCATGCGCGCCTTCCGCCCAGCCTCTCAGAAAAGGAAGCAACGCCGCAATAACCGGAATGCGCCTCTTTTTCAATAAAGTCACGCAGCCTCAATTATTTATCAGCAGCCTTATTCTGATCATACTCGCCTGGCTCCCCAGCTACCTGGCCTTCTACCCCGGTATATGCGCCTATGATACCCCCACCCAGACAGCGCAGATTTTAAGCGGAGAGTTTATTGACCACCATCCCATCGCCCATACCCTGTTGCTCAAAGGCACGATGCAGTTGGGCGAGACCCTTACCGGAAATGTAAACACCGGAATCGGAATTTATACTTTTCTGCAGTTACTGTTCCTGGGCGCGGTTTTTGCCTGGGGAGTGACATTCCTGAGAAAACACAGCATCGGCATAGCCGGGCTGATAATCGTACAGGCCATCTGCATGTTCTACCCCTTTCACTGGTATATGAGCATCAGCATGACAAAGGATATTATCTTTACCGGCTTCTTTTTATTACAGTTAATGAGCCTTGCCGGGATAATGCTGTCCCCCGGGTGCGGCAGATTGTCCGTGCTTCTGTTCCCTGCCAGCACAGTCGGCATGATAGCATTCCGAAGCAACGGCCAATACGCCTTTATGGTACTGCTGCTGTTCATCGCGTTGGCAGCCATATTCGGTAAAGAACACAAAAAATGGGGAAAGCTGTTCCTGTTGGCTCTGTCAGGCTTTCTGGCAGGCATATTGCTGCTGCAGCTTCTCTTCCGGGTCACGGGTGCAGAGCCGGCGGACAAGCGCGAAATGCTCAGCATGCCGATTCAGCAACTGGCCAGAGTGACGGTTTATCACGGAGGCATCGGCGTGCTTCCGGAGGATGACAATACTCTGACGGAATCGGAAAAAGCCCTGATCAATGATTTTCTTCTGGATGAGGCATACCGGGAATACGATCCCCATATTTCCGATCCGGTAAAAAGGCATACAAATACCTATGTGGTCAGATACCGCTCAAAAGAGTTCATTCTCACATACCTTAACCTGCTTGCACGGTATCCCGGCGACTTTCTGAATGCCGCGTTGGAAATCAATGCCGGCTATCTCTACCCGGGAGATGTGAGCCATGCCTTCATCAATGCGACAGAGTCGCAAAGCGGGCTCGGATATGTGCAGACCCGTTGGGAAGAGGGCACCTTAAACAGCAGAGGGATTTACAAGGACTCGAAATGGGAGCATCTCCATGCGAAAATGGAACGCTGGGCGGATGAAAACGCTTACCTCAGACTCCCACTTATAAAATATTTGTTTATGCCGGGTATATGGCTGTGGCTGTATTTATTCCTCTTCGGCTGCCTGGCCATCAGACATGCCGGAAAGCTGTGCCTGCCCCTGGCGCTTGTTTTGGGATATTATGCGACTCTGTTCCTGGGCCCTACCGTGCAGCTTCGCTATATTTATCCTGTCATGGCTGCATATCCCTTCCTGCTGCCGCTGTATATAAATGCATCTCGAAACCGCACGGAGCAAATATTCTGACGCTTCCGTGCCTGCCATTGAAAAACATGCTGTCTCCATGATACCGACGAGTTGAAAGTTCTATTTTTCAAACTAAATATTGTACTTTATAGTGAATAATGACTACTATATATAGTATGTGCTTCTCTGCAAATGTGAGAGTTTTCAACTTTCCAACATGATAGAAAGGACGAAATAAAAATGGATCGGAAACACCGTATGCCCACAGCGATAAATCTCTGGCTGGCCCTTGGCCTGGCAGGCGTCCTGCTTACTATGCTGCCCTGCCTCCTGCTGGGAGAAGATGCGATCTATGTCTACCTGGACCAGTTGGACGGAGAGATGATTGCCTACATCCTACAGGCAAGGCATCTGTTTCAGGGCAACAGCATCGCCGAATTTATGAACGGTGCCTCCAGTACTGCCCTGACCGTTCCCGCGCCTTTGGCAGTGCTTCTGTTTTTGACGGGAAATAACTGCGGCGCTCTCTTTTTGATGGGCCTGCTCGGGAAATTGTGCGGGTATGCCGGAATGTATCTGCTTGTCAGGGAATCCGGCGGAGAAAAATGGATTGCCGCACTGACAGCCTTTCTCTACAGCTGCATCCCTTTTCTGGCAGTGTACGGCCTGGCGGAATTCGGAATCCCCATGCTGTTCTGGGCCGCCCTTCAGATGAAAAAGGGAAGGCATCTGTTTGTATCCTGCTTTTATTTCGTTCTTTATGCCCTGTGCTCTTCTCTTGTACTGGTCGGATTCGGGGTTCTGGGGATGGGTATGGCCTGGATTCTCCTGAATCTGCTTTCCGGGTACCTGACAAGGAAAAGGGACGGGCAGGGCATCCTGTGTCCGGCAGGAAAAGGAAAACGGCAGAGAATCCTGTGTCGGGCAGATAAAGGAAATCGGCAGAGAATCCTGTGTCGGGCAGATAAAGGAAAACAGCAGAGTATTTTGCGCCTGACAACCGCATGGCTTCTCCTTCTCGCCGTATATCTGGCGGAAAACCAGTTGCTTCTCCGGGAACTGCTGGGAATCGGCGGAAAATTTATCACCCATAAATCAGAATATGCGCTGGGAGCCCAACCCTTTATTCAGGGATTTATCACCGGCCTGCTTAACGGTGTACAACATGGAAAAGGATACCATCTCCTGCTTCTGGCATGCATATGTATCGCTGTCATACCGGGCCTTATCCGCATATTTCACCCCGGTCACAACGTTACGGATTCCGCACTGGCTCAGCGGATAAGACCGCTGTTAACTACAATCGGCTTCTGCCTGGGATGGAATGTTTTCTTCGCTCTGCTGTCCGCTCTCTGGAATTCCGCCTCCGGCATAAGCCTGCGCTCCCATCTGTCTTTTCTGGGCGCGTTCCAGTTGGACCGGCTGCTCTGGCTGTCCCCCTGCCTGTGGTATCTGGCGGCGGCATGCGGGCTGTCCATCCTCTGCAAGCTCTGCCGAACCCGTTTGCGATATGTATTTTTCCTGCTGCCGGTGACTGCAGCCTTCGGCATGACAGCGCTCTGGTCCTTATACTCCGGTGAATTCAAACTGAATCTGCAGAAACTGAAAAACCCGGGCTATGAAATGCTCAGTTACCGTGACTACTACGCTATCGGCGTCATGGAGCAGGTACGGGATTTTCTGAACGCTTATACCGGAAAAGGCGTTGACGAATATCGTGTAGTCAGCCTTGGCATCGACCCTGCGGCGGCACTGTACCATGGCTTTTATTGTCTGGACGGATATTCGAACAATTATTCACTGGATTATAAAATGCAGTTTCGCGAAGTAATTTCACCGGAACTGGCGAAAAGCGAATACCTGAGGCAGTATTACGACGGATGGGGCAACAGATGCTATCTTTTCAGTTCGGAATGTCCGGGATATTACACCATTGAAAAACACCAATTTTATTTTCAGGACTATCAACTCAACGCGAAGGCACTTTATGACATGGGCGGAAGATACCTTCTCTCTGCCGCATATATTTCTAATGCGGAAGAACAGGGGCTTACGCTGTTGAACGAGACACCTTTCGAGACTGACGGAAGCTATTATGCCATTTATATATATGAAATATCCATTTTCTGAATTTTCTCTTTAGATTCGAAGAAATTGTTGCGGAACCGAAGCCAATGTGCCATAATAGATCTTAGGTTGCAGGGTTCGCGCAGCGGTTCCTGCAACAGAATTCAGGTTGCAGGGTTCGCATAACGGTTCCTGCAACAGATCTTAGGTTGCAGGGTTCGCATAACGGTTTCTGTAACAGATCTTATACTGCAGACCACCAGAATTTACAGTGATGCCTCTGGAAAAGTACCTGGTTGGAGGTCTGCAGTCGGGTTGTACTGCAAATTCAATCAATGCGCAGTACAAATTGACATCTAAAGCTAAAAGAGGTTGAAAGAAATGAGTGACAGTCGGAACTGGAGCACTGCCGGGGAGCAGATGAAAAGCGCCCTTGCAGAAGCTCTGCAAAGCGGAGATTTTAAGAATCTCAATGACCTGGTGTCCCAGACAGTGACAGATGCCGTAAATGAAGTCGGAAAGCATGTGTCCTTTATCAATAACGGAAACCCGCAAAACCGCCAGAACAAGCCCGGTGAGCCTTCAAATGCATCCTTTAACAGCCAGCAGCAGGCGCAGCGTCAACAAGCTCAGAGTCAGCAGGCGCAGAACAGTATTCCGGTCTGGCAGCAGCGCGCCCGGGAGCGGGAATTGAAAAAGCAGCAGGAATGGCAGGCACTGCAGCAAAGGCAGCAGGAGCAGTCCCGCCGCAAAAACCTTCCTTCTATTAAAATGCGGAAGGTCGGCAATGTATCCAATGTGCTGTACCAGGTATTCGGCGGCATCGGCCTGGGCATCACCAGCCTGGTAACCCTGGGCCGCTTCTTCGCCCTGCTGGCCGGAGACACCACATTCGCCGGATGGATCGTGAACCTGGTGTTCCTCTTCGGTTTCTACAGCATGGTCCGTCTCGGTGTGGGACAGAAAAAGCGCCTGAAACGCGCAGAGCGTTATCTCCAGCTATGCGACTACAGGGTATACGGTCAGATCGAGCATCTGGCAAAGGGTACCGGAAAAAGCAGGGGCTATGTCGTCAGGGATCTTCAGAAGATGCTGGAACTGGGTATCTTCCCGGAAGGGCATCTTGATGAGCAGAAGACCTGCTTCATGCTCAATGATGTGGTCTACAGGCAATATCTGGAAGCAGAGAATAACCGCCGCCTCAGAGAACTGGATTCCAGAAAGGCTCTTGAGGACAAAAAAGCCGAGCAACCCGTAACAGAGCAGCCCGCGCCGGAAGTATCCAGTGCCCAGGAATCAGAGTTTCATTCCATGATAGACGAAGGAATGGAATATATCCGCAAACTGCGGGACTTAAACGACAGGATTCCCGGGGAGGTCATCTCCGCCAAACTGTTCTGCCTGGAGAATCTTCTGCGAGACATATTTGAAAGTGTCAAACAGCATCCGGAGCAGATGGACCGTATGCACAAGCTGATGAGCTACTACCTTCCCACCACCCTGAAGCTAGTGGAATCCTATGAGCGTTTTGACAAGGTCAGCGCCCCCGGGCCTGACATCATCAAAGCGAAAGCAGAAATTGAAAACACCCTGGATACCATCAATCAGGCCTTCCGGGAGCTTTTAAACAACCTGTTCCAGGACAGCGTATTTGACGTGACTACCGATGCCCAGGTTCTTAAAACGATGCTGGCGAAAGAAGGACTGACCAGGGAGATGGACTTTGCAGGCTTTGACGGACGCCCTTAAGCGGACCCCGCACCCTGGCTGTTATCCTTGTGTTTATATTCATTCCTGTCAAAGGAGCACCGCTTCTATTGTATATCATTTTCCTGTCCTGTACAGACGAAACATGCGTCAGTAATATTTTCGGTCAGGAATGTACATACTTGCCAGGAATTGCCGAAAAATAACCGATACCGTCTGTTTCGGAAAATCCCGCCGCTGTTCGCTCTGCTCTGACCTGCGCAGCGAATTGTGAATTTTCCATGCAATTTCAGGATTGAAAATTTACCCTACAGAATCTGCAATATATATGGAGGAAACGAAAATGAACAATGATTTAGATGCCATGTTAAAGGAAGCCCCTTCTCTTACCTTTGAGCCCTTCGGGGCAGAACCCAAGCCGGAAACTCCTGTTGTAAAAGAAGAAACGCCGGCAGCCCCCGAGGTAGTGCTGACACCGGAGGAACAGAAGATGGTAAATGATTTCGCAGCCCAAATCGATATTACCAATACCCAGCTTGTCCTGCAGTACGGTGCCGGCAGCCAGAAGAAAATTGCCGACTTCTCCGAAAATGCGTTGAATAATGTGCGGACTAAAGACATGGGTGAAATCGGACAGATGCTGGCAGGAGTGGTAGCCGAGCTGAAAGAGTTCGACAATGAGGAAGAGGAAAAGGGAATTCTGGGATTCTTCAAAAAGAGCTCCAATAAGCTGGATAACCTTAAGATTAAATATGATAAAGCCGAGGGCAACATCAACCGCATCTGCAAAGTAATGGAAGAGCATCAGATCACATTGCTCAAGGATGCAGCCATGCTAGATAAGATGTATGAATTGAACCTGAATTATTTCAAGGAATTGTCCATGTATATTCTGGCCGGCAAGCAGAAGCTGGAACAGGCCAGAACCGTGGAGCTTCCCAAGCTTCTGGCCAAGGCAGAGCAAAGCGGCCTGCCTGAGGATACCCAGGCGGCGAACGATTATGCGTCCATGTGTGAACGTTTCGAGAAGAAGATTTATGACCTGGAGCTCACCAGGACCATTTCCATGCAGATGGCTCCCCAGATCCGTCTGATTCAAAGCAATGACACTGCCATGTCGGAGAAAATCCAGTCCACTCTGGTCAATACCATCCCTCTCTGGAAGAGCCAGATGGTCATCGCCATAGGGCTGAACCACTCCACCGAGGCTGCCAGAGCCCAGAAGGAAGTAACGGACATGACCAATTCGCTGCTGAAGAAAAATGCCGAGACGCTCAAGATTGCCACTATTGAGACCGCCAGAGAAAGCGAGCGCGGCATCGTGGATATTGAGACTCTGACTGCCACGAACAAGACATTGATCAGTACACTGGACGAAGTTATGAAGATTCAGGAGGACGGACGTGCCAAGAGAAGAAGCGCGGAACAGGAACTGGTACGTATCGAAGACGAGATGCGCCAGAAGATGCTGTCAGTAAGCCGCAATTCCGGTCGTATGTGATAATATGCCGCCCTGGTGAATATGTGGCGGCATAGCCTTACAAAAAACAGGGGCTGTCGGAGTGAAAATGGATTTTCCCGACAGCCCCTTCTCCTCGCTTTGTCATACGGAAGCGAAACCGCTGTACAGACCATGTATTTCTACTTACAGCCAAAATCCGGACAGCGGCGCATAAACATCTGCCTGGATAACTGCAGCGCAAGCGCTCACTTCCTCACCGATACATCTGCATATGCAGAATTCCCTTACATCATCTGTAAGCAATGATTGTCATCAGTGCTTTTCTCTGCCCTTCAGCAGGCTCCTTCAGTTTCCCGCTTTTCAAAAGCGCCTGGAGACAGTGCATCAAAAACCACCCGTCCGTACTGAATACCGACTGCAGTTCATATTCCTCCACTTTCCTCAGATGGGGAGGAACGGCTTCCAGCGAGGCCTTCCTGTAAGGCTCCATAAACTCCTCAAACGCAAGCCGGTATTTCTCCCGAACGCGCTTTCCCACAGCCAGCAGCTTTTCCTGTATCTCCCTGTTTTCCAGAATGACAACCTGCCAGGCTGCCTTGAAATCCCCTTCATAATCGCCGTTGGTTTTCACATAGCCCTGTTCTGCCAACCATGCATATTTGTCTTTGGACAGACGCTCCTGCGCCTCTCTTGCATAGAGCGAAAGAACCCTTCTGGCTTTCTCGGAATAGCGCCCCCCCCGGCGTCTCCCGGTCGGACCATTCACTGTCAATCTGCCACAGAATATGCTCACTGTCCTCGTTCCAGTTCCACATGGGACCGGACCAGTTGTTCATGTATATATAATCCTCTGGCAGCACCAGATTGTCAGGAACTACCGCCGCGGTCACAATATTATGCCCGCCGTCCGGACGGATGGTGGCAACCTCCTCAAAGGATATGGAATGGAATCGGATAGGATTAAATTTCAGTTCGCCGGATTTTCTCATAGTGTCCATACCTCTCTTCAACTCTTTTTTCGCCTCAAACAAGTGCCATTTGACTGTCGTCTGGCCCAATCTCAGCCCCCGGTCTGCCAGTACCTCCGCCACTTCATCAAGGGAGACCCCCGTCATGCCCTTCGCCGCATCCCGGTAGTAATTGCTGAGCGCATTGTGTGCCACTGTCCAGATAAACCTGCCCGCATCCCCGATATCGTCCCTCGCCAAAAGCGCCCGGAACGCCTTCATCACAATCTCCTGGGACAAATCTTCCGCATCGTGAATGTTTTTGCACCGCTTCAGTGCAAACCCGAAAACCGGTTTCAGATATTCCGTTATAATCCCCTCTGCATCCTGTCTGTTCACTTGTCTCTACCTCATTGCCAAATCTTATTGAAAGCTTTCACTTATATAGACACAAGAAATGAAAAAGGTTGGGAAAAATTTACGCTATCGTAATATTTTTATCCGCAAATCGGTTAAATTCCAGCCGGTGAGCTACGCTGAGCACCGTGGCCTTCCTCCGCTTCTGCTCTTCCCTGAGCAAAACCGCTATCCTGTCCTGGGTGGCCGCATCCATCTGACTGGTAGCCTCGTCCAGCAGGATTACTTTCTTCTCATCCAGCAGGCACCTGGCAATGGCGATTCGCTGACGCTCCCCGCCGGACAAGGCCATTCCCTGCTCTCCCACTTCCCGGTCCAGCCCGCCTTCTATCTCGGACAGAATCCCGGTTCTCTCCGCCGCCCTTTCCAGCTGCTCCTCCGTGGCATCCGGTCTCACCAGCAACAGATTCTCCCGAATCGTCCCCTGTATCAGCACCGGCTCCTGAGGGACATAGGAAATAGATTTACGCAGGTCGTACAGATTGATTTCCTCAATGGGACGCCCGTCAACCCGGATACAGCCTCCGTCAGCCTGGTAAAACCGCAGCAAAAGTTCGAGAACCGTACTCTTTCCTATGCCGCTTGCCCCTGCAATGCCCACCCAGTCGCCCTGCCTTATCCTCATATCCCTATGGAACAGGATATCCTTCTCCGTATTGGGATACCGGAACGTTACATCTTCAAATACACTCTCTTTTTCAAAATGCCAGCTTTCCTTACCTGCCTTTGCCCTCTCGTCCTCCAGCTCCAGATAATCCTGTATTGCGGCCACCTCGCCTTTGGCCTTCCTGTAACCATTATAGGTTGAAATCAGCTCCGTGAAAATAGTATGTATCCTGGAGGCATAGCTTACCGCCGCTGTCATATAGCCAATGGAGATGGCCTGCATGGCTGCCAGAACTGCCGCAATGATAAAGGTGGCCCCGTAGAAAAAGCCCGGCATGAGAGTGGATGATATTCCGCCCACGAAATTGTCAAAAAACGCCACTCTTCCCCATATTTTCAGCACACCGTTCTGCAGTTCCTCCACCTGCCCGGTCACCCGCCTCTCCAACACCTGCGCCTTCACCAGCCTTATGGAGCGGAAAGCCTCCTGCATCTGTTTCCGGTATCCGGCATTGAATGCTACCACCTTCTCAATCAGAGCCTGAAGCCTGCTGCCCGCCAGTTTCATCAGCAGAAGGCTGACGGGAATATACAGCATCTGAAATACGGCAGCCAGAATATGAATTCTGCACAACAGTACAAAAACAAGCGCCCCGCTCACCGCATTGGACAGCAGCCTGGGAAGGTCTATGGTCCACACCGCGATATAAGACACGATATCGGCAGAAGCTTTCTGCGCCAGCTCCGAGGAGTGGTTTATGTCAAAGAAAGCCATGGGCTGGTGTATGAGCTTGTCAAAGCACTCCAGGTTCACCTGCGCAATCAGTTTACGGCTCTGAAGCATCAAATAATACTGATACCAGTTGTAGCCGAAAGTCACCAGAACCGGAATGCCGCAGAATACCATAATACACAGAACCACCCTGGCAATCTCCCCAGCAGGGATATAGATATCGATGAGCGCCGGCATCAGCATCACCGGAATCAGGGATACCACCTGAATCAGCATCGACAGCACAAAAGACACCACGGCAATTACCGCCACTTTCCGTCGAAAAGGATTGATTGCTTTTTCCATAGAGGCCCCCTTCACCTGATACCGAACCGGGCGCAATATTCCAGTACGATATTACGAAAATGTTCATACTTGAAACCATTCTTTATGTCGGTAGGGTCTATATAGGCACCAGACTGCAGATTTTGAATGATGGCTTCCGCCACAAAACATTCAAAAATATAATCGTTGGTAAATCCTTCTTCGATATCTACGTCCATCCCCTCATTGATTCCGCGGACTGCATGACGGTAAATCGGATTCTGCTTTCCGAGAAGCTCTCCCATTTTTGCAAGGCATTTCAATCCTTCCGACATGTCGGAAAATGTTATTTTCCCTTTATATGTCAGCGCTTTCTCTCCACCGCTCAATATGAAATCTACCGTAGTTTCCAAAACACTTGCCAAGTCAGGCAATATGGCAGTATCAGGCAGAGCCTCCCCGCGCTCCCATTTACTGACCGACTGAAAGGTCACACCTAAACGCTCTCCTAAATCGTTCTGTGTCAACCCTTTCTCTTTTCGCAGTGCTGCTATCTGATTTCCCACCTTTTCCTTATTCATCCATATACCTCCCTGCCCTCTTCAATCGGCAATCGTCCTTTATAGACACTTCCCTAATTATCTTAAAACAACTGGCGGAATTGAGCAATAACGCGCTGATTGAATCTTTTGTACCGGATACTCAACCTGCGCGTGAGTATATGATGTAATGTGATCATATTACAGAAATCTCTTCGCGAACCCTGTAATCAAAAAGTTATCCCGGCAGGAAACGGCCGGATGGCCATCGTACCATGTGCGTTGCTATGCACATGGTATACTGCAGACCGCCAGGATTTACAGTGATGCCTCCGGGAAAATACCTGGCTGGCGGTCTGCAGTCGGGTTGTACTGCAAATTCAACCGGTGCGCAGTATAGTATAATTATATCTGGCGCTTCTCATGGGCATTGTCCGTTTTTACTGTTGTTCAGCAGACTCCAGGCATCTTCTGCCGTCTTCGCGTAATATTTCTGGAGTTTATCCGCAATGGCTTCCTCTTCTGTGCCATCATCACGATGTGACTGGATGAAAATGCGGATTCCCTCTTTCTGTTCCTCCTCTCGTCCGACCTTTTCTCCTTCTTTCCGGCCGGCCTTTTCTCCTTCTTTCCAACCAACCTTTTCTCCTTCCATTCTACTGTCTTCTATCATTTCTTGGATTGCCTGACACATATTATACCTATCTCCTTCCTTATATTTTTTCCTGTTTTCCATAAATCCCTTTACTCCCATCAATATGCCCACCGTGTTGGCGGTCTCCTCATCCATCTGTCTGTACACCGGATTCTTCTCCAATAAACTGCGCAAAGCTGCCTTATTCTTTCTGAGTGGAAGCAACGCAAACAGAATCCCCAGAGATGTCTGAAAGCCTGCACCGTCCACAGGCTCATTGGCGCAAACCAGACGCATGGGATAATCCGCAAACCACTTCTCCCATTCATGACGTTCTCCGCCGTGGCCTGCCGATCCAAAATCCATCATATCTTTCAGGCATCGCGGGCCATCCCATTGTTCCACACCATGATACAGGCATAATGTATAGACCGGCGCGATACGGTCTTCTTTCCGAAACTTTCCCAGCCGCTCTCCGGCATTGGCATAGACTTTCTTTTCGCCGGATAAGTCCGCCTCCTGATTTTTCCTCTGAATCCGCCGAATCTGCTGCCCGTACTCCCTGCAGTCATACTCCATGATGCGCCACGGCATACAGTACGCAATATCATGCTGCGCCTCCACAGCCAGAATCCTCAGCCATCCGCCCGACTCCAGCCTTTTCTTGATGTCACGTATCCTCTGTCCGCTTTCTCTGCCTTTTCCAGCCTGCACAGCCAGTCCGTCCTTTTCATCCTTTTCATCCGGAACCGCCACATATACTTCGGATGCTTCCCTGAGATCCTGCGGCTTTACCACCTGCATCCCCCCAAAATAGGAATAATTAAACAACTCGGCAAAGCGCGCATTGTCTTCCAGATAAGTCAGCAATGCATCATTTTTCTTCCCCATAATGCTTCCTCCTCTTTTTCAGCAGGAAACACCTATAACAGCACTGTCCCTGCTTTTTTCTTGTTCTTTGTTCTTTCAAGCTTCCTCTCTTCTCAGTGAAAAACAGCAGAAACGCTATTAAACCTTAGAAATACTGAAATTAAGATTTTGTGAAACGCATTTTCCACATTGTTAGAATAACCCACATATCAGGGATTGTCAAGCAATATTTTCGGCATCAATGTTGCAAGTCAATAGTGCAGTCAAATCCCATGCATCTGTTTTTTCCAGGGAACTATTACTGTTTTTTACCCGGAAACTGTCACAAGTATCACCCGGCAATTGTCTCAGACGCTTCCTCGCTATAATACTGCGCCTGGGCCGTCCACAGCTCATAATACTTCCCGTTCGTCTCCTGCATCAGAGACTCATGGCTGCCTCTCTGCACCACCCGCCCTTCATGGAACACCGCGATATCCCCGCAGAACCGGCAGGAAGACATACGATGGGAAATGTACACAGT
Organism: uncultured Acetatifactor sp.; assembly: GCA_910586775.1. Lineage (GTDB taxonomy): Bacteria > Bacillota > Clostridia > Lachnospirales > Lachnospiraceae > Acetatifactor. The sequence continues at coordinate 49,810 of CAJUJN010000010.1, read as the reverse complement.
AGTCCTGTCCGCCACCAGGTCATTGAACCGCTTGTAAATCTCATATTCCGCCCTGGGGTCCAGAGCCGCCGTAGGCTCATCCAGCAGCACAAAGGGCGCTCCCTTGCACACAGCCCTGGCCAGAGCAATCTTCTGGGCTTCCCCGCCGGATACCTCCACGCCATCCTTATCGAAATCCCGATATAAAACAGTTGACAGACTGTTTCCATGATTCTCCAGAAATTCCTCCATTCCGGCCTTCCCCAGGGCATCCCGCACTGCCTCCTCCTGATAGTCTTCAGACACCGCCACATTTTCCCCCAATGTAAAGGAAAACAGCTGAAAGTCCTGAAACACCACGGAGAACAGGCTCATGTATTCCTGATAATCATAACGGCGGATATCGATTCCGTTCATGGTAATCGTCCCTTCCGTAGGGTCATACAGCCGGCACAAAAGCTTGATAAAGGTGGATTTGCCGCTGCCGTTCATCCCCACCACAGCCATCTTCTCACCGATCCGGAATTCCAGATTAATATCCTTCAAAGCATAGGTATCGCTGCCGGGATACCGGAAGGAAACATGGTCAAATATAATCTTATACTCATCGTCCGCCCGCTTCTCCACCGGCAGACAGCCCTTTTTCATCTGACTGGGCGTATCCAGAAATTCGAAATACCGTTCCAGATAATCCGCGTTAAACCACAGTGTCACCATACATTCCCACACACGCCGGAAATTCTGGATTAAATTGGTAATACTCTGGGTATACTGAGTCATTCCGCCCAGAGTAATCTTCCCTGTAACCGCCGCAAATCCGGTGAGACACCAGTTCAGAGCCACAGTGGCCTCCTCCGCAAAACCTGAAGCAACCTCGTAAGGAATTCCCCTGCGTGACCGCCTGTCCAACGCCCTGTCATTAAAGTGATGTGTGGCCATCAGCCTGCCTATCATCAATTTTCCCAGCTGATAGATACGTATCTCCTTTCCCCTTTCGTACTGATTAAAATAGTCCAGATACCCGTCCCTCTGAGTACAGTTTTCGCTGATGGAACGATTACACTCCAGCCAGACCCGGTTTACGGCCGCCCCGCATTTTGCGCTGCCCCAGATTCCCGGTCTCTATGACCTTGCTGATACGCGTCAGCTCCTCGTCCAGATGCAGAATATACTCGGACAACTCCCCATACTCTCCCAGATCCAGATGAGCTTTCATCACCTGGAGATGATTTTTGTAATCATGCCTCCAGGCGCGCATCTGCTGATACATCGCCTGGACTTCCTCGTAATACTTTTCCGTCAGGGCACGCTGGGAGCCGAGTTTCCGCTCCACAAAATGGCGATACATACGCAAAAACATGACTTCTCCTGCCCTTCTTTCCTTTTATCGCAAACGACTTTATTTCTTGTACCTTACAGCCTTAAAAGCATAAAATACATCAAATATACAAGCTGCCCAGGTATAAAAAGAAGATTCATTTACCATATGTTCCATACTGCCTGAAATATACAAGCCCCTGTAAAAGCCCGATACATCCCCAAAATATACTCATGAACCATCCCGGAACGCTTCCTTATGATACTCCAAAAATGCCTGGTACAGCTCCTCCCGCTTCCCCCTGCTGACAGGAATTGTAGCCCCATAGTCCAGATAAACCTGTGTTCTGTCTATCCTGCGGATATAGGGCAGATGCACCAGATAAGAACGATGGCATCTGAAAAAGCCCGCGCGCGGCAGAAGCTCCGCCAAATCGCCCAGGCACATTTTGATTTCTTTGCATGCGGCCTTCTCTCCGCTTTCCGGCACCAGATACAGCGCCGCAGTATGAGAGAAAGCCTCCGCATATAGAATCCGTCTGACAGGAATCTTCTCTGCCTCCGTTTCCGTCTCCAGAAGCAGGTATTCTTCCTTATTTCCCGTTTCCTTCAAGGCCCTGTCCAGGACAGATTTCAGCTTCTCCTCCTCCACAGGCTTAACCAGGAAATGACATGCTCTCACGTCATATCCCTGACTCATATATTCCGGAAGGCCGGTGACAAAGATGAGCGCTACTCCCTCATCTTTCCGCCGGATACGTCTGGCCAGTTCCATCCCGCCGCCCAAATCAATATCCAACAGGAGCAGGTCAAAATTCATTTTCTGCATCCAGTCTGTCAGAAAGGCCTCGCAGCCGTCATAACTCCGAATCACAGCCGCCAGTCCCCGCTCGCCGCTCCAGTCGGAGAGCAGACGTTTCATATTCTTCGCCTGGGTCGAATCATCCTCACAGACTGCAATTTTCAGTGACATATATATTTCAATTCTCCTTCAGCAGCGCCACATATCTCGCCAGCGCATCCTGCCATGCCGGAAGCTTCTCAAAGCCATTCTCGGTCAGTTTATTATTGTCCATACGGCTGTTGGCCGGGCGCTTTGCCTTCGCTCCATACTCCGCAGTAGTCACAGGGAGCACGTTCACATTGACGCCCGCCTCCTTAAAGATAGCGCAGGCAAACTCATACCATGAGCAGGTTCCCTCATTCGTGGCGTGATAAATACCATACTTGTCCGTAAGCACCATATCCACCAGCAGCCTGGCCAGATCATAAGTGTAGGTAGGTGAGCCGAACTGGTCATTTACCACTCGGATGGTATCATGTGTTTTCGCCAGATTCAGCATGGTTTTCACGAAATTTTTGCCGTTGATGCCGAATACCCAGGCAATGCGGACGATAAAGTACTTTTCCAGAGTATTCCTGACTGCAAGCTCTCCGTCGTATTTGGTACGTCCGTACACACTCTGCGGCTCACACGCATCCTCCGGTCTCCAGAAATGGGTTCCTTCACCGCCGAATACATAGTCCGTACTGATCTGTACCATCTTAATATCCAGCTCCTTACAGACATTCGCTATATTCTGCGGGCCTTCCGCATTAACCTTCCGGCAAAGCTCCTCATTCTCTTCGGCGGCATCCACAGCCGTATACGCCGCACAGTGAATCACCGCATCCGGAGCCGCATCTTTAATGACCTTGTCCACACTGACCGGGTCCGTGATATCCATCTCCTCGATATCCACGCCAATCGCTTCGATGCCTCGCTTTGTCAGCTCATTTACCACATCATATCCTAACTGTCCCTTCACTCCCGTTACCAGAATCCTCATATCCTACCTCCGCTGTTCTCAAGCCCATATTTAAAACAAAAGGGTGCTGTTAAATTAACCACACCCTCCTGTTCCATATCTTATTCCACAGTCACACTGTTATTCTGTTTTCAACCGCCAAAGCCCTGTCAAATGAGTATGGCCACTTATTCCTCGCTTCCGACCATTGCAAGTTCATCCGGATTTTCCGCTTCCTCCATATCCGGCTCATAATCTTCCATATCCTCATCATCCAGACTGTCATTCAGTTTCTCTTCCGGCTCCTCATCCGTCTCATCGTACACTTCCTCATCATTGATGCCGTCGATTTCGTCTATCTCCTCCACATCATCGATGATTTCGTCCTCCCCTTCTGCACACTCTTCATAGAGAGAGTCTTCCAGTTCGTCATTTTCTCCGGCCTGAACCTTCTCGTTTTCATCCGTATTCAACCGGATACTGCGGTATCTCTTCATACCGGTACCCACAGGAATCAGCTTACCGATGATAACGTTCTCCTTCAGACCGATCAGGTTATCCACCTTACCCTTGATGGCAGCTTCCGTCAATACCTTGGTGGTCTCCTGGAAGGATGCTGCGGACAGGAAAGAATTGGTAGCCAGGGCAGCCTTGGTGATGCCCAGCAATACCTGCTTTCCGTCAGCCAGTTCCTTGCCCTCTGCAAAGAGAGTCTCGTTCATATCCTCATACTCCAACACATCTACCAACGTTCCGGGCAGGAACTCGGTATCACCGCTGTTCTCAATGCGCACCTTCTTCAGCATCTGGCGCACAATCACTTCGATATGCTTATCCGCGATATCCACGCCCTGGAGACGGTACACACGCTGTACCTCACGGAGCATGTAGTCCTGTACGGCACGGATTCCCTTGATCTTCAGCAGGTCGTGAGGATTGACACTACCTTCTGTCAGTTCGTCGCCGGCCTCCAGCATCTGTCCGTCCAACACCTTGATACGGGAGCCGTAAGGAATCAGATACGCCTTATTCTCTCCCGTTTCCTCATTAGTTATCAATACCTCACGCTTTTTCTTAGTGTCACGGAGCTCCGCACGGCCGCCGAACTCAGCGATAATCGCAAGACCCTTGGGCTTTCTGGCCTCGAAAAGCTCCTCAACACGGGGAAGACCCTGTGTGATATCGTCACCGGCCACACCTCCGGTATGGAAGGTTCTCATGGTCAGCTGGGTACCGGGCTCACCGATAGACTGCGCAGCTATAATACCTACTGCCTCACCTACCTGCACGGCCTCACCGGTTGCCATGTTCGCACCATAGCACTTTGCACAGATTCCCACATGGGAACGGCAGGTCAGGATAGTACGAATCTTCACAGCTTCAACAGGCTCACCCTTCTCGTCCACGCCCGCACTCAGAATCCTCGCGGCACGGCTGGGCGTAATCATATGATTGTGCTTTACAATCAACTCCCCATCCTTATCGTAAATGTCCTCACAGGAATATCTCCCCGTGATTCTGTCTTTCAGGCCTTCGATAGTCTCCTTGCCGTCCATAAAGGCTTTCACCGTCATACCCGGAATCTCTGTCCTGCCTTCGCTGCAGTCCACCTCCCGGATACTCAGTTCCTGAGACACATCCACCATTCGCCTGGTCAGGTAACCGGAGTCCGCCGTACGCAATGCCGTATCGGACAGACCCTTCCGGGCACCGTGGGCGGACATGAAATACTCCAGAACGTCCAGTCCTTCACGGAAATTCGACTTGATAGGCAGCTCGATGGTACGTCCGGTGGTATCGGCCATCAGTCCTCGCATGCCTGCCAGCTGCTTAATCTGCTGGTTGGAGCCACGGGCACCGGAGTCCGCCATCATGAAAATATTATTGTATTTGTCCAGGCCTGCCAGAAGTACCTCTGTCAGTTCCTTATCCGTCTCGTTCCAGGTTTCAACCACCGCGCGGTATCTCTCCTCCTCGGTAATCAGACCTCTCCGGAAGTTAGTGGAAATCTTATCCACGGTAGCCTGGGCCTCCGCCAGCATCTCAGGCTTCCTTGCAGGCACGGTCATATCGGAGATAGACACCGTCATAGCCGCTCTGGTAGAATATTTATAGCCGATGGACTTCACATCATCCAGCACTTCCGCTGTCCTGGAAGCCCCATGGGTATTGATAACCTTCTCCAGAATCTGCTTCAGTCCCTTCTTGTCCACATGGAAGTCCACTTCCAGTTTCAGGAAGTTCTCCGGCAGGCTCCTGTCCACAAATCCCAAATCCTGTGGCAATATCTCGTTAAATATAAAACGGCCCAACGTAGATTCCACATTTCCGGTAATCACTTCGCCTTCCGCATTCTTCTTGGACACACGCACATTGATTCTGGAATGCAGCGTACAGTATTTATTCTCATAAGCCAAAATGGCTTCGTTCACATTCTTGAAGAACTTCCCTTCGCCCAAAGCCCCGGGTCTCTCCTGGGTCAGGTAGTAGATACCCAGCACCATATCCTGGGAAGGCACCGCCACAGGGCCGCCGTCGGAGGGCTTCAGCAGGTTGTTGGGGGACAGCAGCAGGAAGCGGCACTCGGCCTGTGCCTCCACAGACAGCGGAAGGTGCACAGCCATCTGGTCGCCGTCAAAGTCCGCGTTAAATGCCGTACACACAAGGGGATGCAGCTTGATTGCCTTACCTTCTACCAGAATGGGTTCAAATGCCTGGATGCCCAGCCTGTGCAGAGTAGGGGCGCGGTTCAGCATAACGGGATGCTCCTTGATGACTTCCTCCAGCACATCCCATACCTGGGTGTCCATCTTATCAACCAGCTTCTTGGCATTCTTGATGTTCTGGCTGATCCCCTTCGCCACCAGTTCCCTCATTACAAAGGGCTTAAACAGCTCAATCGCCATCTCCTTGGGCAGGCCGCACTGATAAATCTTCAGTTCGGGCCCAACCACGATAACGGAACGGCCGGAGTAATCCACACGCTTGCCCAACAGGTTCTGACGGAAACGTCCCGTCTTACCTTTCAGCATATCTGACAGAGACTTCAGCGCCCTGTTTCCGGGACCTGTGACAGGACGGCCTCTTCTGCCGTTGTCGATGAGAGCGTCCACAGCCTCCTGAAGCATTCTCTTCTCGTTGCGCACAATGATGTCAGGCGCGCCTAACTCCAACAGTCTCTTCAGACGGTTATTTCTGTTAATAATCCTCCTATACAGGTCATTCAGGTCAGATGTGGCAAAACGTCCGCCATCCAGCTGAACCATGGGACGGATATCCGGAGGGATTACCGGAATTACGTCCATAATCATCCAGTCCGGCATATTTCCGGACTCACGGAAGGCTTCTATCACCTCCAGGCGCTTGATGATACGGGCTCGCTTCTGTCCCGAAGAATCCTTCAAACCGGTGCGGAGCTCCTCGGCCTCCTGGTCCAGGTCGATGGCCTGCAGCAGTTCCTTGATTGCCTCCGCTCCCATGCCCACGCGGAATTTATTGCCGTACGTTTCCCTGGCGTCCTGATATTCCTTCTCGGACAGAATCTGCTTGTAATCCAGTCCGGTCTCGCCGGGGTCCAGTACAATATAAGACGCAAAATAGAGTACCTTTTCAAGTACCCTGGGTGACAAATCCAGAATCAGTCCCATACGGCTGGGGATACCCTTGAAATACCAGATGTGCGATACCGGAGCGGCAAGCTCGATATGCCCCATACGCTCTCTACGCACGCTTGCCTTGGTAACTTCCACGCCGCATCGATCACATACAACGCCCTTGTACCTGATCTTCTTATATTTACCGCAATGGCATTCCCAGTCCTTATTGGGTCCGAAAATCTTCTCACAGAACAGACCGTCCCTTTCAGGTTTCAGAGTTCTGTAGTTGATCGTCTCCGGCTTCATTACCTCGCCGTGTGACCATTCCCGGATTTTCTCCGGAGAAGCCAGACCAATTTTAATGGCATCAAATGTCATGGGCTGATATGCAACCGCTTCATTTTTGGTTTCTGACATGATTGGCACTCCCTTCTATATTCAAATCTCACGCGAAATCCCTCTGTATCCGTATACTGCGGCATACATAGAAATCCGGGACTCCACCGTGAATATGCGCACATCCCCGCAAGGTACGCCGGGTCCGGCACACAGTTTCAGGACACTTTTATGCGGCTCAAACCGCATACTGCCGCGCATATCACGCGGCAAACATGCGGTCCTGAATGCAGTTTCCTCATTTCTATCTGATTGGGCTTAAACACAACGTTCCCGCATTCGCCGGAACTGCTGCTTCGCCCATACAACAGCTTTTTCGTCAGAACTCGTCAGCACTGTCAAAGTCATCTGCATCCGACTCAAATCCTACATCGCTGAAATCATCCTCGTCCTCATCTGCATCTTCATCCTCCGAGTCGATAAAATCGCCGCTTTCGTCATCATATTCCTTTGCCTGATAGCCCATTTCTCCCAAGGAGCTGTTATCATAATCATCGTACTTACGGTCATCACCCATTTCGTAACGATAATCCGTATCGCCGTAGTCGATGGTCTCCATAATCTCCACTTCCGTCTGGTCCTCGCGAAGCACACGCACATCCAGGCCAAGTGCCTGCAGTTCCTTCAGCAATACCTTGAAGGACTCCGGAATACCGGGCTCCGGAATATTGTCGCCCTTGATGATGGCTTCATAGGTCTTGACACGCCCCACTACGTCGTCGGACTTCACTGTCAGAATCTCCTGCAGCGTATAAGATGCACCGTAGGCCTCCAGTGCCCAAACCTCCATCTCACCGAAACGCTGTCCGCCGAACTGTGCCTTACCGCCCAACGGCTGCTGGGTTACCAGAGAGTACGGGCCGGTGGAACGTGCATGAATCTTGTCGTCCACCAGGTGATGCAGCTTCAGGTAATGCATGTGACCGATGGTAACGGGACTGTCAAAGTACTCACCCGTCCTGCCGTCACGCAGACGCACCTTTCCGTCGCTGGAAATCTTTACCCCTTTCCACAGTTCTCTGTGGTCCCGGTTATCGGACAGATACTGCAGTACTTCGGGTCGAAGCTCATCCTTATGCTTCTCTTCAAATTCTTCCCACTCCAGATTGACATAGTCATTCGCCAGATTCAGAGTGTCCGTAATATCTTTCTCGTTAGCGCCGTCAAAGATGGGCGTCGCCACATTGAAGCCAAGGGCCTTGGCCGCCAGGGAGAGGTGAATCTCCAGCACCTGCCCGATGTTCATACGGGAAGGCACGCCCAACGGGTTCAGCACGATGTCCAGAGGACGGCCGTTGGGAAGATAGGGCATATCCTCCACCGGCAGCACACGGGAAACCACACCCTTGTTGCCATGGCGTCCTGCCATCTTGTCGCCTACGGAAAGCTTTCTCTTCTGTGCTATATAGATACGGACTGCCTGGTTTACACCGGGAGAGAGCTCATCGCTGTTCTCTCTGGTGAATACCTTCGCATCCACTACAATACCATATTCTCCATGGGGAACCTTCAGGGAAGTGTCACGCACTTCTCTTGCCTTCTCACCGAAAATAGCCCTAAGCAGCCTCTCCTCGGCAGTCAGCTCGGTCTCTCCCTTGGGCGTAACCTTACCTACCAGGATATCACCGGCACGCACCTCCGCACCGATTCGGATGATGCCTCTGTCATCCAGATCCTTCAGCGCATCATCACCCACACCGGGAACATCACGGGTAATTTCCTCGGGCCCCAGCTTGGTATCACGGGCTTCCGCCTCATATTCCTCGATATGAACCGAAGTATACACGTCATCCTGCACCAGGCGCTCGCTCATAAGCACGGCATCCTCGTAATTGTAACCCTCCCAGGTCATGAAGCCGATGAGCGGGTTCTTGCCCAGTGCCAGTTCTCCCATTGCAGTAGACGGCCCGTCTGCAATCACTTGTCCCGCCGCCACATGGTCACCCTTGAATACAATGGGCTTCTGGTTGTAGCAGTTGGACTGGTTGCTTCGCGCAAACTTGGTCAGATGGAACTCTGCCTTCTCCCCGTCGTCATAGGTCATACGGATCAGCGCAGAGGATACATAATCTATGGTTCCGGGCTTCTTCGCCACCACACATACACCGGAGTCCACCGCAACCTTGGGTTCCATACCGGTACCCACCACAGGCGCTTCCGTAGTCAGAAGCGGCACCGCCTGACGCTGCATGTTGGAGCCCATCAGAGCGCGGTTCGCATCGTCGTTCTGCAGAAACGGAATCAGGGCCGTAGCCACAGAGAACACCATTCTGGGGGACACGTCCATGTAATCAAACATGGCACGGGGATACTCGGAAGTCTCGTCGCGGAAACGACCGGAAACCGTATTTCTCACAAAATGTCCCTCTGCGTCCAATGCTTCACTCGCCTGGGCCACATGGTAATTATCCTCTTCATCTGCGGTCATATAAACCACATCATTAGTGACGACAGGGTTTTTGGGATCTGTCTTGTCTATCTTTCTGTAAGGTGCCTCAATGAAACCGTATTCATTGATCCTTGCATAGCTTGCCAGATAGTTAATCAAACCGATATTGGGTCCTTCGGGAGTCTCGATGGGGCACATTCTTCCGTAATGGGAATAGTGCACGTCACGAACCTCAAATCCGGCACGGTCTCTGGACAGACCGCCGGGACCCAGCGCAGACAGACGTCTCTTGTTGGTCAGCTCTGCAAGCGGATTATTCTGATCCATGAACTGGGACAGCTGGGAAGAACCGAAGAACTCCTTCACTGCCGCCGTCACGGGCTTGATATTAATTAATGCCTGGGGCGAAGTCTCGTCCGCATCATGGGTTGTCATACGCTCGCGAACCACTCTCTCCATTCTGGACAGACCGATGCGGTACTGATTCTGAAGCAGCTCGCCCACGGAACGGATACGACGGTTGCCCAGATGATCGATATCGTCATCGTTTCCAAGACCATACTCCAGATGCATATTATAATTAATGGAAGCAATAATGTCTTCCTTTGTTATATGCTTCGGCACAAGTTCATGCACATTTTTCTTGATGGCCTGCGCCAGCTTCTCCGGGTCATCCGAGAATTCTTCCAGAATCTGTGCCAGAACAGGATAATATACCTTCTCCTTAATCCCGAAATCATGGGGATCGCAGTCTACAAAACTGGTAAGGTCAACCATCATGTTGGAGAGAACCTTTACGTTCTTCTCCTCCGTCTGAATATATACAAAGGGAACTGCCGCATTCTGAATGGCATCAGCCAATGCCATATCCACTTTCGTGCCCTCTTCCGCCAATACTTCTCCCGTGGAAGGATCCACTACGTCCGCTGCCAGGACATGGCCCCGGATTCTGTTTCTCATTGCCAGTTTCTTATTGAATTTATACCTGCCCACCTTTGCAAGATCATACCTGCGGGGATCAAAAAACATGGCATTGATCAGGCTCTCCGCGCTCTCAACGCTCAAGGGCTCCCCGGGACGGATCTTCTTATACAGTTCCAACAGGCCCTCCTGATAATTCTCTGCGGTATCCTTCGCGAAGCTGGCCTCAATCTTCGGTTCGTCGCCGAACACTTCCCGAATCTCGTCATTGCTCCCAATCCCCAGTGCACGAATCAGCACCGTCACAGGAACTTTACGGGTCCTGTCCACACGTACATAAAACACATCATTGGAATCCGTCTCATATTCCAGCCACGCACCCCTGTTGGGAATAACCGTACAGGAATAAAGCCTCTTACCCAGCTTATCATGTCCGATGGCATAGTAAATGCCGGGAGAACGAACCAACTGACTTACAATGACACGCTCTGCTCCATTGATCACGAAAGTACCGGTCTCTGTCATCAGGGGAAGATCGCCCATGAAAATCTTATGTTCGCTGATTTCTTCTTTTTCCTTATTATAGAGCCGTACAGTCACCGTCAACGGCGCGGCATAGGTAGCGTCTCTCTCTTTACATTCTTCAATGGAATATTTCACATCATCCTTGCTCAGTTCAAAATCGACAAACTCAAGGCTTAAAGATCCACTGTAGTCAGCAATAGGAGAGATATCGTCAAAAGCTTCCTTCAGTCCTTCCGACAGGAACCACTGATAGGAATCCTTCTGAACCTCTAGCAGGTTCGGCATTTCCAAAACTTCATTCTGACGCGCATAACTCATACGCATCACTTTGGTGCCGGCAACTGGACGTATTCTGTTTTTCTCCATTGACATTTCACCCCGTTCTTTCTGTGCAAAATCCGGATTTTTCCGGCGGATGTCCTCTGCCCGCTCAGAAAATCCTTTTACACTTTTATGCCTGATTCCCCGGACAAAACGCTGTCTCTGCCGCATAAAACCATCTGCAGCCGGCTCCAAAAGCCGCTGCCCACAGTACATGCTCCGTCAATGGCGCACAAAATTCGCTGCGCAGGCTCGTTGTACACGGCGCTCCGCACCGGAGAATAATGCAAAAACCACTCTGCTTCCTGAAGCAGGCATAATAATGCATCCTTGTATACAGCCACCGCCTATGGCTCATCGCACAATAATGCACTATCCATAATAACACAAACTGGAAAAGAGGTCAAGTTAAATTTAGAAAATTTTAGGAATTTACATCCGTGAGAGTATATATCTTAGAAATTCTGATATAAAAACGTGAAAAGGCAGTTTTCACATCACGTAAAACTGCCTTTTCTTTTGCAACCTTATTGATTATTTCACGGTAACCTTTGCGCCGACTTCTTCCAGCTTCTTCTTTACTTCCTCAGCCTCGTCCTTGCTGATGCCTTCCTTGATTACCTTGGGAGCGCCCTCAACGGTATCCTTAGCTTCCTTCAGGCCAAGTCCGGTAATCTCACGTACAACCTTGATAACCTTAACCTTCTCGGAACCAACCTCTGTCAGCTCTACATCAAACTCTGTCTTCTCTTCCACTGCCTCTGCAGGGCCGGTTGCTGCAACTACAACGCCTGCTGCTGCGGATACGCCGAACTCTTCCTCGCAAGCCTTTACAAGTTCATTCAACTCTAATACGGTCATCTCTTTGATCGCTTCGATCAGTTCCTGAGCTGTCATTTTAGCCATTTTATTATCCTCCATTTTCTGATTTCTATTTTCTGTCACCGGCGCGCACTGCCTGTCATTCTGCCAGTGATAGCTTCTGCATTTTCCAGGAGATTTCTGTATCTCCGTAAAATGCCTGTCGTACCTGCCGTGTCCGGCAATATACTCTGCCGATACAATACTGCCCTTCCGGCTGCATATCCGTCTGTCCCTCACAAGTCATGCCCGGGACTCGTGATAATTCCCTCCTGAAATACCGAAAACCAGTTCTGCGATACTTCCTTATTCAGCAGGAGCTGCTTCAGGCTCTGCTGCAGATGCCTCGCATGCGGAAGCGCCGCCTTTTTCCGCCAACTGATTCATTACGCGGGCAAAATTGGTAATCGGGCTCTGCAGACTGCCAAGCAACTTGGAAATAAGCACTTCCCTGGAAGGAATGCTTGCGATGGAAGCCATACCCTTTGCATCGTACACGGTGCCTTCCACCACGCCGGCCTTGATCTCCAGCTTGTTGGCCGTCTTCGCAAAATCGGACAGCACTCTGGCGGGAGCCGTAGCATCGCTGGTTGATACAGCAATCGCATTGGGCCCTTCCAGATAGGGAGCCAAGCCTTCAAATTCCGTACCCTTGAATGCAAAATTCATCAGGGTATTTTTGTACACCTTGTAGGTAATTCCCGCTTCGCGCAGGTTCTTGCGCAGCTGTGTATCCTGCTCGACGGTCAGTCCGCAGTAATCTACCAGAACCACTGACTGGGCATCTTTAATGCAGGCTGAAATCTCATCTACAATGGGTTTCTTCAATTCAACCTTTGCCATTTCTTTACCTCCTTATAGATTTTGTGCCGATAAAGAAGTTTTCCCATGCCGCAGGACAAATCCCTGCAGCGTGGCAATCCATTTAAAAACCCCTGAGTACGGGGGAGCACTCCGGAACAAGCCTGGGAGAACTCCCCGGAAAGCGGCTTTTGTTTTAAACCGTTTCCTTTTACTCAGGGGGAATTCCTCTAACGAGGATAATCGTCAAATGTGCGCTTCGATGTATCCGGCTTTCACCTGAACACAACTCACCGCCTTCTTCTCCTCGGTAGGATTTACGCCGGGAACATTGCTTCAAAAACCCTGTAACGGTTCCTGTGTGCTCTCCCCTGCACCTACTGTCTTCGGCCTGATTTTATAACCATTGGAATCATACCATAAGGAGCCAACATAAGTCAACCCCAAAAATAAATATATCAGAACTTCGCCACATTCACTTTCACGCCCGGTCCCATGGTGCTGGTCAGGGTGATGCTTCTCAGGAACTGTCCCTTTACTGCGCTGGGCCTTGCCTTGACAATGGCATCCATCAGCGCGTTGAAGTTCTGCTGAAGCGCCTCGTCGGTAAAGGAAACTTTTCCGACGGGAACATGAATAATATTGGTCTTGTCAAGCCTGTACTCAATCTTACCGGCTTTGATATCGTTGACGGCCTTGGTTACATCCATGGTAACCGTACCTGCCTTCGGGTTGGGCATCAGGCCCTTGGGTCCCAGGACCTTACCGAGACGTCCCACCACACCCATCATGTCGGGTGTAGCAACCACTACGTCAAAATCCAGCCAGCCTTCCTTCTGAATCTTCGGGATCAGCTCCTCGCCGCCTACGTAATCTGCGCCGGCCGCCTCTGCCTCGTTTACTTTATCGCCCTTTGCGAATACCAGAACCTTTACCGTCTTACCGGTTCCGTTGGGCAGTACCACTGCACCGCGGATCTGCTGCTCTGCGTGACGTCCGTCGCAGCCTGTCCTGATGTGTACTTCAACTGTCTCGTCAAACTTTGCCGGTGCCGCCTTCTTTACCAGTGCAATGGCGTCAGCCGGATCATATAATGTTGCGCGGTCCACAAGCTTTGCGGCCTCTGCATATTTCTTGCCATGTTTCATTATTCTACCTCCTAGGTTCAAGCGACAACTTTCCGTTGTCTCCCAATTCATTCATATGGCGCTTCCTCTGAATACTCTGTTCCGATAAACGATATTCGCCGAATCGTATGGTTCACGTACTCGTGAGTGCATTCATTCCTGCCGCCTCATGCCCCGCATTGCAGGAGCCCTCACCCGCTGTACACTTTGTCCGGCAATATTTTCGGCCATGCATACCGATTACAGGCGCCGTTTTTATAAGGTCCACGTAAAACCGGACGCTACTCCTCGATGGTGATACCCATGCTGCGCGCCGTTCCGGCAATCATGCTCATGGCAGCCTCAACGCTTGCCGCATTCAGATCCGGCATCTTCAGCTCGGCGATCTCCTGAAGCTTCGCCTTGGAAAGGGTAGCAACCTTTGTCTTGTTGGGCACTGCGGAACCTGATTTCAGGTTGCAGGCTTTCTTCAGCAATACGGCTGCCGGGGGTGTCTTCGTAATGAAACTAAAGGATCTGTCCGCATAAACGGTGATCACCACAGGGATGATGACATCACCTTTGTCAGCAGTCCTCGCGTTGAACTGCTTGGTAAACTCAACAATGTTCACGCCGTGCTGTCCAAGCGCAGGACCAACCGGCGGAGCCGGTGTCGCTTTGCCGGCAGGAATCTGCAATTTGATATAACCTGTTACTTTTTTTGCCATTTTGGCACCTCCTAATAATGTGGTAAACCGTTTCCGCAATCACGTAAGGAATTGACGGAGAAATCCGATGCAATCCATATCGGGAAAACCATGCGCTTCCCCAAACTGCAGAACACGATAATCCGGCGCAGGATTTATAATTTCTTTCCTGCTCCCACTCTCTGACGCGGCGCCGCATATCCTTCCGCCCTCCACTCCGCGCTTCCTCTGACAATCCGCACACAGAATGCCTGTGTCCGGCATAATCCTGTCAGCGCTGTGGTGTCCGGGCTTCTGCTGCCGTCGCCTGCGTGTATTCAACCGCCCTGTCGGGGCGGATAATACCGTTGTTAAAGCTTCCGAACCTCTGCGAAACTGATTTCTACCGGAGTCTCTCTGCCGAACAGCTCCACATTGATGGTAGCTGTCTGCTTGCTGTAATCCAGCTTCTGGACGACACCGATGGTATCCTTCCAGATTCCCGCCACAACGGAAATGCTGTCTCCCTCCGCAAAGTCAATGGAAACATTCTCAGTCTTGATGCCCAGAGGCTTCATCTCCGCCTCCGTCAGGGGCACCGGCTTGCTCCCCGGCCCCACGAAGCCCGTGACGCCCCGGGTATTCCGGACAACATACCATGTGTCATCGTTCATCTCCATATTGAGGAGCACATAGCCAGGAAACATCTTCTTCTGGACAGTCTTCCTGGCACCGTTTTTCATCTCTATTACATCCTGCAGGGGAACCCTCACTTCCAGAATCTGTTCTGCAAGGTGCTTGTTGTTCTCGATGGTCTTCTCAATATTGGCTTTGACTTTATTTTCATATCCTGAGTAGGTATGCACCACATACCATTTTGCCTCTGCCATAAATCACCCTCGCCCTAAATCGATGTAATGAAGTTCACGCCGTATTTCGCGACATAGTCAATAATCGCGATCAGAACCCCTACCACCACCGAAATGGCCACTACCGCAACGGACTGCCTGATGGTGGAATTTCTGTCCGGCCATATAATCTTCTTGAATTCAGTCTTAACCCCTTTGAAAAAACTGGGCTTAGCTTTCTTTTCCGCGGAATCTCCCATTTAGACCATACCTTTCCACAAACTGATTTGTTTCTAAGAAACTGTTTGGTTTCCAGGAAACTATTTTGTTTCTTTGTGTACTGTGTGCTTTCTGCAGAATCTGCAATACTTACGGATTTCCATCCTGTCGGGATGGTTCTTCTTTTCCTTGGTAGTATTGTAGTTACGCTGCTTGCACTCAGTACAAGCCAAAGTGATTTTTGTACGCATTTTGCTACCTCCACGCATTCTCTTATCGCCGTTTATTTTGAGCATAAAAAAAAGAGCTAAAAACTTATCTCGTGTCCCTACTATACCATAGCCGGAGATTTCCGTCAACTGTTTTTTCGAGATTTTGGAGATTTTTTAGCCCTTTTTTAGCCCTTTTCAATAATTCGGACTGCACCAGACCGCCAGCTCTGACGCTAAAAGAATTTACAGAAAACTGCTATGCCACATACCCCGGTGTGGTTCTGCACATGACCACCGCTGTAAGACGTTTGCGGAAGAGCACCAGGGTACTGGCATCTATTGGCGCTTTTTAGTAACAGTTTGTTTGCTTTGCAGCACTCACCCGATGAGCACGGTCTTCCCCTCAAAGGCAAACCCGTAATGCCGGATCCGCTCCCTGGAAATCCCCCTTGCCGCCAGTTCCATATCATATGCCTTCTCATCGATCTGCCGCAGTGCAGCCGACACAGTATCCGCCAATGTCTTCTCATCCTCCGGATCTCTCACCTTGAATTCCAACACAAAGGCGGGATCTCCGGCCTTCAGGGGTTCCAGCATCACATCATAGCGCCCGAACCCGCTCTCCCGGTTGGATGTGACGCGGTACCTGCCCGCCATGTCTACCATCAGGCCAAGCACGAAGCCATGGTAAAAACGCTCCGGCTCCGTGGCTTCCGACGGCTTATTCCCTGCGTCAAAGAAGCTGAATGTCGCCAGAGCCGTCCGATTCATATAGACATTCATCGCCTTTTTATCATCAATCAGCATCGCTCTGACAAATGCATTATAGGCCGATGTATAGTCCGCAAACCAGCCATCTATCATCTGTTCGAACATAATACGGACCTCGGTGTTTGTAAGTTTTAAATCATATTCCGGCTTTCCGCGGTTATCTAAGGCAGCCTGCTCCACCTTCAGGTAGCCGCCTGCCAGAAGCAGGCTCCAGATGGCACTGGTATTGCTGTCCAGCTGACTGAACAGGATCTGCTCATCGATCCTCGTACGGAAGGTTTTGCCTTGCAGCAAATCTTCCATTGCAGTCTTGACCTCAGGGTCTCCCTCCCTGACCAGCTTCCCTATGAGGCTGTTGGAGCTGGTGTTCGCCCAGTAGGCCGCGAAGCGCCGCTTGTCCAGATAATTTATAATGGACCATGGATTATAGATATCCGGGGTTCCCCCAAATGTAAAGCCGTCATACCATGCCCGGACCTCCGCCTTTTCCCCCAACCCGAATTCATCCATGGCAGCGAACACTTCCCCTTCCGTAAACCCAAATGCATCCTCGTACTTACAGGAGGTGGTGGTGACTACCTCCAGGTTGTTCAGGTCAGAAAAAATGGACTCTTTGCTGATGCGGGTAATCCCCGTCATGATGGCCCGCTCCATGTAAGGGTTCGTCTTGAATGTGGAGTTGAACAGGCTGCGCATAAATGCCGCCATTTCATCCCAGTAGCCATACACAAAAGCCTCCTGCATGGGCGTGTCGTATTCATCCAACAGAATGATGGTCTTCTTCCCATAATAACGGGAAAGATAATCCGACAGGGCGTTCAAAGAGCCAGATGCCCTGTAATCCTCCATTTCCGCCGATACTGCCCGGTACGATGCCTGCTCCTTCTCGTTCAAATGTCCGCTCTCCAGCAGGAAATCATACTTATTATACAGCTTCGCGATAAGGTCGCATATCTTTTTCCGTGTGTTAGAAAACGTTATTTCCTTCACAGAAGCAAAACTTAAAAAAATCACCGGGTAGCTGCCCTGAAGACTGCGGTATTTATAATCCCCGTCAGGGGATT
>CAJUJN010000010.1:0-31911 GCA_910586775.1 uncultured Acetatifactor sp. | reverse complement strand
TGGCCCCGTCAGGGGATTTGGCCCCGTCAGGGGATTTGGCCCCGTCAGGGGATTTGGCCCCGTCAGGGGATTTTTCATTCCATATGCCAAGGCCTTCAAACAAATCCCCCCTGCCCGCATACTCTACGGAAAAGAAATGCTCCAACATGCTCATGGCCAGCGTCTTGCCGAAGCGGCGTGGGCGGGTAATGAGCGTCACATCGTCCCGGTTTTCCCACCATTCCTTGATAAACGCTGTTTTATCCACGTAAAAGCAATTATTTTCAATGATTTTACCAAAATCCTGTATCCCGACCCCTACTGTCCTTGCCATTTGGCACCTCCCCGTTTTTAACCAGACACCGTCAAACTTCTGCTCCCCTGCCAGGAAACTGTTGAGAATAAGGACATTATATCAACATTTCACCGGTTACACAACCGAAACATCTTTATATTCCTGGTCCGTATTCGTCAAAGTCTCCGGGAAATCCCTGCATTTTGCCGGGGCAGAAGCAATAAGCGTTTTGCATGCATGATTAGGAAGAAATTTGCATTTTTATAGATAAAACATAATTTGGGGCGTAAGTATTTTTGACCATACTTGATTCATAAAATCGTCCCGGTTTGTTTTATTGTTGCCGATGAAGTATGTGTATAGCTATGAGAAAAATGATTAACGGGTACAATGTAATATGGAAAAAGTGATTGAAGGTGTCGGATTAACGATTCATGGCGTGGATGGACGGATAAAAGAAATCCCCCTCGAATTATGGCAGGTTGATACTATCTGCCAGATACTTGGCCTCATGGTAAGAGTTCCCGACCTGGATGACTACGAAATGTCACCAAAAGAAAGAGTAGCCGAACGAATGGAACTATATAACAATGCAATCAAAAATATGAATTCAGAGCCTGTATAATAAGGAAGTGTCTACAAATAACTGCTGCAAGTATATAGCAATTTTTATTGTATTTCCGGGTTTTTACCTGAGGAAGTTGCAGCAGTTATTTTCCGACAGTTCATAAGGAAAAAGGAGCGCACAGTATGACGGATATTTACAGGACAGCCAGGGAGGAATATTACTTTTATCTGGGGCCGGATTCTGCCGAATTTTCCCCGCTTTCCTCGGGCATCACCTTCGCGGACCCCAATTATCACATTCTGCGCCCCAATGGGGATCATTATGTATTCGAATACATCATCAGCGGACGAGGCTATGTTTACTTTAATGACCGGAAGGTGGCTCTGGGTGCCGGGACCGCCTACATCCTCCATCCCTGCACCTACCATCACTACTATTCCGACCCCCACGACCCCTGGACCAAGGTCTGGCTCAATGTCCGGGGCATGCTGGTGCAGCACCTGCTCTCAGACTATCACCTGAACGCCAATTGTTATGTGGAAAATTTCAGTCACAGAGAATATCTCACCGAAGCTTTTACCATCATGAAAAAAGACCCGGCTCACTGCAGAAGCGAGCTGGCTCTCTTTCTTCATCATTATATCCAGTTATTTTCGGAGGACCTGATAGGCCATCAGGAAAAGGCCTCCCCTGCCTTTGCCATGAAATGCTTCATCGAGCAGAATATCCACCGTTCCCTGCATATCGAGGAGATTGCCGCCCACGCTCATCTCTCCCGCTCCCGGGCCAACGACGTGTTTAAGAGGGAATACAGGACCACGCCTTACCACTATTACCTGTCCCTGCGGCTTGAGATTTCCCTGAATCTGCTGCGCCAGTCCCCCATGACCGTCCAGGAAATCTCCAATCATCTTGATTTTCCCGATTACCATCACTTTACGGCCTTTTTTAAGAAATGGTGCGGCATGACGCCTTCGCAGTACCGGCGAAACTCCCATATACAGCAAAACGAAGCAATCGGATAATGAATGCATGGCAGGACTTTCAGGCATCTTATTTCAGGCATCTTATATATAATAAAACTATCATTTCCCCCTCCGAAAACTTCGCCTGCCTGCCCATATTCCACACCATACTGCCCCATACAGCAGAATATAGGCCCCTGCCAGTACAAGGAGGGTGATATACTTATGCCGAAGTCCGGCGGTGTAACTTTCTGCGGTCTGGTCCGGTTCCACGGTAATATAGGAGCGGTCAGCAGGAATCGCCAACACCCGCCGCTCCACAACAGCTCCCGCATTCACGATATCCTGGCCCGTCTCACGGGTGATGGCCTGCTCACGCCATTGGTAGCCGCTTCCGCCAGTGTCCCGGTAGTACACCATATAGACGGTTTTGGTGGGGTTCATGCGGCGGCTGCGTCCGCTTGCGCCCGTATTCTCCACCTGGACGGGCAGCACCTGACAGGGCGAAAAAGTATAAACGCCTTTGTCCTCGTAGCTGTCGGCAGGGAGGATATCAGCCAGATACCTGACTGAGAGACCACCCGTCACTGCCGATAAAATCAGCAGCATTAATCCGAACACATATATGATTGATTTTAATTTTTCCATATAATCAAGCCAAAGCCTTTCTCACCTGACTTCTCCTGTTCAGACCATTTTACCACATCCGCATCCATATTTCTACCGGCTCAATCCGGAAATTTGTTCGGAAATTTGTCCTGCCATTGCCATTCAAAACCATGAGATTCAGATAGGACAGACGCAATTCCCCCCGATTTCACGTCTCGTATTTTCCGGTACATTCCGCTCTCCCGGCACGGGCATCTCTCCCCCGTTCACCTGCCTGGAAAGCCGCTCCCGGGACCAGTCCGGTTCTCCTTCCCGCCCTATCTCCGGCTCGTCCCAGGTGCCCATGTCGGCGTACCGCTATTTTCATATCGGGATTCAGACACTCTTCCGAGGACGCCACTGTCAGCACACTGGAAGTATCAGGAGTCTGGGAGGAGACCAATCCCATTGTACCGAATTGCCATCTGTAACAACGAACAACGATTTGGGGCTGAACCACGATTCAAATTGACTTTTTTAACTGTATATGATACCTTTAATGATGTAAAGCTTTACAGTGATGCATCAGCCTGCCGGCTCTGGCAACGGGTGGCGCAGTTGCGGGACTTAAATCAGCAAATGCACCGCCCGGCGCCCGGAGGATTTTCGGACGCATGCACATGCGGGCGGAAATTCTCCGCCGGCCCTGGTGACGGGCGGGGCAGTTGCGGGACTTAGATTAAGGAGGAACCAAAATGCCAGTTACAGATTTTCTGGACAGAAATGCACGGATGTACCCCAATGAAGTAGCATTGGTGGAATTGAACCCGGATGAAAAGGACACCCGGCGGACTACATGGAAAGAATATGATTTGATTCAGCCTGACCGGTTTGAGCCTTACCGGAGGGAGATTACCTGGAGCGTCTTCAACGAAAAAGCCAACCGTTTCGCCAATATGCTTATCGGCAGGGGCGTGAAAAAGGGGGACAAGGTTGCCATCCTGATGTATAACTGCCTGGAATGGCTTCCCATCTATTTCGGCGTCTTAAAGTGCGGTGCCATCGCCGTGCCTTTCAATTTCCGTTATGATGCGGGAGAGATTCTGTACTGCGCAGAACTGGCTGAAGTGGATATCATCGTATTCGGACCGGCTTTCATCGGACGTATCGAAGCCAATGCGGAGCGGCTGGCAAAGGGACGCCTTCTGATATACGTAGGGGACAACTGCCCCACCTTCGCGGAAAGCTACCATGAACTGGCGGCTGATTTCTCCAGCCAGGACCCTCATGTGGAGATTACGGAAGAGGACTACGGCGCCATCTATTTTTCCTCGGGAACCACCGGCTTCCCCAAAGCTATTTTACATAAACACCGGAGTCTGACCCAGGCTGCGGAAATGGAGCAGAAACATCACAACACCGGGCGGGAAGACACCTTCCTCTGCATCCCGCCTCTGTACCACACAGGCGCGAAATTCCACTGGATGGGCAGCCTGGTGGCCGGCAGCAGGGCCGTGCTTTTGAAAGGAACCCGGCCGGAGACCATCCTGTCGGCGGTTTCCAGCGAACACTGCACCATTGTGTGGCTGCTGGTGCCCTGGGCCCAGGATATCCTTGACTCCCTGGACGCAGGTGAGCTGCATCTGGAAAACTATCAGCTGGCTCAGTGGCGTCTGATGCATATCGGCGCGCAGCCGGTGCCGCCCTCCCTGATTAAACGTTGGAAATCATATTTCTCGAATCATGACTACGATACGAACTATGGCCTCTCCGAATCTACAGGTCCCGGGTGTGTCCACCTTGGCATGGAAAATATCCATAAGGTAGGTGCCATAGGCATTCCGGGGTACCGCTGGGAATGTAAAATCGTGGACGAAAACGGAACTGAGGTAAAACGGGGGGATGTGGGCGAGCTCTGCGTCAAAGGCCCCGGCCTCATGACCTGTTATTACCGCGACGAGAAGGCTACTGCCGAAGCATTAAAGGACGGTTGGCTGTGCACGGGCGATATGGCCATGCAGGATGAGGACGGATTCTATTTCCTGGTGGACCGCAAGAAGGATGTCATTGTCAGCGGCGGTGAGAATATTTACCCTGTCCAGATTGAGGATTTCATCCGGCAGCATGACAAAGTCAAGGATGTGGCTGTCATCGGTCTTCCCGACAGGCGCCTGGGCGAGAAGACAGCGGCCATCATTGAGGTGAAGGACGGAATGGAATGCACCTGGGAGGAAGTGGAGGCTTTCTGCAAGGAACTGCCCAGATATAAGCGTCCCAAGGAAATCATTTTCCACGAGATTCCCAGAAATGCCACCGGCAAGATTGAAAAACCCAGGCTAAGGAAAATGTACGGGGCGGAGCAGCTGGTGGCACAGGAGAACCGCGCATAAAGAAGTGTATGCAGCTTACACAAAACACTTCGCCAATCCTGTAACCGGAAGGAAATAACTGATACAGTTTTATGGCCGTTTCAATGCTTTTCCAAGGCATCTGCCAAACAAATTGTATCAGTTATTTTCCCGGGATTTCCTTATCCGTCCCAGACCCTCCTCAGTCAGAAAAACACCTTTTGTCTCCATCTCCGTTATATCCGCATCTCTCCAGGCCCTCTTCAGTCAGAAAATCACATCACTTCCGGCACCAATATTTTGACCGGGCCCGAAATCACTTCTCTTGCCACATACAGAACACTGTCAGCCCGGGCATCCATGATCCATTTTACCAGAGTCATCTCCCCTCGCTGGATTTCAATGCAGGTGATGCAGCGGGGATGGACACAGCTGCCCGTATTATAGTAGAAGGAAGGCTCCTCGGGCAGCACAGGGCGGTGGGTATGCCCTGTGACCAGTATATGGCGGTTTGTCTCGGCCCAATTGCGCAGGCTCTGCTCGCACTTCTCCTTCACCTCATAATTCTTGGCGGCGCTGGTGGGGTCCAGGAAGCCCAGATTCTCCAGTGGATTCCAGAAATACCGTACCAGAAATCTTGCCAGGGGCCACAATGTGGAGTTCAGAAAGCTGGCCTGATGGCCGTGGGTAAGGTACAGGGATTTCTCCGGCATTGCCTCGGAGTACAGTATGACGGCTTCCAGAAAAGCCGGGTTCTTCCTGCGTACAATGTTGTGATTGCCGTAGAGCAGATACAGCCGTCCCTTTTCCTCGAACCGGGCAAACATGCAGTAGACATCTTCATGGATTTCCGCGATATTGCGCAGTTTCCGGTTCTCCCACAGTTCCTCCCCGTCCCCCAGTTCAATATACGTAAATCCGTTTCTGTAATAATGATCCATGGCGGCGTAGTACAGGTGCTGGTTCTTCAGGAAATTGTCTGCGGAGGTGCCCACGCCCCTGTGGCAGTCACTGATCAGCACATATCTGGAACACCGGTGAAAGGGCAGCACCAGCGCCTGCGCAAAAGCCCGGTTGAGGCGGCTTGCGGTACTCATGATTTTTTCCTGTGCCGGGGACTGCATCTGCGGCAGCATTTCGGGCGGCGGCAGCCGTTTTTCCTGTGACATCTTCTGTGGAAGCGGCGCAGGCGCATCAGCTTCCGGAAGCAGAACGGGATATAGTAATAAAGGAACAGAATGCGGTCTTCCGTACACTCGAAGGGCCTTGTGACCCACAGGAAGAGACGGCAGAACATCCGGTTCAGGCACTGGGACAATCGACGCCGGAAGCGGGACAGAATGCCGTAATGCTCCTGTCCCGGCTGGTGGAAGGTAAAGGACAGGCAAAGGTTCTGCACCGTGATTCTCTCTTTTGGGAAGCCTGCCCTGCACAGGCCCCGATAAAAGGCTTCCAGCATTTCCCTGTTGTCGAAGCAGAGCGCCGCCTTCAGACACAGCCTGGCAGGATTGGAAAAGACACCCGGCAGGAAAGCCGTCAGCCACCAGTGCCTCTCGGAAATCTTCACACAGGCACCGTTTTCCAGACACAGCTGCAGTGTGCAGGACAGCATTTCCTCTTTCCCGGCAGCTTTGAAATGTGCTGTTTTGTATTCCGTCTCGGACAAAAGCCTGTCGCTGTGATAGATGCCGATTTCTCCGCCGGCGTTGATGCCGTACTGGCCTTTCCAGAATTCAATCAGCCATGTCCTGCCCCGGTAATTGAAATACACCGGAAGGGAATCGAACACCATCTGGAACCGGGGTGCCAGGCGGTCATAAGCCCAGGTGTATCCGCCGGCCTTCTGCCAGGCGTCCACAGCGGAGGAAAAGAAACCGCAGCAACAGTGATACACATAGCCGAAAGGCTGCGCCAGTTCTCCCAGCAAGTCACATTTTTCGCACTTATCCATGTTGCGGATTCTGCAGATGATTTTTTTCCTGCGGAAATGCCCCAGCAGCATGCCCAGAAGGGCGAGTAAAAGTAAGATAAATAGAGCAGCGTACATAATCTATAACCTATAATCCTATGTTGTTTTGCTCTATTATATGCCACTGGCGAAAAAGGTGTACCCGGTTAATGCTTCCTTCAATCCTCCTTTTTCGTTCCGAAAAAATGACAGCCTGTTAACACATCCCCAACAGCCCGGCGGCGTTCTCTCCCGGGACGGCAGCCAGCCCGGTCCGGCGGTGCATTCCTCCACTTCCTTCAAACTGCCGGTATACCATTTCCCCGCAAACGATATGTTGGAGCAGCAGGTATGTCGAAAAGAGAGGCGGAAACAGATTAAGCTTCCTTACTGTCCGTATCCGGAACAAACTTCTCAGGATAAACCTCGCTTCCGTTATAACCGCACACCCCCATCCTGGGAGAATTGCAGACATTCAGCAAAAACTCCTCCTCATATTCCTCCTGTTCGCTGCATTCCCTGCACAAGAATGGGTTCCCGTCATAAACAAGCTCCGGAGCGATGTAAACCGCTGTTCTCTTTCCGCATTCTCCGCATACAAAGGTTTTCGGATTATTTCTTGACAGGATCAGCAGATTCTCCTTCCTTTCATATCCAATCCGGTAGCCCCTGACCTCTATCACCAGTTCCGTTGTTGAGCCGAAATCGTACCTGTACCTGACAGACATACCTTCCTGAAACACTGACTTCAGTTTGCAGTCCATACTCTGTACTTCTCTGCCCCAGAAAGGGTCCGGATCCGGATACCTTTCATAGCTGACGCCATTAATCTCAAAATCACTCAGATGCCCGCAGCATTCCAGCCAGATGTCTCTCAGAAATTTATCCACATACTCCAGGGTTGCCGTCTCATTTATCTCGATTACCATCCAATAATCATGATTATACTTCCCGTAAATCAAAAGTTCGAAATATCCGCATTTCCTTTTTCCGGTCTCCTTTTCCAGCCGGCGCTCACGTTCTTTGCAGGATGCCAGATGCCGAATGATATATGCTTTGCCATACTCTTTCCCGCAATACCTGCACTTTCCCTTTACCTGTTTTGCCATTTTGTCCCTCCTCTTTGCTCTGATGTTCTCTTTCGTTTTCAAGTTTCCTTTTCCGTGTATATGTGCTGGCATACTCATGAGCGCATTCATTTACTGGTTGTTTGTTCCGTATTTCAGAAGCGCTCACTCATTATCGTTCACGTTGACAAATGTTTTGACTGTGAATATAAATTATAATTGTATTATGGCTTTATTCCACCCCCAAAGCCTTAAACACCGCATCCTCCGCACTGTTATAAAAAATCAAGTTAAAACTTCCAATCAACTCCGCCGGCACGCTGCTTAAGTCCCCCGCAGAAGAAATGGGCAGCAACACTTTCCTCGCCCCATTGTCCAGACAAGCCTGCAGCACACTGGCCAGTCCATCGTCCACCTTTTGCAAAATGCCACTGATGCTGATTTCTCCCAGCACGGCCATGCTGCCCAGGACAGGCCTGCCTAAGCTAATGGAACACAAGGCAATCAAAGTAGGCAGTGCCAGCCTGTCCGTCATGCCGATACCCTGCAAATC
The DNA here is from genome assembly GCA_910586775.1 of uncultured Acetatifactor sp. Lineage (GTDB taxonomy): Bacteria > Bacillota > Clostridia > Lachnospirales > Lachnospiraceae > Acetatifactor. The sequence goes on along the minus strand of CAJUJN010000010.1, from coordinate 23,600 downwards.
CTGATAATGCACAATATAGTCTTTCGTGGTGGTGCTGATGGTGCCACTAATTCTATGGCTGTTGGCCTTGAGGAAATTGAATGCCGTATTGGCAGCCTCCTTCGCTTCTCTGTCAGACCCGAGCCCTGTGCGCTCGAACCTACCGCCTCCCGGCAGCATCTGACTCTCCAGACGGAATACCCCAATCATACCGGATTTCCCCCGGGAAACCGTATAAATCTGTCCCGGACTGCACAATCCCTCTGGTATTAGCCTGCCGCCCCCCTGTTCCGGCACAGAGACGAACTTCTCCTCAAAAGTCTCATTATCGATATAGGAGAAATTCACGTCATAGAACTCCATACCTCCCAGCTTCTTTAGCTGCTCCTTGACGCGGCGGCGCATTTCCAGAGCCATCCGCAGGGATTCTTCCAGTTCCTCCTTCGTATACGCCCCATCCGGATACAGCAGTTTCAGATAACCGCCTACCATCTTGCGGACAGCGATGGTGTCCCTCTGGTTCAGATTCCTGCCGAGCCGGAAATACCGATCAAGCCCATCCCCAAACTGCTCCTTACGCAGCTCCCGCATGACCTCAGCCAGATAATCGCTGATGAATCCGTAATCATCCGTAAAATGCTCCGGCCTGAATTTGGGAATCTCCCATCCCGGCAGATAGCAATGCACACGGTCAAGGAAAGCCGTATCCGTTCCCATTTCCGGCGGGAAAGGGTCGAAGAGGCTGGATGTCTTCAGCAGCACATCCACGCTCTGGTTGATATTTCCCACAAATACCATAGAAGCAGATGCCGCCTTTTCCTCCTTGCCTCTGGCAAAAGAGCCGGAAGCCATATAGTCCTTCATAATCTGAATCCCGTCTTTGTCCTTGAAATGTATGCCCGCCACTTCGTCAAAGGCGACACAGTCCCACAGCCCCACAAGGCCCACGGTCTTTCTGCCCATATTGTAGAACAGATTCGCCACAGTGGTCTGTCCGCCTGAGACAAGGATGCTGTTGGGCGAGATTTCTTTATACAGATGGGATTTTCCCGTACTTCTGGGGCCAAGCTCACAGAGGTTGAAATTGTTCTCCACCAGGGGAATCATCCGGGTCAGAAGCAGCCATTTCTCCCGATAGGACAGAGCCTCCGGCTCCATGCCCACAGAGCGCAGCAGCACATCCAGCCACTCGTCCTTGCAAAAGGCCTTCCGCCCCTGTTTCAACTCTTCCATATCGATATGAGGCATCTGAATGGGAGTCAGTTTCCGAATCTGCACAGGTGTCCCATTCTTCTTGTCCTCCTCAATGTATTCATAGTCCATCTGCACAATGCACCAGATACCGCCGCAGAGAAGACGGTCATAACGTTCCGGATATTCGTCCGCAATGGGAATGTCCCGGATGCCCAGATTGGAGAATTCCGCCACATAGGCATTCCGCTTCATGTCCAGGCGCACCGTAATCATGTCAATCACCGTATGGCTCCCACGGCTGCGCAGCATGGACAATATCTTCTGTGCTTCGTCCGGACGGACAAAATTATCGGCAAGGATATGTTTCACATTCTCCACCCCCTGCCTGATAACCTCCTCATCATTGGAACTACAGTACTGCCCCAATAAGAATTCCAGCACATAGACCGGAACGTTTGCTCCCTCTTTTATCTTTTTGGTCAAATCCTTTCTGACAATCCTGCCGTCAAAACAATGGCGAAGCTTTTTTCTGATATCCTGCCTTCCGTCCCTGTCTTCCTGTACCGTTTCCTGCATATTCCGTCTCCAGTCTTATCCAAAAGCACCGCTCCGCAGAACCGCAGAGCATTTGTCCACCCTGACTTTCCTCAACAAAAGTCAAAAAACAAATCCATAGTCATCCGTAAACGGAAGATCCATGATGACCTGACGGCTCATCATCTCCGTATCCCCCTTATCCCCGGTTCGAAAAATCTTCAGGAAATAACTGTGGTCAGCGCCATATGCCTTCCGCTTGATATCAAATCCCAAGGTCACAATCCTCTCTCCCGGCTTTTCCCCTTTCCTGTCTGCCAGATGAATCACTTCGTTGGAAAGAATCTCACCTGTGTCCGCCTCAAACCGTATCCGGTAGGCAGCGGCTTTCACCGTGTCGCTGACCGGCTGCTCTTGATAAAAGTCCAGGCGCAGTTTCAGATTGGTCACTTTTCGGATATCCGTAATCAGATTCAATCTCACGCTCTCTATTTCCACAAGCCCTTTCTGTGTCTTCACAAAAATGCAGGGAATGACCATCTCCTGGGGTGAGGCGCCGCCATGGACATAATTCATCCCTCCGCCGCAGCGAAAGACGCTCATTCCCCTGGCCAGCATGAGATATCTGCCGTCACTGTTTCCCAGAATATCCTCCATGGGAAGCGCATAAATGCCTTCTGTCTCCGCCCTTTCCCTGTCCAGGATGAAACGCCTGTCCGACAAAGCGGCCTTGCCTGCCACATTCTCCAGCTTGTCCGTTGGCTTAAGTTTCCTGCGGGTATAGAGAAAACCGTGGTCTGCCGTGATAAGGAAACGATAGATATTGCCGCTCCTGCTCAATGTCTTGACCAGACGGAACAATTCCTCCACTGTCTTTTCCACCGCGTCAAAGACACTGTTCTCTGTTCTGGAGGCTTCCCCTGTGGCATCAATCCGGTTATGGTAGATATATATGACCTCTCTCCTCACGGAAAGTTCTTTTAAATCCTTGGATTTCATGTCCTTTACCGTGTCAAAGTCAACGGCGCAGGCATTTTCGTTGGCTTTCTTCAGGATGGCCTCCCTCTGGGCAGTGGACACGGACGGAGACCCATCCAGCATCACCTTAGGCGCCTTTTCCTCAGACAGTTCCATCTTTTCGTGGGGCAGCAGACATCCCATCCCTACCGATGTGATGGTTGGCAGGGAGGCCAACATGGCAGACATGGAGACATCCGTATTTTCATCTTCGCGCAGCCTGTCCTCCAGTTCTTTCGCCGCCTCATACCGCAGCCCGTCAGAGATGATGACCGCAACCTTCTCTCTCAAAGGAGCCACTTTGTCCCGGTAGAATTTCCGCTGTTCCCCGGCGGTATGGGTGATTGCGGAATGATGTAATCCGTTTTTCTCATATGCGGCATTCCATTTGTACACGATTTTCTCCAGATAATCCGTACTGTATATGTTTTGAACCAAGTCCGCCAGTTGCTCAAAAGCCGCCGTATCCTCCATGGCATCCAATGCCGTAATGAATTTCCGGTATTCCGTGTCAATCCGGTAATCCCTCTCACAATAGGAAGCAATCAGTTCCTGCAAGGTCTCTTTCGGCATAAAATCCGTCGCTTGGAGCAGGCTGTATCCCGCAAGGAGAGCTGCATATTCCGCCTTCTTCCCGGAACCGAAATGGCGCCGCAGCCGCTCTTGGCAGATATCCGGAATGGACATACCGGAAACCGCGGCATTTTTGTCCTCCGCAAGCTCACGGTCAATCATCCAGGAAATCAGCAAATCATCTATGACGGCAAAGGAATTCATATGCAGCAGCTCTTCTCTGGGAAAGCGATTCAATGCCCTCTCCGCCTGCAGTTCCCCGGATGCCATCAGAGATATCTCGTCAAAGCACTCCTGATACAGCACATTGTTCATCATGTTTTCCAGCAGCACAGAGATATTGCTGGTTTTCCTGCGCATGCTGTCCGGTGCATATGTCTCCCAGGCCTTTGGCAGCAGGGCGAAATCCTCCCTGCAAGTATACACTGCAAACAGGGACAAGGTAAATTTCAAAAGGGTGGGACGGGAATCCTGATAGCCAAAACGGCTCTCGCAAATCTTCCAGAATTCTCTGTCCAATCCGTTTCGGGCGAATTCCGCAACCACTTCCTGGGCATAAATATCCCCATAGGACAAGACGGAATAGAACAAATCATCCATTGCCGTATTCCTTGCTTTGGATATCACACACATGGCAATGAGGGACAGGCTCTCCCCATTTGCCCCAGATAAATCCAGCTCCCTGGCCCTCTCCAGGAAAGCGTTGGTGCGGCGGACGCCTGCCTGCCTTTCCTGGGCTTTCAGCTTTCCCCCTCCCGCGGCAAAGAATGTCTTCAGCGCCTCCAGGGAGCCCCGCAGCCTTGAGGGAAGCCCTATCTCGGCTGCAATCAGGGAAAGCCTGTCGGCATAGAATTCTTTGGAATACAGGAGCGTATCTTCCAAATGGTTTTTCGCAACCGCCGGTTTCTCAAAAGGCGCGTATATCAGATATTGCCCTTCTGTGTCCTCATGTTCCAAAAGCAGCTTGGTGCGGAACGCGTTGTTCTCCGTCAGGTGCAGTATCTGTACGTCGCCCAGCTGCAGCCTGTCCACTTCTGCTTCAAAAGAGGCGTCCGCATCGTACCAGAAAATCAGGCGCTGGCCGCCTGTGAACTGTTCGTTAAGCTTTTTTCGATTTCCTGTAGGTTTAGTTCGTCCATTGGTTGGTTCCTGCCTTAATATGGATTTTATGTGCAAACTTCATCTGATTAAATCATCAAATACACGACAGCTTCTCATATCTCAGCACATCCATTCTTTGCGCTGTCGATGATACCGATTCGATACATGACAGGGGTTCATCAATTTCTATCACAGAATATCCCATTTTATATCTCAGCCAAATTTTGTATCACATCGTCAATATGGTTTTTAAGCCTTAAAACGCCTGTTTTATCGCGCAAATTCGTCAATATGGGCAAATATTTCTTGTCTTCCCATGCTTCAAGACACTTTACCGACAAATCCTGTATCTCTATGTCCGGATTGGAAATGCCTGCTAAAGGAATCACTTCCAGATTCGCTCTTCTGTCGGCCGAGGTATTACCGACTATAAACAATACATGCTTTAAAACATTGTGATTGCCAAACATATTTTGGTGATATATGGTTTGAAGCGCTTTCTCCGCAATAGCACCATACTTATCCCATAACAAGTTGAAGTATTTTTCTGCCGCAGACTCATATCCATTCTCAAAGGAGGTCTCTGCTAAAAGTTTTGACAAAACCGAAAATTCTCTTTCCATGTATTCATTTCCTTAATTATAGCAAATTCCCAAAGATTGACAACTGATTTTGGAAATAGCTCTCTATCAATGCTCTATTTGTTTTTGCTCCTTTAAAATAAATGGCGTCATTTTATCCATCAATTCTTTGGACAGCCGTTCACCCTTTTCTTTTAAAATTTTCTTCTGTTCCGCCCTGGCCCATTCTACTGCCTTCAACTGGTCTTCCAAACGTTCGCTTAAGATAGCGTGGTCTTCCATAAATCCGTTCTCCTCTCTATCGGTTATCATAATCAAGTCCAACTTTATAACAATTTTTCAAAAAACAGTCCGCGGCTCTTTGCAGGTCTTTCAAATCCCTGGCTTCATTATTTGCATTAACTGCCTCATTAAACAGCGTAACAGCTTTTTCATATACATACGCTTTCCCTTTTACAAGGTATGAGATACTTCCCAGGTTTGTAACCACCACCATCATCTTGACACTCGCATACCGCAGTAAAAACTGTACATCTGACAAGGAAAAATCGGAAAGCGATGGATGATTGTGTAGCACAATCACAATACATGATTTAGCAGACGATACCAGGTGATATGCCGTTGTGTTACTGATTGGGTCTACCTCATGCTCGCTCCCCAGCGCCACGCCAATATATTCTTCCCCTTTTCGGATATATTCAACACTTTCCATGCTATATGTGATTGCAACCTCATTTGAATTATTTTCATCCTTGGAGATTTTCAATACGTTTTTCGCTAATTCCTGTATTGTATTATATTCGCTTTCAGGTATATTTTTATATGCTATCCTTGGCACCTTTTTGATGGCTTCATCTGTAATCATAATTTTATGGTCTCTTTTCTTTGCCATCTCTAAATCTTTCAGGTTTTCTCCATCGCTTTTCTGCTCCAAACCACATCATTCCTTTCCAATCATTAATGAACTAATCTTTTAAAGAATTATTTAAAGTTTCATCTCATATCCGTTCCCCTTGAAAACCACAGCGTTCCGGATGCGCGTCTCCTCCGTCTCATACAGGGCTTTCAGCGTAGCCTTCCCGGCTTCGTTCTTCTTCAGTATCCTCTCCCGAATGACTTCGTCCGCATTCACGGAAGACAGAGATAATCTGGTCTTGAACCGTCCCTGAATCTTGGAAAAATCATTCTTCTGTTCGGCGGATGTGTCCATGTTCTCCAGCATGGAATCCATATCCTCCTGTGCCGTGACGATGACCCATGCCTTTCCCTTGCACCGGGAGCCAAGCTCCTCCGTCATGGTCTGCAGATTCAGCATCAGCCGGGAATCCGTGCTGATGAACTGCCCTATCTCGTCCACCAGGAAGACCACCCTTTCCCCGGTCTTTTCTATGTATTTGCGCACCCTCTCCGCAAAATCCTCTATGGCGATTTCATAATTGGAGGTGGTGGCAGCCTTTGTCCAATCGAAAGCCTCCTGCTCGGACATGCGCCCCATAGCCGTAAGCGCCTTCGCCACTTTTCCCCGGATGACTCTAAATTTATTCCGTTCCTCCAGCCATGCCTTACCCGTCTCCTCCCGGAAAACCTCCTGGAACTTCTGATAATTGCCCTCCTCATCCAATACCCGCTCCAAGTCCGCCAGCCCTGGGTTCGCCCCGTCGTAGCCAAGCTTTTCGTTGAACACGCGGTTGAATACCATGACGATGGCATTGCTGTCCGATTTTGCGGATGCCGTGCTCTTGGAATCCACATTGAATCGCTGAGCAGCTTAATGTCATCCAAAGTTTTAGTCTCTATTTTCCATCAGGGAAATCGCCTGACGAGTCTCCCGATACCACAGTAAATCTTTTGTTCTGCAAGGATATCTTTGACTCAAAATATGCAATTCAATCATATGCTTAATACCACTCCCACTGTCAATCCGCTAAAATCAAAGACCGCCTTTATCCAATCTAATGTGTCCTGTTTATCTCTGCACGGTTCCACTGACCTTTTCTGCACTATCCACGTATCCATTTCCCGGGCAAATTTTCCTCTAAATCCATTACCCTTTTTGCTATTCACATTATATCATCTGAGTATAGTTTTTTACAGTATTCTGTCGGAAATATTTTTCACTGACTTTCCACTTGCCGTGAGTCTGCCAGATCCCACTCCCTTTCGTAAGGAAGTGTCTACAAATAACTGCTACAAGATTATAGCGATTTTTATTGTATTTCTGGGCTTTTACCTATACATATTACAAGAACCGTTACACGAACCCTGTAATCAAAAGAAAATTGTAGTAGTTATTTTCTGACAGTTCCAAAGAGAAAGAGCCCATTATCGCATCCCCAACAGCCCGGCGGCGTTCTCCCCCAGCACGGCATCCTGCTCGGTCCGGCTCAGCCCGCTTTCCCTTATTGCCGCAAGCGTCTCCCTCTGCCCGCTCCAGGGGCTGTCCGTGCCGAACAGGATACGGTCTGCCCCCATCCTGCGGACTATCCGAAGGAACCGTTCCCGCGACAGCGGCGGGTCTTCCTCCGGACTGCGTACGGTACCCGGCGCCGGTTCAACGGGCAGCAGCGAAAATGCCGTGTCCAGCCACACATTCCGCCCGGCAATCCATTCCTCCACTTCCTCCCAGCATTCCCATCCGCCCATGTGTGCCAGCACAAATTTCTCCGGCTTTACGATATCCAGCATTCTGGCAATCCTGGCAACCGAAGACTGGTCCTCACCCGGGAAACCGATATCATATCCTGCATGTGTAATGACAATCATGTCATTTTCAGAGGCGCAGGCAATGATTCTCTGGTAGCGGATATCGTCAATGGGAACCTGTTGGAACACGGGATGGATTTTGATGCCTTTTACACCGTTCTCTGACAGGTTTCTCAGAATCTGTCTGTAGTCCTCATTTTCCGGATGTATGCCGCCGAAAGAAAGCAGCCCTGTCTCCTTCCCTCGGGCATTTGTCTCCGCAGCAATGCGGTTGATATCCTCCTGCTGCCCCGGCCTGGTCACCACCGGCAGAAGCAGCGAATAATCTACTCCTGCCTCTCTCATGGAAGCGCGCAGCGCACCTGCCGTGCCGTCCAGATAATTCAGCGCCCGGGCGCTTTGGGCCAGCTTCGTGATAGCCCGCCCGGCCAGATTTTCCGGAAATGTATGTGTATGAAAATCAATGATCATGAAGTTTTCCTCCGTTCACAAAAACCGTGTCTCTTCTTAACAATCTGTATTATGCTCCTTCATCAGGCACTTAAGGAAGTGTCTACAGATTACAGGAACCGCTTCGCGAACCCTGTAATCCAAGAGAAATAACCGTTGCAAGTTCATAGCGAGTTTTATTGTATTTCCCGGTTTTTGCCTGAATAAGTTTCAGCGGTTATTTTCCGACAATTCCCAACAGGAAAATTACATGATTCACGAAACTGTTCCTATCATTTGTAGATACTTCCTTACTATACAGGATTTGCATGGAACTTTCAAGCTTCTTTGGCCGGCCGCAGCGCTGCATGAACAGTCTCGGGATTTTCATACAAAATGCACATGAAAAAGCCTCGCAGAAACATTCGGAAACAATATCCCGGGCCTTACTGAACGTCAGGGACCTGACCGAGCTGCCCAGGGTTGCCGGGGGCTGCCGGGCTGCTGCAGTTTTCAAAAAATGCTCGATTATACTATCTGTTTATGCTATGATGACAATAAAGAAAGGCACCTGCGTCGAGAAAAGCAAGCAACGCTATAACAAAGCTGCCAAAGGCAATCAGCAAACCGATTACCCCTGTGAATATTAAAATAATATGTCTTCTCGGAAGCAATCTCTTCGCTTCCGAGAAAAGGCGCGTCCCTTTGCGCCGCATTCAACTATAGGAAGCAGCACTTGCTTCCTATAGTATCCGCAGATGTCATTGGCGCCACCTCCCTTCCTGAAGAGGTGCCAAAAATCGGCATTTCCTATGTATTCCGGCGTATGCCGGTTTACCAGGCCCGGGAGATTACCACCCCTGTCATGGGTTCCTGTTTCAGATTCTACCATATCCTGACAGGAAATTCATGAAATACATAGCGTAAATATGTTCAAAAATATTTTAAAAAAATTACTGTCCACCCCGTTGTCATAAGCCGCAATACCAAAAGTCCCACGGCTTACCGGAAGGTGAACAGTAATTTTTTCAAAACACATTCTTATAAAAATCCAACCTTAATACCACACAGCTACCGTCTTAATCTCAAAGGCCCGGAATTCCAGCTCCAGCTGCCGCGCCGCCGGATATTCTGTCTGAACCTCTTCCAGCATGTTTGTCTCCGCCAGTCCCTTTACCGGGAATCCAAAGGTAAGCACCGTCTTCTCCGCAGCGCCTTCCGCTTCATAGAGCCTGAGTATAAAGCCTCTGCCGTTCTTCTCCATGGGCTTCACCGTCTCTGCGATCACATGGTCACAGTCCAGGCTGACCAGACTCTCCATAGGCAGGTTTCCCGCCACAGCAAACGGCTTCTCATTCAACCGGTAAGCCGGCTGTATCACACTGTCCGCGCTCAGGCTGCCCATATGAGGCAGGAATGCATAGGTGCACTCGTGAATGCCCTTATCTCCTCTTTCATCCGGCATGCAGCCGCCCTTGTGAAGGGAAAGCCGCATCTGAGAATCTTTTACACTGATGCCGTATTTGCAGTCATTCAGCACTGCCGCTCCGTAGCGCGTCTCGGAGAGATCCGTATACTTGTGGTTAGATACCTCGAACCTGGATTTCTCAATCTCCGTATTCCTGTTGGTCACACGGCGGATATAGCCGAACTGTATCTCCTGGCTGGCGTAGTCCGTATGGATACCGGTGTCAAAAGCCGCTTTCAGGAATCTGTGGTCATCCTGCCAGTCCATCCTTGTCTCGAAGACAACTTCCGGCGAATCGGCATAGAAGATCATATCCTGTTCCAGAGTAGATTTCGCGCTCAGACGGTAGCGGCTGCGGATTCGGAATTCCACTGCCCCGTCTGCCACAACCCGGCGCTCCAGAAGCTCCGCGCTGTCCCTCAGCTTGCTCTCAAAGTCCGCGTCCACGTCCCAGTTATCCCAGCCCAGGGAGACCTCCTCCGCCATCAGCAGAGTGTTCAGGGCATAGCCCTCGCCCTTCAGCTGTCGTCCATTCCGCTTATCCACAAAGGAATCCATATATCCCTTTTCGTTAAAGGTTACTTTCACCATGGGCGTCTCCAGAATCTCACCCTTTTCCCCGCTCACGGCAAAGGCGGAAACGCTCTGGGGCGCCTCTTCCGTCATTGCAAGCACTGTACTGCCGAACGCCGGAATCTTTACTCCCATAACCGCCAGCTTCTTATTTCCGTCCCTGTCCTCCACTACCTGCTGCCTGTAATCACCTGCCGCATAACAGCCCTCAAAAGGAAGATAAACCACATCGCTTCGCTGGAATGACAGTGTATTCACAAGTGTAACCGTTTTACCCTCAGACGCATCTGTCCAGTTCTCCAGAATCCTTTTGCTCTGGCGTCCCGACTCCTCAATGATATGCCCTACCGCCTCCCTGGCCTCATCATGGGCGCGGGGAATACAGGTTCCCGGCAGAATATCATGGAACTGGTTCACAAGCATCTCGTTGGTCAGCGGATCAATCTGTTCCGAAGAAGCCTCTGTCCCCTTACGCACGGCATCCCTCACCGTGAGATATTCCAGATCCCGAAGAGCAAATTCCGCCTTGCGGTTGTTCCGCTTAATCTCATGCTGGTTGGTCAATGTACCTCTGTGCAGCTCCAGATACAGCTCACCGTTGTAGGTGGAAGGCTCCACCAGGCTCTCCTCCAGTTCCTGCATGAAACGGCTGACCGTAGTATGGGAAGTCCTGGGCATCCCCTCCATATCCTTCAGCCGCTCCGCCATCTCGATCATCCCGAACTCCGGGCCTCCGCCTCCGTCCCCGAAGCCGTAGGAAATCAGGCGCATGTTGGAAACGGCGCGCTCCTTGATGGTATTGTCCCCGTCTGCCAGCAGATTTTCCGTCAGCATCTCGGGGTCCGGCCACACATGGGTACGGTTAAAGTGCACCAGCACCTGCGAACCGTCAATTCCTTTCCAGTAAAACGTATCATAAGGGAAGACATTGGTGTCGTTCCATGCCATCTTGGTGGTGAGGAAATATTTCACCCGGCAGCCCTGCATGATCTGGGGCATACCTACGCAACCTTTTTTAACAACATCCCCCTCACGAAGAGCTTCTATGACATATTATTAGACTCGAATTTACTATATTATTCACCAAATTAAACAGTAACAAGTGCACAAAAAATGTGCAAGATGACAATAAACTCATTTTTGTCGTCAGCTTTATGTAAGGGAGTATACTCTATTGTAAATCATGCAATCGAGTCTTTTTTCTTTTCATATATTAATCCATATTCGTATCATAGGAGTCGAAGATTAGCATAGTTGGAATTTTTCGTCATCCATGATAATTTAGCCTGAAAGATATCTTGTGTTTAAATATTATAGATATATCATAGATAAAAGTAACACACTTCGATTAAATTCAAACAGAAGTGTGTTAGCTAATTTACATCATTGTAGTAATATATGTTTCAAGTTGGTTTATTGTAATATCAACATCCGCAATATTTTTTCGCAAAAGCCTATGAAGATCTTGATTAATTTCTATATCCTTGCCTTTAATGCAAATAGTTTTCTCACCGAATGTGATATGCCCTAGACGATTACGATACATATTGATTTTATCAATATAGTATTGTTTGAAATCTTTTGGGCATACAGTATCTGGCAGATTGTAGGCAGTAAATAGAATCGGTAAAATCGTTTGAAGTATGTCTAGTCTGTCAGATATACTCAACATACGCTCATTGTTATTTGCATATTCAAAAATAATGGCGGAGGACTTTGCTGTTTCGACTTGTTTTGTAATCCATGCTTTTTTTCCGTCCAATAATCCAAAGAGAGTTTCAGTTAATGATGCTTTTTGCGTTTCATTAAACTTTTGCCAACAGATATTCAAGATTTCTTTAATTCTTAATTCAAAATCGCTAGTGTTATCGAGAACAAAGCCACGCAAATTGACAACATCTTCTGAGCGTCTTACTATTTTACTTATGATTTTTTCAATCTTCTCTGTAAAAATAGTATAGTCGCGTTTTGTTAAATAAACACCATCAATTGGTGGCATATTGGCACTGATAGCAGCCAACATAGCATCTTCTTCCGAAGAATAAAACAAAATATCAGTTAGTATATTGCTTTCTCGCAAAGCTGAAACAATTTTATCACCAGTTACCCCATCTGCCAACTTGAAATCCATTAAAATTAAATCATAATCATTACCAGTCAATTCACGGATATCGAAATCATCACCATCTTTTCGGACAATTGATGGTATCAAATAATGGTTTTTTAGAATATCTTCTACGCGTAACTTTTCCATATTAAACCATGTAGGCTCATCTTCAAACCACAGTATATTAAATGTCGTATTCATTTTTTTAACCTCACTATTATCTTAAAGCCCTGATGATATGTATTATCAATTTCAACTGTCCCTTTCATTTCATCAAGCAACTGTTTGATATGATATAATCCTATACCAAAGCCTTTTTTCTGCCTGTTAGACGAAAATCCCCATTCAAACAAGGTCCTAGGATCAATGTTTTCAGCAAGTCCCATTCCATTATCCGAAAAGGACACTTCTACATACTTACTTGATTCTGAAAAAACAATTTGCAATATCGTTGCACCAGCCTTGATTGAATTACTGGCAATATTGTCAACAATCACGCCAATTGAAGAAGAATCGAATTTGCATTCAAAAGCATGTTCATCTTGCACAAGTTCATATTTTAAACCTTTAATCACAAAACCTTCGTCAATATATTGCCGAATAAAATCATACAAGCTATTAGAACCACTCTGCTTTAGGGATTGATTCCCATGTATTGCCAAATCAGCGAGTTTATGTGCCTTTTCATTCGCTTGTTGAATCTGTCCTATAATTGATAGTATAAAATCCTTATTTTCAATATCCATAGGAGTCAGAAGCTCTTGCAAATAACTTATATTACCTCTTGATGCATCCGTTAATGTATATACGGAGTGAAATCCATTCACTAAATTTGTTACATTCTGATTAGCCGCACCTTTAAGAAAATAAATTTGGCGCTCTCTCGCATGCTTTTCCTCTTGTGCCTTAACTAACTCCTTTGAACTTTTTGCATTTTCTTCTTCAAGTTGAATGTTGTGTGAAACAATTGATTCTGTCTTCTTTTTTAAAATTTGTGCTAAATTTATAAGTCCAGCATCTTGTGTGCGTTCGGCGACACTTTCCAATTTCTTTAATGATGTTGTAATATTATCTTGGCTGTTTTGCATATTGTCTTTAGATAAAATATCTAAATTATAATCCAAACTAACAATATCTTTAGAATCAGCATTAGTGATAAACTGTGAAATGATTTGATCACTTATTTCATTTGGAGAAATCGTACGCTCTGGATCAGATTTTAAAGGCTCACCCCAATTAATCAGGTTGACAACATATTTCTCCAAAACCTTTAATACTTTTTCAAGAAATAAATCTGCTAATAAATCAACAGCAGGCGTCTGAATAAAACCATGTGCACGGCTAGTTGTTTCAACAAATTGATCATTATTGCCTTTTATAGAAATACGTCCCATAATTTCACGCGTTCCCAAGAAACGTTTCCATCCTTGAGCTTTTCGCTGATCAATACCAAAAAAATCTTGTCCAGGCTCTCCATATGGATTGATTCTAAAACCATTCTTATATATAAAAACAGAACCATAATTTTTGGGTTGAACTCCTCCCATTTGCCGGGTAAAATTTACTTTAGCACTTTGATTCAGGTAAAACACAACAATACTTATATCTTGTAACCCATAATACTTTCTGTTTTTTTCAACCACAGAGAAAATATATTCACCACGATCCGTCAACTTGCTTGTAATTAGCTGTCCATCTTCAGAAACACTCACTTCAATGCTCGTAGTCTTAATATTCAGCTTTTCTAATATATCATTATGAATAATGCCATTAACAATATCGCGGTTAGGATTTATCCCAGTTTTACCAAGTGTCTTGTTATCATTTTCACGTTCAGCAGGAACGATAAGTTCTATGTCAAAAGGAAGTTCTCCCTTATTTGCATCAGGGCTAATCAATTTCATTAAGGAACGTTTCAATTTTAGTATTTCTTCTCGAGACCAACTTTCACGTAATGAATCTACAATCAATGTAGTTCCTTTTGAAAAACCACTTGGAAGTGCATCAGTTGTTGAATACCAAATAGGGATATTCATAAATTCTTGTGTATCATCCAGTTCAAACTTATTCCAATTTACCTCTACTTTATTCGCAGATATCTCGGATTCTGTTTTAGTAATTAATACTAATGATTCTCCCAGTCGGTCACACGAAAAACGACCAACTCCTTTTGCTCCTGCCACTTCTCGTTTGATTTCATCCCGGTAGGAAGACTTTTCACGGATTTGAAGCTTCTTTTCTGAATATGCCACAAATAACCATTTTTCAATGATGTCATTATATGTCATCCCACAACCGTTATCAGAAATAATAATTTGATCATGTCCTTCACTTGTTTTAACAAATGAAATATCAACCTTGAATGCTCCAGCATCATAAGAGTTTTTAACCAATTCAAATATCGCAATATACTTATCGCTTATTAAGTCGCGACCAATTAAATTTTTAAGCCCGGCACTTACGCGGAAAGATAAAGTGCTATTCGTTTTTGTCATTTGAAAGCACCTCCAAAATAGCAAGTCCTATTTGTTCGGCAAACAATGGTGGAACTGCATTGCCAACCTGTGTATAGCGAGGCACCTCTTGCTTGCGACGTTCCCCGCCAGATGTATATTTACCTTTAAATTCAAACCAATCCGGAAAACTTTGTATACGGGCATGTTCGCGCACCGTTAAAATGCGTGGCTCAGTATAATGCACAATTTCATCCGGTATTGATGTAATAGTTGGTGCTTGCGCTGCTCTATTAAGCACAGTAACACCACGTCGGTTAAGATTAGAGACAATATTATCATTCGGTGTAATGCGCTTTCCAACAGGGGCATACGCCAACAAATCATTATGTAAATTTATCGTGGCTTGTCGATGATTAACAAAACGATGACTATCTACCACATCAGTATCTGACGTTACGCTCTGCCGCATCAATCGCTGATATCCAGACTGAACAGGCCCATACAGACCTGCTTGAAAACCTTTTGTATCAGGGGACGGGCGTGTTCCATGTACTTTTTCCAAATCACTAATTGCTTCATAAACCGTTGTTGAGCAGCTTATTCCTCTTGCTTTGTAAAAAGGTTCTTTATTACTATTAAGGGTTTCAAAAACCTTTTTCGGAGAATGATGCCGTATTGCTACGAGAATAAAGCGTTTTCTGTTTTGTGGAATACCATATTCTGACATATCCACAATTTGGTGCGCAGTTTTATAACTTAAACGTTTCAGTGCTCTTTCAACATAGGAAGAATATTGCTTTGTTCCTTTTTTGTCTTTGAAGTTTACTGTAAAGCCATGAACATTTTCGAAAATAATTACTTCTGGCAATACAAGTTTGATGAATTTAATATAGGATTTTACAAGTTTATTGCGTTGATCGTTTTTGTCTCGCTTTCCAGCCATTGAAAATCCTTGACAAGGGGGACCGCCAGCAACTAAAGTGACTTTTCCTTGTAGCGCTTGGAGTTCTTCCTCATGTTCTTTTAATAGTTCGTTGATGTCACATTCTTGAACCGGTAACCACGTTGGCCACAGAAAATGCTCTTTATTATCAATTAGGTTGTATTTCAATGTAGAAAACGCATCGGCATTTTTTTCAATAGCAAATAGACCTTTCCATCCAGCATTTAATAATCCGGTGGACAAGCCCCCACATCCAGCAAAGATGTCAATGTAAATTTTCTTATCCATCATCATACAACTCCTCATAATTGGATACAATAATTCATAATAATTATATCATTGAAACTTTAGAAAATCAATACAATAAGGAGGATACCATGCCTTTCTGCCATTTTTCAAAAATAAGCAAAAGTATATCCTGGTCCAAAATAAAAGCAAATACTCTATTACAAATCAAAAACAATTGTAAAAAAATAGAATATTTAAAGCTTACTGATGTAGCAATATCAAAACCTGAATTTGATACAATATGTAAAGATATTTCAATCCCTAGCCTTTGTTACCAAAAATTTGCTCATCAATCCGTTGCTGGAACAGATGGAATTTGGCGCTGCATTATATTACAGAATACGCAAGATACTCGTAAAATTATATTATATACAGCTGGTCGAATCTACCCTCTTTATGCTGCAATTGAAGAATATGAGAAAATTATGCAATAATAAATATCTCCATGTATTGTTGAATATTAATATGATCTTTCAAATACCACAAATACTATATAGTATTTGTGGCATATTCTGTATATTTACAAGATTGGAAACCCTTCTATAAAAATGTTATATCTACAATAACTAGCAGTTCAACAATAGATTGGACCGCTGGCGCTATTAAATTTTGTCGTTAATGAAACAGCCTCCTTTTTTCGATATTTTTCTCGTAAGATTTCAACTTGGAAAAGGAATTGAATAAATGACGGCAAACGCTCAAACCCCTTGAAAATCAAGGCTTTTTCCGTTTGTCGTTATTATACCGTAACGGCAGAGACGCGCTGTAGCCAAAGGTATCCGGCAGCCAGAACGCATCGGAGGTATAGTCAAAATACTCCCTTGTGAATTTCTGTCCCCATACAAACTGCCTTATCATGTACTCGCCGGACGGAATGTTGCAGTCACACTCGATCCAGACACCGCCGTTGGGCTCATAGCGCCCCTCCGCCACTCTCTTTTTGATATCCTCAAACAAATCCGGATACATCCGCCTGATAATATCCCCATGGTAGGCGGAACTCTGCACAAAGGTATAATCCGGATACTGATCCATCAGATTCATCTGGTTCGCATAAGTCCTTGCGCACTTCTTCTCCGTCTCCCCGCGGTGCCACAGCCATGCCGTGTCCATATGGGAATGACCGATGAGTCCGGCATAAGGAGCAGAGGACGCATTTTTCTCCTTCATCACCTTTTTCAGAATAGCATCGGCCCGCCGGAGCTGCTCCCGGAAAATCTCCGGCTCCTCGTTTTCAAAATCATAGGAAATCAGATTGTGGATTTCCAGCATTGCCCGCACAAAGGCTGCTCTGCGGAAACTCTTCTTCTCCAGTACCTTCACCATCTGGTTTGCCGTCTTCAGATCAAAGTAAAACTCCGCCAGTTCCTCATCCTTCAGGCAGATATCCACCGGATGATACTCGATACGGTAAAATCTCTGGGCTTCCACCAGAAACGGCTGCGTTCCTTTAATATAATGGTTCGCATAATACTCGAAAGCCATCTCTATGGTTTCTCCGCTCTTTGCCTCCTTGCACAGCATGTCGCAGTAATGGTTTCCGTGGCTGTGCACAATCATTTTGGACGCATAGTTGCCGTAGGGTTTCCCGTTTACCCACATCATTCCCTCATAGCCCCTGATTTTCGGGTAGACGAATAACCTCTTTCCGTCCAGTTCTTCCGGGACGCTATAACTGCCTTTAAACCAGCAGTAAATTCCCTGCCCTTCGAAGACAGTTCCGTCTTCACATGCAGTAAAACAGGAATCCTCTGGTACATCATGATGGCTTCCGTCCGTCTGAAATGCCTTCATGGGCACAGTTCCCACGGTGTAAAACAGTTTGGGCTCCAGCATTTTTTCCAGTCTTTGAAGCTTGCCCAGCATCCTTTCCAGTTGCTTTTCCGTATACATATTATCCTCCATTTCGCATCCATCTGCACGGTTTTTCGTTTTTCAGTTCCGCTTTTTCAGGCTCAATCATACATTTCCGGCTGTACAATATGGCCGGATGCATTATGCCCTCCCAGGACCGGGCACATGCAAAGAACTAACTTCCTTACACTCAGTCATAGTCCACCTTTATAAGACACAATCCCTGGGCGGGAGCCGTGGGTCCCGCTTTCCGGCGCTCCGGATTTTCCAGCGCTTCCCTCAGCTCTTCCACGGACATTCTGCCGCATCCGATCTCCAATATCGTCCCTGTCATAATCCGCACCATATTCTGCAGGAATCCCGTTCCGTGGAAAGTGAACCGCAGATAACCGTCCTGCCGTTCTATGTCTATCCTGTCTACTTTGCGCACAGTGGATTTCTTCATCCGGGGATTGACACAGAAATTCCGGAAATCATGTTCGCCTTTCAGGATTTCCGCAGCCTGGCGCATCCGCTCCAAATCCGGCTTCTCCTCCAGCCTGGTGCAGTATTTTCTGTCAAAGACAGTCTTAACCGTCCCCTCGTAACAGGTGTAACAATAGGTCTTCCCGATGGCATTGTAACGGGCATGGAATCTGGGTGATGCTTCCCGCACCTCCTTCACCGCAATGTCGTCGGGAAGGCAGCGGTTCATGTAATCGCGGATTTCCCCGCAGGAAAAATCCGTCTCCAGAAAAGCGTTTGCCGCCATCCCTTTTGAATGGACACCGGCATCCGTACGCCCGGCGCCGATTACTTCCGTTTCCTTTCCACACATCAGACTCAGCACGTTTTCCAGTTTTCCCTGAATCGTGTTCTTATCGGGCTGACGCTGCCAGCCGTAATAGCGGCTTCCGTCATACTCCAGGATAAATTTATAATTTTTCATACAATGCAGTCCTTCAACGTTCCCTTCTGCGGGATTCAAGGCTTCAAAAACGCCCGCCTCACCGCATGAATCACCGGCAGCGCAGCCACACCGCCCAACAGCGCCGTAATCAGCTGCGGCAGGGAAAACATCCCCGAAATCACCGATGCCTGAGGCTCCGGCAGGCGCAGCAGAAGCGGAACCGCCACTTTGGTGATTCCCAGATACAGCGTCAGAAATTTGGCCAGCGCCGCTGCCACCAGGGCTGCCGTCCCCGATGCATACCGTTTTCCCATATCCCTGTTTCCCAGGAAATGCCACACCAGCACAAGTACTATATTCCCCAGCGCAATAAACGGGATCAGCCCCCATAACGGTCCGATTCCCACCAGCTTCGCCATAATGGGAGAGATAACAGCCACCGTGGCTCCCGACATGACGCTGCAGGTCATGACCGAAATGATCAGCAGCGCATTTACCAGCGTTCCTGTGATGATGGTATTCCCCAAAGGCGCAGTCACCGCCTGCACTACCACCAGAAGTGCAATAAAAATGGCAGTACGTGTAATCCATAACGTTTTTTCCCTGTTATTCATCTCGATTCTCCTCGCAACACTTCCTTATTCCTGTTCAGATTTCGCAAACATCCCTTCAGTCCCCCCGCTTTTCCGGGTACCTTTCTGACATAACGTCTGATTTTGCTGCCTCAAATTCCGAGAGTCTATTTATATGGCTGGCAATCTGCTCATCTTCGTGGTTATTGTACCATGCCCCGTTCTATTCCGCAACCACTTTTTCCGGTATTCCAGGGGCTTGTTCCCCTCCTGAAAATATGGTAGAATAAGCAGAAAATCAGGTGCCTGACAGGCTGAGTAACTGTTCTTTGAGCGGTGCTGCCGGAGAAACAGCCAGGAAATCCGGTAAGTTATACTACGCACCGGTTAAATTTGCAGTACAACCCGACTGCAGACCGCCAGCCTGGTATTTTTCCGAAGGCATCACTGTAAATCCTGGCGGTCTGCAGTATATTTCCGGATTGTTCCTATCTCCCCGCAGCCGCATCAAATTCGCATTTGTATGGCACAGCACCGAAAACGATAAGAATATACACACAATATAGAGACAGGAGAAAAGTTTATGATAGCCGAACCCACTTACACCGTTCCCTTCTTATATGATATCCTGCAGCAAAAATCCGCTCCCGTCACCGCCCCGGTTTCCCCGGATGTCCCGGGCTCCAAGAGCATTACCAACCGGGCCCTGCTGCTGGCCACGCTGGCTGACGGCACCTCCCGTCTGGACGGCGTATTATTTTCTGACGATTCCAGGCATTTTCTGAAATGTATACAGGAACTGGGCTTTGAGACTCAGGTGGATGAAGCAGGCAGAACCATTTCCGTGCGGGGCCTGGGCGGCAGGGTGCCTTTGGACGAGGCCTCCCAATACGTGGGCAGCGCCGGGACTGCCGCACGCTTCCTCACCGCTTACCTGGGGCTTTCCCAGGGTGTCTACCATATGGATGCCTCGGAACAGATGCGCAGACGCCCCATGGCTCCCCTGCTGAATTCCCTGAAGGAACTGGGCTGCGAAGTGGTTTATGATCCTGAAGGCACAGAGGGACATTTCCCTTTTACCCTGAAAGCACATGGCTTCCGGAAAGATACGATCTGTGTCAATATCGACAGCAGCAGCCAGTTTCTGAGCGCCCTGCTTATTGTCTCCTGCCTCTGCGGCAGCGATTTTACCACCTGTGTAGAAGGCACCCACGGAATGTCCTATATCGAGATGACTCTGAAAATGATGGAACAGTTCGGCGTACAGGCGAAACGTGTAGGCGAACACACTTTCCTGACCCGCGCCGGACAGCATTATCAGGCCATGGATTACCGGATTGAACCGGATGTATCCGCCGCATGTTATTTTTACGCCATGAGTCCGCTCTTAAATATCCCGGTAACCGTCAATCATGTGCACTTTGATTCCATGCAGGGAGATGTGGCGTTTATCAGGATTCTGGAAAAAATGGGCTGCCGCGCCGCCGATACGCCTGATGGTATTCTGGTAACTCCCCCGGAAGACGGGATTTACCATGGTGTAACCGCGGACATGTCCGGCTGTTCCGACCAGGCGATTACTCTGGCCGCCATCGCTCCCTTTGCGGACAGCCCCACCACCATCACTGGCATAGGACATATTCGTTTCCAGGAGAGCAACCGTATCGCCGCCATCTGCACGGAACTGGCAAAAATGGGGATCAAATGTGAAGAAAGCGAAAGCAGCATCACCGTCTGGCCCGGTACCCCGAAGCCCTCCACTGTGGAAACCTACGACGACCACCGCATGGCAATGGGCTTTTCCCTGACCGGCCTGAGAAGCCCGGGAATCGTTATCTCCAACCCCGGCTGCTGCCGCAAAACTTTCGAAGATTATTTTGAAGTGTTTACGCAGATTACGGATTCGCTCATGAATTGATAACCCCCGCCTGCGGTGTTATACTCAGGACTGCCGGCATTTACCAGTCTGTCCAGAACAGGCATATATGGCCGGCGGTCTTATAGCCACTGTAGTGTCAGTGGCTTTGCTGCGGTTTACAGCAAATTTCATTGTTGCGACAGTCGTACGTGATATCTGCATCTTCCGCCGCAGCATTTCGAATTTTTATCCATAATACGCAATGCTTCCGAATACATAGCGATCAACTCCTTTGGATGATAACGGAAATTCACAATGTCCTGATACATTTCCTGAAAAAACGGATATTTCCTGACAATACGGAGTATATCTGTCGGTTCGTCTGATGCCAGAAAATACATCCAGGCTTCCAACTCCGTAAGTTCATTATGGGGCATTTCACGGAAAATATCAAGGGATATATAGATGAAATTTTCCAGAGACTTTACCTGAATGCCTGTGTCAAAAGAAAATTCAGAACGGTGTATGTAGTGGGGGAGTTTCTTGTCGGACGGCTTTGGGTCACCCTGTCTACGGAACAGGCACAGTAACGGCTGCCACACACAATTCAAAAAACTCCCCCGCTGCCGGATTCATCCTCCCGGTTCAGGCAGAAACTGCCGATTTCCAATACCTTCCTCTGGGCTTCCAGGATTTCTTCTTCCGTTCCCTGCCAACGCTCCATGTCCTCACTGATCAGATACAGGACCCAGTCCGCCAGATTGGAGAAAAAAGCCACCGCCACTGCTCCCGATGCCCCCATCAGCGCCGCTGTCAGCGTGGCGTTGTCCAGATTGCGCAAAATGACCTGAATTTCGAACCCGCCAAGCTGCGCGAATCCTTCCAAAAGATCCGTGGCCTCCGAATACAGCTCCTTTCCCTGAAATTTATGGATCAGTTCCTGTCTGGTATATTTTAAGATATCTCCCATGGTTCCGCCCCTTTCCCGATAATCCATGCCAATATAAGATGCTATGATTTCCCGTTGTATTCCCAATGTTTCTCCGGCAAAAACCGCCCGCAGCGCCGCGGCGACCATACGCCCCTCCGCCTGCTCTTCCTCCGGCAGCGCGGCGGCGTAATTCCCCAGCAGCCGGAAAGCAAAATCCACGTCTGCCTTCTTCATAAAAAGATTCATGACATAGGGCACCGCAAACTTCAAAAACCTGCTGCCGCTTTTCGGTTCCCCCACCGCCTCCTCCATGGCAATCAGCCCTTTTTCCCTGCTGATTTCGCCGCACCGCAGCAAATCCTCCCCCACCTGGGCAAGGCGGAATTTCTGTTGGTCATACGCACCCATCCGCTCCACCGGCGGCTGCCGCCTCCCCACCAGTTCATCCATGGTGCAGTCGAAAAAATCCGCCAGCGCCCACAGCATCTCCACACTGGGAACCGTCTGATTCCGCTCCCACTTGGACACCGCCGCAGGGCTGACACACAGCTCTGCCGCCACCTGCTCCTGGGTCATCCTCTTCGCCATCCGCAGGGAATAAAGCTTTCCCCCCATGGCCACTCCATGAAAGCCTATTTTTTCCATCCTCTCTTTTCTCCTCCTTCTTTCGGACCGTCCGTATATACTGTGATGTTGTATGCTTCCATCTTACCCCATAACATCCCCAAAAGCAAAGGAGGAATCCGCCAGTTTTTCAACCTGCAGTAATGCTGCCCGAAATCTTGTCTGCCGCAAAGCAGACAGGACTTTTAAACCGTCTCATTGCATCCATGCCTTTTTTGGGGTATGCTTATGTTCAGGAGGTGCTTATCTATGGCAAATGAAGAGAAAAAAGATTTCAACGCGATGCTGAACGACAGCAAGGATATGCCGAAATTCCAGATCATTACGGATGAAAAAAGCATTAAAAAATATGGTGGGGACAGAATGTATTTTGCTCCCCCCATTGATTATGACAGAATCATGAGGCTTGTGCCCTTTGGCAAACTGCTTACCGTAGGCGCCATAAGAGACTATTTCGCCAGACAAAACGGAGCTGATTTTACGGAGCCGATTACGGCAGGGATATTTGTCTCCATTGTTGCCTGGGCAAGCTTTCAGCGCAAAGACGACGAAACACCTTACTGGAGAACCCTGAAAGCAAACGGGGAATTAAATCCAAAATATCCCGGCGGCATAAAAGCCCAGAAAGAAATGCTCAAAAAAGAAGGGCACACCATTATCCAAAAAGGCAGGACAAATATTCGATATTACGTCAAGAACTATGAGAATGCATTATTTACACTGCACGCCAATGAAATTTGAAGTAAACCACAATAAAGCCGCTATCACTACAGCGGCTTTATGACCTCCAGCCATATATGCTCGCCTCAGGCAGATCAGTAAATCCTGGTGGCCTTGAGCATACCCTGGCGGAGATTTAGAAACTGCCGCAAAATAAGGCTCTTCAAGGGTGATGGTGGGTAAAAAATACCCACAACCCCAGTGTT
>CAJUJN010000009.1 GCA_910586775.1 uncultured Acetatifactor sp. | reverse complement strand
TTAGCGCGCCAGATTGTGGCTCTGGAGGCCAAGGGTTCGAATCCCTTTATCCACCTTTTCCTGTTTTGCTTATGATCAATGAAGATTCTGATTCAGATTATCTGTAACAGGAAACTTTATCGCAAGCGGGCTCCTGATTATACGGGATATCCCGGTGGCACGCTTGGTGTCAGTACAGGGCTATCGCCAAGCGGTAAGGCACAGCACTTTGACTGCTGCAGTCGCTGGTTCGAATCCAGCTAGCCCTGCTTACAGTACAGGCTGTAATATTTTAGATGGGACATTAGCTCAGGCGGTAGAGCACTTGACTTTTAATCAAGTTGTCTGGGGTTCGAATCCCCAATGTCTCATGAAATTGAGTAATCCCCAGATGTGTTGAGCTTCTGGGGATTTTACTTTGAAAAGCCCTGAAAACCGCATAAAATCGGCGTTTTTTGGATGTCCGGAATGTAACGAATTGTATATAATAGCAGATGAGTGTAAAGGTCTCATTGGAGTCTCAAAGCCTCAAAAACAGGGGGTTCTGGAAGTAAGATGTCTCATTTTTGTCTCACTTTTTTCAGGCATTAAGTGCCTGTTCTACGGCCTTTTCTGCATCTTCCTTTTCCAATATGATATGGTTATAAACTTCTATCACCATTTTTTCATGGTCACCTAAAAGTTCTGCGATCTTTTTTATAGAGATTGTAGGTATTTGGTAACACAGGTTAGTACAGTAATTATGCCTTAATTGGGACAGGATATCTCTTTTGGGTGCGTGGAACCATCCTTTATTTCAAAGGTGGCCATACATGTACAGGTTATTTTTACTTTCACGATTGCTTTCTCCTTTATTCAGTATTTCAGCATGGCAGTGCTGATAAGAGGATTATAGCAGACGGGAGTGGGGATGACAAGCTGATTGAACTTTTTCTGGAGTAAGCAGGGATGTGAGGAAGATAAAGAGAAAAGGATGGATATTCTGGATGTGCGACAGAATGGCATTTGTACATTCCGGAAGGTGTCCGTGACAGCTCCGGTCTGTGATAAGCAGATTTACGGAAAGGGCTGGAGGGGTATCAGCAGGCCATCGACTTTATTCATTCGTGGGTTTAATATCCTGCAGCCGGCGGCGGGGCGGTTGATTCCGAACCCCATGGAGAATATAAAGTAAGAGATTTTAGAACTTTTTTTCAAAAAGAGTTGAAATTTGTACATTTTTATATTAAACTAATGAGGAATTATATTGTGAGCGAAAATTAGGAGGAATATTTATATGATTTCTGCAGGAGATTTCAGAAATGGTATTACCATTGAGTACGATAACAATGTATACCAGATCATCGAATTCCAGCATGTAAAGCCTGGGAAGGGTGCGGCTTTCGTCAGAACCAAGCTGAAGAATGTCAAGAACGGCGGAGTAGTTGAGAAGACCTTCCGCCCTACGGAAAAGTGCCCTCAGGCGCGTATTGACAGAAAAGATATGCAGTATCTGTATGCTGACGGTGATCTGTTCTATTTTATGGATACAGAGAACTATGAGCAGATTGCAATGAATCAGGATACGGTTGGCGATGCTCTGAAGTTTGTGAAAGAGAACGAGATGTGCAAGATTTGTTCTCATAACGGAAGCGTATTTTCCGTGGAGCCTCCGCTGTTTGTAGAGCTCGTGATTACGGACACGGAGCCCGGATTTAAGGGAGATACTGCTACCGGTGCGTCCAAGCCCGCTACTGTGGAGACAGGTGCGCAGGTGAATGTGCCTCTGTTTGTGAATCAGGGGGACAAGATTAAGATCGATACCAGGACGGGCGAATATCTTTCCCGTGTATAACAAGATTGCATTTTAGATATCTGTTTTCTGTCTGTCAAACTGCGGGAGCTTGTAAAACTGTGCGGCCGGAGGACGATTTGTCCTGTGATCGGCTGATGAGAGACTGAAACGCCAGTGATATTTTTGCTGTCTGTGCGCAGGCGCTGTTGCGTACTTCAAAAATATCAATCATTGGACGGCGCAGAGAGAGGACAGAATGGAAATAAACGCATTTGCAGATAAAGTCTGTAAGGCTGTAAAAAAGGAGCTCGGTACCGGGTATCGGGTGGAAGTAAAGAAAGTCAGGAAGAATAACGGTGTCATTCACTATGGACTGGTGATTTTGGCGAAGGCGCAGAATGTAGCTCCCACGATTTATCTGGATGCTTTTCTGGAAGCTTATGAAAGGGGAAGTACCTTTGGAGTGATAATCAGGCGGCTCCTTGCCATTTATGGTGCAGGCTTGCCTGAGACAAATGTAGATTTGGAGTTTTTCCGTTCCTTTGAGAAAGTGAAAGACAGGATCTGTTACCGGTTGGCTGGCAGGAAAGAAAACGAGAGCCTGCTTCAGGATGTGCCGTATATTGAATTTCTTGATCTGGCGATATGTTTTTATTATGCATATCAGGGAGAGCAGCTGGGAGAGGGTTCCATTCTCATCCATAATTCCCATATGGAGATGTGGGGGACCTGTACCGCTGAACTTCTCGGTCTGGCGCAGCAGAATACGCCGCGGCTGTTTCCCTGGATTTGCGGTTCCCTGAAGGATATCATGACTGGAATGCCGGGGGCGGAAGGCAGCGGCATGGAGGCGGAGGAAGATTCGGAAGAAGGTTTTCGGGACGATTTTCCCATGAAGGTGCTGACTAACGAAAAGCGGAGTCAGGGGGCAGTATGTATGCTCTACCCGGATGTGTTGGCCGGACTTGCGGAAAAGGAGGCCAGGAGTTTTTACATTCTTCCCAGTTCCGTCCATGAAGTGATACTTCTGACAGATATGGGTGTGGGAGAGGCAGAAGGCTTCAAGCAGATGATTGTTGAAATCAATGATACCCAGGTAGCGCCGGAGGAGGTTCTTTCAGACAGTCTTTACTATTATGATTTCGCCGAAAAAAGGGTCAAAATTATTTTCTAAAAAATTCCTTGAATTTGTGGTAGACATATTAAAAGTTTTGTGATATTATAGTCAGAGTGATGTAACAATTTTGTAATATTTGCATCCGTAGTCTAATGGATAGAACGAAGGCCTCCGACGCCTTTAATGCAGGTTCGATTCCTGTCGGATGCATTTACATCACTCTGGCTTTAATAATGTCCTTGTGTAGAGAGCCGCATGCGGCTCTTTCGCTTACTAAGGAAGTGTGACAATTTCGCAGTAAGTGTGACAATGCCTGAGGAAACGGCCTGGCCTGCCGGTTTCTCAGGCATTCTGCCAGATATATCCAGGGAAGTGCCTGCAAATAGCTTGTGCAGATATATTGTGGATTTCGACGGATATAGCAGGTTTCGTTTTTGAAAGCACACAAGTTATTTCCCGGCAGCTCCCGGATGATTCGGAAATCGGAAACCATGTAACAGTTTGTACAGGTTGCAGACAGTTACGAAGCCACAATGAAAAGGAAGGTACAAATATGCGAAATGATAGTTTGACAAAAATTCGTGATTATATAGTAAAGAATTCCAAATTCCTGTTTCCCGTTATTTTGATTGCAGTGGTTGCGGTTACGGTGTCTTTTGCATTGAATGCGGGAAATAAGAAAGACGGTGAGGAAAGCCAGGAGTCCATGGAGGAGAGTCTGGCCGAAGAGGATGTGCAGGGATTGTTGGCTGAGGCCACGCCGGAGCCGACGGCTTCCGAGGAAGCCCCGTTGGCTGTCAATGAGGACGAGGCTATACGAACGTTGATACTGCAGTATTATAACGCGATGGCATCGGGCGACAGTGCAGTGATGTCCTCCATTTATGATGAGATTTCGGAAAATGACCTGCTGCGTTATGAAGAGACAGCGAAGTATCTGAGTTATATTCCGGCCCTGGATATCTATACAAAACCCGGTCTGGTGCAGGGGACGACGGTTGTTTATGTATATTACAGACTTTGTTTCCTGAACCATGAGGAACAGGAGGTGCCTGGATGGCAGACCTTTTATGTGTGTGATAACGGACAGGGCGGGCTTTACATCAAAAATGAATTGAATTTTACTCAGGAGGAAAAGGACTATATCGTAGCAGTTTCTGCACAGGATGACGTAGTGGAGTTTAATAACCGCGTGTCCGTGGAGTACAATGACCTGGCAACGGAGCATCCGGAGCTCTTGACTTACATGGGAGAGTTGGGTAAGCAGATCAATGCGACCATCGGCGTGAGGCTGGCTGAGCAGAATGCGGTGCCTGAGAATCCGGAGGAGGGAGCACAGCCGGCAGAAGGAACGCCCCAGGAAGGAGAATCTCAGGGAGAGGGACAACCGGCAGAAGGACAGCCGGTAGAGGGACAACCAGCAGAGGGACAGCCAACAGAAGGACAACCGGCAGAGGGGCAGCCCGCGGAGGGTGAGCCGCAGGGCGGCGATGCGCCGGCGGAAGGTACCGACGGCGGGGAAGGTCAGGCACAGCCTGATGCGCCCGCAGAGATAGGTCCCCGCTACGCAACTGCAACCACTACCGTTAATGTCAGAAGCTCCGACAGTGAGCAGGCCGACAAGTTGGGTAAGGTAGCCGGAGGCGATAAAGTACAGGTACAGGAAGTGCGTGTCAACGGTTGGAGCAAGATTGTCTTCGAGGGCGGTGACGGCTACATCAAGTCGGAGTACCTTCACATGGAAGAAAGCGCGGACGGTCAGCAGGTCATCGGAACCGTGACTGCAAATGAGAATGTCAGAATTCGTTCCGCTGCGTCTGAAGATGGAGCGCAGCTTGGATTGATGGTAGGCGGAGATTCGCTGGAGCTTCTGGCTGTTGAGAACGGTTGGTGCAAGGTTATTTATGACGGCAAGGTAGGATATGTAAAGGCGGATTACGTTACCCAACAGTAAAGTGAAAATAAGCGGAATCTGCAGGAATAAAACAATGAAAAGTGGGAAGCCTTTTATGGAGAGACAAAAATTCTCCATAGAAGGTTTCTTTTTATAAGACAATACGAATAAGCGAAATCAGAAGGAAAAAACGGAGTCCACTATTCCTTACAGGAAGCAGGAAATATTAGAATAAAAAAGAAGCAGGAACAGGAAAATGAAATCAGAAGAAGCAGCCGTATACAGAGAGATTCAGAAAAATACAGAAAACGCCATGAAGGCCATAGATACCATTTCAGGGAAGGTATATGACGATGACTTTGCACTGCAGATATCGAAGCAGTCCCTGAAATATGCGGAAATCTATAATGAGGCATCCAGGCAGCTGGTGGAGGCGAAAGCGGAACGCTATCAGAGCACCGCTTTGTCAGATGCCCTGCTGAAGACAGGTATCCATTATAATACCCTGCTGAACACCAGTCTGGGCCATATCGCAGAGCTGATGATTCGGGAGAATCATAACGGCATCATAGAGATGGAAAAAGTTCTGAAGCACAACGAGAGGGCCGGAGAGGGCTCAGTGGCGCTGGCGAAGCAGCTGATCGGTTTTGAAGAGAAAAATATAGAAAGCCTGAAACGGTATTTATAGCAGAAGGCTTGTGCAACTCGACTAAAAATGTTTGAAAACCTTTTTCAGTTTAGTGCATTAAAGCGTGTTGTGATTTTGCGGAATTTGGAGTATAATAAAGGCGGACGATGGCGTCATGAGGCACAGGGGCGGTCCTGTGCTTTTTTCATCCTGTAGGGAAGCGGCTTCCAAAGGATACAGGTTCTCAGGGCAGGATTGTTGCTGTCATTTTGATGAGGGTGACAAATGCAAGGCGCTCAGTACTCTATACATATTTATAATGAAGGAGGACATTCAAATGTCATATGTTGATGAGGTATTTGATCTGGTAGTTGCCAAGAATCCTGCGCAGCCCGAATTCCACCAGGCAGTGAAGGAGGTTCTGGAATCTCTTCGTGTGGTGATCGAGGCAAATGAGGAGAAGTATCGTAAGGACGCGTTGTTGGAGAGACTTGTAACGCCTGAGAGACAGCTGCTTTTCCGCGTTCCCTGGGTGGATGACAAAGGACAGGTACAGGTGAACAATGGTTTCCGCGTACAGTTCAATT
The DNA here is from genome assembly GCA_910586775.1 of uncultured Acetatifactor sp. GTDB lineage: Bacteria > Bacillota > Clostridia > Lachnospirales > Lachnospiraceae > Acetatifactor. Next base: position 81,185 of record CAJUJN010000009.1, on the reverse strand, counting down.
CCGCCATCGGACCTTACAAGGGAGGGCTGAGACTGCATCCCAGTGTAAACCTTGGTATCATCAAGTTCCTGGGCTTTGAGCAGATCTTCAAGAATTCCCTTACAGGTCTTCCCATCGGCGGCGGCAAGGGCGGATCCGACTTTGATCCCAAGGGCAAGTCAGACAGGGAAGTGATGGCATTCTGCCAGAGTTTTATCACAGAGCTTCATAAGTATATCGGAGCCGATACCGACGTGCCCGCAGGCGATATCGGAACCGGCGCAAGAGAGATTGGTTATATGTACGGACAGTACAAGAGGCTGACAGGTCTGTATGAGGGCGTTCTCACCGGAAAAGGACTTACCTACGGCGGTTCCCTGGCCAGGACAGAGGCTACCGGTTACGGTCTGTTATATCTCACCGCTGAGATGCTGAAGTGTAATGGCAAGGATATCGCCGGCAAGACCATCGCCGTATCCGGCGCCGGCAATGTGGCTATCTATGCAATACAGAAGGCACAGCAGCTTGGCGGCAAGCCTGTGACATGTTCCGATTCCACAGGCTGGATTTATGATCCTGAAGGAATCGACGTGGCACTGCTGAAAGAGGTCAAGGAAGTGAAGCGCGCAAGACTTACCGAGTATGCGGCTGCAAGGCCCAGCGCCCAGTACCATGAGTGCGCTGCCGGAAGCAATGTATGGACCGTAAAATGTGACATCGCGCTTCCATGCGCAACCCAGAACGAGCTGAACCTGGAGGATGCCAGGACATTAGTTGCAAACGGCTGCTTCGCAGTGGCAGAGGGTGCAAATATGCCTGCTACCATGGACGCTACCGAGTACTTCCAGGCAAACGGCGTGCTGTTCTGCCCCGGTAAGGCTTCCAATGCGGGCGGCGTGGCAACTTCTGCTCTGGAGATGAGCCAGAACAGCGAGCGTCTCAGTTGGACTTTTGAGGAAGTGGATTCCAGGCTTCAGGGGATTATGATAAATATTTTCCACAGCCTGGACGATGCTGCGAAGAAATACGGCATGAAAGGCAACTATGTGGCAGGAGCAAATATTGCCGGTTTCCTGAAGGTTGCCGAGGCTATGACGGCACAGGGTATTGTTTAAGTATATAGAAAGATTCGGAAAGCAAAAAATATGAAATAGGAAAACGGGCTGCCGCATATCAGTACTTATTGCGGTACCCCGTTTTTTACGTGTGAGCGTATTCATTGCTGCTTTTTGCTACATTGCATGAGGGCTCACTCGCTATACATTTACGTTGGCAGATGTTTTTGGCGTGAGTATAATTAGTCGTTTTCTGTGGTAAGCTGCAGTATTTTCTTCATATCGGCAATCAATTCTCTGGAATAATTTTCCGCCTGCCAGTAAATCTGCTCCGCTTCTGAATATTTTCCGTTGTGAAGCGCTTCAATGACGGCTGCACCGAATTTATGGAATTTCTGATGCTTGGGGCCAAGGTTGTTCCAGATAGGCAATACCCCCGGGATGTCCGGTGTCATTGCATAATAAAAATGTCCGAAACCGCATTTGGAGGAATCCAGCTGAAGGGGGATGACGGTCTGGCTATCCACCATTTTCCTCAGGTTTGCCAGCCAGGAATGGTGGGAGGTAATGGCATTCTGCATGTACTGAGCAAATTCTTTGTTTTCCAGGTGGAAGAAAGCATCCTGGGTCATGGTTCCCATCTGTTTGAGGCTGTCGTCCAACGTTTTCTCTATACCGCTCACAGGCTTTGCCGCCTCAAATAAATCCTCGCCCACCTTGCGCATGAAATCGGAGCTTTCCATCAGCTGGTTCTGCATTTCCGTCATGGAACTGCTGATTTCTTCGCTGACAGCGGCGATGGAGCTCATGGACTCATTGACTTTGGAGACATATTGCTGGCTTTCGTTGTTCAGTTCCCATACATTTTTAATCTTCTCTGTCATGGTGAGCAGAGAAGTGATGGTATGTGAGGAACTCTGAACACTTTTCTGGGAAGCGGTCTTTATGTTCTTGACGAAGGATTCCATATTAGATGTCAGGTTCTGGGTCTCCTGGGACAGCTCCCGGATTTCATTCGCCACTACGGAAAAGCCTTTTCCTGCTTCTCCGGCTCTTGCCGCTTCCACGGAGGCGTTTAATGCCAACAGGTTGGTCTGCATGGAGATGGAACCGATTCCGGAGATAACGCTGCTGATATGCTGAACCAGATCTACAAGCTCATCCATATCCTTCTGCATTTCCCGGGAAATGGCGATGGTCTGTTCTGAGAGCTCCTTTATGGCTGTCAGTTCGTTCTGCCCGGCCTCCATCTTCTGATAGACCTCGTCTGTGGCACCGGAGACCTTGACAATGGTGTTCGTCAGTTCTTCCTGCTGATTGTTGGAGGTTCCCAGGGAGGAGCCGAAAATGGCTTCCGTGGCGTTGGTTACCTTTTGGGAGATATCAATGATCTTTTCTGTCTGATGCTGCATGGTCAGGTCAAGGGAGCTGATCTGCATGACGGCATTGATGTTTTTCTCGAAGATACCCGCGAATTGCTTTCGCCCTTTCAACAGCCGCTGGTACATAACGTTCAGTTCCGGTTCCTGAGAGTAATCGGCTGCTTTCAGTTCTGAGACGGCTTTCATCAGTATTGTTTTTCTTTTTTTAATTGCCATTTCATATCCTCATATCTTTCTTTAGAATTAATGGTATAATATTATATAGTTCCATCATACGGGATTTTGGAATTTTTGCAAGCTTTTTTGTGATTTTTGAGGTGGATATATTTGTTACATACCGAATTCGGATAAAAATGACAGAAATATGTCTGAGCGCCACACCAGGTGTGAAAGGAAAGGAGTTTTGAATTGCAGCAAAGGGATGTTATATGCAGGGACAGTAATAGAATTATGCATATGGATAAAATGAGCCGGATGTGGTATAGTTATATGGAACGAAGAGATGCGGGAGTGAGACAATGGCGGCAAAGAAGTATTATGCAGTGAAAAACGGGCGGGAAACGGGTATCTTCCACAATTGGGATGCATGCAAAGCGGCGGTGGAGGGATATCCCGGAGCAGAATATAAGGGCTTTATAAGGCTTGAGGATGCTGAAGTATATCTGGGAGGAAGGTCCGGCAGACATGAGGAATCTCCGGGGACAGAGAAAACGCGGGAAAAGCCGGCCGGACGGAAGGGATTGCAGACTGAGACGGAACCGGAACCGGTTAAGGCCCTTCCGGAGGACTGTCCTGTCGAGGGGACTTTACTGGCTTATGTGGACGGCAGTTATGACCATTCCCTGAGAAAATACGCCTTTGGCTGTGTCTTCATTTTGCCTGACGGCAGGATTAAGACCAGGTTCGGCAATGGGGACAATGCCCGGTCTCTGCAGCAGCGCAATGTGGCAGGGGAAATGCTGGGTGCCATGTATGCCGTAAGGACCGCCATGGTGAGCGGTTTTTCAAAGATTGAGATACGGTATGACTATGAGGGGATAGAAAAATGGGTCACAGGGGCATGGCGTTCTAAAACCGAGCTGACTCAGAAATACGCCGATGCCATGCGGCGGTGGGGAGAAAATATCACAATCTGCTTTACCAAGGTAGCGGCGCACTCAAATGTGTATTATAATGAGATGGCGGACAGGACAGCGAAAGCCGGGCTGCGGGAGGGAGAGGGCATTCCGAAAGTGTGTCATGTGGAGGAATTGCAGGTTTTGTAAGACAGAAGCAGAAGTACGGGAGCGGTCAGTCTGGCACAGAGACCGGAGAACGCCGGACAGTTTACAGCCAGGATTGGAAGTGAGAACGAGGTGGAACAGACCAGATTAAATAAATATCTTGCCCACAGCGGCATCTGCTCCAGAAGGGATGCGGACAAACTGATAGCCGACGGGGCAGTGTTTGTAAACGGACAGCGGGCGGAGCCGGGCATGCAGGTCACAGAGCAGGACGAAATACAGGTGTCAGGGAAAAAGGTCCACGCCGCCCGAAAGCCGGTTGTGTTGGCATTTTACAAGCCGTTCGGAGTGACCTGCACGGAGCGTGATCCCCATGCGGAAAAGATCATATCCGATCTGGTGAAATATCCGGAACGGGTCACCTACGCCGGACGACTGGATAAGGATTCGGAGGGACTATTGCTGCTTTCCAATGACGGTGACCTGATCCAGGCAATGATGAAGGGGGCAAACGGTCATGAGAAGGAGTATCTGGTGCGGGTGGACAGAGAGATAGGGGCGGAATTTCCGGAGAAAATGGCCAGAGGTGTTTACCTGGAAGAACTGGACCTTACCACGAGAGAATGTATGGTAGAAAAAACGGGAAAATACACATTCCGAATCGTGCTGACGCAGGGAGTTAACCGCCAGATTAAGAGAATGTGCAAGGCTTGTGGGTATTGCGTGACAAAGCTGAAACGTATCAGAGTCATGCATGTAACGTTGGAAGATTTGAAACCGGGCGAGTACCGCGAGCTTGGCAGTGAGGATGTGGCACGATTATACAGAGATTGCGGAGTATGCAGAAAATAGGATGCTTCAGTTAAAGAAAATCCGGCAAGGAATCTAAAATGAAAAAGAATCTGTGAGACAGGCGGTTTGCCGGCAGAAAGAAAAGGATGGTTATAGTAGTATGCAGGCTGAGAGAGCAGGAAAAGTGGAACGGATAAAAGAGCTTGTAGCGGTTTTAAACAAGGCTTCCAGGGCTTACTATGCGGAGGACAGGGAAATCATGAGCAACCTGGAGTACGATGCCCTGTATGAGGAGTTGGAGGCTCTGGAGAAAGAGACAGGAATCGTGCTGGCGAGCAGCCCTACGGTGAATGTGGGCTATGAGGCTGTGGGCGAATTGCCCAAAGAGAGGCATGAGACACCCATGCTGTCACTGGACAAGACCAAGAGCCGGGAAGAACTGAGAGACTGGCTGCAGGAGCATCCGGCAGTTTTAAGCTGGAAGCTGGACGGCCTGACAATCGTGCTGACATATCGTGAGGGAAAGCTGGAAAAAGCGGTTACCCGGGGCAACGGCGAGATAGGCGAGGTGATCACGAACAATGCGAAGACATTCGTGAATCTGCCGCATGCCATTCCTTTTCAGGGCGAGCTCGTCCTGCGCGGGGAAGCTGTGATCAGTTATTCTGATTTTGAGAAGATCAATGCGGGAATAGAGGATACGGATGAGAAATACAAGAATCCCAGAAATCTCTGCAGCGGTTCTGTGCGCCAGCTGAACAATGAGATAACAGCCCGGAGGAATGTGAGATTTTACGCATTTTCTCTGGTCAGCGCCACAGAAAGCAATGCTGTGGGACAGCCGCGCTCGGGGAGTGCCATGGATTCCGTGGAGGAGCAGTTTGAGTTCCTTGAACAACAGGGCTTTGACGTGGTAGAGCATTATCTGGTAGATGAGGGCAATATTCTGGAGGTAATAGAGCGCTTTGAGAAAAAGATAGAAAATCACGATATCCCTTCCGATGGATTGGTGCTGATTTATAATGACATTGCATACGGGCAGTCACTGGGGCGGACGGCAAAGTTCCCCAGGAATTCCATTGCCTTCAAGTGGGCGGATGAACTGCGGGAGACAACGCTGAAGGAGATTGAGTGGAGCGCCAGCCGGACAGGGCTGATCAATCCGGTGGCAATTTTCGAGCCGGTGGAGCTGGAGGGAACTACAATCAGCCGGGCCTCGGTCCATAATATCAGTATTTTGCGTGCATTACAGCTGGGTATAGGGGATCGCATTACCGTATATAAAGCGAATATGATTATACCTCAGATTGCGGAGAATCTGACGGCAAAAGAGATTGAGGAGGCGGATTCCGGTGAAAGCCGGCCTGATGAGAAGGTTCGGAGGCAGGAATCAGACAATGCTGAAAGCTGTGCAGCGGAATCGCACGGAGCCTTCTCCGGACAGAATACATCTGAAGCAGAAAAAGCTTCGGAACGGGAAGAAATTGATGCCGGGACAGAGAAAGGCGGAACAGGGAGAAAGTTGGTGGAAATCCCGCAGTTATGTCCGGTATGCGGCGGAAAGACGGAAATCCGTCAGGTAAATGACGTACAGTCGCTTTACTGTACCAATGAAAAATGTGCGGCAAAGCAGATTAAGTCCTTTACATTATTCGTCAGCAGAGATGCCATGAATATAGACGGCCTGTCGGAGGCAACTCTGGAGAAATTTGTGGATATGGGCTTTATCCATGAGTTCGCGGATTTATTTCATCTGGACAGATATCAGGAACAGATTGTGGAGATGGAGGGCTTTGGAGAGAAATCCTATAAGAAGCTGATTGAAAGCGTAAACCGGGCACGGAACACTACATTGCCAAGGGTCATATATGGCTTGGGAATTGCCAATATCGGCTCAGCCAATGCGAAGATGCTCTGCCGTTTTTTTGACCATGACCTGAAACGGATGCAGGAGGCGGACGTGGAGACGCTGAGCGCCATAGACGGTGTGGGAGAGGTTATCGCCACGGCTTTTGTCGATTATATGAAAGAGGAAGAAAACATCCGTAAAATAGAAGCTCTGGTAAAGGAACTGCAGATTGAGATACCGAAGATGGAGGAAGGAAGCCAGACGCTGTCAGGACTAAGCTTCGTCATCACGGGCTCCCTGAACCGGTTTGCCAGCCGGAATGAGTTGAAGGAGGCCATTGAGTCAAAAGGCGGAAAAGTGACGGGAAGCGTCACCGGTAAAACAACCTGCCTGATCAACAATGATGTCAATTCCGCTTCTTCCAAAAACAAGAAAGCCAGGGAGTTGGGGATTCCGGTTCTGTCCGAGGCGGATTTTCTGAAGCAGTATAATATGGAGGCTGCCGCAGCGGAAGATGCAGATGCATAGCTTGTGCAGCGCAGCAGGAAGCGGGGGTTTTGCCGGCTTGGAATGGAACCGGTATTGCGGTATAGAGTAATATTTTGTGCCATGATTGATTTTAGGAGCAGGGACTGCAGGGAGGAAGCTCTAATTCATATAAAGAAAGGATGCCATGATTAATTCCATGTCATGGCGGGGAGGAATAAACATGCCAATCAAAACGCAGCGGGATTTGCCCGCAAAAGAAATTCTGGAAAATGAGAATATATTTGTGATGGATGAATTCCGGGCCATGCATCAGGACATACGTCCTCTGGAGGTATTGATCCTGAATAATATGCCGGTGAAGCAGGACACGGAGCTGCAGCTTCTGCGGGCGCTGTCCAATACGCCCCTTCAGGTGGATGTGACATTTATGAATGCAAGGAGTCATCTGTCCCAGAATACATCGGCAAACCATCTTAACAAATTTTATGTCACATGGGATGAGATCCGGGAGCGGAATTATGACGGAATGATCGTGACAGGGGCGCCGGTGGAGGACATTCCCTTTGAGGAAGTGGACTACTGGGAGGAAATCTGCGGCATTTTTGACTGGGCGGAGACACATGTGACCTCCACCCTTCATATATGCTGGGCTTCCCAGGCGGGATTTTACCATTACTATGGAATCGACAAGAAAAAGCTTCCCCGGAAGCTGTTCGGGATATATGACCACAGGGTGCAGAACCGGAAGATTCCGTTGGTCCGGGGCTTTGACGATATTTTTCCTGCGCCCCAGAGCCGCCATACGGAGACGCCGGCGGAGGCCATCCATGCCTGTAAAGAACTGACCGTACTGGCGGAGTCACCGGAGGCCGGGGTGTATCTTGCCATTGCCGAGGAAGGGAAGAAGATATTTGTGACAGGGCATCCGGAGTATGACAGATATTCCCTGAACAATGAGTATTTTCGGGATTTGGACAAGGGACTGCCCATTCAGATTCCTTACCATTATTATCCGGGCGATAATCCGAAGGAGAAGCCGCTGCTCCAGTGGCGTTCCCACAGTAATAATCTGTACAGCAACTGGCTGAATTATTACGTGTATCAGATGACGCCCTACGAGTTGGGAAGCGGCGGGAAAGGCCGGTAAACATGCGGGTTCCAGCTTTCGGGGACAAAGACCTGATTCCCTGAAATGCCTCGTTTTCTACCACAATTTTATGGGAAAATGGGGTAAAAATGGGGTACGGAAATAGGGTGTGGGGTACAGCAGTTTTCAGTCGGTCTTTTTATAATGGATGAATTGTTGATTTTACCCTATAAAAAGTTATTTCATATCCTGAAAAACATAGAGAAATACAGGAGGGTTATTATGGCAAAAGAAGCAACTCTGCAGATAAAAATGGATTCTGATTTAAAAGAGCAGGTAGAATTATCATACGAGAAGATGGGAACATCATTTGCAGAAGCCGTAAGGATTTTTGCAAAGCAGAGTGTTGAAGAGAAAGCAATGCCGATTACGATGCAGCCGTCCGCCCGCTGCTTGCCGTTAACATCATATGAGCCAAAAGTGAGACATCGCATAAAATAATCTTAGTTGTAAAATGCCATCTGTTACTAATATACCCTGCCATACCATCTGTTGTTTTGTGCAAATTTCAATATTTGCTCATTTATAGTTGAAAATAAATATGTTGCATATATCCCTGGTCATGTGGTAAAATGATGTTAGTCAGGAACAATACAACGGAAATTTATCTTCAAGTTGTCTGGGGGTCGAATCCCCAATGTCTCATGAAGCAAAAAAACTGGAAACCAGGTCATAAGCGGTTTTCCGGGTGTTTTGTTTACAAAATTGATGATGTGAAATATGTCTGAATTGCTATAGCGAAATAAGAGCAGCTAGATACAGAGCGATTCGACTCTGCGGAATTGATGGAATTGGCAGACATGCAAGATTTAGGTTCTTGTGGGCAACCGTGTGGGTTCGAATCCCACATTCCGCACGAAATAAGAAAAGCCGTAAACTCAAGGATTTTCCGGTAAAATCAATGGTTTGCGGCTTTTTTCTTTGAAAATCAGGCTACGGATGCAGCGCCATGTAAGAATTATGGTATTCCTGGCGATAGGTCACATCCTCGGCAAACCAGTCGGGAGGGATGAAGGTCTCGGCGGCTTTCCTGCTGCCAAATTCCACTTCCGCTATAACCAGGGGAGCGAAGGGCGGGTCAAAGACGTCCAGCTCAATGGTCAGGGAGTAGTCGGATGGCGGTCCCGGAAATCCTTCTTTTTCCCGGAAAACGGGATTGGGCAGCGGGATAAGGTAACGCTTTTTGGAGATAATCCTGCCATCGGATTTATCGCGCAGATGATAATAGGCATCACGGTTCAGAGGCAGGTTGGATTCTTCCCTGGCCATCATACCGCTTCCTTTGTAGGTCAGATAATACTCGTCGTCTTCCTTGCGGACACGAACCACCGGGGAAGCGTTCAGGTAGGCCTGCTCGATATGCCGGAACGGATATGCTTCCAGATCGGCCGGCAATTCTCTGATTGTAAATTTACGTTCTATTTCCATAGCCATTTCTCACCTCCTTACATTTTTAGTTGCGCTGCTGCCTGCCGCGGCGCTATGTATTGTCGGTAGACAGCTGCAATTATAGTATTTTCTGCAATATACAGGTTCAGTATAACATATTTTTATGAAATTCCCAAGGATGAATTGAAATATTTATCATTCCTGTGTATACTGGAGATACGGTGCGGATGTCTGGTGATATGAAGCCGGAAAACATGCGGTTTGGTGTGAGGAAGACAGATATGCCGGATGTGCCGTGAATGCATTATATAAGGATGCGTTATAATAGAAGAGAGGTTGACAAAATGAAAAAAGTAGCGATTTTTCTGGCAGAGGGATATGAAGAGATTGAAGCCCTGACAGTGGCGGATATCTGCCGCAGATGCGGACTGGAGGTAATACTGGTTTCCGTCACGGAGGAGAGATGGGTCAGGAGTTCACATCATGTGAATGTGGAGGCGGATTTGTGCTTTTCCCAGGCAGATTTTTCGGAGTACGATATGCTGGTGCTTCCGGGGGGAATGCCGGGTACCAGGAACCTGGAGGCTCATGAGGGCCTGATGGCACAGGTGGATGCCTTTTATGCTGCCGGCAAATACATTGTTGCAATCTGTGCGGCCCCCAGTATTTTCGGACACAGGGGCATTCTAAAGGGAAGAAAAGCGTGCTGCTACCCCGGCTTCGAGAGCCATCTGGAGGGCGCAGAGGTGACTGCAGGACCGGTGGAGGTATCGGGTCATGTGATTACTTCCCGGGGAATGGGCACTGCCATTGATTTTGCGCTTGCCATTGTGGAGGTCTTCTGCGGCAGGGAGAAAGCGGTGGAGACGGCCGAGGCCGTGATATACGGATAATCGGTAAAAGTATAGTGAGTGAGCGCTTCCGCAATACAGGGCCAGAATGCTGCGGGTGAATGCGCTCACAAATATGAAATAAGGAAAGAACAGGCTTAAATATGGAAAAAAATGCGAAAATCTACGTGGCAGGGCACAGGGGAATGGTGGGAAGCGCCATCTGCCGTGCTCTTGCGAAAAACGGATATACGAATATTGTGACGAGAACCCATAGCCAGCTGAATCTGTGCAGGCAGGATGAGGTGGAAGCCTTTTTTGCGCAGGAGAAGCCGCAGTATGTGTTTCTGGCGGCGGCAAAAGTGGGCGGCATTCTGGCGAACAGCGAGGCGTTGGCGGATTTCATGTACGACAATATGATGTTGGAGATGAACGTGATACATGGGGCATGGCAGAATGGATGCAGGAAGCTGCTGTTTCTGGGAAGCAGCTGCATTTATCCCCGAATGGCGCCTCAGCCCATGAAGGAAGACTGTCTGCTGACGGGAGAACTGGAGAAGACCAACGAGGCCTATGCGTTGGCCAAGATTTCGGGATTAAAGTACTGTGAGTTTTTGAACCGACAGTACGGGACTGACTACATCAGCGCAATGCCCACCAATCTCTACGGCCCCAATGACAATTATCACCCCACGCACAGCCATGTACTCCCGGCGCTGATCAGAAGGTTTCACGAGGCCAAGGAAGCCGGGGCAGCGGAAATCGTTTGCTGGGGGACGGGAACGCCCCTTCGGGAATTTCTGTATGTGGATGACCTGGCGGATGCCTGCGTATTTTTGATGAATCATTACAGCGGAAATGAGACTGTAAACCTGGGCACAGGGAAGGAGCTGACGATCAGGGAGCTGGCGGAGATGGTGGCCAGGGTGGTAGGCTATACCGGAGAGATCAGATGGGATGCCTCCAAGCCGGACGGCACGCCCAGGAAACTTCTGGATGTGAGTAAACTGGAGCAGCTTGGGTATCATTACACGACGGAACTGGAGGACGGTATTCGTCTGGCGTATCAGGATTTTCTGGAGAATCCCATGCGGGCGGAGCGTTGATATCGGGGAGCCGCCTGTGCGCAGAGAAAGACTGTCTCTGAGAATTTGGATACCGGGAAAGTTGTCTGTGTGAGGTTTTACCCTGGGTGCGGGTGTCTTGCTCTGTGAGACGGATATTTGTCCGGAGGTGCCATATCTGTCATGTCGGAAGGCTGCCCGGCTTTTCGGACAGGTTTGGGTTGTGGCAGTTGGAGCAGGGGGACGAAAAAGGATTTCGAAAAAAGGATGGGTATTATGCAATGAATGAATATCGGAAATGTGCAGAAGAAATGCTGGAATTTATAGAAAAGAGCCCCACGGGCTTTCATGCCGTCGCAAATCTGAAGGCGGCACTGGAGGAGCGGGGATTTCAATGCCTGAAGGAGACAGAAAATTGGGAGCTGACTGCCGGAGGGGGCTATTATGTGACGCGGAATGATTCTTCGCTGATCGCTTTCCGGATTCCGGCAAATGGGAAGGCCGCCGGCTTTCACATTGCGGCATCCCACGGGGATTCGCCTGCGTTCAAGGTGAAGGAATTTCCGGAGATGGCTGCCGAAAATGCATATGTGAAATTAAATACGGAAAAATACGGCGGAATGATTCTTACCAGCTGGCTGGACAGGCCGCTGTCCGTGGCAGGCCGCGTGGTGATAAAGGGAGATGAGGGAATAGAGACCAGACTGGTCAATATTGCCGAAGACTTGATGGTGATTCCCAGCCTGGCGATTCATATGAGCCGGGATTCGGCAGGTAAGGCGGAGTATAATCCGCAGGTAGACATGCTGCCGCTGTATGGAGAGTGCGGTGAAGACGACGAGGCAGGCGGCAGACACGCCTTTCTGGATAAAGTGGCCAGGGCGGCGGGGACAGAAACGGAGCGTATCCTGGGACATGACCTGTTCCTCTATGTCAGGGAAAAGGGAAGGATTCTCGGAGAAAACGGGAACTTTGTCCTTTCTCCCAGGCTGGATGACCTGCAGTGCGCATATGCTTCTTCCAGGGCATTTTTGGACAGTGTGCCGGAGGGCTATATTAACGCCTGCGTTGTATTCGACAATGAAGAGGTGGGAAGCGGCACGAAACAGGGGGCAAACTCCACGTTTCTGGAGGATATCCTGTGGCGGATTGGGGAGAGTATGGAGCTGAGCAGAAGCGAGTATCTGCAGCTGATAGCGGGAAGCTTCCTGATTTCGGCAGACAATGCCCATGCGGTACACCCCAACCATCCGGAGAAGGCGGACCCCACCAACAGGCCCCTCCTGAACCGCGGAATCGTCCTGAAATTCCACGGCAGCCAGAAATACGCGACGGATGCCGTATCCGCGGCCGAAGTAAGGATGCTCTGCAGAGAGGCGGGAGTGCCCTGCCAGACTTATGCAAACCGCTCCGACATTGCCGGTGGCTCCACGTTGGGGAACATTTCCACCTCTCATGTATCCGTCTCCAGCGCAGATATCGGACTGCCGCAGCTGGCCATGCATTCCGCAGTGGAGACGGCCGGGGTGAAGGATACAAAATATGCCGTCGATATGTTCCGGGTATTTTTTGCACAGTGAGGATAAAAAAGAGCCATATTCCTGCGGCGCGACTGCCGTCAGGGAGATGGCTCTTTTGTTGGTTTAAGTACCCGTTATTTTTTCTCAGCGCTGAAAAATACGAAGAAAGTATCTCCGGTGCTGTCATCCTCGAAATATTCCATGTAAGAGATGGAAAAATCTCTTTCACCGGCAGGAACTTCGAAAATCAAAAGCCCTGTGCGGCTCTCATTTTTTGCCAGGTCATACTCTCCGGGCAGTACTTCGTCACCCAGGTCTGTCCCTTCGTCCAGATAGAAGGTAACAGGGGAGTCGAAGGCATCTTCGGCATCGGAGTTCCACTGTACCTGGAAATCGTTGTCGAACATGGTAATAGTCTCACCGAAAACATTTTTGACAGATACATCGGCCACTAACAGCTCATATCCGCTCTGAGGGGTGTAGTCGCCGTAAGTGTCGCAGACATAAGCGCTGTTTACAGTGTAATCAAAGAAGCTGTTACGCATGGTGTCGCCCAGCTTACCTTCTGCATACCCGTATTCATCCGGGGTGATTACGCTGCCGGAATTGCCGCATCCGGCCAGTGATACGGACAGCAGAGCAGCAAACACAAGGGAAGTAATTTTTTTCTTCATTTTTTCGTTTCCTTTCTGAATTACAAATGATAGGAAATATTTTATCACGATTATTCCGCAGTGACAACTTATAATATGTAGAAAAATGCCGGGAAAAGAGTGCCGTTGATTGGACATGTTGTTTGCTGAATGGCCATAATAGAATCTTAATATTTCAGCATGGGAGCGAAAGGAAAGTATTAAGATAATATTAGGATATCGCGGCCGGAAGACATATAAAATGAAAAAGATAAGAGACGGATGTGTGTCTGCAGAACTGGAATGGAGGACGGAACGGTGAAATATGGAAAAGGAATTGCGGCGCTGCTGGGTACGGCACTGTTGGCAGGAACGCTGGCAGGATGCGGAAAGAAGGGCGCGGAAAACGGAGGAGCGGGTGCCGATACGGAGCCTGTAAAGGGCAGGGATGTGGAAACGGAAGTGGCATTGCCGGAACAGCTGGAGGGATGTACGATAATGCAGCTTTTCGCCGAGGAGGGGGAGGCGCATCTTCTTGCGACAAGGCAGGAAGCGGGAAAAATTACCTTTCAGGAATGGGCGCAGACGGAGGACGGCTTTGCCGATGTGACCCGGGACTGGATGGCGGCACTGGCGCTGCCGGTTTCCGGGGACTGGATAGAGGCGAGCCTGCTTGTGCCCGGAGAAGGGAAGCGCTGCCTGTACGCAGGCTATGTGGAAGAAGGAGAGGAGGATTTTAAATGCCATCTGTGGACGGAAGAAAACGGAGAGGCCGGGGAGATTACGCCTGAGAAATGGAAGATGCCCAATGAGGAATGGGGCGGCTATGAAATGCTGACGGGAATCGCCGCTCTGGAGAACGGCACATTGGCAGCCGTATCTTACACCTCAGCGGACATCCTGGACGGACAGACGGGAATTGTTCTGGAAAGCGAAGATATTTACACGCAATATGATAAGGTGGCGTCGGATGGGGAAAATATCTGGCTATATGCCACATACTCCGATGGCATTGGGCTTAACATGGAAAAGCGCAGGGAAGGAAGGTCATCTGGCGCTGCTTCGGTAACGTTCCCGCAGGGAAACGGCCAGATGCAGTTATGTCCCTTAAAAGACGGCACATTGATTTTAGCGGGAACGGACGGAATATTCCGCGGGACGGAGGACGCGGAAGCAGAGGGCGGATTCGTCTGGGAAAAGCTTCTGCCGGGAGTAGAGACAGACTTTTCTCTGTCGGACCGCTGGTGCGGGGAAATCGCTGCCCTGGAGGATGGTGCCATATACGCGCTGTTCCATAAATCCGGCGGAGGCTCGCTGTTGAAAAAATACGAATACGACCCGGATGCGGTGATTGAAGTAACGGAGGAGTTAAAACTGTATACCGTATATGAAAGTACGCTTCTGAGTCAGGCGGCAGCCATGTACCACAGGGAACATCCTGAGGTAATGATTACGATAGAATATGAATATCCGAAGTATTATGATGATGAGACTGACTACAATGCGGTATACCAGAAGCTGAATACCATGCTTATGGGGGAAGCGGCGCCGGATATCCTGGTGATGGACCATCTGGATATAGATTCCTATGCGGAGAAAGGGCTGCTTGCGGACATCAATGACGTAGTGGAACCCCTGGAGGAAAACGGTGAGCTGCTTTCCAATATCACATCCGCTTATCGTCAGGAAGACGGCAGCAGATATGTGGTACCTTTGGAATTTGCTTTTCGTATGGCCATAGGCAGAGACATCACAGCAGAAGATATGGGCTCCCTGGAGGCGTTGGCAGAGTTCCTTTCCAAACAGGATTTCAGCTATATGGGGCAGCTGACGGTGAGTGAGCTGATTGACCGTTTCTATCCTTATTTCTGTAATGACATTGTGGACGGAAAGCAGCTGGACAGGGAGGCCCTGAGCAGATATCTGGAAGCGCTGAAGACAATCGAAGACAACTGCGGGATTCTGGAGGTGCGGGATAAGGACAGCCGCGCTTACAATATGTGGGAACTTGCGTCCGAAGCGAAGCTGGCGTTTGAAGAAGTAGAAGGATTTAACAATGCCATGTTCCCGCTGGCGATTATGGACTATATCCAGGGAGAGTTTGCGGCCTTTGAGAATTGTTTTATTCCTATGGTGCAGATGGGAATCTGTGCGAAAAGCGGCTATCAGGACAGGGCGAAGGATTTTCTGAGGTTTATTCTTTCCGAGGAAATCCAGCAGATGGATTCCTACGGCGGATTCCCGGTAAACGGGGCTGCCCTGGACAAAAATGCCCGTAAAGACAGATCCGAAGCGGAAGCGGAGACCCAGATTGCGGCGGACGGAGGAGATGTGGAGTTCCGGATCGGATCCTATTCACAGGAGACTGCGGATGAACTGACGGCCATGTGCAGAAGCCTGAATAAGCCGGCAGGCGAGGACGAGAAGATTCGTGAGGTGCTGACAGAGTCTATGGACGGATACCTGAAAGGGACGCAGTCACTGGAGGACACGGTCCGGAAGGTGGAGGACGGACTGAAGATGTACCTGGCGGAATAGCTTTTTGAGAGCAGCAGGGCAGCCTGTGCGGTATTGGGTGGGCTGTCCGAAAAAAATGCCACGAAAAATTTGCCGTAAAAAGTGAAAAAAAGAATTGACTTTTGGCTCATATGGTGGTACTATAACAACTGTGCAAAGCACAGGCGGAAGTGTCGGAACTGGCAGACGAGCAAGACTAAGGATCTTGTGGCAGCAATGCCGTGTGGGTTCAAGTCCCATCTTCCGCATTTGACGACGCGAAACAGAACACAAGCTGTTCAGGTTTCGCGCCGTTTTGCACAGTAGACGAGAGTTGCTGTAAACTTAACGATTTTCCGGTAAAATCAAAGTTTACAGCTTTTTTAATATTGAATTTGCATTGTTTGCGGCAGTTTTGGCTGACAGTTACTGTTCACTCGGTGCCACCGCCAGGTGTTTTCGTACGCAATTTGCACGAACAATCCCAGGCAATCGCTTCGATTGCTTTGACTGACAGACAGATTCAGCCGGCGAATATCACTTTCTCTTGATGTTTCAGAGAGAGGTTGATATAATAGAATCGTTATTAACATGTGTTTTGTGCAGGACGGATAAAAGGGCGTCCTTGCAATGGCGAAGCGGGTCTGGTATGTGCATTATGGAGGAAATGGCAGGATGAAGAAAGAGAGAAAAGAAGACAAGGCAATCCGTTTTCTGATTTTCAGTATCGTTGGAGTCTCTGTCCTGATTGTCGGATTATTTACATTGCTGTCCGTATATATGAGTAAAAAGAGTTCGGAGACCATCGGAGAGGTGGGCAAACTCTATATGAACGGAATGAATGAGCAGATAGTTCTGCATTACGAGACGATCATCGGCCTTCGCCTGTCCCAGGTCAGTGCCATAGCGGACACTGCCTCCGTCGATACGGAAGGCAGGGAGGAGCTTCTGCGCGAGTTGGAGTACAGTGCCACTGCCAGAGGCTTTACCTGTCTGGCGCTTTGCGCGGCGGACGGCGAGCTTGAAATGATTTACGGGGACGTGGTTGAGGTAGTGGATCCGGAGCCCTTTCTGAGGAGCATGAGCATCGGGGAGCAGAAGATTGCGGTGGCGACAGGGAGCCGGGGGAACGGTGTCGTCCTGATGGGAGTGCCCTTTGTCTGTGAGATGGCAGACGGAAAGAAAAGTATCTCTCTGGTCGGAGGATTTTCAACGGAATATATGAAAAGCGTTCTTTTCCTGGATGTGGAAGAGGCGTTGGTGGATTCTTATATTATACGTAAGGACGGCACCTATGTCCTTCGGAGCAACGAAATGGCGTATAAGAATTATTTTGAAAGCGTTTATGGACTTTTCGGCAGCAGGGAGAAAGCGGTTGCGGAGGAGTACGTGAGCGAATTGCGGGCTGCAATGGAACGGGGGGAGGACTTTTCTGCGGTTCTGAGAGGGGAGGGGTCAAGATTCCACTTGTACTGCATCAATCTTCCGTACAGCGAGTGGTATCTGGTAACGGTTCTGCCCTATGACGCCCTGGATACACTGATTCGGGAGATGGGGCAGAGCTGGACATATATGGTCTATATAGTGTGCGGGATAGTGATGGCGGCGCTGCTTCTGGTATTTGCCCAGAGCCTTCAGATTGCCAGAAAACAGATGGCTGCGCTGAAAGCTGCCAGTGAGGAGGCCAACAGGGAGCGGAGCGCTGCGGAGGCTGCCAGAAGGGAAGCAGAGCATGCCAACAAGGCGAAGAGCGAATTCCTTTCCAATATGAGCCACGATATCCGGACACCCATGAACGCTATTGTGGGTATGACCACCATTGCCGTTGCCAATATGGATAATATGGAGCAGGTGCAGAACTGTCTGAGGAAGATTGCGCTGTCCAGCAAGCATCTGTTGGGGCTGATCAATGATGTGCTGGATATGTCCAAGATTGAGAGCGGGAAGATGACGCTGAATATGGACCAGGTATCCCTGCGGGAGGTCATGGACAGCATCGTGAGCATCGTGCAGCCCCAGGTCAAGGCGAAGGGGCAGCACTTTAATATCTTTATCAATGATATTTCGGTGGAAAACGTGTGCTGTGACAGCGTAAGGCTGAACCAGGTGATGATCAATATCTTGGGAAATGCGGTGAAGTTTACCCCGGAGAAGGGGGCTATCAATGTATCCCTGTACGAGGAGGAGTCCCCGAAAGGCGAGGACTATATAAGGACGCATCTGATTGTGAAGGATAACGGCATCGGCATGTCGGAGGAATATCAGAAAATAATATTTGATTCTTTCAGCCGGGAGGATACGGCCAGGGTACAGAAGACGGAAGGCACCGGTCTGGGTATGGCGATCACGAAATACATTGTGGATGCAATGGAAGGAACCATCCAGGTGCAGAGCGAGCTGGGGAAGGGCAGTGAGTTTCATGTGGTGTTGGATCTGTTAAAGGCCACGGTACAGGAAGCGGATATGGTGCTGCCTGACTGGAAGATGCTGGTGGTGGATGATGACGAGCAGCTGTGCGAGAGTGCTGTCGCGTCCTTGAAATCCATCGGCGTCAAGCCGGACTGGTGCCTGAATGCAGAGACAGCTATCAGGAAAGTGGAGGAGCGCCATAACAGGCATGATGATTACGAGATTATCCTGTTGGACTGGAAGCTTCCGGATAAGGACGGAATTTCCGTCGCCCGGGAAGTCCGCGGACTCTATGGAAATGACATACCGATTCTGCTGATATCCGCTTACGACTGGAGCGAGATAGAGGATGAGGCCAGAAAAGCCGGGGTGACAGGGTTCATTGCAAAGCCGCTTTTCAAATCCACCTTGTTTTACGGGCTGCAGCCATATATCGGAGATGCTTATGCGGAGAAAGAGACCGGGGAGATATCGCCGGCGGCGGACAAAGCGGGGCTGGAGGGCAGGAAGATACTGTTGGCGGAGGATAATGAGATTAACTGGGAGATTGCGAATGAGCTGCTCTCGGCATTGGGGCTTGAGTTGGAATGGGCGGAAAACGGGAAGATATGTCTGGAGAAATTCAGCCGGTCGCCCCTGTACTATTATGATGCGATACTGATGGACGTCCGGATGCCGGTGATGAACGGATATGAGGCGACGGCTGCCATTCGCGCTCTGGACAGGGAGGATGCGGCTTCGCTGCCTATTGTGGCGATGACGGCGGATGCATTTGCGGAGGATGTTAAAAAATGCCTGGACAACGGCATGAATGCTCATGTGGCGAAGCCCATTGAAGTGAGGGAAGTGTGCCGCCTGCTGGAAAAATTTATGCGTTGATGAGGAAGATGTAATTTTTCTAAAATATTTTTATTTTCCCTCTTGCATTTTTTCTCAGGAGTGTTACAATAGAGGAAATGGAAGCATAGCTCAGCCGGGATGAGCGTTCGCCTCACACGCGAAAGGCCAGGGGTTCGAGCCCCCTTGCTTCCATTTTCTTTTGCAAAAATATTTGAAATTTTCTTGACAGCATAGTGAATGTGTGTTAGAATAATAAAATGTGCGAAGGGCGCACAACAGCAAGTAGAGTATCCACTCTCACCTTACGGCGATTGGGCTGGTAAGCGTTACTTTTTCAACTGTTTTGCACAGGGGTTTGTGTATTTTTGTTGAGTGAGTTTAAGTGGGTAGCGTTGCTATCCACTTTTCTTATATTTATCAATACATTTGTATGGAGGTACGGAACCATTAGCGACTTAATGATTAACGAACAGATTAGGGACAGAGAGGTGCGTCTGATCGGTGCAGACGGTGCACAGCTTGGCATTATGTCTTCAAGGGAAGCTATGCGGCTGGCAGAGGAGGCGGGCCTGGATCTGGTGAAGATTGCCCCTACCGCAAAACCACCCGTGTGCAAGATTGTGGATTATGGCAAGTTCAAGTATGAGCAGGTCAGGAAGGAAAAGGAGGCGAGGAAGAAGCAGAGGACCATTGAGATCAAGGAAATCCGTCTTTCTCCCAATATCGACACCAATGACCTGAATACCAAGATAAATGCAGCGAGGAAGTTCCTTACCAAGGGCGATAAGGTAAAGGTGACTCTCCGTTTCCGCGGACGTGAGATTGCCCACATGAACAGCAGCAAGCATATTTTGGACGATTTTGCAAAAGAACTTTCCGATATTGCCGTAATGGAGAAGGTACCTAAGGTGGAAGGCCGGAGTATGACAATGTTTTTAACTGAAAAGCGTTAGGAATGTCAGTTAAAATAGATTAATTAAAGTATAGGAGGAAGTAGTTATGCCTAAAATGAAGACAAGCAGGTCGGCTGCAAAGCGTTTTAAAGTAACAGGAACCGGTAAATTGAAGAGAAATAAAGCTTATAAGCGCCATATCCTGACCAAGAAGAGCGCTAAGACAAAGCGTAATCTGAGAAAGCCTGCCATGACAGATGCAACCAATGTAAAGAACATGAAGAAGATTTTACCCTATTTGTAAGAGACAGAGCCGAAAATGTTGATGCCTGGAAGACATTGAGAAGAGCGGTTACAGGATTAAAGTTAGGAGGAGATCAGGAATGGCTAGAATTAAAGGCGGTTTGAACGCCAAGAAAAGACATAATAGAGTATTAAAACTCGCAAAGGGCTACAGAGGAGCGAGAAGCAAACAGTACAGAATTGCAAAGCAGTCCGTTATGAGAGCGCTTGCCAGTTCATACGCGGGCAGGAAAGAGAAAAAGCGTCAGTTCAGACAGCTTTGGATTGCGCGTATCAATGCGGCTGCGCGTATCAACGGTCTGTCATACAGCAGGTTTATGTACGGCCTGAAGGTAGCCGGTGTGGAGATCAACAGAAAGATGTTGGCTGAGATGGCAGTAAACGATGCGGAGGGATTCAAGGCCCTGGCAGAGCTTGCCAAGAGCAAGGTGGCATAAGCGGTACGGTGATGAGCCCGGCAGGAGAGTCTGCCGGGTTTTTTGCCGGAAAATTTTATCATGGCTTGTGGATTGCCTTTGGGAATGGTACAATAGATAAAAAATGAAAACGGAGGCGCGCGGATACCATGAAAAAAATACTGATTGTTGTGGATATGCAGAATGACTTTATTGACGGCTCACTGGGGTCGAAGGAGGCTGTGGGGATTGTCGACAGGGTGGCAGAGAAGATTTCAGGATTTGAGGGAAGGATTCTTGCCACGCTTGACACGCATCACGAAGACTATCTGGAGACGCCGGAGGGGAAGAAGCTGCCGGTGCCTCATTGTATCAGCGGTACAGGGGGATGGCTGCTCCACGAGAAAGTATTGTACGCATTATCGGATAAGGATTATAAGACCATTGAGAAGCCGACTTTCGGCTCCACGGCGCTGGTGGAAGAGCTACGCAGGATTCGGGAGAAGGAAGAGATCGAGGTGGAACTGGTCGGATTGTGCACGGATATCTGTGTGGTTTCCAATGCGCTTCTGCTGAAGGCGTATTTTCCGGAGATGGGTATCTCCGTGGATGCTTCCTGCTGTGCAGGGGTTACGCCCGAGACGCACGCAGCGGCGCTGGAGACCATGAAGATGTGCCAGATTGATATCATCGGAGGATGAAGCGGTGGCATTCTATTTCATTGCGGATACGCATTTCGGACATGAAAATGCGCTGGCTTTCGACAACAGACCCTTTCGGACCATCGAAGAGCATGACAGGGTTTTGGCGGAAAACTGGAACGGCGCGGTGGGCATGGACGACGAGGTGTTCATACTGGGAGATATCAGCTGGATGAATGCCTCGAAAACCATAGCCCTGGTAAAAAGGTTGAACGGCATCAAACATCTTATTGTGGGAAATCACGACAAGAATCTGTTGAAGAACAGAGAGTTTCAGTCTCTGTTTGCAGAGATAACGGACTATAAGGAAATTCTGCTTCCGGATAAGACAGGGATCGTGCTCAGCCATTATCCCATTCCCTGTTTTAATCATCATTTCTATGGCTGGTACCATTTATACGGGCATGTCCACAGCAGTTTTGAGTGGAATATGATGGAGCGGGTGAAGTATGAGATGGAAGCTCTCTATGATAAGCCGTGCAGGATGTATAACTGTGGGGCGATGATTGATTACATGGGATATACGCCCAGAACACTGGAAGAGATTGTGCAGGGGAAGAAGGGGGAATCGGAGTGAAGGTTCCCCCTTCTGATGTGATTCATACATGATTCACATATAAAAATACCGCACATTTCTGTTTCAAAGAGGAATGTGCGGCATTTTTAGAGAGCAGATAATGGGAGTCGAACCCACCCCCTCAGCTTGGGAAGCTGATGTACTACCGATATACTATATCTGCACACGGTTGCTTCTGACAAGAGATATTATAGCACCTCTTGGGCCGTTTGCCAAGTGTTTTTTTATGAAAAATGAAATTTTTTCGGAGGATACCACATGACGGTTTTCTGAAGAGATGTTGTTTGACTATTGCGGTTATCTGTGATAAGCTTTATCCATTATAGTACGGAGGTTGATAAAATGGGATTCAGCAGGGAAAAAATCAGGCAAATCAGACGTTTGATGTTGTTGGCGGCTTTTTTGGTGTTGGGACTCATATACAGTGAAGCGGTGTTTCGGGGAATTGTGTTCCTGTTCGGCATAATGTCTCCCTTTCTGGTGGGCGGAGTTATTGCGTTTATCCTGAATATTCCCATGCGGGCGATTGAGGAGAAGCTTCTGGCCCGCTGGAAGGGAAGAAGTGCCGGAAAACTGAAGCGTCCTGTGAGCATGGTGCTTGCGCTGGTAACGGTAGTGCTGATCATTACCGTGGTGGTGGGGACAGTGGTGCCGCAGGTGGCATCTACCGCTGCAGAGGTCGGAAAGAAGGTACCGGCCTTTATGGACAGCATTATAGAGGAGCTGGATAAGCTGACGAAGAAATATCCTGAGCTGGCAGAGCAGGTCAGCAAGCTGGAGCAGCTGGAGATGAACTGGGATTCCATATTGAACAGTATATTTGATTTCCTGAAAAACGGTGCCGGTGATATGCTGAATTCTACGGTGAATGTAGCCAGCGGCATTATATCGGGTGTGGTGAATGCTGTAATTTCGTTCATTTTTGCACTGTATATCCTTTCGCAGAAGGAAAATCTGGCTGACCAGGGGCGCAGGATACTTGCGGCTTATCTGCCAGAAGCTTTCTGTCGCAGGACGCTGGAGATATGCAGTCTGCTGTACAGGAATTTCAGCAGCTTTATCACGGGACAGTGCCTGGAGGCGGTGATTCTGGGGACGATGTTCGTTATTTCCATGACCCTGTTCAGAATGCCCTACGCGCTGATGGTGGGTGTGCTGATTGCATTCACGGCATTGATTCCCATAGTGGGGGCGTTTATCGGCTGTGCGGTAGGGGCATTTCTCATCCTGATAGACAATCCCCTCCTGGCGCTGTGGTTCATTATACTGTTCCTGGTGCTGCAGCAGATAGAGGGGAATCTGATTTATCCCAAAGTCGTGGGAAATTCTGTGGGGCTGCCGGCTATCTGGGTGCTGATGGCGGTCAGCCTGGGCGGCAGCCTCTTCGGCGTGTCAGGCATGCTGTTCTTTATACCGCTGATGTCTTCCTGCTATGCGCTGCTTCGGGAGAGCGTGAACAGGCGCAATGCAGAGAAACGGATACCGATCCCGGCCGGTGGGCAGGAGTCCGGAAGGAAGGACGGGCCGCGGGAGAATACGGGAACAGGAAAAGGTCATGCGGGGGCGGACGCAGAGCCGGGGAAACGGGATACAGGCTCCGCAATGAAAGGGAGAGCAGGAAAAGGGCAATCCCGTTTGAAGGAAAAGTAAAACAACTAATATAATAAAAGCTTATATCAAATATAAAATATATTGATTTTACTTATGAAATGCAATATAGTATAATAAAACCGCAAAGCAAAAAACGAACGCCTGCTGCCTGTCAGCAGGGAATGGAGGAAAAATGGTAAAGGCAATCGTAGGAGCCAACTGGGGTGACGAGGGAAAAGGCAAGATTACCGATATGATGGCACAGGATGCGGATATTGTTGTGCGGTTTCAGGGCGGTGCCAACGCAGGGCATACGATCGTGAATGATTATGGGAAATTTGCGTTGCATGCGCTTCCGTCAGGTGTGTTTAGCAGCCATATCACCAATATCATAGGTAACGGTGTAGCGTTAAACATACCGTTGCTGTTTCGGGAAGTACAGTCCATTATTGACAGGAATGTGCCGGCACCGAAGCTGCTGGTGTCCGATCGGGCACAGATTGTCATGCCCTATCATATTTTATTTGATCAGTATGAGGAGGAAAGGCTGGGCGGCAAGTCCTTCGGTTCCACAAAGTCGGGAATCGCCCCTTTCTATTCCGATAAATATGCCAAGATCGGCTTCCAGGTAAGCGAGTTGTTCGACGAAGAATTGCTGAAGGAAAAGACGGAACGTATCTGCGAGACGAAAAATGTGCTTCTGGAGCATCTGTATCACAAGCCGCTGATCAATCCGAAGGAACTGCTGGCAACTCTGCATGAATACAGAGACATGGTGGCACCTTATGTCTGTGACGTGTCTTCCTTCCTGGACAAGGCTCTGAAAGAGGGGAAGACAGTATTGCTGGAAGGCCAGCTGGGCACGCTGAAGGATCCGGATCACGGTATATATCCCATGGTTACATCGTCTTCCACTCTGGCTGCATTCGGCGCCATCGGAGCGGGCCTGCCGCCTTATGAGATTAAACAGATCGTGACCGTCTGCAAGGCGTACTCCTCGGCAGTGGGAGCAGGGGCATTTGTCTCCGAACTTTTCGGGGAGGAAGCGGAAGAACTGCGCCGGCGCGGCGGGGACGGAGGAGAATACGGCGCCACTACCGGGCGTCCCAGACGCGTGGGCTGGTTTGACTGCGTGGCATCCAGGTATGGCTGCCGCCTGCAGGGAGCAACGGATGTGGCATTTACGGTGTTGGATGTGCTGGGATACCTGGATGAGATTCCTGTCTGCGTGGGCTATGAGATTGACGGCGAAGTAACCGCCGATTTCCCTGTGAGCCACAGGCTGGAGAAGGCAAAGCCCGTCCTGGAGAAGCTTCCCGGATGGAAGTGCGATATCCGGGGCATCCGCAAATATGAGGATTTGCCGGAGAATTGCAGACGCTATATTGAGTTTATAGAGGAGCGGATTGGCTATCCCGTCACCATGGTCAGCAACGGCCCCGGCAGAGAAGATATTATCTACAGAGAGTCTTCTTTGAAAGCCTGAGAAGGGTTCTGTGCCATTTAGGCGCTTAACAATGATTCCCTGCGCAAAATGGTTCCGGCTTGTCCGGGTCAGGGTTTTAAGGACGATGCGGGAAGAAAGGCCTCAAAAGTGAGATATGGTCGCAAATCTGGAATATTTTAAAGTATTTTATTATACCGCAAAGCTGGGAAGCGTCACCGGCGCCGCAAACGAGCTCGCCATATCCCAGCCTGCAGTAAGTCAGTCCCTGAAGGCTCTGGAGCGGAGTCTGGGCACACCTCTCTTTCAGAGGGCATCCAAAGGAGTCCGGCTTACCAGAGAGGGACAGCTTCTCTATCCCTATGTGGAAAAAGGATATGAGGAAATCGAGCAGGGAGTGGAGAAAGTGGAGCAGATGCTGAATCTGGAATTGGGCGAGGTCCATATCGGCGCCAGTGACATGACGCTGCGTTTCTATCTGCTTCCGTTCCTGGAAAAATTCCATGAGCTGCATCCGGGTATCAAGGTCATTGTGGCCAATGCGCCTACTCCGGAGACTCTGCGGCTTCTGCGGACAGGGAAAATCGATTTCGGCGTGATCAGCACTCCTTTTGAGTACGGGGAGGAGCTGTGCGTGGAGCAGGTGAGAGAGATTGAGGATGTATTTGTAGCGGGCAGACGTTTTACCTCCTATAAAAACCGGATGATGGACCTGCAGGAGTTGGAAGGGCTTCCCATGATATTCCTCGAAGGCAACACCAGCACCAGAAGCTATATGAATACTTATCTGTCCGCAAACGGTGTGGAGCTGCAGCCGGAATTCGAACTATCCACCAGTGACATGATTGTACAGTTTGCGCTGCGAAACCTGGGGATAGGCTGTGTAGTGCGGGATTTTGCGGCGGAAGCGTTGGAATCAGGGCTTCTGTTTGAACTTCGGTTCAATAAGATGATACCCAGGAGACAGATATGCGTAGTGACTGAACGCAAAATGCCTGTCTCTATGGCAGCGAAAAAGCTTTTGGAGATTATGGAGTCAGGATAACCGGAAGGCTGGAACTGTGGGGAAATAGCATTCCATACGATATATGATGTCGGTTCTCAATGTACCACAGCATATACTAAGGAGATGCGGCCGTTTCCCGACAGTCCCGGCTTTTTATACTCGTGAACGCATTTAATTGCCGCATTCGGCTCTGGATTGCTGATGCGTTCACTCGTTATACTGTGCAGACCGGCAATTATTTGTGTTTATGGGTATACATTATAGGAATGCCTGCCTTTGGACGGTCCTGGAACCACGGGCCTGCGAAGCAAATCTTTATGGCTGATTAAGCATAAATGGTTGAATCTGGATGGAAAATATGATAAAATACTGACAGGCGGTTACGCAAAAACGGAAAGAAAAATAAGGAGAAGACAGCGCAGATGGAACAGTATAAACAGGAATTTATTGAATTTATGGTGGACAGCAAGGCACTGAAATTCGGAGAGTTTACGCTAAAAAGCGGCAGGAAATCTCCTTTTTTTATGAATGCGGGCTCTTATGTGACCGGCGGACAGCTTAAGAAGCTGGGAGAGTACTACGCAAAAGCAATTCATGATAATTACGGAGATGATTTTGACGTATTGTTCGGGCCGGCGTATAAGGGAATTCCCTTAAGCGTGGCGGCCGCCATTGCATACAGCGAATTGTACGGGCGTGAGGTCCGTTACTGTTCCAACCGCAAGGAAGTCAAGGACCACGGAGATACAGGGATTCTGTTGGGAAGCAGGCTCCGGGACGGAGACAGGGTGGTCATCATCGAAGATGTGACGACTTCCGGCAAGTCCATTGAAGAGACTTTTCCCATCATCATGGCTCAGGCGAAGGTGGAGATCAAAGGACTGATGGTGTCTCTGAACCGCATGGAGAAGGGACCGGGAGGAAATGTGAGCGCTCTGGAGGAGATTCGTGCAGGCTACGGTTTTGAGGCGCACGCCATCATAACCATGCAGGATGTGATTGAATATCTGTATAACAGGCCCTACAAGGGACAAATTTATATCAATGATGAATTGAAAGCATCATTGGACGAATACTATAAGATATACGGAGCATAGGCGGATACGGCCATAGGAACTTCTGCGGCAGGATGCGGCAGCACGTAAAAAGCAGGAAGGGAGCGGAGGCATGGAGGAGAAAGTGTACAAGGTAATGAAGGGAGCGGGAACAACCAACATTGTCCTGGGCGTCATTACCCTGGTGGTGGGAGCTGCGACAGGAATTTTGCTGATTATTGCCGGGGCGAAATTAATTGCGGGCAAATCCAGGATTTTATTTTAAAGAGGAGAAACGGGCGGGCATTTCCTGAGGGGAGTGCCTTTTAGATTAAATATGGGAAAAAGAAGAGGATATATTTTTACGGACAAGAAGGGCTCCCACAGGGCCTGGATGGCTGTGATTCTGGGGATTATCAGCCTGGTGTCTTTGGGCATCGTGATATTTGGCGCTTACCAAACCGGCGGCGTAGCAAAGACAGGTTACGGCTTTACCGCGCTGTTTGCGCTGTTCTATTCCCTGGCAGGGTTGGTAATGGGGATTGTGACGGTACTGAATAAAAATTATTACAAGCCTGTCCCGGTGGCCGGAATCCTGCTGAACGGGGCTTCTCTTGCGTGTATCGGGCTGATCTTGTACATGGGAGGGTATCTGCGGTGAACGGTGCGGAGATATTGAAAGAGCGCTATGAATTGGTGACAGACAGAATCCGGGAAATACGGGGAGAGCATTTCGGCAATGAGGGACTGGAGAGATATTTTGCCTTTTGCGCGGATTTCCTGTTGATGATTGAGGATACCCGCTGTTTCCTGGAGCAGGGCGGGATGCAGAATGCACCGTTGGAGGAACTGGAGAGCAGAAATCTGCGCCTGTATGCCGATATCCTGCCGGAGCATTATGCCGAAAGCTATGCAGACCCGGCTTATGCGGCAGCACGGCTGGGGGAGACGTATGGCGCGGAATTATGTTTTCTATATACGGAACTGCGAAGCCTGATCGGCTTTGTCCATGAGGGGAGGCTGGAGGAACTGGTGATCCGCATGGAGCTGTTTGTGGAGATCTACACGGCATTTACCTATGGGGCGGAGGAGGGGCAGATGCCTTCTCGGGAGGACATCCGCAGGAAGCTATACTGGTTTGTAAACGATTACGCGGAAGATGCGGCGCTGCGCAGGATTCAGGAGAGCGTCAGCCCGGAGGGCTGTTTTGCGGCCCGGGTGCTCATGGACAGCGATTTGACGGATGTGAGGTTTCTGTATGCATACGGAGAGTACGTCAGCGAAAGCGACCTGAAGACGGCCGGGTTTCTGGCAAAGCTTCCGGAGGAGACTGTGGCAGCCATGGCGGATAAGCTTACAGAAAGCTGCCGTATGGATTTTGAGGCAGCGAATAAGAGCCTGGCGGAAAAGGCAACGGTGGGGCTGCATTATCCTATTGGCTTTGAGCGTATGATACGGCGGGCCGTTGAAGATTTTGCAGGGCAGGGGTTCAAGCCTGTCATTTTCCGCTCTGCATACAGCATGCTGGATAACCGGGGCATGGAGAAGAACGGTTTTCATGGCAGCAATCCCAACCCGCAGTATGACTATGACCATAGAGATGACAGGGCGCTTTTTCTGGACCGGAATTATATGAACCGGAAGCTGGAGGCAAATCGCGCCGCCTGGGAAAAATACAAAAAGGATGCGGCCGGTTATGCAGGCTCTGCGGTGCTGGCGACCTTCGGCGAGGTGGATTTTCAACCGATTGTGAAGAAGGAAGCATATCGGCTTACGGAGGAGCAGAACCGTATCTGGGCGGAGTACTGCTCCAGAGCGGAAGAACTGCAGAAGGAGTACATTCCGGAGAAGACAGGATTTGCCTGCGCTGTTTTTCCGGTGCCGGAGACAGGCTCCTCATTCCGGGAGGCGTTCGAGGAATGTCTCAGAATCAATACAAGGGACATCTTTTGGAAAATAATGGTTGCATACAGACATGTAATCCTGTAAACTGGAAGAAGAAGCAGAAAAACAGTGCCGTCGCGCAGCGACTTAATTAGGAGGAAAGTATGGAAAGAACAGATGGCATGCCGCGTGTCGGCATTGTGATGGGGAGCGACTCGGATATGCCGGTGATGGCAAAGGCGGCAGATATCCTGGAGGAACTGGGCATTCCTTATGAGATGGCAATCATCAGCGCCCACAGGGAGCCGGACGTATTCTTTGAATATGCGAAAAAAGCGGAGGAAAAGGGCTTTAAGGTCATTATAGCAGGAGCGGGCATGGCAGCGCATCTGCCCGGCATGTGCGCAGCGATTTTCCCCATGCCTGTCATTGGGATTCCCATGCATACAACCTCCCTTGGAGGAAGGGATTCCCTGTACTCCATCGTGCAGATGCCCTCCGGCATTCCGGTGGCTACGGTGGCCATTAACGGCGGAGCCAACGCAGGGCTTCTGGCGGCGAAGATTCTGGCAACTTCCGACCCGGAACTGCTGGAGAAGCTGAAACATTACAGCGCAAAGCTGAAGGAGCAGGTGGAACAGAAGGACGCCAGACTGCAGAGGGAAGGCTATAAGGCATATCTGGAGAGTCAGAAAAAGGGTTAGACAGACAGCTGGAAAATAAGCATATTCAGCTGTTTTTCCCGCAGAAAGATTTCGGGAAGAGCTTTACAGGCGGGGTGCACGATGCAACGTGCAGATAGGGATGAAAAATGGATTACAGAAAAGCGGGTGTGGATATCGAAGCGGGATACAAATCCGTGGAACTGATGAAGGAATATGTGAAAGGGACAATGCGTCCCGAGGTTCTGGGCGGCATAGGCGGGTTTTCAGGCGCTTTTTCTGCAGCGGCGTTGAAAGGAATGGAAAACCCTGTGCTGCTGTCAGGCACGGACGGCGTGGGCACCAAGCTGAAACTGGCGTTTTTGATGGACAGGCATGATACGGTGGGAATCGACTGTGTGGCCATGTGCGTGAACGATGTGGCCTGCGCCGGAGGCGAGCCGCTGTTTTTCCTGGACTATATAGCCTGCGGCAGGAATATTCCCGAGAAAATCGCTGAGATTGTCAAAGGTGTTGCAGAAGGCTGCAGGCAGGCAGGCGCAGCCCTGGTGGGCGGCGAGACGGCGGAGCATCCGGGCCTGATGCCGGAGGAAGAGTACGACCTGGCGGGATTTTCCGTCGGTATTGCGGATGAAAAGGAGCTGATTACAGGCGAGCATATCCAGGACGGAGATGTCCTCATCGGTATGGCATCCTCCGGCGTACATTCCAACGGTTTTTCCCTGGTGCGCAAGGTGTTCGAGATGACGAAAGAGAGCCTGGACACTTACTATGAGGAGTTGGGTGCCACTCTGGGAGAGACCCTGCTGACGCCCACAAAGATATACGTAAAAGCGTTGAAATCCATCAAGGATGCAGGCGTGAAGGTCAAGGGTGCCAGCCATATTACCGGCGGCGGCTTCTATGAGAATATTCCCCGGATGCTTCCGGAAGGAATCCGCGCGGAAGTGAAGAAGGACAGCTATGAAGTGCCTCCGATTTTCAGACTGCTGCAGAATAAGGGGGACATTGAGGAGCATGTCATGTACAATACTTACAACATGGGACTTGGAATGGTACTGGCCGTTTCGCCGGAAGATGCCGATATAACTATGGAAGCAATCCGCAGGGCAGGGGAGGTTCCCTATGTGGCAGGCTCCTGCAAAGCCGGTGAAAAGGGAGTTGATATATGTTGAAAATCGTAGTGTGCGTGTCCGGCGGCGGCACGAATCTCCAGGCAATTCTGGATGCGGCGGAGCAGGGCAGAATCACGGGGACAGAGATTATTGCCGTCATCAGCAACAATATAAAAGCCAGAGCCCTGGAGCGGGCTGCGTCCCACAAAATTCCGGGAATCGTCATATCCCCCAAAAACTATCCGGACAGAGAGACCTTTAACGAGGCTTTTGCGGCAAAGATGCGCGAGCTGGCACCGGACCTGGTGGTGCTGGCCGGATTCCTGGTGCGGATTCCGCCTCAGATGGTGGCGGATTTTTCCAATCGGATTGTGAATATTCATCCGTCCCTGATTCCCTCTTTCTGCGGAGTGGGGTATTACGGACTGAAGGTACATGAGAAGGTGCTGGAGAGGGGCGTAAAGGTGACGGGAGCTACGGTGCATTTTGTCAATGAAGGCATGGATGAGGGGCCTATCATAGCGCAGAAGGCAGTGTATGTGGAGGAAAACGATACTCCGGAGATACTGCAGCGCCGTGTGATGGAGCAGGCGGAGTGGATACTGCTTCCGAAGGCCATTGATGATATTGCAAACGGTAGGATTGCCGTGGTTGAAGATAAGGTTGTAGTCCGCCAGAGGGGCGACAGATAACGGAAAGCTGCTGACGAATGCCGCATGACCAATGAACGGCGGGGAAGCGTGTGTCCGGCG
Organism: uncultured Acetatifactor sp.; assembly: GCA_910586775.1. Lineage (GTDB taxonomy): Bacteria > Bacillota > Clostridia > Lachnospirales > Lachnospiraceae > Acetatifactor. The sequence goes on along the minus strand of CAJUJN010000009.1, from coordinate 49,733 downwards.
GATTTCGCCGGAGCAGCAGTCATATGGAGACAGAAAATAAAAAAGAGGTGACAGCATGAAAGTTTTGATCATAGGCGGCGGCGGGCGGGAGCACGCAATCGCGGTCAGCCTGAAGAAGAGCAAAAGGGTTGACGGGCTTTACTGTGTTCCCGGCAATGCGGGAATAGCGCAGATTGCGGAGTGTGAGCCTTCCATCGGTGTGATGGAATTTGACAAAATCGTCGGGTATGCGAGAGAGAAGGCAGTGGATCTGGTATTTGTGGCACCAGATGACCCTCTGGCGGCCGGGTTGGTGAATGTATTGGAGGCAGAGGGGTTCAGAGTGTTCGGACCCAGGAAAAATGCCGCTATTCTGGAGGGCAGCAAAGCCTTTTCCAAGGACCTGATGAAAAAGTACGGGATTCCCACGGCCGCCTATGAGAACTTTGATGCTCCGGAGAAAGCGTTGGCATATCTGGAAAATGCCAGAATGCCCGTGGTGTTAAAGGCAGACGGACTGGCTCTGGGCAAGGGCGTGCTTATCTGCAATACTCTGGAAGAAGCCCGGGCCGGCGTGAAAGAGATCATGCAGGATAAACATTTCGGAAGCGCCGGGGATGTGCTGGTGGTGGAGGAATTCCTGACCGGCAGAGAGGTATCCGTGCTTGCTTTCGTGGATGGCAGGACGGTGAAGACCATGACTTCCGCCCAGGACCACAAACGTGCTCATGATGGGGATAAGGGGCCGAATACGGGCGGTATGGGATGCTTTTCACCCAGCCCCTTCTACACGCCGGAAATCGATGCGTTCTGCCGGAAGAATATCTATCAGCCCACGGTGGATGCCATGGCGGCGGAGGGCAGGGAATTCAAGGGGGTCATCTTCTTCGGCCTGATGCTGACGCCGGAAGGCCCGAAGGTGTTGGAGTACAACGCCAGATTCGGCGACCCGGAGGCCCAGGTGGTACTCTGCAGGATGCAGAATGATTTGATGGATGTGGTGGATGCCTGTATCGACGGTACATTAGATAAAATTGAACTGAAATTCGAAGATAATGCGGCTGTCTGTGTGGTGCTTGCATCGGACGGATATCCGGTTTCTTATAAAAAAGGCTTCCGTATCAGCGGACTGGAGCATTTCGAGGGGAAAGACGACTATTATTGCTTCCATGCGGGAAGCAGGCTTGATGATGCGGGACAAATCGTGACCAACGGAGGGCGCGTGTTGGGGGTGACAGCCAAGGGCAGTACTCTGAAGGAAGCCCGCTCGAAGGCATATGAGGCGGCGGAGTGGGTGACTTTTGACAACCGTTACATGCGTCATGATATCGGTAAAGCAATTGATGAAGTTTAGGAAATGCGTATTTTTGTAATAAGCGAAAGAGATCGGAGGTGTTGCCTGTGAATGGGCTGGGAGCATTGGATATGTATAATATACCCCGTGTATGTAAAGAATGCGGTGGTGTCATGATCTTTAAAGGGGTAGGTGAGTATCATTGTGAGGACTGTGGTGCAGTGGATTTTGATGATTATGGAAAGGTGAGAGGTTATATCGAGGAGCATAAGGGAGCAACGGCTGCACAGATTGAAGAAGCTGTGGGAGTGTCGCAACGTACAATCAGACGCCTGCTGAAGGACGGCAGACTGGAGATTGCGGAGGGCTCCAATGTATTTATACGCTGTGAGCTGTGCGGCAAGCAGCTTCGTTCCGGACAGTACTGTCCTGAATGCGAGATCAAGGTACACCGCAACCTGGAGGAAAAGCAGAGGGAGCTGATGAACAGGAATGCGCGCGGATTTGGCCTGGAACAGAAGTCTGAAGAAGGGCAGAGACGATTTACAAGGGATAATTGAGAACAACGAGAGGAGACCTAATGAAAAAGGCAGAAAGGATAAGAAACAGGCTTCTGACAGGCGTGATTGTGCTGATATTGGGATTGGGAATATTCGGCTGGGGATTTATGCAGGCGTCGCTGGTGAGCCATGCGGAGTCCCAAGCTAAGGTGACCGCTCCCAAGGGGGCTAATATAAGGAAAGAAGCAAGCGCCTCCAGCGCGATGGTAGGCGGTGCCGAGAACGGAAAGGTCCTGACCGTCATCAGTGAGGTGCAGGGCGCAGACGGCAATACCTGGTACCAGGTCAAGAACGGTGATATTACGGGATATATTCGCTCCGACCTGGTGGAAGTTTCGGAAGGAAGTGCCCCTGCGGAGGGCGGAGAAAGCGGAAACGGAGAGGGCGGCGCAGCGTCCCCGGCGGACATTATGGCTGTAAATCCTGTGAGTGCCACTGTATCCGGCGAGTCGGGAAAGATTCGTGACAGCGCATCTTCGGAAGGACAGATCATTACGGAAGTTGCAGCGGAGACTATGCTGACAGTCACGGGGCAGGCCACGGATGCTGACGGAAGAACCTGGTATCAGGTGAATTTCATGGCAGGGGAAACACAGGTGGAAGGATTTATCCGCTATGACTATGTCACTCTGGCAGGGGAGCTGACTCCGCTGACGGAAGCGCCTTCTGCGCCGGAAGAGCCTGCACCCACGACAGATCCGGAGCCGGAGACGAAGCCCTACGATACATTGCAGCAGGACGGTGCCTGGCTGCTGGTTGACTACACAGGTACGGAACCCAAGGCATACTCCATAGATAAGCTGTTCAAGAGTGTGGAGGATAACGGTAAAGTGATTGAAGCGGATGAAAAGACGATAAAGAATCAGAAAATTATCATTATTATCCTGGTTTTCCTGCTGGTTGCTGCAGCTGCAGGCATTGCATTCCTGGTATTCAAGGTCAAGGAGATGATGGATTCCGCATATTTCGATGAAGTAGAGAAAGAGACGATGCGGAAGAAGAACTCCGGAGACAGAGGCGGACAGAGACCCGGGCGGGCGGCAGGACAGGACAGGGCTTCAGAGAGACCTGCAGGAGCCAGAAGTTCCGGATACAGCCAGAGTCAGAGAGGATACGGACAGGGTGAGCGCACGGAAAGTCAGAGCCAGCGTCTTGCAGGAAGCCGCCAGGGCACGGGTACAAGGCCGTCAGGGGCATCCCAGGGTCAGCGTCCCGCAGGGAGCGGCCAGGGTGCAAGGCCTGTGGGAACATCTCAGGGTCAGCGGCCGGCAGGAAGCAGTCAGAGTGCAAGGCAGTCAGGTGCTTCTCAGGGCCAGCGTCCGGTTAGGACGATGCAGGAACCCAGGCCTGTCGGTGCGGAGGGACCCAGACCTATGGGAACGTCCCAGAGTTCTGCCGGAAGCGCGCAGGGCAGGGGACAGGCGGGCGCGCAGCCGGGGGCCAGAAGGCCTGCGGGCACAGTCCAGGCAACCGGAAGGACAGCGGAACCAGCCCAGAGAAGCGCCGCACCGCAGAATTCCAGACCTGCAAGGCCTGCGCCGGCAAATCCCCAGAAAGCTCAGCCCAGGAACTTTATGGCGGAAGACGATGACGATGATTTTGAACATGAATTCTTAAATTACGACGAATAAGGAAGTTACGTGAGACAGGGAATATTCCGCAGGGGTACTCCCTGTTTTACTTCCATTTCTAAAAATGCTCTAAATTTTTCCTACATCGGTTGACAGCATTCCGTCACTGATTTATGATTTAAGCGGGATAAAATAGTATCTGCCCGGAAATTCTCTGCCCATGCCGGGCACTGGATGGGCAGATGCGGAACTGGAATAAGAGGTTATAGTATTATGATTCTTGAGATAGATTTTAATAGTGATGAAGCCTTATATCTGCAGCTGTGCAACCAGATTATCATGGGAATCGCAGCCTCCCGGTTCCAGGAGGGAGATTCCCTCCCCAGTGTGCGCCAACTGGCGGATTCAATAGGCATCAATATGCATACGGTGAACAAGGCATATACTGTCTTAAAGCAGGAAGGCTATGTGAAGGTTGACAGGAGAAGAGGTGCCGTGATTGCCGTGGATGCGGACAGGATGCGCACCCTGGCCGAATTGAAGAAGGAACTGCAGGTCATCCTGGCAAAGAGCAGCTGCAAAAATATATCCAAAGAGGAAGTTTACGAATTAATTGAGGAAATCTACGAAGATTATGAATAAGATTGAGGAGCCGTCAGAAACAGGGACGGCGGAATGAGAGGGAAAGATATGCAGTCAGAATTTACGGACAGAGCGCGGGAGGCGTTGAGCCATGCGTCCAGATTTGCGAGCCGTCTGAAGCAGGGATACGTGGGAACGGAGCATATTCTTGCGGGATTGTTAAAGGAAGAGGAAGGCGTGGCTCACAAGGTCCTGACAAATAACGGCGTGGGCCTGCAGCAGGTTCTGGATATGATTCAGGAGCTGATTGCGTTTGAAGGCGGCGTAGGTCTGAAGGAAAGAGAAGGGTATTCACCCCGTGCAAAAAAGATTCTGGAGGAAGCCCACAGGCAGGCTGCACGGTTCGGTCAGAAAGAGACGGGAACGGAGCATCTTCTGATGGCGATTATTAAGGAAGGCGAGAATGTAGCCTTTCGTCTGCTGAATACCCTGGGAGTCAATGTGCAGAAAGTGTATGCCGATACACTGGTGGCCATCGGACAGGACGGCAACCTGTACAAAGAAGACCTGGGAAAGAGGATGCCGGGAAAAGGAAAGGGCTCCGCGCTGGCACAGTACAGCAAAGACCTGACGGCCATGGCCCGTGAAGGCAGGCTGGACCCCGTCATCGGACGGGAAGAGGAAATTGCCCGCCTGATTCAGATTCTGAGCCGCCGTACCAAGAATAACCCCTGCCTGATCGGAGAGCCGGGCGTAGGCAAGACGGCAGTAGTGGAAGGCCTGGCTCAGCGCATCGTGGAGGGAAAGGTTCCCTTTACCGTCAAGGAGAAAAGGGTTCTTACCCTGGATCTGTCCGGTATGGTCGCAGGCAGTAAATACCGCGGTGAATTTGAAGAGCGGATTAAGAAAGTGATACGGGAAGTGATTGACGACGGCAATGTCATTCTGTTTCTGGACGAATTGCATACACTTATCGGGGCAGGCGGGGCGGAGGGTGCCATCGATGCTTCCAATATACTGAAGCCGTCCCTGGCCAGAGGAGAGCTTCAGCTTATCGGTGCCACTACCATAGTAGAATACCGCAAATATATCGAAAAAGATGCCGCATTGGAGCGTCGTTTCCAACCGGTGAATGTGGAGGAGCCTACCCAGGAGGAGGCCATCCGCATCCTGGAGGGCATCAAGGAAAAATATGAGGAGCATCACAAGGTAAATATCACCCAGGAGGCTGTAGAGGCCGCTGTGAGGCTTTCTGCCCGCTATATCAATGACAGAAATCTTCCGGACAAGGCTATCGACCTGATAGACGAGGCTGCGGCAAGCACCAGGCTGCGGGCGGTGGATATGCCGGATAAGCAGAAGGGCCTTCTGGAAGAGATCAGGAAGATGGATCAGCAGATTGAGCGCTCCATCCGCATGGAGGCATTTTCGCAGGCAGTGGAGATAAAACGCAGTCAGGATGAGCTGGTGAAGAAGTACCAGAGGATGAAGAAACGCTCGGAGAGCCAGGAGTCCGGCCATAAATATACCATCGGCGAGAATGAGATTGCGGAAGTGGTTGCCATGTGGACGAAGATTCCGGTGGCGAAGCTGGCTCAGAAGGAGAGCGAGCGGCTGCTGAAGCTGGAGAGCATCCTGCATAAGAGAGTGATAGGCCAGGAGGAAGCCGTGACAGCGGTTTCGAAAGCCATGCGGAGAGGCCGTGTGGGACTCAAGGACCCTAAGCGCCCCATCGGTTCCTTCCTGTTCCTGGGACCCACCGGCGTGGGTAAGACGGAATTGTCGAAAGCGCTGGCTGAGGCCATGTTCGGGTCGGAGGATGCAATCATCCGCGTCGATATGTCGGAGTATATGGAGGGACACTCGGTGTCCAAGATGATCGGCTCACCGCCCGGATATGTGGGCTTTGACGACGGCGGGCAGCTGAGCGAGAAAGTTAGGCGCAATCCTTATTCCGTGGTGCTGTTCGACGAGATCGAGAAGGCCCACCCGGATGTGTTCAATATATTGCTTCAGATTCTGGACGACGGCCATATCACGGATTCCAAGGGACGAAAGGTAAGCTTTAAGAACACGGTTCTGATCATGACCTCCAATGCGGGAGCCTCCAGGATAGTGGATCCCAAGAACCTGGGCTTCGCGGCGGTAAGCGATGCGAAGCGGGATTATGAGCGGATGAAGGCGGGAGTCATGGAAGAAGTGAAGCGCAGCTTCAAGCCTGAGTTTATCAATCGAATTGACGACATTATTGTATTCCATCAGCTGAACCAGGAAAATATGAAGGCCATCGTCAGCCTGCTGGCGTCCAATCTGTACAGGCGGTGCGAGGCGCAGATGGATATCAGGCTGAGCATGACGGCAGCCATGAAGGAGTACCTGGTAGAGAAATATTCGGATGCCAAGATGGGCGCAAGGCCTCTGAAGCGTGCTATTCAGTCCGTGGTGGAGGATGCCCTGGCAGAGGAAATCCTGCTGAAGAAAGTACAGCCCGGTGATTCCGTGTCTGTGGGGTATAAGAATGGAAAAGTCTGCTTTACGGTGAAAGATAAAAATGTTTCGTCCGATAAGTAATATATACGGATATAAAAGCATTTAAAAACAAATTTTCGTAATAAAATATAAAAAAATTTGTAGAAAATGACTGTAATTTATATTATACTGTAGGTAAGGAAGAATTTCCGGAAAGAAGCCGGTGAAGAATGTTCTGGAGAAGCCTTGAGAGTTCTGTTTCAGGAATGGAGCGGAGCAGGAGCCCGGCCGGCAGGGAATCTTTCGAAACGAAGCGGTATATTCCTGAATCCGGCGGAGCTGTTGAAGGCAGCATTCGGAACAGGGGATACCCGGAGGAATACGACAGCATTATAGAATGACAGGAGGGTACGCAAATGGCAGTGGTGGAGGAGTTGCTCCGGAGTGAAGAGGACGGTACAATCAGTTTTGGAAATCATAAGCTGGAGAAGAAGGCGAAGGTGGAGGATTTTCAGCATGACGGGGACTTGCTGAAAGTGAAGACCTGCAGAGAGATCACCAAGCTGGAAAAGAACGGGATGTTTCTCTACGAATCCGTGCCGGGAACCAGTGTTTTAAATTTTGCGGAGAAAGAAGACGGTGTGGAGTTTATCGTGGAGGGCGACGAGGATGCCCAGATTACCATCGGCCTGACGGACGACAGGGCATACGAGGTATTTGTGGACGGCAAGAGCATAGGCGCCATCAAGACAGGCTTCGGAGGGAAGCTGTCCCTGAGCGTGGAGATTGGGGCAGCGGATGAGGTTCCGGTGAAGGTGGTGCAGATTTAGGTTCTTTGGGCTCCGGAGTGCCGGCTGTGATGATTCACAGGCCTGCCTTCGGAGTCTTTTTACATTATAGGGAAGGGACTATCGGGAAACGACCACATTCCCACAATATATGCTGTGGTGCATTGAGAGATAACACCATATATTGTATGCGGATAGTATTTCCCGACAGCCCCATGGAATCAGTAAGGTGCCGCAGGCACTATTATAGAGGGAGATGCCGGCTGTCCGCCGGAGCAGGAAAGGCGTGCAAATATGGCGAAGAGTAAAAACAATACGATTTTCTTCTGTCAAAACTGCGGGTATGAGTCCGCCAAGTGGATGGGGCAGTGTCCCGGCTGCAGAGAATGGAATACCTTCGTGGAGGAGACCGTCAGCAAGGCAGCACCGGGAGGCTTTGCCGCCGTACCTTCCGCACGGCGGGACAGAGTGGTTCCCGCCGTGCTGTCAGAGGTGACGGTAGGAGAGGAATCCCGGTTTTCCACAGGGATGGGAGAGCTGGACAGAGTTCTGGGCGGTGGGATTGTACAGGGCTCCCTGACACTGGTGGGAGGGGATCCGGGCATAGGCAAGTCCACACTGCTCTTACAGGTGTGCCGGAATCTGTCCGCGCAGGGGCACAGCGTGTTGTATATATCAGGCGAAGAGTCCCCGGCGCAGATTAAGATGCGCGCGGACAGAATCGGAGAATTCTCATCCCGGATGCTCCTGCTCTGTGAGACCAATCTGGCGGAGATATCGGACGTCATCCGCAGCAGAAAGCCGGAGGCGGTGGTCATCGACTCCATACAGACCATGTACAATGAAAATGTCTCCGCGGCGCCGGGCAGCGTGTCCCAGGTGAGGGAATCCACTTCCGCCCTGCTGCAGCTGGCCAAGGGCCTGGGCGTGTCCATTCTGATCGTGGGGCATGTGACCAAGGAGGGCACCGTGGCAGGACCGAGGGTGTTGGAGCACATGGTGGACGCGGTGCTGTACTTTGAGGGAGACAGACATGCTTCCTACCGTATCCTGCGGGGAGTGAAGAATCGATTCGGCTCCACCAATGAGATAGGCGTGTTCGAGATGCGGGAGCAGGGGCTTGCGGAAGTGGAGAACGCTTCGGAGTACATGCTGAACGGCAGGCCGGAGAATGCCAGCGGCTCCGTGGTGGCCTGTACCATGGAGGGAACCAGGCCGTTGCTGGTGGAGATACAGGCCCTGGTATGCCACAGCAATTTCGGGATTCCGCGGAGACAGGCCACAGGCACGGACTTCAACCGGATGAACCTTCTCATGGCGGTGCTGGAGAAACGCTCCGGCATACAGCTTTCCGCCTGTGACGCCTATGTTAATATCACCGGCGGAATGAAGATACTGGAGCCTGCTGTTGACCTGGGGATTGTGATTGCAGTGCTGTCCAGCTTCCGCAACTGTGTCCTGAGCACCCGGCTGACAGCTTTCGGAGAGGTGGGGCTGAGCGGCGAAGTCCGGGGCGTGAGCATGGCGAAGCAGCGTGTGGCTGAGGCGGAGCGCCTGGGCTTCGAGACCTGCATCCTGCCATGGGTGTGCGCGGAGGAATGCCGCAAGGGCAGCAGGATTGAAATCATCGGGGTGAGGACGGTACAGGATGTGATGGAGAGGTTGTTCTGAATATCTGGTTCTGAATATCTGGTTCTGAATATTTTTGGATACACAATATTGTAAACGGGGATGACATATGTTACAATACTGTCAGAAAGAGAAAAGCATCTGCTGGTAACAGATGCCTTTCAGAACTACCGGTAGACGGATATCCCCGAATTGGTATTTTCCGGCAGGAAGTAACCGGATCCTTGGCTTGGGCGCTTACTTCTTCGCGTCTATCAACGCAATCACTAAGGTGCTGATAATAGCGAGTATCATCAGCACTAAAGAGAGCATTTCAAAATCGCTCATAAGCATACCCCCTTTCATGAGATTCCTGAAGAAGAAACAGGTTTCTATGTATCAGAGGATTATAAAGCTGCCTGAAGTGGAATTCTCCTCTGTTGAGGGGGTAACCGCCTACCGTCCTGGCAGTTCCGCATCTATTCTGACATGTTTCGACAAGTTGCACAATCCCTCAAATAAAAAGAATTGACTTATATAAAAATATGCATAAAAAATGAACCGGAATGCTTTCGCCAGAGAAAAACACTTTCGGCTCATTTTGTGTTCACTGAGATATCTTTCATGGCGTGGCTTCTTCTGCGGCTTCAGGTTTCCGTTACGTATGCCAGACCGGCATTTCAGACATAAAATGACGCAAAGGAATATACTTTACGTCATCTGCCCGGACATGCAGAAACACAGGGTCTGAAAGCTTGTGACTGCGGGGTGACTGCCGGAATGACTCCTCTTCGGAGGCTTCTTTAAATGCAGATTACCGACTTCAGCCGGCTCATATTCTCCCTCTTCAGATTCAGATTCGGATGTACATATTTGTTCAGGGTAATGCTGGTATTGGAATGCCCCAGAAGCTCGCTCAGCGTTTTTATGTCAAATCCCACTTCCACACAGCGGGTTGCGAATGTATGGCGCAGTGTATGAAAATGCGCTTCACCGATACCGCACTTCTTCAGATATCCCTGCAGGCGGCGCTGCAGTTTTCTGGGATCCATACATTTCTCCGTGCCTGTAAGGATAAAGGTATCCGGAAGCCCGGGGGAAAAGCGGCTGCACAATGCCTCTATATCGGGCATCAGCGGAATCGTCCGGTAGGAACTGTCGCTTTTGGGTGTCCCGATGACCAGCCTTGAGCTGAAGCTGCCGTCGGAATCCTGGCATTTGATACGTTGGACAGTGTGGCAGACCGAAATGATAGAAGACTGAAAGTCTATATCGCACCATTTCAGAGCGCATACCTCCCCGAGCCGCATACCGGTCCGCAGGGCGATATAGACTCCGAATTTGCACAGGTCCATTTCTTCGGCCAGGCAGTCCAACAGCGCGGACTCCTCCCCTTCATCCAGCACACGCACGGTTTTTCTGGGCTCCTTCGGATAGATAATCTCAGGCGCTTTCAGCTTCTGCCCCGTTCTTCTCTCTATAAAGGAAAAAACGGAGCGAAACAATGCAAGAAGATCCCTGACGGTCTTGGGCGAGAGCAGCTTGTCATACAGCAACGTGCTGGTAAATTCATCCACCATCTCCTGGGTGATCTCCCAGGGAAGCTTTGCGCCGAAATAGGGTTTGAGGTGATTGTACATATCCGATCTGTACTTTGCGTAACTGGATATCTTCAGGCATGTGCGGTTCGTGGCCAGCCAACAGTCACAGTAATAGCTGAAGGTGCCGACTTTCCCGCTGTGCGGGTCTGCCGGCTCTCCCAGCTTTCTTCTGGCAGCTTTGGCTTTTTCTCTGGCTTCCTCATAGGTTTTGGCGTAACAGAAGCCGTAAACCGCCCTGCCCTCCTTGTCTCTTCCCTTGATGTAACGGGCTTCATAGCGCCCGTCTTTCCGTAAATGTACATTTTCTCTTTTTGCCATATGCGGCACCTCCTCTTTTGTTATAGCTCTTAGTTTACAGAAGAAGCATCTCTTTCCACCAGTCCCCAAAAAGCATTTTCCGGTTGCCAATTTGATTTTGTGTTGCAAAACAGCCTAAAATCGAGTATAATATACAGGAGAAATCGTCCGATATAAATAAGGACGCAAAGTATATTCATTTGCGTCATTTGGCCGGTTTTCTGATGCCGGAGGAGGGAGAGTATGGAGGAGAAGCCGGGAAGAATCTACTATAGCCGCAACATCGTGAATCTATGCATTGATTCTTACGATGCGGAGCGGCAATGCGGAAAGCTGTGGAGCCAGTATGCGGGGGAGCCGTTCCTGTTCTCCTCACTGTACGAAGCACTGGAGAGGATGGAGGAGTTGTACGATGTCCTCCAGTACCCCTATGCGTCAACGGAGACACGCAGCTTCCGGAATGACGGCATACAGGCGGACGGCCCGGTCGTGGAGACGGACAGTACGAAAAGGCATCGCCATACTGCGGACAGACACAGGCCGTCGGGGATTCCGGCGGGAGAATGGAAGAGCGTCCGTGCAGGAGAGACCTTCAATGAGGTGCTCGGCCACAGGGGGCGGGATGCCACATTTATTATCCGCGTACAGTACCGCCAGCATTCCAGCTGGCAGGGAGAGATTGTCTGGGTGGACGGAGGCAGGAGAAGATGTTTTGAGAGTGTTCTGGAACTGATACGGCTGATTGACAAAGCGTTGGAGGAGACAGAGAGTGCCCTGGCGGCAAGCGGGGATTAGAGAGTAAGGGGGAGGCAGTCCGGACAGGGATGCAGCCGTTTCGGGCAGCGGATAAGCGGAATGGAAGAAACGAGAGCCATACATTTTGAATTGCTGGGGGCTTTTTCCTGCAGGGAAGCCAGGGGAGAAGGAAACGGAAAAAATGCTACAGCCGGCAGGAAGGCAATGTCTTTCCTGCAGTATCTGATTGTAAATCATGCGAGAAATATCGCATCGGAGGAGTTGATTGGGCAGTTCTGGGCGGACCGGAGCAGTGACCCTGCCAATTCCCTGAAAAACATGATATATAAGGTCAGGAATATTTTGAAAGTCATGTTCCCGGATCAGGAGAATCTGTTGGTTACCTTGCCGGGATGCTATGCATGGAACCCGGAAGTCCGACTGGAGTTGGACTCGGAGCAGTTTGAGCAGGCCTGCCTGGAAGCCGGAAAGCATTCGGGGGAGGCTTATCTTGATAAGCTGATGGATGCGATTGCGCTGTATAAAGGAGATTTTCTCCTGGGAAATGACAGTGACTGGGCTGTTTCCATGAGAAGATATTACCAGACGTTGTTTATGGATGTCTGCAAGATGGTTCTGCCGCTGCTGCAGAAGCAGGAGAGATGGGCAGAGATGATCAACATCTGTGAACAGGCATGCACGGTGGATTTCGGTGCGGATACCTTTATCATATATCAGATGCAGACGCTGATTTCCATGGGGCATCCGGAGCGGGCAGGTCAGGTGTATCAGTCCTTCCGGGAACAGCTGTGGCAGGAGTTCGAGATTGAACCCTCGGAGCAGGTGGAGCAGATTCACGTCCTGGCGGACAGCATGTGCCAGAACAATGTGAACAGCCGGGATATCCTGGAACTGGTTGCGGAGGGCAGACTGGAGACCAGGGCTTTCTTCTGTACCTTCGGCGTATTTCAGAGCATCGTAGCCCTGGAGAGAAGACATCTGGCGCGCTCAGGAGCGGAATCCTCCCTGGCTGTGGTCAGCCTGGGAAATAAAGTGACGCCCACCACGGATGCCAGACGGTTGGAGCGGATACTGTTGGAGGGCTTAAGGACGGGGGACCCGGTGGCCAGGCTGGATGCCGGCTCCTACATACTGATGCTTACGGGAGCCAGCGTGGAGAATGCCTGGGCGGTAATGGACAGACTGGACCGCACATTTCATAAGGTATATTCCCATTCCAAAGCCTGCATATCCTTCAGGGTATCTTCACTGGAGCCGGACAGGGTACAGGCGAAAGGCTAGATGAAGAAAATAGCTGTCGGGAATCTGCGGAAAATAACCGGATGATGACCTCAGACTGTTATAGTGAGTAATGTAAACGAGAGAAAGGGGTGGCTATGCAATGATGCTCCGGGAAAAAATGTTTCCCTGTCAGAGCCGTGAAGCGGTGGTTACAGTACACAATTATCATAACGGCATTATGGACGGCTACCTGCAGCACCCGAGACTGGCAGGCCGGCAGCAGATTCAGAGCCTGTCGCAGATGATTCTGCTTCTGGACAGTCTGATAGACATGGAGGGCTGCCCGAATCCATCCCTGCCGTTGGTACCCGTTCAGTACGGCGGTAAAGAGACGGATACAGTCTTCCGGGTACAGATCCTCTTTCGTGAGCATTACACCTGGCAGGGCAGGCTGATCTGGCAGTCGGAGAATCAGGAAATGGTATTTCACAGCGCTATCGAATTGATACAGCTGCTGGATGAAATCCTTGGAGAATAGATAGAATAATGAAATTCCGGAAATGAGGCTTATGACATGACGGAAAAAGAATTAAGAAAATTACGTCGGCATGACCTCCTGGAACTGCTGGTAGAGCAGAGCAGGGAGACGGCGAGATTAAATACAGCCCTGAAAGAGAGAGAAGAAGAGTTGGCCGCGGCCACGGAAAGCAATGAGCGCATCAAGGCGAAGCTGGATGAGAAAGACGGATTGATAGAGAAGCTGAAAGGGCGTCTGGACGAAAAAGACGCAGAGTTGGAGAATGCGGCTTCCGGCGCGGAGGAACAGCTGAATCGCCTTAAAAGCGAGTTAGATGAGAAGGATGCCCTGATAGAGAAGCTGAAGAGCCGCCTGGATGAGAAAGACAGGAAGCTGGAGGCGGACGCGGCTGCGGCGGAAGAGACATTCGGCAGGCTGAAAGGGAAGCTGGACGAGAAGGATGCCCAGATTGGGAAGCTACGGGAGCAACTCGAACAGCGGGATGAGAAAATAGAAAAGCTTGAGGCATACACGGAGAGGCTCCGCTCCAATACATGGAAGGAAATGAAGGAGAGCGGTCTTCCGGCAGAACTCCTCGCCAGGCTGAAAGCATTGATATGAAGGCGCAGGGGATGAAAGAGGCCCTGCGGAAAATTGGATGATACAGAGGGTTGCACATGAGTGAGGAGAATAAAAGAGAGCTGCCGGAGCTGGAACTGTTGGAGGCGGAGCTGGAGCGGGAACGGTACAGGAAGAAATACGGCAACGTCCTCAGAAGCACCGCGTTCTCCCTGGTAGTAGTGGCGGCGGTGGCGGTGCTGATTGCGGTATTGCTGTTACCGGTTCTGCAGATCAGCGGTACTTCCATGACGGATTCCCTGCAGGATGAGGATATCGTGGTGGCGCTGAACAGTTCGGGGTATGAGACAGGCGACATCATCGCTTTTTATTATAACAACAACATCCTGGTGAAGCGGGTCATCGCCGCCGCCGGGGATTGGGTGGACATCGACAAGGACGGGAACGTCTACGTGAACGATGAACTGCTGGATGAGCCCTATGTAACCGACAAAGCCCTGGGGGACTGCAATATTACATTACCCTACCAGGTGCCGGACGGAAGATGCTTTGTGATGGGAGACCACAGAGCCACAAGCATTGACAGCCGCAATACGGCGGTAGGATGTGTCAGCAATGACATGGTAATCGGAAAGATACTGATTCGGGTCTGGCCACTGGAAGGATTCGGAGTCGTGAAGTGATAAATACCGGTTGAAGGAAGGAGACGGCATTATGAAAGATTTTTTAGCACAGGCGGCGAAGCTTTTGGAGAAAAACAAACAGTATAGACGCCAGATGGTTGTTTTCCTGTGCCTGGCTGTGGTAGTGACTTTCGGTACGGTCACGGCTCTGAAGCTGTATGGCCAGGCCATGACCCACCAGGTGGAAGTGCTGGACTGCCAATACAAAGTGCACGAGCATACAGAAGAATGCTACGACAGGGACGAGAACGGGAACCTGGGGACAGAGCCTGTCTGCGGCTATGCGCTTTATGCCATCCATACGCACAACGATGCCTGCTATGACGCGAAGGGCAATCTGGTCTGCGCTCTGGAAGAGCATGAAAAGCATGAGCACACGGAAGAGTGCTACCTCACGGAGAAGGTCCTGGTCTGCGAGCTGGAGGAGACACCGGAAGAGACAGAGGACTCCGCCGGGGAGGAGACCCCTGCGGAGGGAGAGAATCCTGCCGAGGGGACTCCGGAAGCGCCTGCCGGAGACGAAGCCCCTGTGACGCCTACAGTGCCGGAAGGCCCGGTCTGCGGCAAGGAGCCACATACCCACGGAGATGGTTGCTATGAAGACGCAATCGTCTGCGAATTCGCGGAAGAGCATACCCATGGGGAAGGCTGCGCCACCCAGACCCTTGCCTGCACCGTGGCAGAGCATGTTCATGGAGAGGGCTGCACAGACGAAGAAGGGAACATGACGTGTACTCTGGAGGAGCATGCACACCAGGATGGCTGCTATACACAGGAAATGACCTGCGGAAAAGAGGAGCACACCCACGCGGAGGGCTGCCATGCCCAGAATCTGGTATGTGCTCTGGAGGAGCATGAACATATAGAATCCTGTTACGCCCAGGTTCCTGCCGCACCGGCTCAGCCCCAGGGGAGCGGGGAAGCGCCTGCGGCGGAGGGCAGCGAGTCTCTGGAGGAATGCGACGAGACCGGCGAAGGCCATATCCATACCGAGGAGTGCTACGAGGAAGTCACCACGCTGGTCTGCGGGGAGCTGGAGCTCCACACACATGACGACAGCTGCTACAGCGAGGAATGCTTTGACGAAGAGGGCAAGCTGATAGAGGGCAGCAGGGTATCCTGCGGGCTGCTCCAGCTGGAAGAACACATCCATGTGCATACAGAGGGCGAAGACAGCTGCTTCAAGACGGTAGAGCTGACTCCGGAAGAAGTGGCGGCGCTGGAGAACGGAGCGACGCTCCATATCCACGAGGATGGCTGCTACGATGAAGAGGGCAACCTGATCTGCGGCCATGATGCCACCCACGTCCATATGCCCCAGTGCTATGACGACACCGGGAAGCTGATCTGTGGCTATGGGACGGCGGTGCATGTACATGAAGATAAGTGCTATGATGAAGAAAAGAAGCTGATCTGCGGCTATGAGACGGCGGAGCACCCTCATGACGAGAGTTGCTATGATGCCGAGGGGAACCTGCAGTGCGGCTATGAGACGGCCACCCATGTGCATGAGGACAGCTGCTACGATGCAGAGGGGAATGTAATCTGCGGGTATGAGGCGGCGAGCCATGTGCATGAGGATAGCTGCTATGACGCGGAGGGGAACCTGATCTGCGGTTATGAGACAGAGGTTCATGTGCATGAGGACAGCTGCTATGATGAAGAGGGGAATCTAATCTGCGGCTATGAGACAGCGAAGCATGTGCACGAAGATAGCTGCTACGATGCAGAGGGGAATCTGATCTGTGGATATGAGACGGCGAGCCATGTGCACGAGGAGAACTGCTACGATGCAGAGGGGAACCTGGTCTGCGGCTATGAGGCAGCGGCCCATCCCCATACCGAGGACTGCTATGACGAAGAGGGGAACCTGATTTGCGGTTATGAGACGGCCACCCATGTGCATAATGAGAGTTGCTATGATGAAGAGGGCAATGTAATCTGCGGCTATGCGGCAGAGATACATGAGCATGACGAGGACTGCTACGATGCGGAGGGGAATCTGATCTGCGGCTATAACAAGAATGGTTCCGCCCTGGATGCGCTTTACTGCAATGAGCTGATTCACCAGCATGACGAGGACTGCTATGACGAAGCCGGGAACCTGACCTGTGGGAAAGCCGACTTTGCAGTCCATACCCATACAGACGAATGCTACAATGTAGAAGGAAAGAAGATATGCCCGCTGCCGGAGAGAGAGGCCCATGTCCATAGCGAAGAGTGCTACCCGGAAGGGGCGGCAGAGGGAGAAGAGCCTTCCTGCGGCAAGGAGGAGATTGAGCTCCATACCCATACCGAGGAATGCTATGACGCGGATGGCGTGCCGACCTGCGGAGTGACGGAAGTCCTGGAGCATGTCCACAGCGAGGACTGCAAGGTATCCGGCCAGTCCGTCACCAAGACCTTCGAAAACGAAAGCTTCATCATCACGGCTGTCTATAACCGGGATGCCAATATCCCGGAGGAGGCCGAGCTGCTTGCGGAGCAGATTACAGAGGAGAGCAACGGCGAGCACTACGCGAAGCGCCAGGCGGAGTACCAGGAAGCCCTGGGAGACGACATGGCCACCATGCGGGCTTTGCTGAAGATCGGCTTCTATGTAAATGGCCAGGAAGTGGAGCCTGAGAGCCCGGTCACCATCACCATTCAGTTCCTCAACGAGGACGGCCTGGCAGAGGGCAAGCCCATCACGGTCATCCACTTTGCGGAGGACGGCACGGAGCTGCTGGAGGGCAGCAAGGTGGAGAGCGGCAGCACCACCTTTGAGATGGAGAGCTTCTCGGAAATCGCTGTCGGGTACGGCGTGGAGAACGTGAGGGTTCCGGTGGATGCGGAACTGAAGTATGAGACCGATGAATTCGAGGTCACATTTCGGATAGAGGGCGAAGTCAATGTTCCCGTTGGGGATATGGAACCGGAGGAAGAGCCAGGCGCGGAGGGAGAAACCGCCGTGCCTGACAGCCCTGCGGAAAGTGAGGCGGAAGAGAGCGGTACCGGAGACGATGCTGTGGACGAAGAAGCTGAAGCGGGAACAGATGACGCTGAGAGCGCCGAGCTTCCTGAGGGGAGCGAAAGCGGCGAAGCGGAAGACAGCGGCGATGTGGAAGCAGATGTTATGACTTCAGAGAACGGCGTCTCTGTCATTATTGAAAACAGTGATTTGGAAAAGGAACTGGAGTTCCGTGTCGATCCTTTGGACGAGAATGCGGAAGAGTATGCCAAGGCTGCAGCCGCTGTGTACGCAGACGGGACAGAGGGAGCGGATGAGCTGGATGACCAACTGTTCCTGCAGGTGCTGTCTTATAAAATGCTATATGACGGCAAGAAGCTGGATTTGTCGGACTGTACAGTGACGGCAGAAGTGAAGCCCAGCGAGGCGCTGGTGGAATATGCGGAAACGGCTGTCGATCCTATGACGCTGGATTTGGATGGTGAGGAGCAGATAGCGGATGGCGTGGAAGTTAAGCCGGAGGTGGTGATTACTGCTGTAGAGTTGGGAGAGGATGCAGCGGAAGGTGAAATCGCTGATGCTATGGTAGTGGATTATGAAGCAATGGCGGCACCGATGCTCTTGACTCTGAGAAACGAAGACGGAACTGTAGCAATTGTGGGAACCAGCCAGGCGAATCCTAAGTTTACTGTGGAGTTTTATGCGGAAATCGATGTGCTTGCTGATGCAAAAGAGAACAATACTATTACAGTTATTGATACAGCGAAAAGAGATGCCGATGGAAATCTGACAAGCGCCGGTAAGGGTGGAAATCTGCCGATAAACGGCACTGAGCAGAATAAAACTCCGAATAAAAAACTGAATATTAAAGTGGCATCTGACGGAACAGTCGAAATGGAAAAAAAACTGACAGAGGTTTACTCGTCAGGTTCATATGATTATATTTCAGCGCCGGGTCTTGTGTATTTTAATAAAATTGCGAAAAACGATAATTATGTCCTGAAAGAAATCACGGTGCAGAGGAAAGGTAGTGGTGTATGGGAAACGTACAGCTGCGAAAATGGAAAGGAGTGGCATTTTACCAATAAGCAGCAGACAAAAGATGAGTATCCAAATGAATTTATATTGATTACATCAGATGCAACGATTCGGCTAGTGCATACGGTGAAAACAGATACTGTGAAGAACGGGGCGAATTTCTATGACTATGATGTTTCAAATGGTAATCTGTATAAAGCTGCCAATGCCATCGAGGCGAACCTGGTGAATCGAGGGAATGCAAAGACGCATGACAGCGGCGCTCTGTGGTATATGTATACGAACCGACAGGGAATTAACAGCAATTCGCCAGATCAGACATTCGGATTCGGTAATTCGGAAGGATTAATGAAGACTACCATGGGCGATATCGTGGGAAACATGGCAAATAGCCTGAATGCTGCCTATGGCAGCCCTACTTTCGGATTGGTTACAGGTTTGAAGGATGGAAAGATTCAGTATGCTGGCAACGTGAAAGCTCCTAATCTTTTCAATGATGGGAGTGCAAAGGGAAAGTCTGAATATGTCGGCGACCTTATTTTCAGTCAGAGCGGTGATACGTATACGCTGACTGGGGTAGAGGTGAAGGAAAAAGGCAATATTGTAAGCAGCCAATATGGCGTAGATAAATTTAAAAGGCAGAGACCCAATTGGAATAACACCTATTATTTTGCCGGTAATGACTTTTACCCGTTGGATGGTGTCAGCTCTGCGGGCACTGCAGGACATGATTTAATGTTTGGTAAGCCGAATGGAAAGAATGCTAGTGGAGGCGATATAATAACTACTTTAAGTAGTTTTAGCAGTGCTTCGGATACTTTGGGAGCGCCGGTATCCGATGACGGCAAAAACCATAACCATTACTTCGGAATGCATTATACAGTTGAATTTGACCTGGTGGAGGATTACGTAGGACCCTTGGAATACCTCTTTTATGGCGACGATGACATGTGGGTGTTTCTTGACGGCCCTGGATATACAGGAAAACTGATTTGCGATATCGGCGGTGTGCACAGCTCTGTGGGCGAATATGTGAACCTGTGGGATTATATCGAGAAAGAAACCGAAGGACATTACAAACTCACATTCTTTTACACAGAGCGAGGCGCTTCCGGTTCCACCTGCTGGATGCAGTTTACGCTTCCGTCCGTATCCTTCGCCACAACGGAACAGGATACAGGGGAGCTGAGAATTCAAAAGAAGGTAAATGGGTCAACGGATGCTGGAACTGGCGAAGAGACTAACGAAGTGTTTGGTTTTGAGATTCAGTTCAGCGATGCTTCAGGAAATAGTTTGAAGGATGATTATTCCTATACCAAGTTTGACGCTAATAATAATGTGGTTGGCAATGATATCCTGATATGGAATAACGCCAAGTTCACATTAAAGAAGGGGGAATATATCGTTATAAAATATCTTCCCCATGGTTCGCACTACACCATCAAGGAGGTAGGTCCTGTGACAAATATCTCCGGTGAACAGGGAGAAGGGCTTCAATGGGAAGAAAGTAGCAGCAATCCTTATCTGCCGGAGACTTCAGGCGGAAATGGCAATGGCTCAGGCGTTGTTACAGGCACCATATCCAAGAACAGCCAGGTAGAAATTGAGTACAACAATGTCCTTAAATTCGCACTTCCCGAGACCGGCGGCTCCGGCACAATCCTATATACAATGGCAGGCGGCATAGCCCTTCTGTTTGGCGCAGGCTTTCTGTATAAAAAGAAATTCAGAGAAAGGAGGGGATGAGGGGGAGGTATCCTCTGGAATCTGAAAAAAGGAACAGTAAATTTGTGGGAATTTACCCACATAGCTTCAGACAAGTACAAAATCATGGAAGGAGAGAAAGTTATGAAGCGTATGAAAAAGATAGTCAGCATATTGCTGGCGATGGTCATGGTTCTGGGAATGAGCCTGACTGTATTCGCAACAGAAGGTGGTGGGGATGTAACAAGTCCTGGTACATCCAACACACCGGATGAGGGAAGCGGTAGTAGAGCGGGAGACAATACAGAGACTCCTGGATCAGTACCCCACACCTATGAAATTTACCAGATTTTCACTGGTGATTATGCGGATGGCGTTTTGTCCAATATTAAGTGGGGCCAAAATGGTACTGGAACAGAGGGAGAGAAGGTTGAGACATCGGTTTTGGATGAACTGGAAGCGGTTAAAGACGCAACTTCTGATACAACAAAGCTTGCGGTTATTCAGAAATATACGAATCTTAACAGTAACCCTATCAGAACTGGAAGTGAAACGACATATACAGAGTTGCCCGTAGGTTACTACTTGGTGAAAGATAAAGATGGTTCACTGACAGGAACGAACGTAGGATATACTTTATACGTAACTCAAGTAGTAAATGGTACTTTAACGTTTACTCCTAAAGCAGATGTCCCTACAACTGATAAGAAAATTGTAGAAGGTGCGGACAAGGTTGATACCAACGAGGCATCTATCGGCGATGAAGTAAATTATGAAATTACCGGTACTATGCCCAGCAACATCGCTGACTACAAGACCTATTACTACATGTTCACAGATACTTTGAGCAAAGGTCTTACCTATAAGGAAAATAGCATCAAAGTGACTGTTAATGGCGTAGATGTTACAAAATATTTCTATAAGGGTGTCGGAACATATAATGAGACAACAGGCACCACCATTGAAGTAGGGATTCTGGACTTAAAGGCATTGTCTCTTTTAACAGATCCGTCAGTTGGAGAGATTATAGAGGACACAGAGGTTGTTTTGACCTATAAGGCTACCCTGAATGAGAATGCTGTAATAGCAGGAGACGGAAACCCCAATGATGTCAAGCTGTCCTATTCAAATGACCCGAACAACAGCGGTAACGGCTCCACTACCCCTCCTGAGAACCCGAATAAGCCCACGCCTACCCACCCGACAGGTGAGACTCCCAAGATTGAGGTTGTTACTTATACAACCGAGCTGACCATCTTAAAGACAGATGAGGACAATAAGTTCCTTCCTGGCGTTGAGTTCACTTTAACTGGCAACGGCGTAAACATTGTTCTGGTTACAGAAGAGACTTTCACAGAGGCAGCCGATGGCGAGTACTGGAAGCTGAAGGATGGCACTTACACCACCACAGCACCTATCGTGGCAGACGATGAGACTGACAATACGGCTGATTATGAGAGCACAACTACCAAATACAAAAAAACGACAAGTGTTGTTGCAAAGGGGAACACTGAGACAAAGACAGATGTTGTGGGCACAGTTAAGGCAGATGGTACTGTAACTTTCAAGGGTCTTGGAGCCGGAGAATATACCATCACTGAGATAAAGACACTGCCGGGATACAATACCATTGATCCGATTACATTCACCCTGACATTTAATGCAGAGACCAAAACTTTTGCATCAAATAATGATAAGGTAACAGTGGGAACAGATAATATGCTTGATACAAGCATCGTCAACCAGAAGGGTTCCCTCCTTCCTTCCACCGGTGGCATCGGTACTACCATCTTCTACGTAGTAGGCGGTATCCTGGTAATCGGAGCAGGCATCCTGTTGGTTGCCAAGAAACGCATGAGCAATCGCTAATCCGGATTGCTGCGGTACTTAAGCACATTTGAACAGCAACAAACCCCGGGGACGGAAACCCCGCCCCCGGGGATGCCGCACTTAACTGACACCTTCACGCGGTGTGCGGCGAGCAACGGATTCGACATGGCCACATGCCAATCCGGCCGACGTCAGTAAGCAGCCAGGAGCTGCCGTATCAACTCAGAGTGGGGAAACCTATGAAGAAAAAAGAGGCCGAGAAAAAGAAGGGGAAGAAGAAAAGAAAAGGCCCTTCGATTTCGACAATCATATTATTCATTATACTGCTGGCAGGCGTAGGGATTCTGTTGTATCCGTCCATCAGCGACTGGTGGAATTCCATGCACGCCACAAAGGCGATTGCGGGATATGTGACGGCAGTGGAAGACCTGTCCGCGCAGGAGAGGGAGGATGCCATCAAGGCGGCTCAGGCCTACAACACCAAGCTTCTGAACGGTGTGGATTTCGACCTGACCGAGGAGGAATATGCCGAGTATGAGAAGATGCTGGACATCGGCGGCACGGGAATCATGGGATATGTGCAGATATCGGCCATCGGCGTGAACCTTCCGGTTTACCACAGCGTGGACGAGAGCGTGCTGCAGATTGCGGTGGGGCATATACCGGGCTCATCCCTTCCTGTGGGCGGGGAGCGGACACATTCCGTGCTGTCCGGCCACAGGGGACTGCCCAGCGCCAAGCTGTTCTCGGATCTGGACCGGATGGTGGAGGGCGATATCTTCACCCTGAACGTCATGGGCCAGACTATCACATACATGGTGGATCAGATCCGCATCGTCCTGCCGGAGGAGACAGACGAGCTTGCCATACAGCCCGGAAGGGACTACTGTACATTGGTCACCTGTACCCCCTATGGCGTCAACACCCACCGGATGCTGGTGCGGGGCAAGCGCATAGAGAATATCGCCGGTGAAGTGGTGGTAGTGGCGGAGGCAGTGCGGATTCCGAATTACGTGGTGATTCCCGCAGTGGGGATTCCCCTTCTGTTCGTGACGCTGGTCACTGCCCTGATCGTCAGCAGCGTCAAGGGCTCCAGGAAGAGCAAGAAAGAGATTCTGGAGGAACTCCGTAGGAACGGCTCCGAAGAGGGAGATCTGGAAGAAAAAGAATAGAACCGGAAAACAGTGGCCGTCCACCCCATG
Source organism: uncultured Acetatifactor sp. (assembly GCA_910586775.1). Lineage (GTDB taxonomy): Bacteria > Bacillota > Clostridia > Lachnospirales > Lachnospiraceae > Acetatifactor. Next base: position 26,504 of record CAJUJN010000009.1, on the reverse strand, counting down.
CCGGAATCCGGCGCCGGGCTGGCTGTCACGGAACGAATAATAGGAGGAGACTGCTCATGAAAAAAAGATGGATATATCTGCTGACTGCGCTGACCCTGGCCGTCGGTATGTGCATCGCAGAGCCGATGGCGGGCATCGCGGCGCCTCTTGAGGCGGATGACGAGGGGTTCGTGGCCGGAAGCTGTTCCCTGACCGTCTATCCGGAGGATCCCCATAAGGAAGGGGCGGACAGCTTCGGGGAGGATCTTGCAGGGGCGGACGTGGTGGTGGATCTGTACCAGGTGGCCCGGGCCGTGAAGACATCGGGACAGGATACCTATCATTACGAGCTGACCGGGGAGTACGCCTCGCTGAACCTTCCGGACAGCCCGGAGGAGGGCGCGCAGCCCGCGGCGAGCTGGGAGGAGACGGCCCAGCAGGCGGCCGCCATCGCCCTGGACGCGGCTTCCCCCTGCACCCCTGTGAGCGGCAGCGGAGAGTCTGCGGGCACAAAGGTGGGCAACCTGGCTCCGGGCCTGTACCTGCTGGTGGCCAGGGGCAGGAACCTGACGGAGTTGGCGGACTATAAGATAGAGATAGAGCAGACGGATTCCCTGACCCAGGAGGAGACCAAGCGGATCGCCACCATAGCCGATTCCCAGCAGTACACATACGCGTTCCTCCCCCAGTTGGTTTCCCTGCCTACCAAGGAGGCGGACGGGAACGGCATCATTAACACGGCGAATCCGGGGGACTGGATTTTTGAAGCATCCGTGAACCTGAAGCCGGAGCGCCTGGACCGCTACGGCTCCCTGGAGATTGTCAAGACCCTTTCCGAGTACGAGACCATGGGGGGCGTCCAGGAATCCGCCACTTTCGTCTTCGAGGTCACGGGCATGCTGGACGACCAGGTGGTCTACAGCAATGTGGAGAGCATCACCTTCACGGCGGCTGGGCAGGAGAGGGTGGTGTTGGACAGGATTCCGGCCATGGCCCAGGTCACGGTCCGGGAGGTGTACAGCGGCTCCAGCTATCAGCTCACCGTGCCGGGAGATCGGACGGCCACGATAGCGGCGGACGATGTGGTGTCCGTGGAGTTCGAGAACGAGTACGATGGCCGCAGGACCAATGGCCATGGAATCAAGAACCAGTTTGTATACGATGAGGAGGCTGGGGCGTGGCACTGGTATTCCAGCCCGGCACAGGAAGCCGCCGGGAACCAGGGCGAGCCGCCTGCAGGAAACTGAGAGTAGAAGTATGGCCCAATGCGGAACTGGAATCAGCATGACACTCTACAGTGCCTGAAGGATTTACGGACGCATGCATTTTGCGGACGGAAATCCTTCACGGATGCTGGTACTGTATCGTGTCATGCGGGACTGGAATCAGCATGACACGGTACAGTGCCTGAAGGATTTACGGACGCATGCATTTTGCGGGCGGAAATTCTTCACGGATGCTGGTACTGTATCGTGTCATGCGGGACTGGAATAAGGAGAAGAAGATGAAGAGAAGGAGTTTTTATCCTGGAGCCCTTGCTCTGGCGGCCCTGGCGGCAGTGGCCTTTGCCGGAATCGGTGAGGCCTGGTCCTATTTTACCACCTATGCGGAGGCGGCAGGCGGCTATACCATCCAGCTAGGGGACAGGACGGAGATCACGGAGGAGTTCACGGACTGGACGAAGCACGTGGTGATTGAAAATGTGGAGAGTTCGGAGCCGGTGTATATCCGCGCCAGGGCGTTCTGCGGGAGCCAGTACACGCTTGTCTACTCCGGCGAGGGCTGGACCCAGGGCAGCGACGGGTACTATTATTACGGAAATATAGTAAACGGCGGCGCAAGCACGGGACGGTTGGATATCAGAATCGAGAACATTCCGGCAGACCCGGAGGAGATGGAGCGCTTCAACGTGGTGGTCATCTATGAGAGCACGCCGGTGAGGTATCATGAGGACGGCAGTGCCTATACCATAGAAGAGACAGACTGGAGCGAACTCCTGGACACAGGAAGTACGGAGAGCACCGGCAGGCCAAAAGAGACGGATTCCCAGAACGGTGCTGACAGCACGGATGGCGGCATGGAAGATACAGGTAGCACGGAAGGAGGGGACGCATCATGAAGAAGCAGCAGAAGCCGAAGAGTCGGATAAAGGCAGCATCCCCCATAGTAACTGCGGTACTTTTTGTGGCGGCGGTTGCCATGCTGTTGGGCAGCTCCATCGGGGGGACCAGAGCAGCCTTGACCTATTACTCGGAGACCTATACATCCAGGATCCAGATGTATGACATAGGCGTATCCCTTCTGGAAAATGACAGGGAGGTATCCTGGCGGGATTACAGCAGCGCCGGGGACGGAACCTGGAACGAGCACACGGGAGCTCTTCTGGAAAACATGCTTCCCGAGGGAGAGGAACTGACCCTTGGAAAGAGATACCAGGAGCAGCTGAAGGTGAAAAATACGGGAACCATTAACCAGTATGTCCGCGTCAGCATCTATAAATACTGGCTGGATGCAAATGGAAACAAGCTCCGGGACCTTTCCCCGGACCTGATAGACCTGAACCTGGTAAACATCGGGACGGACTGGACAGAAGACGAAGGCGCACGCACGAAAGAGCGTACCGTCCTTTATTACAATAAGCTTCTTTATGCGGAAGGGCAGGGGGCTTCGGAGACATCGCTTTTCGCGGATTCCCTGACCATAGACGACAGCATCGCGAAGAAGGTTTCCCAGGAGACGAAGAAGGAAGGAAACTATACCACGATTATTACCACATATGATTACGACGGTGTTTCTTTCCGGATAGAGGCAGAGGTGGATGCGGTACAGGAGCACAATGCGCAGGATGCCATATGGAGTGCCTGGGGAAAACGGGTCACTGTAAATGAAGACGGCTGCTTAAGCCTTGCAGAGTAGGGAGGTGGCATTCATGAAAAATAGGAAGATATGGATAGGAATGCTTTCCGGCCTGATGGCTTTCGGCCTGGTGCTTCCGGTTCATGCAGAGACCTTTTACGGGGATGAAAACTGGAATGTGACCTTCAGCCCTGAGAATCAGATGGTGAGCAGCTTCAGCACAGCGGATATCAACGATGTGGTGGGAGGCATGCAGCCCGGGGACAATGTGATCATCACCCTGAAGCTGAAGAATGAGAATCCTACAGCCACAGATTGGTATATGCAGAACGAGGTACTGTATTCCCTGGAGGACAGGAGCGCGAATAAGGAAACCGGAGGAGGCGCCTATACCTACCGCCTTTTCTATACGGATAAAAGCGGTACGGTGGAGACTCTTTTTGACAGTGATACCGTAGGCGGTGAGAACAGCAGTACCGTGGACGAGATGCTTTCCCAGATGGGGGAAGGCCTTCACGGAGCAACAAACGCTTTAAAAGATTATTTTTACCTGGATACCGTTCAGAACGGAGAGGGCGGTATGATTACCCTGGAGGTGGCGTTGGACGGCGAGACCCAGGGCAACAGCTATCAGGACACTTTGGCGGACCTGCAGATGAATTTTGCGGTGGAGCTGCGGGACGACCTGCCTGTCAGGCCCAATCCTGAGAACCCGGGCAATCCGCCCCAGCCGGTGGATGACACTCAGCCTACTCCAAACCCGGGGCGGGGAACCGGCATTGTCCGGACAAGTGACGAAAGCCAGCTGCCGCTGCTTGTCATAGCCGGCGGAGTCAGCGGGCTGCTGCTCCTGATATACTGCATTTACTGCTTCAGGGAACATAAAAAAGGGAAGAAGGAGGCATAGGAAGATGAAGAGATGGAAGCGCTTTTTACACATATTTCTTTCCGTGTGCCTGTTCCTTGCCATGACGATGCCGGCTTCGGCGAAAGAGGAGGAGTACACTTATACCATCCGTTTCTTTGCCGGGCAGCAGGGAAGCTTTGCCACCGGGGAGGTGGTGGTGTTCACGGGCCTGCACTACGGCGCACGGATTAATTTCTACCAGAATGCCGTGACCCTGAACGATAACAGCAAGTATTATGTAAGGGGGATCCGCGAGAGCGGAAAGGATAACAGTGACAGTACCCAGGCAAACTCCTTCCTGGTGACTGGGGATATGGACTATGTGGTTGCCTACGGAATTCTGGGAGATGCCACATCATACACAATCAATTACGTGGACGGTGCAGGGAACGCTCTGGCGCCCAGTGAGACCTACTACGGCAATGTAGGCGACCGTCCCGTGGTGGCATATATTTACATCGAGGGATGGACGCCGGAGGCCTATAACATGACCCAGACACTGCAGAAGGATCCGGCGGAGAACATTTTTACCTTTGTATATACGAGGAATGAGGTAGAAGCGCCGCCTCAGCCTCCGGCGCCTGCGCCGGAGCCGGAAGCGCCCACACCGGAACTTCCTGCCCCGGCACCCGCACCTGCTCCCACGGTGCCTACGGTCCCCGGCTTTGAAGTGATAGAGGACCCGGAGCTGCCTACGGCGGCCGGACCGGGAGGTGAAGGCGGAGGAAACCAGGGTGCGCAGCAGCCGGTCCAGAACGGAACAAACCAGGGCGCAGGACAGAATATTCCGGATTCGCAGACTCCCACGGGCAACGCACCCGATGAAGTACGGGACCTGGACGAGGACGATGTTCCTGCAGGCAATTTCCTGAAGGTTGCGGCTGACGCAAGACTTCTGGGGATTCCGGTACCGGTTGTTATAGTCGTGGCGCTTGGCGCTGTGGGTGCGGCGTGGTATTTCCTGTTTCTGAAGAAAAAGAATAAGAAGGAAGAAAAATCATGACAGAGAGGCCGGAGGTAAATGCAAGTCTTCCTGATGAAGAGAGGCTGGAGGCAATCATAAGTCCTTCTGAAAGAAAGGGCGGGAAAGTATTTCCTGCCCTTTGCAGCGTGCTTGGAACTTTGATTCTGCTGGGGGTGATAGCAGCATTTATCCCGCTGACTGTGCCCAGGCTGATGGGATATGAGATTTACGAGGTGGTAAGCGGGAGCATGGAGCCGGAGATACCGGTGGGAAGCATCCTTTATGTGGAGGAGACTGCCCCGGAGGAAGTAGAAGCCGGGGACGTGATTGCATTCATGAGAAACGGTTCGGTGGTGAGCCACAGGGTGGAAGAGAACCGGTATGTGGAAGGGGAGTTTATCACCAAAGGGGATGCCAACAGCGAGGAGGACACAGTGCCGGTGCCCTATGAAAGCCTGGTGGGAAAGTCCGTTTACCATTTTCCTGTGCTTGGGACCCTGATGTCCATGCTGGCGGGCGATGTGGGGAAGCTGTATGCGCTGGCCTTTGCGGCATGCGGGGTGATGTTTCACATGTTGGCGGCGATTTTGAAGAGCGGCAGGTAAAGGGCGGTTATGGTTAATTGGTGTGGATTATACTGGTAAGCTTAAGTATAATTGGAGGTGAGAAGCCGTGTGCAGAGACAGCGTACAGGCTTCGGATAAAGGCCGGTATTTCAGCAAAGCTGAGGTCCCGGCCGTTTGTATTTGCGCTTTTGGCAATTGCAAAGTGGTAAATGCCTGTAATGGGTTCTCGTGATTTGTATAAATCAATGCATTTCACAATTTATTGCATATCTAACTTGAATTCGTTACGGTTTGGTAATTTGTTTTGGGGTGATATGGCATAATTCTAAGCATTTATCTTAATGTCTGGAAAAACGGCTTATTTAGCGTGATAGACTTTGCGATTGCTCTATGTGGTTTTTGTGTTGTTTTTGTGTTGATAAAAATTTCTATTGCACAGTTTGTCAAATTATGCTATTGTAGTTTAAACAGGAAGTAACACAAAGTAAATTCAATAAGCAGGAGATTCTAACTGCGGCTGTTTAAGCGCAGTATTTACCGTCTGGCAATCTTATTCTATCAGTAATTCCCTGCTTGATACCAGTAAAATAAGATATGAGCAGGGAGTGGATAATGACGTTGGCTGTCGGTATGCTTTTTTGCAGGCGCTGTTGTCCGGGTTTCGGCATTCATTCGTCTGCGGAAAGGCAAAAACCATGGGAGAGGCGAACAATGTGCTGAATGTGTATATGAACAGGGCGGACAGGCTGCAGTCTGTATTGGAGTACTATCTGGGAGAAAAGCTGCCGGAGGGGTGGCAGTTCGAGGAAGAGGACGGGTTTTACCCTGTCAGAAATTCGGAGGGGCGGATGTCGTTTCGTCAGAGAGACAGGATAAAGAGAGTCAGAACGGGCAGATTTGCATTTCTGCTGGGGTTGGAGAACCAGAATGCCGTCAATCTGATCTATCCGTGGCGGCTCATGGAGCTTGACTGCCGGGCTTATGGACGGCAGATTGAGAGGATGCAGGAGAAGAACAGTGGGGAAAATGCAGTTTATGAGGGCGGGGATGGCTTTCTGTACCGGTACAGGAAAGAGGATTTGCTGGAGCCGATTCTGAACCTTACCTTGTATTGGGGCAGAAAGAAATGGGACAGGCCGCTGTCGTTAGGGGAGATGACGAAGATAAGGGATATTCCGTTGAAACTGTGCAGCCTGTTCGGGGATTACAGAGTGCATCTGATTCACATGAGGAGTATACCGGACGCAGAGCTGCAGAAGATGGATTCGGATTTGAAGTATGTGCTTGGAATTATGAAATGTACCAGGTCCGGAAAAAAATATGAGGCATTTATTCGGGAGAATCAGGAATACTTTAGAAGAATCCCAAAGAGCGCGGTGGATGTTATCGATGTATGCACGAATATAAAAGATGTAAGAAAATATTTTCAGTTTACAGTAAACGAAAATGGCGAGGAGGTAGCGGATATGTGTAAAGCCTGGGAGGACAGTAGGAAAGCTGCGGAGAAGCAGGGCTTGAAGCGAGGCGTGAGACAAGGCGTGGAACAGGGAGAGACGTGTCTTGCCGATTTGATGGGGAAGCTGTTGGAGGATGGAAGAACGGAAGATGCAAGGCTTGCTGCAAGAGATAAGACGGCAAGAAAGAAATTGTACAGAGAGTACGGTATTGCATTGGAGTCCCTGTCCAGGCCTTCGGTATAGCCCGGACTCATAAATCCGTTGGCAGGGGCGTCTTGAAGAACTTGAAAAAAGACAGTTTCTTTAGTATAATAAAGTCTGCTGCAAGATGAGGAAGGCAGGGATGATGTGTGGGGAATTTACTTTATGAGGGAGAGGATAAAATGAATCGGGAAAGATTGAAAGATAAAAAGCGGATTGTAGTAAAGATAGGAAGCTCTTCCCTGACCCATGCGGAAACCGGGGAGACGGACCTGATTAAGCTGGAAAGGCTGGTGCGGGAGCTTTGTGATTACCGCAACCGGGGGATAGAAGTGGTACTGGTCAGCTCAGGTGCCATTGCAGTGGGGAGCAGAACCCTTGGATTTAAGGAGCGTCCTGTGGAGATTTCGCTGAAACAGGCCTGTGCTTCGGTGGGCCAGGCCAGGCTGATGGTAATGTACCAGAAGCTGTTTGCGGAATATAACCATGTGGCATCTCAGATTTTGATGACCAAGAATACCATGCTGAATCCCATCAATCGGAAAAATGCGGAGAATACTTTTGAAAAGCTGTTGGAATTGGGCGTCATCCCCATTGTGAATGAGAATGATACCATATCCACCTACGAGTTGGAGAAGCTGCAGCAGTTCGGCGACAACGATACGCTGTCGGCCATTGTGGCAGCCATGATACATGCGGATCTGTTAATCCTTTTATCGGACATTGACGGACTGTTTACCGATGATCCCCACAAGAATCCGGATGCACGCTTTATTGATACCGTTGAAAGCCTGACGGATGAGATGATGCGGCTGGGTAAGGGAGCTGTCAGCGCAGTGGGGACGGGCGGTATGGCCACCAAGCTTGCCAGCGCCCGGATTGCCACGGCTTCAGGGGCGGATATGATTATCGCAAACGGCGCGGATGTGGGAGTCCTTCATGAATTGCTGGAAGGTGTACGGAAAGGGACGCTTTTTCTGGCAAAGCCGGATGCGCATTTTGAGTTGGGGGCGTTTCTGGAGGGGTAGATATCGGAAGAGCCAAACCCTTCGATTCTATATATGTGGGACAAAAAGCGGTATACAATAGGAATATTAAGATGAATCAGATTTGGGATGTATGACGGAAAAGGAAAAAGTGTGTTGGCAGAAATGTTTTGATATAGGAAATCGCGTGTTATGAGCAGACGTCAGGGAGGCGGATGCGGAAGAGGAGAGGGAGGACAGCATGGAATATCTGGAGCAGATTGGAATACGGGCAAAGGAAGCGGAGGCTGTGCTGCGTACGCTGGGCAGCGAGGATAAGAATAAGGCGCTGAGGAAAGCGGCAGAATATCTGGTAGAAGCGGAATCCGCGCTTATACAGGCAAATGAAAAGGACATGTCTGCCGCCCGGGAAAAAGGTATGGCTCAGGGACTTTTGGACAGGCTGGCTTTAAATGGAGACAGGATTCGCGGTATGGCGGAAGGGCTTCTGCAGGTAGCAGCAGCGGATGACCCTGTGGGGGAAGTTTTGGATATGAAGAAACGCCCCAACGGCCTGATGATTGGCCGGAAACGGGTTCCGTTGGGGGTAATCGGCATTATATACGAGGCACGGCCCAATGTGACGGCGGATGCCTTCGGGCTTTGCTTTAAATCGGGAAATGTGGTAATCTTAAAAGGCGGGAGTGATGCTCTTCATTCGAATGAAGCAATTGTGACCGTACTGCAGAGAGCGCTGTCAGACTGCGGACTGCCCAGGACAGCAGTGCAGCTGATTGCCAGTCAGGACAGAGAGGTGACGGCGCGTTTTATGAAAATGAACGAATATGTGGATGTGCTGATTCCCAGGGGCGGAGCAGGCCTGATCCGCAAGGTGGTACAGGAGAGTACAGTTCCGGTGATCGAGACGGGTACGGGCAACTGCCATATTTACGTAGACGCTTCCGCAGATCTGGATATGGCGGCGGAAATCCTCTTCAATGCAAAGACACAGCGAATCGGAGTCTGCAATGCCTGTGAGTCGCTGGTGGTGCATGAGGCGGTTGCGGATGCATTTCTTCCGATGGCGGCAGCACGGCTGTCTGAGAAAAAGGTGGAACTGAGGGGCGATGAGAGAGCCATGGAAGCGGACAACTCTATCATTCCCGCAGGAGAGGAGGATTGGGGCAGGGAATATCTGGATTACATCCTTTCCGTGAAAACGGTTCGGAATATCGACGAGGCCATTGCCCATATCAACCGTTACAATACAGGCCATTCAGAGGCGATTATTACGAAGGATTATGCCAATGCCCAGCGTTTTCTGGATGAAATTGATGCTGCTGCAGTGTACGTCAATGCCTCCACCCGCTTTACGGATGGAGGGGAATTCGGGTTCGGAGCAGAGATTGGCATAAGTACTCAGAAGCTTCATGCCAGGGGGCCAATGGGTCTGAAAGAGCTTACTGCCACGAAATATATTATCTATGGAAACGGGCAGATTCGGCCGTAAGCTGTACATGGCGGCCTTTCGTCATACGGTTTGCCGGGTAAGTATTTTCGGTTATAAGGAAGTGTCTCGACAATTCCTGAATATAAAATAAGCAGAAACGGAGATGGAAAAATGTACGATTTAATCATTATCGGTTCCGGCCCTGCAGGGCTTTCCGCCGCCATATACGGAAAGCGGGCAGGCCTGAGCCTGTTGGTACTGGAGAAGAATCCCATGAGTGGCGGCCAGGTGCTGAACACTTATGAGGTGGACAATTATCTGGGCATGCCAGGAACGGACGGCTTTGACATGGGGATGAAGTTCAGGGAGCATGCGGATAAAATGGGTGTGGAATTCCGGGAAGCTGCCGCTCTGTCCATTGAGGACAAGGGGAGCAGCAAGATGGTGCACACTACAGAGGGGGACCTGGAGACGAAGACAGTCATTCTCGCCACCGGGGCTGCCCATGCCACCCTGGATGTGGAAGGAGAAGAGAAATTCTCCGGAAAGGGTGTGTCCTATTGCGCCACCTGTGACGGTGCCTTCTTTCGCGGAAAAACGGTGGCTGTAGTGGGCGGCGGCGACGTGGCTCTGGAGGATGCCATTTACCTGTCCCGCCTCTGTGAGAAGGTGTATCTGATTCACAGGCGTGATGAGCTGCGTGGGGCTTATGTCCTGCAGAAAGAACTGAAGGAAATGCCCAATGTGGAATTTCTGTACAGCCATGTGGTGGAGGAGATTACGGGAGAAGACACGGTGAACGGGCTCCGTATTAAAAATCTGAAGGAACAGGAGAGCCATATGCTGCCGGTGGACGGTGTGTTTGTGGCAGTAGGAATCCGACCCGGCACGGAGTTGGTGCGGGATCTGGTGGCCTGCGACGAGGGCGGGTATGTGCTGGCAGGCGAGGACTGCGCTGCCAGTGTGCCAGGTATCTTTGCCGCCGGGGATGTGCGGAAAAAGCCGCTGCGCCAGATCGCTACTGCGGTGGCGGACGGCGCAAATGCCGCTACATCGGCGGAAAACTATCTGTAACAGATGAAAGGGGCTGCCGGGTAACGAATGCTGTTTCCTGACAGCTCCTTTTTGCGCCATTGAGGCGTGATGATGCCGTATTTTATCTACGTGCGAAAGTTTTTTAGAATTATGAATGAAAGCGAAAGATTTTCGAAAGAAAAAAATGTTTTTTTAAGACCCTTTTCGGGAAGAAATGTCCGGGAAGCCGCATAAAATGGGCATTACACAAGATTTGACAAATTTTCCGCATGGGTTGACAAAATTAAGAAACAGTGCTATATTTATTAACAGATGTAACAACTCTGTAATAAGTTCAGGCATCAATGTAATAATTCATGATAAAAACAAATCAAAATATACATAACTTTCGCACACAGGAGAGGAGATAAAAATGGCACGTAACACGATAAGAATAACGGCTTATGCACTGACGGCAACCCTGGTATTTTCTACTTTTGGAATGAGTGCAGAGGCCTCGAATGCATCCGATTCATCCGTTTTGCCCGGCGGCGGTGTCAGCCTGGCGCTTTCCAATGGAAATAAGCTTGAAGAGGTTACGAATGATGTTCCCACGATGCCGATAGAATCTATTATTGAATGGTTTCAGGTAGAAGAGCAGGCAGAGTCAGAGCCCACGGAGGAGGATTTGTTCCGGAATCTGGTGATTGCCCAGGTCACGAATTATGTAAATGTGAGAAGCCTGCCCAGTGAGGAAGGAGAGATTTTAGGAAAGCTTTACAATAATTCCGTAGGAACTTTTATTTCGGAAGAGAACGGATGGTATCAGATTAGCTCAGGTTCGGTTACCGGTTATGTGAAAGGGGAGTTCTGTGTCACCGGCGAAGATGCCGTGGAGTTGGCAAAGAGAGTCGGAAAGCGTATCGCGACGGTTACCACCCAGACGTTGTTTGTACGTACAGAGCCCAGTACGGAATGTTCTATTTTGGGAATGGTTCCCGAGGCGGATGACCTGATCGTTCTGGAAGAGACAGAAGGTTGGGTAAAGGTGGACGTAGAGGAAGGTATCGGTTGGGTATCTACCGATTACGTATCGCTTCACAGTGAATTCGTTCAGGCAGAGTCAAAGGAAGAGGAAGAGAGACGTCTGGCGAAGGAAGAAGAGGAACGTCAGAAAGCCCGTGCTGCAGCTGCTCAGAAGGCAGCAGAGAGCCAGCAGAACGCACAGAACAGTGCACCTGCTCAGAATACCCAGTCTTACAGCGTCAGCGGCGGCAGCGAGATGGGTCAGGCAGTTGCGGAATATGGATTGCAGTTCGTTGGATATCCTTATGTATACGGCGGAAGCAGCCTGACAAACGGTACCGATTGCTCAGGATTCGTAATGAGCGTATATGCGAACTTTGGTGTGAGCCTGCCTCATTCTTCCGCAGCAGACCGCTCACAGGGATATGGAGTGGACGGACTGGAGAATGCACAGCCGGGTGATATCGTATGTTATTCAGGACATGTGGGAATCTATATTGGAAACGGACAGATCGTACATGCATCCAATGAGAGGACCGGCATTATTGTATCCAATGCAAATTATAGAAATATTCTGGCAATCAGGAGAATCTTCTAAGGTTAGTGAAAATAGCCGTACCCTTCAGCGGGGTACGGCTTATTTTATTAGGAAAACTTGTATGTATTAGGAAAGGTACTCAAATGAGCATCCGACCGCACAGGTGGAAAAATATGTGCATATCAGGAAAGCTGGTGCTTGATGGAAAAATTGCGCATATCAGGAAAGTTGGTGCTTGGTGGAAAAATTGCGCATATCAGGAAAGTTGGTGCTTGGTGGAAAAAATTGTACTTATCAGGAAAACACTTATGTATAGGCATACCTGGAAAAGCGATTTGTGCAAAGTGACTGGGAATTTTAGAGAAAGTGAAAAACAGAATGTTAATAAACGTAAAAAAACAGATGTTATCCACATAAAAAAGCTCCGGAAAGACTGTAAAATTCACTTATGCACGAAGTTATACACATTATCCACATATTTCAGTATATTTTTCAGGCAGCAATAAGGAGAAAGTAATCGAAAATTTGTTTTGGCAAAATTAGATAAAAGAAGAAGTGAAAATGCAAAAATATGAATTTATTGTTGACAAAGGTAAAGAGAAAAAAATTGAAATAATCTGTTAAGTTGTTGCAAAACCCCGCTCTGTCATGCTATAATGTCTATACAATAAATACCTGCAATAAGGTACAGGTATTTTAACCCATGAGTCAGCTGCTGTATGAACGCAGTTTTTACTGATTTGTTCGGACTGTCGTGTAAGAAGCGGTTCGGGAATCGGTGTTCCGGGTTAGCAATATTCTTTCCGGGATCTGTGAGGGCAGTTTCAGAAAGAAGCCGGCTATGGGAATAACAACGGAAAGGGATGAATCATATGAAATTTATTATCGTAGGCAGAAATTTAGAGGTAACGCCCGGACTGAGATCAGCTGTAGAGGATAAAATCGGCAAGCTGGAGAAATATTTTAATCCTGATACGGAAGTACATGTAACCCTGAGCGTTGAGAAGGAACGGCAGAAGATTGAGGTGACCATTCCGGTAAAGGGCAATATCATCCGTTCCGAACAGGTCAGCAACGATATGTATGTTTCCATTGACCTGGTGGAAGAGATCATTGAGCGCCAGTTGAAGAAATATAAGACCAAGATTGTGGACAAGAAGCAGTCCGCAGGAGATTTCAGCAGGATGTATGTCGAGAATGACTACATGGATGATGAGGAGATCAAGATAGTCCGCACCAAGAAGTTTGATATCAAGCCAATGTATCCGGAAGATGCCTGCATTCAGATGGAGCTGTTGGGTCATAATTTCTATGTTTTCATCAATGCGGAGACAGATCAGGTGAATGTGGTGTACAAGCGCAAGGGAGATACCTACGGGTTGATCGAGCCGGAGGCGTAAGGAGGCGGCGGCCGGATTATAGCAGTCTCATAAAACAGAAAATGATGTATATAAGCCGGAGTGTGAGGCAGAAGTCAGCCTGACGCTCCGGCTTTTTCTGTTATGGACAGGAATCAGCTTTCGTTATCAGTCATATACATGCAATAATGAAATAATCGGAGTAGAAATGGACGAAAAGCGGAATGTAAAGTATATGGGATGGCTGAGGAAAGGAATCATGGCGGAGTGTGTCATGGTTCTGGTATTTGCTGTACTGACACTGGGGAGGCAGGAAAGGGCCGCGGCGGAGAAGACTATCAATGACCATGTGCTTTCTATTGAGAATGATTACATAAAATGGGTGGATTTTACGGTATCTTACGAAGCGCTCTGTCAGGCTTATGATTGGGATGTGAAGACGCACGGGGCGGAGCACGAGATAGACTGGGTAGAGCTTCTTGCATTTACCGCGGCACGGACCGGTGGGGAGTTCGGTAAGGACGCATTGAAGACCATGGAAAAGGCAGCCGAGAAGCTTTCGAAAGGCGAGAGTACGATGGAGGAGCTGACGGAGGATTTGAAATATTATTCTTATTATAAGGAAGCTTATGATGCTGCTATCGGAGGGCTGGTGGGGGAGTACTGGGAGGATATTCAGGGAACCGGCGGAAGCAGCGGTGTATCGGGAGAGGTACAGAACGGGAATCCGAAGAATGCAGAAAACGGGAATTATGAAAAACGGTATGGGCTGAAGGGGTATTTTCCGTTGGCGAGGGGGTTTGATTATACGCATTATGATGATTTTGGGGTGGGGAGGAGTTATGGGTATCAGAGGAAACACTTGGGGTCTTATGTTATTATAGTGTCAAGTTGGTGAGAAACCAGTAAAATCAAGGGTTTCCACTGATTTCGTCCAAAGTTTTAAATGCCGCAAAAGCGGTGAAAGAGAATGGAAAAGGCATCATTTTCATTCTGATTTGGGAAAAATCAGTAACTTGACACTAAAATAACATATGGGGTATCAGATTTGTCTGCAGTATCATGTAACAATCTATACAATCTGTTTTTCTAAATATTAGTGTCAATATTTTTCCTGTTAAAGACAATTCCATATTGTTAGGAAGCAGAGAAGGATTCTATTATCGAAGGGGGCTCTGTTTCCTGAAAGGAGGTAAACAGCCCCTTTGTAAATGAATGCAAAATCGGGTAACTAGCACAGAAAATGCCAGAGAAAGCAGTTGAAGAATATTGTGGAATTACAGATTGTGCTCTGCATAGCAGGAGGGAAGGTATGGCAGATTTAAAAATGGTACTGGAGAAGACAAATGACTTGAAATCGAAGATTGATAGCGTTTTGAGATACTCTACTTATGATAAGTGCGATGACCTGGGTGACCTGGAGATCAACTACAAGGATAGCGAGCAGCTTTTCTTACTGGAGGAACTGCAGGCCATTATGCGGAGCCTGGGTGAAGTGAGGGGCAGGCTTACATATCTGGCACTCCCGATCAGGGAAGTGAGCAGGCTGCACCGGAACGAATCCGGGAGGTATGAAACAGAAAGCGGGCATTATTATACCAGCGGAAGCCCCATTGAGGCTCTGGTGGATGATGGATACCGGAATGTTCCCTACTGGGTGTGGACCACGCTGGAGCACAATGGTGAAGATTATTTTCTGGTAGGTTACGGCAGCGTGGATATGGACGGCCTGACCGTCCGTGTGAGAGGGGAGGTGTGATGATGGCGGCGACTGTTTATGCGGTATGTAACCAGAAAGGCGGATGCGCAAAAACCGTCACGAGTGTCAGCTTTGGCATTGGCCTTGCCCGTACAGGGAAGAAAGTCCTCCTGATAGACATGGATGCACAGGGTTCGCTGACAGCGAGCCTGGGATTTCAGCAGCCGGACAAGCTTGAAATTACGCTGTCCGACATACTGGCAGGAATCATCAATGACACCCCGCTGCCGGAGGATTATGGAATCCTCCGGCATGAGGAAGGGGTAGACCTGATTCCCGCCAACATAGAGCTGTCTGGCATGGAGGTCACGCTGGTAAACACTATGAGCCGGGAGACGGTTCTTCGGGAATTCCTGAAGCTGGTGAGGAATTCCTATGATGCCATTATCCTGGACACCATGCCATCCCTGGGAATGCTCACAATCAATGCCCTTGCGGCTGCGGACCAGGTAATTATCCCCACAGCAAGCCAATACCTCTCGATCAAGGGACTGGAGCAGCTTCTCAGGACAATAGCAAAGGTGCGTCGCCAGATTAATCCCGGACTTTCTGTTTCCGGAATCCTTGTGACACTGGCAGACATGCGGACAAACTATGCGAAGGACATTGTGGAGCTCCTGCACAGCACCTATGATGGGAAGCTGCGGGTCTTTGACAGCATCATTCCCATGTCGGTGCGGGTGGCTGAGACCAGCGCGGAGGGGAAGAGCATCTACCGCCATGATCCGTCTGGGAAAGCGGCCACAGCCTACCAGGCATTTACCAGGGAGGTGGCGGGAGTATGAAGAGCAGTGCAAAGAATATCCAGATGACATCTTATGATGACCTGTTTTCTGTAGGGGATGCTGTAGGAACAACAGGTGAAAAAGTACAGGAGATTCCCCTGGGGGAACTTTTCCCCTTCCGGGGACATCCCTTTAAGGTACTGGACGATGAAGCCATGCAGGAAATGGTGGAGAGTGTCAAAATCCATGGTATCCTTGTCCCCGGTATTGCCCGCCCCCGTGGGGAGGGCGGTTATGAGCTGATTGCGGGACACAGGCGCAGACATGCGCTGGAACTGGCCGGAGGAACCGTTATGTCGGTTATTATCCGTGAGTTGGATGATGAAGAAGCCACGCTGTTCATGGTTGACAGCAACCTCCAGAGGGAGAATCTGCTTCCCAGTGAGAAGGCCTGGGCTTATAGGATGAAGCTGGAGGCGATTAAAAGGAAAGCAGGGAGGCCATCTGAAAATAATTCTGGCCAAGTTGGCCAGAATTTAAAGGGTAAAATATCTGTAGAAATTATCGCACAGGAAATGGGGGAAAGCCGTAAACAGGTGCAGCGGTATATCCGGCTGACAGAGCTTTTGCCGGAGCTGCTTCAGATGGTGGATGATAAAAAGCTTGCATTCAACCCGGCAGTGGAGCTGTCCTACCTGACACAGGAAGAGCAGGGCGCATTGCTGGAGCTTATAAACGAATTGTCCTGCGTGCCGTCCCTGGAACAGGCGGTACGGCTGAAAAAGTACAGCCAGGAAGGAAAACTGGGCAGGCATGTCATGGACGCAATCCTTACAGAAGAACGCTCTGTGCCTGTGCAGGTAATATTGAAAAAAGAGAAATTGAAGCAGTATTTCCCGAATTCCTATACCCCGAAACAGATGGAGGATGTCATCGTCTCTCTTCTGGAAACATGGAAAGCGGGACAGGGGAATGGAGGGGATGAATAAAAGATAGGATGGAAAGTGCCGTATAAAGCCGTCCGGTGACTGACTAAAACAGTTGCCGGGCGGCTTTTTTGCGTTCTGATAGATTTCTCCTGCGGCGGATGCCGCAGGGCATACAGCAGGAATTTGAAAACAATATGGCAGACTTCAGAGTCTGCCCGGAAGGGAGAAAGGAGGTCCGTATGCCGCTTGAACTGGATTATTACTATGGCAACGAGGCGGAACAGTATAGTTTTTACCGTATTCCCAAAGTGCTGTTTACCGACAGCCGTTTTAAGGGAGTATCAGTGGAGGCAAAGGTGCTCTATGGGCTTCTGCTGGACCGGATGTCTCTCTCCGTGAAAAACAGGTGGATGGACGGGGAAGGCAGGGTGTACATCATCTTTACCATTGCCGATGTGATGGAGACGCTTGTCTGTGCGGAGCAGAAAGCAAACAGGCTGCTGGGTGAACTGGATTCCGTAAAGGGAGCCGGGCTGATTGAACGGAAACGGCGTGGACTGGGGAAACCCAACGTGATTTATGTGAAGAACTTCATCCAGAAGCCCCAGGCGCCTGGGAAGAATCCTCCGCCTGATCTGCCTGTGGGGACTGTACCATCAGGGCCGGAACCGGCACCGGGGAATAGATTTACACCGCCTGGTAAGCCCGGACAGCCGGAGGATGCAAAATCACAAATCCAGAAATGTGAAAATCACAAATCAGGAAATGTGAAAACCACAAGTCTTGAATTGCGAAAAACACAAACAAATAATACTGACTTTAACAATACTGAGATGAATGAGACTGATCCATCCATCAATCCGGTTATGCCGGATGTTTTTCGGGCGGAAAGGGGAGAAGGAGCGGATGGGGGAGGGCAGATGGATGGGATGGAACTGTACAGCGCCTACTGTGCATTGATACGGGAGAACATCAGCTACCCCATCCTCCTGGAACGGCATCCTTATGACCGGGAGAGGCTGGACGGCTTCGTGGAGCTTATGGCGGAAACCTGCAGCAGCAGCCGGAAGACCACCCGCATCAACCAGGAAGACATGTGCACGGAGGTGGTGAAGAACCGTTTCCTAAAACTGGACAGTTCCCACATCGAGTATGTAATGGACTGCCTGGATAAGAATACTACCCTTGTGGGGAATGTCCGTGCCTACACCCTTTCTGCCCTGTTCAATGCCCCTGTGACCATCAGCCAGTATTATGCGAGCCTTGTCAGCCACGACATGGCCCGGGGCTTTGGTGGGGGATAGGATGCCGGGGGTACAGACCAGGCAGAGAGGCGATGGCAGGACAGGAGCGGATACATTTTTTCTTCCGCTGGTATGCCCTTAGGACTGACATCTGGCTGTATCTGAGGGATGAATAAGCCTTTGGTGGCTGAATGCTTCTGGGAAAGGGGGTGGTAGGGAAACAAAAGAGAAATAACAGGGGGGATGAAAAAGTTGGAAAGGAGCGGACGGACATGAAACAGTTTATGAGGACAGGCACAGCCGTGGTACTGATGAGTTTCAGTATTGTAATATCCGGGCTGTGCCCTGTGCAGGCGGAAAGCACAGGATCTGGAAACAACCTGGTGAAGGAAAGTTTCGTGGAAAATGGCACTGCACCCGGAGAGAATGCTGAAGGCAGTGGGAGTGCTGCCGCAGGGACAGATGCCGCCAGAGAATCAGGCAGTGCTGCCGCAGGGACGGATGCCGCCAGAGAACAAGGCGATGATGCTGCCGGGAGGGGTATGGGAGAGGCGGAGCCGGGGGATGACAGCACGGAAAGAAGCCTGGATGACAGCGGAACGGTATCGGGAGGGGACGGGGCGGCTGTGTCAGGCAGCTGTGCAGAGCCAGACGGCATCGAGGACACACAGGAAGCCGGTAGGGAAGATGCGGATGACGGATCCAGTACAGATACTGAGGCTGGTACGGATAATAACAGGCTGGACGGTGATTCCAAAGGAGACAGGGAAAATGGGGAAGATGGAGCCGGAGGCGGAAGCAGCGATGAAGGCATCAGCCCCCATGACCTGACTGTCTATCCCGATGACAGGCTGATGCAGTGGAATATGGGCAACAGCAGCGGCAAATATGGGAACAGCTTTGACACTTATGCAGTCTTTGACGATAACGTGATTGCCGCGCTGTACGGTCTGGGAAATGATACCTACCGACTGGAACTCACTGGCACCGGTGAGATGGCGGGACTGGGTTATTATGATTACCAACCCTACAAGGCTTACCGGAAAAAGATTGTCAGCGTGACGGTAGGGGAAGGAATCACCAACGTGGGACATGAGGCATTTGCCAGGTTCTCAAATCTCCAGGAATACACGCTGCCTGCAAGTGTGAAGACCATAGGGGAGAGTGCCTTTGAATACTGCACTTCCCTGAAAGCAGTGGTGATTCCAGATACGGTTGACAGCCTCTCCGACTACTGCTTTCAGTACTGTGAGGGAGCAGAATCCCTGACCATTCCGGGGGACATGGAATATAACGGACTGAACATCCCTTTTTATGGCATGAAGAATTTGAAGGACATCTACATTACTCCGGGGAAGACGGGAGCTGCGGGCGTATCTCAGGTTGTGAGTTCGGTGAGCAGCCCTGCATGTACATCCGATGGCTACACCATTCATTTCATGGAGGGTGTCACGGAGATCCACGATAAGATATTTGCCAACACAAAGGCATCCCACATAGAGATTGCTGACAGCGTTACGGTGATCGGCACGGATGCCTTTGCGAAGAAAGCCTATGACATGAGCACCATTCCGGACTATATCATACTGGGGGACAATACCCGAAACATAGCGTCTAATGCTTTTATGGCATCAATTCAGACCATCACTCCCACCACAGTGGAGATCGGGAATGTATACCAGTATGAATACGACTGGGCTGCCGTGCGCAGGGAAGTGACGTTTGTGGTAAGGCTCAACGCGCTGAGGGAACTGTCTGGAATGGTGGAGAATGATATGGAGGGCTGGACGTTAGCTGGGAGATATCCGGCTGACAAATGGAAGGAACTGCAGGACGAACTGGCTGCAGCAAAAAAACTGGTGGCTGAGGGGAGCGGTGACCTGAATCTGATTACCGGCAGTTTCATCCGTCTGTATGACCTGTATCATTATGAGCTTAAGGCGGTTTTTATTGTAACGGTTCCGGCAGAGGTTGTCCTTACGGATGATGTGGAGAACAACAGGGTGATCGGGTTTATCCCGGTGACAATAAAGCACCTGGTAAGTTCGGGTCTTTTTACCCTGTACATGGATGGTGACAGTTTTGTCATGCGGGATAAGCAGTCCGGGAGGATATTGCCTCTGGAGTTCTGGGAGGAGGATTTGCCGGTGGAAGACAGCACGGACAGTGAATCCAGATTCAACCTCTGGCTGGCAGGGGAGAGGCTTGCCGGGGACTGGGAAGGGACAGTGCGGATGACTATCTCCACCCATGACTGACGGAAGCCGGACTGAGTAAGACGGGAAAATGAATATAGAAGTATGCTGTGGAAGCCGGAAAAGACCCGGCAGAAAGGAAGGAAATGGGGAGAAACCAGAATAGAAGGAAATGGAGAAAAATAATCCCGGCAGTGCTGACGGCAGTAATAATCATAGCGGTTATCACTGCCTTTTGGTTAGGGTACATAAAGCACGAAGGGACGGAAACCAGGAGCAGCCAGGGTGGCATGATGGTGGATGCCAGGGCGACAGGGGAGCAGAGAGAAGAATCTGCCCCAAATCCCCTTGCGGGCAGAAGCGTTTATTTTTCCGGGATTGAAGATACCACCATCGGCCGGGAGACCGTGGTACAGCTGGATAACCGGGAAGAGAACCTTGACTTCCTGCTGCGCTATGAAATTTACGATGCCGGGACTGGAGAACTGGTTTTTGAAACAGACCTGATCCCCTCCGGCCAGTACATAGAGTGGGTGCCCGGAGAGACACTGGGGCCGGGGGAATATACCCTGGACTTCCTCCAGATTCCCTATTACCCGGAACCGTCCGGCGGGTATGTGGGCCTGACACAGGGAAGCAACCAGGTAACATTGGCAATTCTGGACTAAGATCCGGTATATGCAGGCAGCCAGTGCAGGAACCTGCCGGCACAGGCTGCCTATAACAACAGGCAGGGAAGAAGGAGGTTTTCATGAGAAACAGGATTTTGGCGGCACTTTTAACGGCGGCAATGCTGCTGCAGGGCGGCATGACTGCGGCAGCCCAGGAGTACACCACGGAGGGCACGGCGGAATGTAAGATCTCCTGCCAGGTAAATTCGTCCTATACCGTATCTATCCCGGCAACGGTGGGGCTGACCTACTCGGTGGACGCGGGAACGGCTACCGGCAGTTTTCAGGTGGGGGTGAAGGGCGATTTGCTGCTGAACCAGATGGTCCAGGTGGAGCCCACCAGACTGACGAATGAACTGACGAGTGGAATAGGCGGCGACTTCTATGATGGCACTATCGCGGGAGAGAAGACCGGCACAGTTCTTTCCGTAACGGTGAACATGGAGAAAAGCAGGTGGTATCCCGGAGGGACAACCCCGCTCTTTGACATGGGAGAGTATGTGGAGATTTCCGCAACAGAGTATGTATATGCAGCTGGGACAGTGACCACCAGGGAGGTGAAAGCGGCGGATACTTATACCGGCACCCTGGTCTTTACCTTTGGACTGGAGGATTACGAGAAAAAGAGTACTCTCTGATACGAACGGAATCAGGAAGCAGCCGGAGATTTATGAAATTGAAGGTTCCCTGCTGAAAGCCAGGCAGCCATCTTTCAGACAGCAGTCTAACAGGACGGCTGTCTGAAGGAAAGGGAATTTGGAGGACAGGAATTTGATGGCCGATTAGGCACTAAATAACAAAGTCCTGCGGTTTTTATAAAGAAGGATTCTGCCTGTCCGGATCAGGGAGGAAACAGAAACTGCGACATGCCGCCTGCTCGGCAGGCGGTAGAAATCATTTTTCAAAACAGGAGGGTTTTGCCATATGAAAAAGAAAATGTTCACAGCAATGGTTCTTGCGACAGCATCCATCATCAGCTGCCTGCCCGTGTGTGCTCAGGAGTACACGGCAGACGGAACAGGGGAGTGTAAGGTCACGGCGACTGTAAGCAGCAGCTATTCCGTGCAGGTGCCTGCGATTCTGGAACTGCAGTACAACAGCGGCTCCGGGGAGTATGAAACAGGCTACACGGTGTCCGTAAAAGGGAACATCCTTCCCAGTCAGAGTGTGACCGTCCGGCCTACGGCAGATAGCTTTACGCTGACAGGAACCCTTACGGGGGAGACAAGTCAGGCAGTCATCGCCCAGGAAGCCACGGAATGGATCCATGCAAGCAAGGCGTCTGGAAGCACAGGGAAGCTGCAGATCAGCGATGCGGAATACACGGAGGCGGAAGGAAAGGTGTCTGCTGAGCTTGCCAAAGCAGATACTTACACAGGAGAATTTACCTTTGCCTTTGCGTTGGGAGATTATGCCGAATAAGGACATATGTATATCAGGACTGTCTGGAGGGACAGCCCAGTCCTTTTCCACCTGCAAATGGGCCGATTCCAACAGGAGCGGTCTCAAAAAGGGCATAAAAGTCCTGTATGGTGTGCTTTGCAGCCGTGTCTGTATGGCTGCGGAAGGAGAACCGATTGAAAAAGAGAAATATATTTTGTATATTGATATGTCTTACGGCGCTTATCCTCTGTTTCAGGCCGTTACCGCTGAATGCACAGTCGGGGAGCAGCACATGCCAGGTGACGGCGACGGCAGGGGAGAAGGAGTCCTCGCCTCCCGGGGATATGGGAGATGGGAAAGAGGAATCTTCAGAACCGGGAACCACAACAGAACCGGAAGCCAGACCAACGGAAAAACCGGGAGAGCCTGGCACCGGAGAGGCGGAAACGGAACCATCGAAGGAGCCGGGGAAGCAAGAAGAGGAGGGAACGGATCCGGAAGGGGAAGGGACAACACAGAAGCCGGGAGAAACCGGACAGACTCCAGAACCGGAAGTGGGGAAAACACCTGGTGCCGAGGAAGAACAGGAGCCGGATGGAGATTCAGGACAGGAATCCCAGAAGTCGGAAGACCCTCCTGCCCCAGGGGAAGAGACAACAAGCCTTGATAAAGGCGGGGATATGCCGGGGGAAGAGAGTGGGCCTGTCGGAACCGGGGAACCTGTGCCTGAAGGGCATGACGAATATAGCAGCATCATCTGCTGGCTGCTGGTTGGAATGCTGCTTCTGTGCATTTTTGCCGCCTTACTGGCCGGAGGAATTTTGGGATGGCTGTGGATGCTGTTTTGTTTCATGCTTTTCAAAAGAAGCCGCATCCGGTTCCATGGCATATTGACAGACAAAAAGAGCTTTTTTGTCCGTATAAAAAATGCGGAAGAGAGCTCCGGACTGGTTCAGGGGATGATTGACAGTGCGGGAAGCTTTGCAGAGTTTAAGAAAGAGGTCCTGCAGGAGACGGCATTTACCTCCATTCCCAGGCAGAGCAGAATGCGCATTTCCTGTACCGGACGAAATGGAAGAAAACGGGACGGAGAAATGGAGGCCAGTGAGCGGAGGCTGTTCCGGATTCTGGAAAGACTGGAGGGAACAGGGGAAGTGGAGGTAAGAATTACCTGCCGGGGCACAGGAATTGACATTCTGCTGGTATTCCGGGTATAGGAGGACAGCGGCTTATGGCAGGACAGAAAAATGCAGGAGGCAGTGCGAAAAGCTGCCATGCAGATAGGAGGAAAAGTACATGGGGCAGAGAATAGAGGTTCTGGTGGTGGAGCCGGGGAAAGCACCCCGTCCGGAAACAGTAAACGGCACCCTGGAAGAGGTGGAAAGGATGTTGGGCGGTCCGGCACAGCTGGGGTGCTTCCTTCCCCAGAGGGTGGTGCTGGTCAGTCGTCAGGAGGCAGAGAGGCATGCACCAAACCGGTGCATGCCCGGAAGGAAGGAGGCCATCCGCGGCACGTTTCTCCTTTGCGGGATTCCAGAAGAAGGAAATGCTTTTGCTTCCCTCTCCCAGGGCCAGAGGGAGGAATTCCAGTCCCTGTTCGCAAGGCCGGGGGAGTTCATGGAGATAGGGGGAGCGCTTTACTGTGACCCCGATGATGTGGCGGATGTGGCCTATCAGCTGTGGGAGACTCTGGCGGACGGGGAAAGCGTGACGTTCACAAAACGGGGGAATGCATTTCTACGGGAGGCGACTGGATGAGCGGCAGGAGGGGGATGCTGACCTGTCAGGGAACCCTGGGCAACAGGAATGCAACAAAGGCACAGAGAAAAAGGCAGGGGTTCTCCTGCATCCGGAGCAGCGATAACAAGAGCCGGACAGAGAAGCTTTCCGAAACAACGGACTCCTTCCCGCGGGGAGGGAAAAGAGAAAAAGCTGCGGAAAAGAAAGGGAGCGTCCTGAAGAGTATCAGGGAAGGGAGTGCCGGGAGAAAATCGGGCGGAAGAAGGGCGGGAAGCCGGTGAGCCGGGGAGCAGTCCCATTTCATGGAATCAGACTACGAATAACGGCATTCTGGCCATTTTGAAAGAACGGTAGCCCTGTTCTATTCCGGCCAGGCCCTTAACAGCAAGATAGTGCGCTTTTGGAAAAATTTTGGTTTCGGCTTGTCCGGGGGGATGTGGCGGCGAACATTAGAAGGAAGGAGGGACGGACGGGGCAGGGTGTGCCTGCAGTGCTTGTTACGGCTGTAACGCACACGGACTGTTTCCGGACATATGAGTGATGCAGGAAGAGATCAGGGATAAGTCGGTGGCTCTTGTGATCCGTGTGGGGAAGACCGGGGCAAAGCTGACGGAAGAGTCGCTGAAATGGGCGCTCCGAAAGTACATGGGACAGGGAAAAGCCGCGCATGGGAAACAGAGCGTGAAGGAACTGGTAGGACAGGGCGCAGGAGTCCAGAGCATTGAGGTCACAGGAAAGAATATCGGCTCCTTTGAGCGTGTGGCCCGCAAGTACGGAGTGGACTTTGCAGTGAAAAAGGATCCGGCACAGGGGAAGTACCTGGTATTCTTCAAAGCCCGTGACGCAGACGCGCTGAATGCAGCTTTTTCCGAATATACCGCAAACGTGTTGGGAAAACAGAAAGAAAAGCCCTCTCTGAGGAAGCAGCTTGAAAAGTTCCAACAGGCTGTAAGGGAGATGGCAGGGAAGGAGAAGAACCGGGAGAAAGGGGGGATGGAACGGTGAGCGGGGAAGACCTGAAAAAACATGTTCTTCAGAACCTGCCCTATGCGTTCGTGTTCTGGTTTTTCTGCAAGGCTGCGGGTGCATTTCGTCTTTCCGCTGGTACAGATATAGTCTCCAGGACAGTAGGGGCTTTGTCAGGATTGGGAGCCTATATCTCCCGGAATCCTTTGCCTGGGATGAACCCATATG
The DNA here is from genome assembly GCA_910586775.1 of uncultured Acetatifactor sp. Classification (GTDB taxonomy): domain Bacteria; phylum Bacillota; class Clostridia; order Lachnospirales; family Lachnospiraceae; genus Acetatifactor. The sequence goes on along the minus strand of CAJUJN010000009.1, from coordinate 1,383 downwards.
ATCTGCTAGCAGGGCTTGCGGGTATGGCGGCAGTTCGGGCGGCGGTCTATTTTAAGGGGAAAAACGCTAAGAAATACCGCCACGGAGTTGAGTATGGTTCCGCGCGTTGGGGGACGCATGAGAATATTAAGCCTTTTATCGCAGCGAAATTCGAGGACAACATCCTCCTGACCCAGACGGAACGTATTATGATTGGGCGGAATAAAAACCCAAAGTACAATATAAACAAAAATGTGCTGATAATCGGCGGATCGGGCAGCGGCAAGACCCGCTTCCATGTGAAGCCGAATTTAATGCAGATGAACGCAAGTTATGTTGTCACTGACCCGAAAGGGACGGTGGTTCTGGAATGTGGAAAGATGCTGCAACGGGGCGGGTATGAGATAAAAATCCTGAATACCATCAACTTTAAAGAGTCCATGAGATATAACCCTTTCCGCTACATACGCTGTGAGAACGATATTTTAAAATTGGTCAACTGCATTATGGAGAACACCAAAGGGGAGGACGCAAAGGGCGGGGAAGATTTCTGGAGTAAAGCCGAAGCCCTGTATTACCAGGCGCTGATTGCCTATATCTGGTACGAGGCACCAGAAGATGAAAAGAACATGAATACCATGCTGGAGATGCTGAATGCTTCCGAAGTCAGGGAGGAAGACGAAACTTTCCAGAATGCGGTGGATATGATGTTTGGTCGCCTGGAGCAGCGTGACCCGGAGCATTTTGCTGTCCGCCAGTACAAGAAATATAAGATGGCGGCGGGCAAGACGGCGAAAAGCATACTTATTTCCTGTGGCGCAAGGATGGCTCCTTTTGACATAAAGGAAGTCCGGGATATGATGTCGGATGATGAACTGGAACTGGAGAAAGTGGGAGACCGTAAAACGGCGCTGTTCTGCATTGTCTCCGACACGGACACTACCTTTAATTTTATTGCATCCATGGTCTATACACAGATGTTCAACGTCCTCTGTGACAAAGCTCTGGAGAACGGCGGTGCGCTGAAAAACCATGTTACCTGCCTGTTTGACGAGTTTGCGAATCAGAAGATTCCGAACTTTGAGCACTTGATTTCCGTCATACGGAGCCGTGAGATTTCCGCCCATGTAATTGTTCAGACTCAAAGCCAGTTAAAGGCCGTATACAAAGACCATGCGGAAACTATTATAGGAAACTGCTCCAGTGTTCTCTTTTTGGGAGGTAAGGAGCAGAGTACCTTGAAGGAGATTTCCGCCATGCTCGGGAAGGAGACCATTGACACATTTAATACGTCTGATTCAAGGGGGAGCCAGCGCAGCTATGGGCTAAACTATCAAAAACTGGGGAAGGATATGCCATACTTGTTCGTGAAGAGTTCAGTTGCCTTATAAATTCGCATGAACA
>CAJUJN010000008.1:2374-92835 GCA_910586775.1 uncultured Acetatifactor sp. | reverse complement strand
AAAATAAATTTCAGCACTTTTCACAATGGCCTAATGGGGCCAGTGAACAGTAACACGAAACGTATGAACATGTCCGCCCGGAAGCCTGACAGTGCATAGTCAAATAAGAGCAATATCCGCTGTAACTGCGTGCGTCCTGGCCTGATAGTGGCACCTCAGAATTAAGCCAGAGTTCCCCGGATGCTGAAAAACATATTCCTCAGCAATATCATGGTGAACCGTTACGGCTGCCCTGAGGACATCGCCTATGCCTGTGTCTATTTCGGAGCCGATGAAAGTGAATGTGACCGGTCAGATCATAACTGTGGACGGCGGCCTGAATTCTCATACAACTACGATGGCGCAGTTCCGTGCCATGGGTTCCCGTACCTGGTAGGCAAAGACGGCACTGCAGAGTGGATAAGGGGTAAAGAGACAGGAGAACAGGCATACAGGGGCCGTCAGGAAAATGTCATTTGTACGCAATATGTGTGTATTGCGGAAATGCGGTCATTTTCCTGCAGCCCCTGTAAATTTATAACAGATATATACTTATGAACGCATTTAATTGCCGCTTTCAGCTCTGGATTGCCGATGCGTTCACTCGTTATACTGTGCAGGCGGCAATTATTTGCGGTTGTGGGTATAACAAAAATGATAACGGGGTTATCGGGACCCCAAATCAGTCATCAATTTCGTATTCCAGGATTTCTCCGGTTGCGGCATCAATTTTATATTCGTACTCATAGCCATTATATTCAAATTCCACCTCGTATATGGCAATCCCGTCATCGTAGTCATAATCGGTTTTAAGCTTTGCAACCTGGGAGACATTGAGCCCTGCATGGGAGAGGGCAGCAGTCCTGGCGGCTTCTTCTCCGATGTCTGCGGAGGCAGCGGAAGTACCTCTGTTTTCTGTATTGTTTCCGTGGGGTTCATGGCTGCCGTGACGTTCCATTTCCTGTGTCAGTACAGCGCCGGAATACAGATCAATCGCGTACTTGTATTCCACGTTGCCTGCTGCAAATTCCACTTCATAACATTCCGGCCGGCCGTCGTCATATTCAAGCCAGGCATTGATATATTTGACACTGTCAGCGGTAATGCCTGCATTTGCCAGAGCTTTTTCCTTAGCTGCCTCTTCGCCGATGTACTGGCTGCCGGACTGTTCCGAACCGATGGCGGTTTGCCCAGAATCGGCGGAAGGCTGTTGCGTGCCGGCAGGCTGCTGGGGATTGGCGGGCTTCTGTCCGGAGGTTCCGTCCTGCCATGCGGCGTTCCGGTTTTCAGCTTCGTATTTCACCACCTGGCCTGTTCGGGCGTTAATATCATATTCGTATTCCGTCGTTCCTGCATAGAATTCTATTTCATAGACCATAATACCGTCTTCGCTGTCAAATTCCACCTTAACCATGGCGGCGTCCTGGGCACTGACACCGGCATGCCCGTATGCTATTTCCAAAGCCGACTCCCGGCTGATATATGCCTTGTCGCTGGCGGTGCCGTTTTGAGCCAGTGACTCAGGAGAAAGATTTTTGGACTGGGAGATAAGCGCAATCTCCGTAATGGACAGCGGCACCAGGCTTTCCAGGGTGAGGGTAGGGTCCTGGGACATCACTTCCTGTATAAGCGCCGCCTTGCCGGGAGAAATGCCGTAATTCTGTGCCATCTGCGCCAGGTCAGCGGTTTCGTTTAATGTCTGGCTGAGCACGCTGCCGTCCAGATTGCCGTCCTGTAAAGCGGTTCCTATAATAGAAGAGATGCGTTCCTGGAGTGCGGCGGATTTCTCGGCATCCTCGTTTTCCACGGTGACCAGGATGGCATTCTGCAGGTCACTCAGGTATCCTTTCTGCAGCATGGAGCCGATAACGGCATTTACTGCCACGGCTATGTCAATGTCTGAGAGGTCCATTCCGTTCAGGATTGTCCTGCCGTCTTCATTCAGGCCTTCGGCGCTGACTACTTTTTCGTCTTCGTTGACGGTTAACGCAATACTGGGGTTCACATCCAGGATAACGATACTGTTTTCAGCGAGATAACTGCCTGCGGTTCCGGAAGCCTGGCTGCCCATATTTGAGGAGTCTGCATTTGGGATGCCCGCATTTGAGGCGTCCATATTCCTGGTGTCAGCATGGTAGACATCCGCATCGGAGATATCTGTATTCTTATTGTTCCGGATGCCGATACTGATAATTCCCGCGCTTACACAAAGTACCAGCATAGCAGCCAGGCTTCCCCATTTGAGCCAGTTTTTCCTGTTTTTTGTATCATTGAATGCTTCGGAGACAAGATTATCGTCGATTTCTCCGATGGCGTTCAGAAGTTTTTCGCCGGAATGTTCTTTTTCCATTTTCATATGTGAATATCCTCCTTTTCAAGGTGTGTTCTCAACTCGTTCCGCATACGGAAAAGCAGGGATGCAACTTTGCTTTCGCTCATGCCGAAGGATGCAGCGATATCTCGTACAGGACAGAGATACCAGTACCGCCGGATAAAGATATTGCGCTTCTGCCGGGGTTGGGCATAGAGAAAGCAGTTGATGGATTTTGTCAGGTCCATTTCTTCAATCAGCTGTTCAACGTTGTTTTTCCCCGGAATGCATTCTTCCAGCTCCGATAATACCAACTCTCCCTGTCCCAGGCCTCGCTTTTCGGCGGTGTAATGCTTCAGGCGGTTCAGCGACAGGTTGCGCGTGATTTTTCCCAGATAGACCGACAGCCGGTTGGGACGGTGGGGCGGCATGGATTTCCAGGCTCCCAGCCAGGTGTCGTTGACACATTCCCGGGCGTCTTCGGTATTATGCAGGATGTTGCAGGCAATGGAGTGGCAGTAGCTGCCGTATCGCTCCTCGGTTGCGGTGATGGCTTTTTCGTCCCGCTCCCAGTACAGTGTGATTATCTCCTCGTCTTTCATTGCATCCTCCTTTCCCTGTGGTGTAAAGGCCTTTCATCTATATACACAACAAAAATGATGGTTTATTGCATGAAAATTAAAAATATTTTAAATATTTTTCCTCGGATAGTATACTGCAATTACCGGAAGCTTTCCAGTATTTTTTGTTTTACAATAGTCATTGTCTTTTTACGAATTGGATATTATAATGAAAATATGAGTGTGGAACCATGATGATAGAAAGAATGTCCTGCTTTCCGCCGGGAAGACGGATGAGAGAAATGGCGGAGCGGTTTCCGTGGCAGAAGCAGGCTGACAGCTGCACCAGTCGTATTTATGCGGAGGCGAACCCATGAAAATTACAGGCCTTCATATCCAAAACTTTAAATCCATTCGTGACATGCATATTCCGGACATCGAGAATGCCCTGATTCTGGTGGGGCAGAATAATACCGGCAAAACAACCGTGCTGGATGCCGTCCGGGCAGCAGGCGGCGAATATCAGATCGGCCCGGAAGATTTCGGGGAAGCAGGGGCAAAAATCCGTATTCACGTATCACTTGCGATTACGGAGGAGGACCTGGATCTGCTGCGCCGCAGGGGCGTGGTCAGTCAGTACCGGAAAAAAGAGGCATGGCTGCAGGATTTCTGCCGGAAGCTGCCCTCTTACTCCGATTATGTGCTGGAATTTACCATGACGGCAAACAGGGACGGCCGTATCCGGTATCAGGACGGCACAAACAAGAACAATCCTTATATCAAAGAGGTCTTCCCCAAGATTTATCATGTGGGTACGGAACGTCGTTTAGAACAGCTCCAGCGGGATTTGCTGCTCTTACAGGAGGATGAGATCCTGAAACGGATGCGCTCGGGCTGCTGCATGTTCAATCAGGCCAGGGACTGCAATCATTGTTTTCACTGTATCGGGTTGATCGAGCAGAAGACGCCCGCACAGCTGGACGCGCTGGAAACTTCCAAGCTGTTGGACTATAAGCTTTATCGGCTGAATCTGGATACATTTGCCCGTATGGTCAACGACTGTTTTCAGAAAAACGGAGGACGTGAGCATATTCTATACTCTATGAACCGGGATGTGGAGAAAATCCTGGAGGTCACCACGGAAATCCGCCATCCGGCGCAGAATGTGCCGCGGCCTGTTTCTCACATGGGGAAGGGCATGCGCTCCATTTACCTGTTTTCTCTGTTGGAGGCCTATACACAGATTGAGGAAAATCTGTCCAGCATTATTATGATCGAGGATCCTGAGATCTTTCTTCATCCCAGCCTGCAGAAAGTGTGCGGCACCATTCTGTATCGCCTGGCGGCGAAGAACCAGGTTATATTTACCACCCATTCGCCCAATCTGCTGCCTAATTTTAACAGCAGGCAGATCAGGCAGGTTATCCACCAGGAAGACGGCTCCAGCGATATCCGAAAGAAAACGGATATCAGCGCCATTCTGGATGACCTGGGCTACACGGCAGGGGATCTGATGAACGTGAACTTTGTATTTATTGTGGAGGGGAAACAGGATAAATCCCGTCTGCCGCTTCTGCTTGGCAAGTATTATGCGGAGACGGTTGACAGCGAAGGGAATCTGTCCCGGATTGCCATTATCACCACAAACAGCTGCACGAATATCAAAACCTATGCCAATTTGAAATATATGAACCAGATTTACCTGCGGGATCAGTTTCTAATGGTCCGCGACAGCGACGGTAAGGACAGGACAGTTCTGGCAAGCCAGCTTTGCCGCTACTATGACGAGCGCAACAGGGAGGATATGGATAAGCTGCCCCAGGTCCGGCCCGAAAATGTATTGATACTGAAGTATTATTCTTTCGAGAATTATTTTCTGAATCCCAAGGTGATGGCTCAGCTGGGCATTGTTGAGTCGGAGGAGGCTTTTTATGAGATACTTCTGGAAAAATGGAAGGAATACCTCTACCGACTCAAAAGCGGCCGCCATCTGACGGAAATTCTGGGATTCGAAATGGAGAGTACAAAGGATATCAAACGGCATATGGAAGAAATCAGGATATACCTGCGGGGACATAATCTGTTCGACATTTTTTATGCGAAATACAGGGAACAGGAGAAGGAACTGTTGGAGCGGTATATCGAACTGGCACCGAAGGAGGATTTTCAGGATATTTTTGCTGCGTTGGAGCGATTTCCTTACTTTGAGGGCAGACGGGTGTGATATGATTTCGTAAACTCATTCAGGACATTTGCGCTTTTCTGGGCAGTATATATCGTTGTATGTATTGCCGCAGATATCGTCATGTTAATAAGTAGCAAGTGCTGCTTTCGTTAAGTCATACTACAGGAAGCAAGTGCAGCTTCCTATAGTTGAACGCGGCGCAAGGAGACGTGCCTTTTATCGGAAGCGGACATGCAGCCTGTTGCTGCCGGACCAATCTGGCGGTTTACAGTATATTGCGGAGAAAATGCGGATATCCAAAGTACAGGAAGAATTTTTGCGGACATGCAGGCGGCTGCGCTTATACGCGGCTGTAGAAAATGATAATGTGAGAGGAGAATTACAGATGGACACAAGACAATCCATGGATACAGGGCGATCCATAAATAAAGGCTGCTATACGGCCCCGCTGTCACTGCGGGATATCAGGATTACGGATTCCTTCTGGAAAAATGAGATGGAGCTGGTGCGCAGGGAGGTAATCCCCTATCAGTGGGAGGCGCTGAACGACAGGGTAGAGGGTGCCGCCCCCAGCTTCTGCATGCGGAACTTCAGGGTGGCGGGAAAACTGAATCAGGAGAAAAAGGAGAAGGGTGAGACTTTTGAGGAGCCGAAATATACATACCGGGGCTTCGAAGCTCTGCCAGAGGACCCTGTGCATCTGCAGGATAAGTTCTATGGTTTTGTGTTTCAGGACAGCGATTTTTCCAAATGGATCGAGGCTGTAGGGTATTCGCTGACTCAGCATCCGGATCCTGAATTAGAGAAGACGGCAGACAAGGCTATTGACGTGGTGTGTGCCGCTCAACAGGAGGACGGTTACCTGGATACTTACTATATCATTAACGGCAGAGACAAGACTTTTTCCAACCTGCGGGATCATCATGAACTGTATTGTTTCGGGCATCTGACGGAAGGCGCTGTGGCTTACTATGAGGCCACCGGCAAAGATAGACTTTTGAAGGCGGCACAGCGCTTCGCTGATTATATTGTGGCACATTTCGGAGCGGAGGAAGGAAAATGCAAGGGCTATCCGGGCCATGAGATTGCGGAGATGGCGCTGGTGCGGCTCTACGGGGCGACAGGAGAGCAGAAGTATCTGGAGCTTGCCCGCTTTTTCGTGGACGAGAGGGGAAAACGACCCTATTACTTTGATCAGGAGCATCCGGAAGCCGTGAAAAAGGGCCAGGAGAAAGAACTGCGTTATCAGTATCATCAGGCGCATCTTCCCGTGCGGGAGCAGGAGGAGGCTGTGGGGCATGCGGTGCGTGCCGTATATCTGTATTCCGGCATGGCCGACGTGGCACGGCTGACGGGGGATGAAAGCCTTTACCATGCCTGTGAAACTCTCTGGAATAATATTGCAAACGAAAAAATGTATATCACCGGAGGAATCGGCGGGACCCATGTGGGGGAGGCATTTTCTTTTTCCTATGATCTGCCCAACGATACTGCTTATGCGGAGACCTGTGCGTCCATAGGACTGGTATTCTTTGCAAGAAGAATGCTGCAGCTCAGACCGGACTCGAAGTACGCCGATGTGATGGAACGCGCTCTGTACAATGGTATCTTAAGCGGCATGGCGTTGGACGGCAGGAGTTTCTTCTATGTCAATCCGCTGGAGGTCAATCCCGAGGCATGCCATAAGGATGAACGAAAGTTCCATGTAAAGCCTGTCCGGCAGAAATGGTTTGGCTGTGCCTGCTGCCCGCCCAATCTGGCCAGGCTGTTGTCCTCCGTCGGCTCCTATGCCTATACGGAAAATGAGGATACTCTGTTCGTACATCTCTATATGGGAAGCGTCCTTTCTAAAAAGGTGGGGGAACGGGATGTGGATGTGTGCATCGAATCCGGTTTTCCGTGGGACGGAAATGTGAAGGTGAGAGTGCGTGCCAGGGGAAGCCGTTTTCGGTTGGCACTGCGGATTCCTGACTGGTGCGGAAACTATACAATGAAAGGTGTTGAAAATGCCCGTACAAAGGTGGTGGACGGCTATCTGTATGCGGAAAAGGATTGGGAGGAAGAGGAGCTTCTGGAGCTTTGCTTCTCCATGGAAGCGCGCCTGATGGCTGCAGACCCGAAAGTCCGGGAGGATACCGGCAGAGTAGCGGTGACGAGGGGCCCCATTGTCTATTGTATGGAAGAAGAGGACAACGGAAAAAATCTGCATCTGCTTAGCATTGCTCCGGAATCGGCTCCGGCAGTGAGGAATGAGCAGATATGCGGGCTCTTGGTGAAGACCATTGAGTGGCCGGGATTTCGCCGGGATAATGGGGCGGAACAGGGGCTGTACCGGCCCTGGAGCGCGGAGAAGAAAAAGGCTGTCAGCCTGAAATTTATCCCCTACTATATGTGGGCGAATCGGACGGAAAACGAAATGCAGGTCTGGACGAGAGCGGACTAGAAGGAAAACATAAAAGGAGCGTGCGGCAGGGAATATGGACAAAAATGGTTTCATTTTCGAACAGAAGTCGGCTTGACGGGTGAAGTGTGCCGTGATATATTTTCAATATACCAATGAAAGTCGAAAAGGAGATGTACGGAAATGTTTCATTTGTTTGGAAAAAAGGGAGCAGGCTCGGAGAAACGTCTGGCCGAGTACCAGCGAAAGCAGGATTGGGCAGCATTGGCGAAGGCTTATTACCATCTGGGCGCGGAAGCCATGGATAACGGGAATCTGAACCACGCTCTGCTGTGGCTCGGCCGGGCAGATACCATCTACAGTGCGGATGATGCAGTTTACGATAAAGTGGGTGAGAAGCTGATAGATGACTGCTCTGACCGTATGGGGCATCTGGAAGGCGAGTCGCTGCTGTGCAATGATGTTTCTGCTAAAATAGGGGAGATGGCGGAGTGTCTGGGAGACGTGAAGGTTCGCGTGTGGGGACTGTTGTCTCTGGCAAGGTTGGTGAAGCTGGGGGAGAAGCTTTCTGCTCTTCCTGGCTGCGAGGTTTTCGGAAAACTGGGATGGGCTGTGGACACAGTGCTGAAATCTCTGCAGCAGCCGCTTACAGAGAGGGAATTCAATGAATTGAAGAATATGTGCAGTGAGCTTTATGAGTTTGGCGATGCTCCTGAATTCTGGGGTCTTGGAAGTGAAATTGCCGTTCCGGGCGGTGCTCCCTTTCAGGTTTTTGATTTTAACGGGATGATGGGTGTTCACCTGGAGATTGATGCCTATCTGGACGGACATTTGAATATGGTCTGTGCTCTGGGGCAGGGGGACGAGCTTCCGGATCCGGAGACGGGAATTATCGGCGGAGCGCTGCTGCCGGATTACTATGTGAGGACAGGCGCGGGAAGGTTGGAAGAGGTTCCTCAGATAAAAGAGGAGTTGGAGCGTATTTGGAGCGACTATGAATTTGTCTGCTCCGATATTACGTGGGAGCTGGTCAGGCAGAGAGTTGAGGCTTATAGGGAGATGGATGTTTTGTCATGAGATTTTAGCGCTGGCGGGAAGGGTACGGGAGGATGAGGGAGAAAGGTATTCTGGCAGTTTTATGGATTGGGCTGGTGATATTCTGCTGTGGATGTAGCGGTAAGGCAGGGGAAAACCTGAAGGATTACAAAGTTTACCGTGTGGAAGGGGAAGACCCGGCGGAGCTGACTCGCTTCTTTATTGATCTGGCAAAGGAGGAGACAGGGGCGCGTCTGAAGAATACGGCTGACAGCCAGGCAGCCGGAATCAATCTGCTTCTGTCAGAGGCATCAGCCAATGAATACGGATATACCATAACGGAAATGACGCCGAGGGGCTTTTCAATCTGCCGGCAGGAGAATCAGATTTTTCTGCTGTCTCCTACGGAAGAAGGAATCAGGCGCGCATGCAGGTATTTCCTTGACAGTCTGGTGGAGGAGGACGGCAGCCTGCTTCTGGCACAGGGGGAATGGTATACGGATACGGGACGTGACTTGAGGGAAGCGGTTTATATAGGAGACACTGCCATTGGGGAATATGTCATTCAGTATGATGATAAAGACGCGCTGTCCGCATGCGAAGAACTGCAGTCCTATATTTATCGGACATCAGGGGACATGCTTGCGGTGGAGGCTGTAGATGAGCAGAAAAACAATGCAATCCGCCTGCACATGGAGAAGGGTGGGGCCGATGAAAACGGTATTGCCATAAATGACGGCCAGGTGACGATTACCGGGACGGATGCAGACAGCCTTTTCCATGAAACGTACCTCTTTTTGAATCTTTATCTGGGGTGGATGGATGCAGGGGAGCCCGATGCCCATATCAGCAGTACTTCGCGGACGATTTATGTACCGTCGGATGTGGCAGACAGGGAACCGTGGATGGAGGAGCGAGAGGCAATCGTTACTCTCTGGAACGTGGAATTTACCAGAGGCGTGTATAAGAACGAGGCGGTAAGCCTGAAGAACAATATTCTGGACTATACTCGCGACCAACTCTATGAGTATGTGAAAATGTTGAATTTCTGCGGGTTTACAGGTGTCCAGGCCACGGATATGTGCTCTGCCTGGGCAGGGGCGGACAGTTATCAGGCGGTTCATGAAAAACTCCGCACGCTGGCAGATGCGGCGCATTCGCTTGATATGAAATTTACGCTTTGGGTGTGGGGAGCTAAGTTCTCCGGGTTCAACTGGGTGGATTCCGCCGTGTCCTATGCGCCGGGGGAAAGCGGAAAGGCTTTCGACAATCCGCAGACATATGCCACATTTGAGAAATATTACTCTGTCTATGCAGAACTGGCGGACTGCTGTGACCGTGTTATCAGCCATTATTATGATCCGGGAGAGTTGGATTCGGCGGAGGACATTGCGTTTTTTGCCAAAATGCTTCGGGACAAGTTTCTGGCTGTCAATCCGGATATTGATTTCGGGGTCAGCTGCTGGGTGGACAGGTATGATAAAAATACATTCGTCAGGGCATTGGGGAATGATATCACTCTCTATGAGGGAACGTTTGACAACGAGGAAGAATATACGGCTTTTCGTCAGGAAATCGTATCTCTTGGAACCAGGCTGGGTACTTGGGCGTGGAATACCTGCGAAATGGAAATCGATCAGATGGCGCAGATGAATTTCAATATGGATATTATCAGGGACACGTATCAGACTGCGCGGAAATGCGATGAGATATGCAAGCCCTCATATTGGAGCGAGATGGACAGCTACCATGTGCTGAATGCTTTTTCCCTGTACTGTGCGGGGCATCTGCTGATTGATCCGGATATGGATTCGGATACTCTCTACAGCCAGTTGGCTGAGGCTTCTGTGGGCAGGGAGTACGCCGATGCCTTCACACAGATGCTTATGTTGATTCAGGATGCCCGCTCGGGAAGCAGCAGAAGCCAGTACTGGTGGACTAACGAGGGATATATTTTGAAAAGCGAGGCATATCCGGCACAGAGTATTCTGGAAAGGTGCAATAAATATATCCCAATCCTGCAGGAGATGATAGACAGCGGCATTGAAAGCGGAGGATTTCCGTTCCCCATATCCTTGAGAGAAATATTGCAGATGATGCTTCCTCACCTGGAGCAGATCAGAGAGTATGCGCAGTTTCGAATCGGATATGCGGATCTTAAGGATAGATGGCGGCAGGGAGCGTCTATGGAAGAGTTAAATGCATCTCTCCAGGAAATAGCCCGTCCCATATCGGATTACAATAGTGTAATCGGTCTCTGGGGGCAGGTGGAAGCCCGTGCCCAGAGAGAAATGGTACTTGCCTTTTGTGAGGAGGCTTCACTGGATATTCCGGTGTACCCTGTCTGGGACAGGCAGCGTAAAAATTACATTTATGCCCAGATTGTCACAGACCAGAAGGGAATGGATACTCCATTGAAGGTATATGCCCCCTATTATCAGTATGGAATTGGCTTCGGAGCAGAGACAGACCGGCTGGTTCAGGAGATGGTGGAGGAAGGGCTTCTTGTCCGGGAAGAGGATGGAAGCGTATTTTTGGCGGATTGGGAAAAGTACCGCTACTGTTTTGACTGAAGGAAGTCTCTCCGTACGCCCCCGGCAAAAACAAAAATTCATGAATTGACTTAATCAGTAAAGTTGTTTATCATAGAGACAGGTATCTGCTTTAGAGCGGGACGGAGTCTATTTTAGGAGGTATGCGAATGCGCTACGGACATTTTGACAACGAAAAGAGGGAATATGTGATTGACAGAGTCGATATTCCCACATCCTGGACAAACTATCTGGGGGTGGAGGACACCTGCGCGGTGGTAAATCATACGGCAGGCGGATATTTGTTTTATAAGACACCTGAATATCACAGAATTACCCGTTTTCGCGGAAACAGTATTCCCATGGACAGGCCTGGGCACTATGTGTATATCAGGGATGACGAGAGCCGGGATTACTGGAGCATTTCCTGGCAGCCGGTGGGCAAGCCTTTGGAGCAGGCGGATTACAGCTGTATTCATGGCATGTCTTATTCCAGGTATCTGTGCGACTACAGTAAAATCAAGGCGGAACAGACTCTGGTAATCCCGTTGGGGGATGCTGTGGAATTGTGGGATGTGAAGATTAAAAATGAGGATGACAGGCCGAGAGTGCTGAGTGTCTATTCCTACTGTGAGTTTTCCTTCCATCACATAGCCTTTGATAACCAGAACTTTCAGATGAGCATGTACTGTTCAGGCTCCTCCTGTGAGGACGGAATCATTGAGTACGATTTGTTTTATGAACAGTTTGGCTATCAGTATTTTACAGCAAATTTCGAGCCGGACGGATTTGATTGTCTGCGGGACAGATTTATCGGAGCATACCGAACCGAAAATAACCCCATAGCCGTGGAAAAGGGAGAGTGCACCGGCAGCTTTGAGAAGGGCAACAATCACTGCGGTTCCCTGCAGAAGAAGGTGGTGTTGCAGCCGGGTGAAGAAATCCGTCTGGTATTCATGTTGGGTGAAGGCGGCAGGGAAGTTGGAAGAAAGATGCGGGAGAAGTATTCGCGTCCGGAAACGGTTGACCAGGTTTATACGGATTTACGGAATTTCTGGGAGGCAAAATGCCGGAAACTCCAGGTGCAGACACCCAATGAAAATATGAATACATTGCTTAATACATGGACACTTTATCAGTCAGAGATCAATGTCATGTTCTCAAGATTTGCATCCTTCATTGAAGTTGGCGGAAGAGTAGGCCTTGGCTACAGAGATACGGCACAGGATGCCATGACCATTCCCCACTCCAACCCGAAGAAATGCAGGCAGCGTATCGTGGAGCTGCTCCGTGGACTGGTTTCTTCCGGATATGGACTGCATCTGTTCCAGCCGGAATGGTTTGACCCGGAGGATAAGGGCGAAGAGCCGTTCAAGTCCCCCACTGTCATTCCCAGGGCGGATAAGAGTTCCATCATTCACGGACTGGAAGACACCTGTTCGGACGATGCATTATGGCTTGTGCCTTCTATTGTGGAGTATATTAAGGAGACCGGAGAGTTTGAGTTCCTGGATGAAGTGGTTACTTACGCGGATAAGGGTGAGGGCACCGTATATGAGCACATGGTGAAGATTCTGGATTTTTCCGCGGAGCAGGTGGGCGCTCACGGCGTGTGCAAGGGGCTTCGTGCGGACTGGAATGACTGTCTGAATCTGGGCGGCGGCGAGAGCGCCATGGTTACGTTCCTGCATTACTGGGCAATGCGGAACTTTATCGAGGCTGCCGAATATAAGAACCGCAGTGAGGATGTGGAGAAATACACAGCCATCATGAAGAAAATCGAGAAGACGGCAGAGGACGAGCTTTGGGACGGCGCGTGGTATATCCGCGGAATCACGAAGAACGGCAGGAAAATCGGAACCTCTGTGGATAAGGAAGGAAAAGTACATCTGGAGTCCAATTCCTGGGCCGTTGTTTCCGGTGCGGTTCCTTACGATAAAGCCGTCAAAGCCATGGATTCCGTGGACGAGTATCTGTATACCCCTTACGGACTGATGCTGAATGCGCCGTCCTATACCGTGCCGGATGACGACATCGGCTTTGTGACCAGGGTATATCCGGGTGTGAAGGAAAACGGTGCCGTATTCAGCCATCCCAATCCCTGGGCATGGGTTGCGGAATGTATGCTGGGCCGGGGTGACAGGGCCATGAAGTTCTATGACGCCTTGTGCCCTAGCCGCCAGAATGATATGATTGAAATCCGGGAAGCGGAGCCTTATTCCTACTGCCAGTTTATTATGGGAAAGGATCATACGGCACATGGCAGGGCAAGGCATCCGTTTATGACAGGAAGCGGCGGCTGGTCATACTTTGCGGCAACCAGATACATTCTGGGCATCCGTCCTCAGTTTGACCATCTGGAAATTGATCCCTGTATTCCGGCGGACTGGAAATCTTTTGAGGCCACAAGGGAGTGGCGGGGTGTAAGATATCATATTCAGGTGGAGAATCCGGACGGCGTTATGAAGGGTGTGAAGGAATACTGGCTGGACGGCGTGAAGGTGGACCGGATACCGCTTGCGGAAAGCGGCAGGACGCATGAGATTAAGGTGGTTATGGGATAAAGGTACAGGGTATTTTCAAATGCTGCAATGGAGAATTTCAGAGGAAGCAGCGCCTCCGGCGGATTGTTTATGCTGCGGGGGTGCCATGAAGTGTGGAAAAGCAGGAAAAAATTGAAATAAGAAGAGAGGGATACCATATGATTCAATTTGGAACCGGCGGTTGGAGAGCCGTCATAGGGGAAGAATTTACCAAGGCAAATATACAGATTCTTGCGAAGGCAATGGCATGGAAAATGAAGGCCGAGGGCGTGGCGGAGCGTGGGATTGTGATTGGCTACGACCGCAGATTCCTGTCCAAGGAGACCATTTACTGGTCCTGTGAAGTGTGGGCGAAGGAGGGAATTAAAGCCTGGTTTGTCAACCGTTCCGTTCCCACGCCCCTGATTATGTTCTATGTGATGAAACATGAATTTCCATACGGCATGATGGTTACGGCGAGCCATAACCCGTCGCTTTACAATGGCATTAAGGTATTTACCGAGGGCGGGCGCGACGCAAACGAAGAAGTCACCAGGGACATTGAGCAGTATATCGCAAAGGTGGAGGAAGCATACCAGGGAAAGCCCATAGAGACCATGCGCTACGAAGAGGCGTTGGCTGCGGAGCTGGTGGTGGAATTCTACCCGTTAAACGAATATCTGGACAATATTATTGCAAATATCAATATGCAGGCAATTCGGGATGCTGCGCTGCATGTAGTGCTTGACCCCATGTACGGTGTGAGCCAGACCTCCCTGAAGACGATTCTGATTACGGCACGCTGCGACCTGGATATTATCAATGCAAGACATGACACTTTATTTGGCGGTAAGCTTCCGGCGCCTACCAATACGACCCTGCGTGCGCTGCAGACTTATGTAATTGATAATAACTGCGATATCGGCCTTGCTACCGACGGAGATGCGGACCGCATTGGCGTCGTTGACGATACCGGAAGGTTCCTGCATCCCAACGATATCCTGGTATTGCTTTATTACTATCTGCTGAAGTATAAGGGGTGGAGAGGGCCTGTGGTAAGGAATATCGGTACCACTCATGTGCTCGATAAAGTTGCGGAAAGTTTCGGGGAGAAATGTTATGAAGTTCCGGTGGGATTTAAGCACATTTCTGCGAAGATGCAGGAGACGGATGCACTGCTCGGCGGAGAATCTTCCGGAGGACTTACGGTGCGCGGCCATATCAACGGTAAGGACGGCGTTTACGCCGCGGCCCTTCTGGTGGAGATGCTTGCAGTGACGGGAGAAAAAATGTCCGAAATTGCCGAGAATATCAGACAGGAATACGGCTCCATCTTCATGGAGGAGCGCTCCTATAAATTCACGGAGGAGAAAAAAGCGGAAATTTATCATATCCTGCAGGAGGAAAAGAAAGTACCCGAGCTGCCTTTCGAGGTGGACAGGGTATCCTATATGGATGGCAGCAAGGTGTACTTCAAAAACGGCGGATGGGTACTGGCGCGCTTCTCCGGAACAGAACCGCTGCTGCGTATTTTCTGCGAAATGCCCACAGGCGAGGAAGCAAAGACAGTAAGCAATCTGTATGAGGAATTCCTTAATCTGCCGGCTTAGGGACAGGAGCCGCCGGAACTTCCTGCTCTGTTCAGAGCAGGAATATGGCCGGCGGTCTTTTGTTACAGCAGATGACTGTAAATCAAATGTTTCTGACCATGAGTATAAATAATCAGTGAACGAAGTCTGTTATGCAGTCATACCAATGTACATAAACTTCCCTGTTGACGGTAATCCTTTCATTATCCGGCAGGGCCTTCGTCCACTTTTTGCCATAGCGTTCCAATGCCCAATCGTCCTTGTTGAATCTGCGCCAAAGGACGGTTCGTCCGTTTTTGTCGAGATAGTATTCACACATCATACAACTGTTCCCACTGAATTGCAAAACGAGTGAGCGCTTTTGTAAACAAAATGTGAACGTGCCGGGTATAAAAGACATTAGCGAAAGGTATTCACTAATGTCTTTTGAAGTTAGCGTCTTTTAGCAAAGGAGCAAGTGAAAAGAGGTAGTTTGAATTGTTTTTCTGCCGTACAAAATGCATGGGAAGTGGTAGAATTTGCGAAATTAATTATGTGGGAGATATTATATGAACGGTGCTTATTCATATAAAGATGGATACCGGGAGGGTGTGCTTTTTCTTTTTTGCAGGAACGGAAAGGTTTTGATAGAAGACAGAGGACAGGGATTTGATAAAGAAGCTTTTTTTCCAAATGGTTCCATAGAAATAAAGGATAAAGAATCGGAGCCATATATTCTGACAGCATTATTCAGAGAGATTAAAGAAGAATTTGCTGGTAAGATAAACGTGAAGAATATTGTTGACCTGGGAGAATTGAAAGTAGATGAGATTAGTGTAATATTTTACATATACTGTATCACAGACTGGGATGGAGAATTTCCGGAATTCATAAAAGAAGAAGGGGAACCGAACAGCAGGCTTGGGATGTTTTCTGTGGAAGAAGCGAGACAAATGGTGAATTATGATAGTGCGCTTGAAATTTTGAAACGGGTTGATAACTATTTCGTTAGCGGCCACTATGATGGGTAGATTTCTTCTTTCGATAGACAGGAATCAGAGTCCTTATGATACGGTGCCAGGGCACAATTATAATATATCACTGCGGAAGGAACTGGTGGGGATATGATATATTTATGGACGGAGGATAAGTGCAGATACTATTATATTGGTAAAAGTTCCTGATTTGGAAATATTGACAGATAATATTGACGTGTAGCGTATTTGGCAGCATTGGATTAGAGGAGACAAAACGATGTTGAAAATTCGATTTATCATCCTCCCACTTATTTTGACAATCAATATGAGGATGAGTGGATTACCGATCCGTTGACAGTTGCAATGATTAAAGATATAGATAAATCAGATGTAGTAGGTGTTCATTTGATTGAAAGTCCTGTGCTTGGCCCCATTTCAATAAAAGAAATTTCCGGCGGCGTAAAGACATTGATTTTGATGGCCTTTGACCAAAGCGGAAGGATTTTCAACGCTTCTGCCTGTGGGGACAACTGTGTGAAATGGATAGTAGAACTTGGCAGAAAGAAAGATTTGACTATCAATCTGCATCACATGATGGACTTTAGTTCTGTTCCGGAATTTGAGGCGGTTATGCTGAATACGGGTATGGTTGTTCACAGTTACGGGGAATACCTGGAAGAGGCAATCAGGATAAAGGAGCGTTGACATATGAAAGGGAAATATCATATTGTTGTACAGAATAATAAGCTCCGCTATGAATTTGATATACGGCGCAATATCACAATTATCCGTGGAGACAGTGCTACGGGAAAGACAAAGCTGATCAGCCTTTTGGAACAGGCAGCGTCTCTCGGGGAAAGTTCAGGTGTCGAAGTCCTCTGTGAGCGTCCCTGCAGGACACTTGGCGGAAGCGACTGGAACCTTGTGCTGCCCAATATTCATGAACAGATTCTCTTTGTGGATGAAGAAAATAAATTTGTGAAGTCGCAGGATTTTGCTACCGCAGTGAAAGCTTCTGACAATTATTTCGTAATCGTAACAAGAGAGGATTTGCCCAATCTGCCTTATTCAGTGGAAGAGATCTATGGTATCCACACTTCCGGCAAATATCATGACTTGAAGCGAACCTATAATGAATTGTACCATATTTACAGCACGGAAGTATTTGGCAGCATGGAAAAGCCGGAAACCGTTGTGGTGGAAGATTCTAATTCCGGCTATGAGTTTTTCAGTGCAATCTGTGATAAGAATGGGATTGTCTGTGTCAGCGCAGAAGGGAAATCCAACTTGAAAACGGCCATGGACAAACTGGGCAGCGAGTCGGCATTAGTGATTGCGGATGGTGCGGCGATTGGTCCGGAGATGAATGAGTTGTACCAGATGATGTGCCACAAGCCTAAGGTAAAGTGTCATTTGCCGGAATCGTTTGAATGGTTGGTACTGAAATCAGGAATAATAGATGGAAAAATGATACAGGATATCCTGGAGCATCCGGAAGACTTTATTGAAAGCCGGAAATATTTCAGTTGGGAGAGGTTTTTTACGGCATTATTGGTGGAACATACTCGTGATTCGTATCTTCAATATAGTAAATAAATTGAATAAGGCTTATTTGCATGAGAAAATACAACAGGAGATTTTGGATGTGATTGAGGCAAAATTTATTCTGCCAGAAAAAAAGTGTATCCGGAACTTCCAGGGAAACGGAGTAATTTGAGAAATTTGTAAAAATAATCGAAAATTGTTGACAAAGCAGTAAATAATGATTAAAATAGTTAACATCAATTTTGAAAGACGATGACGGAGCAAGTATATACCTTCGAAATGTCACAGAGAGCCGCGCAAGCTGAGAAGCGGTACGAGTAGAATGTATGGAAAATCCCTCCTGAGTTGCAGCACCAAAGCAGGTATGCAAGTAGATGCTGACGGGTTCCTTCCGTAAAAGAGGACGCATATGTTGGTATGTCGTAGATGGGATAAGAAGGTTAATGAGGCTTCTACCGTTTGCGGTAGAGGCCGTTTTTTATTGGGAATCACCGGATCTGGGTCGGCATAATACATATGAGAGGAATAATTTATACTTGCACTCGGAAACATTTGCCAAAGTAAATGCATAACGGGTGAGAACTTCTGCGATGCAGGACAAAAGAGCGGCATAGGAATGCGCTCACGAGTAACTGGAATAACAGCATATAGCCCGGGCGGGAATATGCAGAACTGAAATCAGGAGGCATGAACATGAAAGACACAATGGAAATCAGATGGCACGGAAGAGGAGGCCAGGGAGCAAAGACCGCAGCGCTTCTGCTGGCGGATGTGGCGTTTAAAGCGGGGAAGTTCGTACAGGGTTTTCCGGAATACGGCCCGGAGCGCATGGGAGCGCCGATTACGGCCTACAATCGTATCAGCGAGGAGCCGGTTACGGTTCATTCCAATATTTATTCGCCTGACTATGTAGTTGTAGTAGATGACGGGCTTCTGGAAAGTACAGACGTAACCCACGGATTGAAGGAAGACGGAGCCGTCATTATCAATACGGAAAAACAAAAGGAAGAGCTCCTTCCCCTGTTACATGACTATGCAGGAGCAGTCTATACCTTGAACGCAAAGGATATTTCCATGAAAGCGTTGGGGAAGAATTACCCCAATTCCCCCATGCTGGCCGCAGTGGTGGCAGTTTCCGGCGCTATGGAGCAGGATGCGTTTATGAAGGAGATGGAAGCTTCTTTTCAGCATAAATTTGCAAAGAAGCCGGAAGTCATTGACGGCAATATGAAGGCTTTGGAGCTCACCTTTGAGGAAATTGCAAGGGCCGAAGCATGAAGAAAATCACTAAGCTCGAAAGTACCTCGCTACGTGATTTCCAGCATCACAGCTTCACAGTGTGAAGTTTCTTTACAGTGTGAATTGTCTTCCCGGTGTGAAGTTTCTTCACACGGAAGAATGCTCAAAGTGCGGGCATTCTTTCGGTCTTGCAGCAATTGTTTGTGGCATTTGAACAGTGCTGACAGTTGCGCCGGCATGTCGGAAAGTGTGAGAAGAGGCGGAATGTTTTAGTACGAAAAGAAAGGCAGAAAAACCATGATAAGTGAGAAGATAAACGAAAGCACTCCCTGGCAGGACATAACGGAAGGTAATAAGATATTCCAGGCTGCCACATCCAGGGAATTCTGTACAGGGGAATGGCGCACCTCCGCACCGGTGTGGAATCAGGAAAAGTGTAAACAGTGCCTTCTGTGCACGCCGGTCTGTCCGGATTCTTCCATTCCGGTGAAGGATAAACTGCGCACGGAATTTGACTATGACCATTGCAAGGGCTGCGGCATCTGTGCCAAAGTATGCCCTTTTGGCGCGATTACGATGAGGGAGGGAAAATAAATGGCTGTAAGAGAACGTTTATCCGGCAATGAGGCAGTGGCCTGGGCCATCAGACAGATTAACCCGGATGTGATGCCGGCATTTCCCATCACGCCCTCTACGGAGATTCCCCAGTATGTGGCAAATTACATTGCAAACGGAGAAATTGACACGGAATTCATTCCGGTGGAGAGCGAGCACAGCTCCATGAGCGCTGCCGTGGGTGCGTCGGCGGCGGGGGCAAGGACCCTGACGGCCACCTCATCCTGCGGCCTGGCTCTGATGTGGGAGGAGTTGTATGTGGCGGCTTCCAATCGCCTGCCCGTTGTACTGGCGTTGGTAAACCGCGCCCTGTCCGGCCCTATCAATATCAATGCGGACCATTCCGACAGCATGGGAGCCAGGGACAGCGGATGGATTCAGATTTATGCGGAATCCAATCAGGAAGCCTACGATAATTTCCTGCAGGCATACCCCATAGCGGAGCATAAGGATGTCATGCTTCCTGTCATGATTTGCCAGGACGGCTTTATCACCAGCCATGGGGTTGAGAATATCCTGCTGGTGGAGGATGAACTGGTCAAAGAATTCGTGGGAGAGCGGGAGCCGGAGCATTATCTCCTGAATCCGAATGAGACTCTGGCGGTAGGGCCTTACGCTGTATCAAACTATTATATGGAGACAAAGAGGGGACAGCGCCAGGCTATGATAAATGCCAGGAGAGTAATCCTGGAAGTGGCTGAGCGGTTTCGTACCATGACGGGCAGAGAGTACGGATTTTTTGAAAGTTATTGTCTGGAGGATGCGGAATTGGCGGTAGTCATTATCGGTTCTGCGGCGGGAACCTGCAAGGCGGCCATCGACCAGATACGGAATACCACCGGAAAGAAAGTGGGCCTGCTGAAAATCAGGGTATTCCGTCCTTTTCCGGAGGAGGAAATTGCAGCGGCGCTGGCGCAGGTAAAGGCTGTAGCGATTCTGGACCGTTCGGAGATGTTTTCCGCTACAGGAGGGCCGTTGGGCGCAGAAGTGCGGGCAGCGCTTTACCAGGCAAAATGTAAGGCGGAAGCCGTGAACTATCTTTATGGGTTGGGCGGCAGAGATATCACGGTGGAAGATTTCTGTCAGGTTTATGAGAAACTGGAGAAGATTGCCGCAGAGCACAGGATAACGGATATGTACGAATACATAGGGTTGCGCAGCCGGTAGAAAGTCAGATGTTTCACAATGATTTACTCCACGTGAAGCAGGATTGGTGACTGCGATGAACCGTTCGTATATTGGCGACGCAGCGTATAAACGTGAAAAGTTGGAATAGTAACGGAAAAGAAAAGGCAGATGTTAAAAGGAGCAGGATATGGAAACTGCATATAATTTTAAAGAAATCATGAATAAACCGGAACGCCTGGCACCGGGACACAGGATGTGCGCAGGCTGTGGCGGAACCATTGCGGTCCGGGGAGTATTGCGGGCGCTGCACGAGGGAGACAGGGCGGTTGTGGGCAACGCGACAGGGTGCCTGGAAGTTTCTTCCTTTATGTATCCTTATACGGCATATGAGGACAGTTACATCCACAATGCCTTTGAAAATGCAGGCGCTACGCTTTCAGGTGTAGAGACGGCATACAGAGTCCTGAAAAAGAAAGGCAGAATTCAGGAAAACTATAAATTCATCACATTTGGCGGTGACGGCGGAACCTATGATATCGGATTTCAGTCCTTGTCGGGCGCCATGGAGCGGGGGCATGACATGGTGTATGTCTGCTATGACAACGGCGCTTACATGAACACCGGAACCCAGCGTTCATCCGCCACTCCTCAGTATGCGGATACCACCACCACGCCTGCGGGAAAAGTATCCAACGGTAAAGTGCAGGTGAGGAAAGACCTGGCGGCAATCATGGCTGAGCACCATATTCCCTATGTGGGCCAGACTACCTTTACCAATAATTTTAAGGATCTGCATACGAAGGCGGAGAAGGCAGTTTACACGCCGGGGGCGGCTTTCCTGAATATCCTGTCGCCCTGTCCCAGAGGCTGGGGGTATGAGACTTCGGAGCTTATGAATGTATGCAGGACGGCGGTTGATACCTGCTACTGGCCGCTGTACGAGGTGGTGGACGGAAAGTGGATATTAAGCTATGAGCCGAAAACGAAGCTGCCCATCGAGGAGTTTCTGCGTTCTCAGCGCCGCTTCCGCCACCTGTTCAAGCCGGAGAATGAAGAGCTGATCGGGGAATTTCAGAAAGAAGTAGACAGGCGCTGGGAAGAACTGCAGATACGCTGCGGCAGGTGAGAGAATTTATTCTCACGTTCAATAGCATTTGCCAGGCAAAATGTATAACGAGTGAGCGCTTCAGCAATGCCATTTTATTAATAGAATCAACTCGTTGATTCTATTATGCGGAACCGAAAAATGGCATACGATAGAGGCCATGCTTCAGGTGTCAAGAATGAATGCGCTCACGAGTATAAGCCTCAGCGTATAGCTCCCGGGTCAGGAGGAATAATATGCATTTTGGATTATGCGGGGTGAAACTGCCTGAGGTATGGAGTTACTGTATATTGCGGTTTGTTTACAGACGGAATACAATATATTGACATTTCCCGCATGTCAGCTTATAATGAGAAGGATTGCTGTACTACTGCCATGAAATGGTAAAATGTACAGTCAGGCGCATGCCGTCCGCCGGGTAGGTGAGGACAGCCGGAAGGCGGCAGGGAAAAAGAGTTGTATTACAGCTGTAAAGGAGAAGGCAATATGAAGGTTATCAAGAGGAATGGGGAAGAGGTGCAGTTTGACTCGGACAAGATTGTCAATGCTGTCAATGCCGCCAATATGGGGACGGAGCCCATCCACAGGCTGAATGAATATCAGGTGCAGGCGATTGCGGATACAGTGGAGGGTAAAATCCAGGAGATGACCCACATCGCCCATGTGGAAGACATACAGGATATGGTGGAGACCGGCATCATGGAGATGCGGGGTTATGAAGTTGCCCAGAAATATGTGCGGTACCGCTATAAGAGGGAGCTGACCCGCAAGTCCAACACCACGGACAACGGAATCCTTGCTCTGATTGAGCATCTGAACGAGACTGTCAATCAGGAGAATTCCAATAAGAATCCTGTGATCAATTCCACACAGCGGGATTATATGGCAGGAGAGGTGAGCAAGGACCTGACCATGCGTGTGCTGCTTCCGGAGGAGATCGTGAAAGCGCATGAGGATGGTATCATCCATTTCCATGATTCGGATTATTATGCACAGAAAGAGCATAACTGCGACCTGATCAATCTGGAGGACATGCTTCAGAATGGAACGGTAATCAGTGAGACAATGATTGAAAAACCGCACAGCTTCTTTACTGCCTGCAATGTGACCACGCAGATTGTGGCCCAGGTGGCCAGCAATCAGTACGGCGGGCAGACATTTACCCTATCCCATCTGGCGCCTTTTGTGGATATCAGCAGGCAGAAGATACGCAGCACGGTTGTGGAGGAGAGGACAGCCTGCGGAGATTCCCTGGACCCGGAAATCGTGGAAAAAATCGTGGATAGCCGCCTGAAAAGCGAGATCAGGAGCGGAATCCAGACCATACAGTATCAGTTGATTACCCTTATGACCTGTAACGGGCAGGCACCTTTCGTGACCATGTTCATGTATCTGGATGAGGTGCCGGATGGGCGGGTGAGAGAGGACCTTGCCATGCTGATAGAGGAAGTTCTCCATCAGCGGATGCAGGGCGTGAAAAACGAAAAGGGAATCTGGATTACGCCTGCATTTCCAAAACTGGTGTATGTGCTGGACGAAGACAATATCAGCGAAAACGCAAAGTACTGGTATCTGACAGAACTTGCTGCGAAATGTACGGCAAAACGCCTGGTGCCGGACTATATTTCGGCGAAAGTCATGCGTTCCCTGAAGAAGGGGGATGTCTATCCCTGCATGGGCTGCCGTTCTTTTCCCACAGTGGAGGACAACCAGCGCAATCCGGACGGTTCACGGAAGTATTACGGAAGATTCAACCAGGGTGTGGTCACCATCAATCTGGTGGATGTGGCATGCTCTTCCAAGGGAGATATGGAGCAGTTCTGGAAGATATATGAAGAGCGGCTGGAGCTGTGCCACCGGGCGCTGCGCTGCCGCCATGAGCGCCTGTTGGGGACAAAATCCGATGTGGCCCCTATTTTATGGCAGCACGGTGCCCTGGCCAGACTTAAAAAAGGGGAAAAGATTGACAGCCTGTTATATAACGGATACTCCACCATTTCCCTGGGGTATGCAGGACTCTGTGAGATGTGCGTGCGCATGCTGGGAAAGACTCACACTTCTCAGGAGGGCAGGGAGTTTGCCCTGAAGGTCATGCAGAAGATGAATGATAAATGCCTGGAATGGAAAGAGGCGGAGCACATCAGCTATTCCGTTTACGGAACGCCGATGGAATCCACCACCTACAAGTTTGCCAAGTGCCTTCAGAAAAGGTTTGGCATCATTCCCGGCGTGACGGACAAGAATTATATTACAAACAGCTACCATGTCCATGTGACGGAGCCCATTGACGCTTTCAGCAAGCTGAAATTTGAGGCGGATTTCCAACGGCTTTCCCCCGGCGGTGCCATCAGCTATGTGGAGGTTCCGAATCTCCAGGGGAATACGGAAGCTGTCCTGGCGGTGATGAAATTTATTTATGACAATATCGTCTATGCGGAACTGAACACCAAGAGTGACTACTGCGGACACTGCGGTTATGATGGGGAAATACGTATCGTATCGGACGAGGACGGGAAACTGGTGTGGGAATGTCCAAACTGCGGCTCAAGGGAGCAGGAGGAACTGTTTGTGGCGAGGCGTACCTGCGGGTATATCGGAACCCAGTTCTGGAACCAGGGGAGGACTCAGGAGATCAGGGACAGGGTGCTGCATCTGTGAAAATGTCCGCTTCTGGGGAAGACGGAAGTATATTTCCCGATTCGGAAGAAAGATTCAAAGCAGAAATATACATGTTAGAAATTCAGGAGGCTGTTGGGAAATTTCTCAACAGCCCTTTTGACATTGGGGGGGCAAGGTATTGTACAACTAGAGAACTATGAGGGAGGGACAGCGGAAAATAAAGTCCAAGGTAATCTTTGTGAAAAAGTGCCCGGCATCTCTGTGGTAGACTGGGATGTGGACTTTGAAGTTACAGGACTTTTACAGTAAACTACAACAAGTATAACAGGCTGAATAAAAACTGTTCCGTTGTGTAACGGGGCAGTTTTTGTATCATGGGCACGACAGAGAGAAGGGGGCACCGGAGAGTTACGTTTTCAATGTCTTGACGCATTTTAAAGCCAGGCATTATAATGGTAACATGACCGTTGGAGCAGGGGAATAAGAAATGGGAACAGCCTTATACTGCATAACGCCAGAATTTACCGTACTGCACTGGTTAAACGCATATGGCTGGCGTTATGCAGTCGGGTTACTCGGAAATTATAACTGTTAAGCAGTATAAGTTGAGGCTATTGACTCGAGGTTCCCTGATATGGCCAGGAGGTACGATAATGAATATAGCAATCTGCGATGACGAAGATATTTTCCGGAAGCATTTTCGGGAACTGCTTCTAAAGGAGAGTTTTGTACAGAATACAGATATTCAAGTGTGGGAATGTGCCAGCGGGGAGGAGCTTCTGGCGGCTTGTTCAGAGGCTGGCTTTCATGCGGATGTCATTTTTCTGGATATCCGTATGAAGGGAATGGACGGTATGGAGACGGCCAGGATTCTGAGGAGTCGGGGAGAGAAATGCCTGCTCGTCTTTTTGACCAGTCTGTCGGAATATGCAGCGAAAGGTTATGAGGTTAAGGCTTTCAGATATCTGATGAAGGAAGATGCGGACAGAGAATTGGGGCAGATGATGAAGGAGTGTGTTCGGGAACTGGAAGGGGAAGCCTGGTTTGCTTTTTCCCGGGGGCATTGTCATTACAGTGTTCCAAGAGCGGATATTCTCTATTTTGAGAGCAGGAAGCGCCAGGTTTATCTATATACCGAGGTTCGGGAATATTCCTTTTATGAGAAGCTGGATGCGGTGGAAGCGCTGCTTGCCGGGAAGGGTTTTCTGCGCTGTCACAGAAGCTTCCTGGTACAGGAACGGTATGTGAGGAGTTGGAAGGATAATGCGCTGTGGCTGGAGAACGGCAGGGAACTGCCCATAAGCCGTGCTTATGAAAAGGAAGTGAATCGCAGGCTGATGCTGCGGAAGGGATAACGGGAGGAGCGAACTCAGGCGGGAAAGAAGCCCGGTGGGAAAATACGGTAGAGAATTTCAATGGAAGAGGCAATTTCCAATGAAAGAGGCAAGTCTGACAAAAAATGTTCAGCGGAACAGGCAGATTGCAGGGGAGATATATGAAGAGTGAGATGATAAACGTAATAATGATGATTATAAATCTGCCTGCAGTATATATACTGTGCCTGGCCGGGGCAGGCAGGTCAGGGAAAGGACTGGAGGAAGGCGGCTGTTCATACAGAAAGACATTTGTCTGGAAATCCGCATGGCTGTTGGAATTTGCGGTATACGGAGCAGGGATGACGCATCTGACAGATTTGATCATACAGGGGATTGCAGGGCCGGGAAACAGTAGCCGGGCTCTGTTTGCAGTCAGGATAATACTGGCGGAGAGCATGCTGCTTCTCTTTCCGTTATGGAAAATTCTGTATTCTGATTGTAGAAGAGGCAGAAATGATAGTGAACAGAATTGTGAAATCTGTCGGAACGGGAAAGACATGGAGCCGGCGGTTTGCGGCGGGGGCCTTGGAACCGGGTTAAAACCGGAATGTATACTGAGCATGTTTCTGCTTCTGGGAATGACACTGCAGACCTGGAGGGAAAGGGAACCGGTGAGGGCATTTTGGCTTCAGACAGGATACCTGATGTTATTCGCGGTGTTTGAATATCTGAATGAGAGACAAGGCAGGCGTGAAGGTCCGGGCAGTGGGGGAATACACTGTTACGCGGGCGGAAAATACGTTTCGAAAAGCGGGCATGAACATGAGATTACAAACTACCGCTGCGGGCAGGAAGCTGCCATGGAGGGGCTGCAGCACAGAAGGCAGGAAGAGTATCTGAAAAATGTGGAACAGCAATACCAACGCACCCGGGAACTGTGGCATGATTTGAAGAATCATATCAAAATATTGGAGATTCTGGCCGGGGAAGAACGTTTTGAGGAACTGACGGATTATCTGGACAGCTTTCAGCGTGACGTGGAGAGACGGATGATTCCTACGAAAACCGGATGCGCCGTGGTGGATGCCCTGTTGGGGGACAAGCTTTACCAGGCAGGAAAACAGGGGACGAAAATGAGTCTTCAGTTGTGTAATCTGTCGGAAATGCGGCTTCAGGCGGTAGATTTGTGCGTGATACTGGGGAATCTGCTGGACAATGCCATTGAAGCCTGTGCCAGGATACCGGAAGAGGGATGCATCAGGCTGCGGCTGAGGCAGGAGGAAGACTTTTACTATTTAAGAGTAGTCAACACCGCCGGAGAACCGGTGAAAAAAGGACAAGGGTATATCTCGGGGAAAAGAAACAGGGACAATGGTGTGGGACACGGGCTTGGCCTGCGGAGCGCGGAGCGGCTGGCCCATCAGTACGGAGGTTCTCTGATAACCGATTACAGTGACGGAGAGTTTACCGTGGTGGTCCGGCTGCGGGCATTGCAGTAGTATGGAAGGGCTGCGGAATTGGGGCAATGCGTTCGTTACACCATTCTCCGCAAAAAGTGACAGAAACTCCGTAAAAAATGACAGAAATGTTCCGGAACAGAGTGAGCGTGTTATGATAGAGACAACAAAAACAGTATGTATTATGTTTCTGCTGCCGGGGTCTGCTGTCGGACTGATGTGCGAAGAAACGGAGAACTGTATGCGGATGGGCGTACTGGAACCGGAGAATCCGATACAGGCGGATACATGCGGAACAGGGTAGGGGAAATACCATGAAAGTGATGAAAAACTGTGCTCTGGCTGCCAGGCTGGCAGTCCATTATGCGCCCTGGAGCGCTCTGCTGTATTTTCTGACATGCTTCATACCGGGATTTTTCAACGGCTGTAAGGTGCTTCTGGTACAACGGCTGGTGGACAGCGGCGTGGCCTATGCCGGAACAGCGCAGGGAATGGAAGGGATGTTTTCGGCGGAAGGAAAACATTTCGCGGAAGATATGGCCGTAACAGGTACGGTGCTGGTGGTGATGCTCTTTTTCTGGTTCGTTTTCGAGCGGCTCCAGGGGTATGAGGAGAAGGTGCTGGAGAGCCGGCTTACCAGATATATGGCGCCGGATATCATGGATAAGCTGGGAAAACTGGAATATTGTGACTTTGAATCCCTTAAAGTACAGGAGGTGTTACAGCGAATCAGCAACGAGCCCTGGCAGAATATAAAGGGCTGTTTTGTGGGAAGCATGCGCAGCATTTACGCCCTGCTTTCCCTTGGATTTATGCTGAGCGTGTATGCTTCGGTTTCTTTCTGGTTAGGTGCCGGTATTTTTCTGGTTGCAATTCCCATGCTGGTGATGAATCTGGCAGGGACAAAAAGGCTGCAGAGCATCTGGCGGAACACTACCGCGCAGACGCGCAGAATCGGTGACTTAAAGCTTCTGATGCAGAATAAGAATGCGATGTATGAAATGAAGATATACGGCAGCCAGGAGTTGATTGCAGGGAAGTGGGAGGAGGCAAGCTCCGGTGTGGAAAAGGAAATCCGGGAAGCCGGGAAAAGTGTTATGGCACTGGAGGGCGGCAGTAAGCTTCTCAATCTTGTCTGTTTTGTCTTTATTATCATTGCGTTGTCCTGGTTGTTTGTTCAGGGGAGAGTTACCACAGGACAGTTTGTGGCAGTAATCGGTTCGCTGAGTGCGATTACGGGACAGGTTTTTTTCGCCACATGGACAGTGACAGATACGTTCCGAAGCGCTCTGGACATGGAATTTTACCGGGAGTTTCTGGCGCTGAAGGAACGTACGGATAAACGAAACGTGAATACTCTGAGCCATGGGGATATTGCCTTTGAAAACGTCAGCTTCACTTACCCGGGCACAAACAGGGAGATACTGAAAAATGTAACTTTCCGTATCAAGGCAGGAGAACGGGTTGCTTTCGTGGGAGAGAACGGAGCCGGAAAATCCACACTGGTGAAGCTGCTCTGCGGACTTTATGAGCCGGATGCCGGGCGGGTGCTGATTGGAGGCGTCAATGTGCGGGATTTGTCGGAGGAACTGCGCGGGAAAATGCTGTCGGTGGTATTTCAGGATTTCCAGGCGTATGAATTGACTCTGAGAGAAAATGTGGCGTTAGGGGATATGTCGGCTCTGAAAGAGGATGCCAGGATACGACAGGCCTTGGAGCAGGCAGGAGGGCCGGAGTTGTATGTTCAGGAGGAAAAGGGACTGGAACGCAATCTGGGGCATCTGGAGGAGGACGGGAAGGATTTGTCCAGAGGACAGTGGCAGAGGGTGGCTGTAGCCAGGGCATTTCTGGCGGATGCGGCTTTCTGCGTGTTGGATGAGCCTACGGCGGCGCTGGACCCTATAGCCGAGAGCAGGATGTACGAGAATTTTGACCGTATTTTTCATAAAAACGGTACTATCATGATTTCTCACCGTCTGGCCAGTGCGAAGATGGCGGACCGTATTATGGTGTTGGACGGGGGAAGGATTGTACAGAACGGCAGTCATGAGCAGCTGATGCAGACGGAGGGACTGTACCGGACCATGTACCTTGCCCAGAGTTCCTGGTATGTGGAGCGCGGGGGGAGAGAAGGCGGTGAGGAATCCGGCAGCAGGGAAAAAGACAGCGGTGAGGAATCCGGCAGCAGGGAAAAAGACAGCGATGAGGAATCCGGCAGCAGGAAGAAAGACAGCGGTGAGGAATCCGACAGTAGGAAGAAAGTCGGCAGCGGAGAATCCGGGCAGAAGAAAGGGGGATGTGTGTCATGACGAAAAATATGAGCGGCAGATATTTTGGGCGCTGCATACAGGATATCATGAGATTCATGCCCCTGTTGTTTTGGGGAAAGCTGTTCACCAGCATAGCGGAGGGCATTCTGAAGGTATGGCATCCGCTTCTGATTGCAGAAATTTTTCAGCTGGCACCCGAACTGAATGATGTAAATATAAGAATTTTTAAACGTAAAATCATATTTCTGTGCATCTGCATCGGATTTCCGTCCGTTTGCACCCTTCTGTTGCGGGCGGTGGGGCTGTACGGCGAGTGCCGGAAAGAAACGTTTTACGGAAGTAAAATGTATGAGTTTGCCCGTAAAATGCGTCTGGAAGCTCTGGAAGATAAAACTGTGCTGGACGGCTTCCGGAAAGCAGATGCGGCTTACTCGCAGCATCTGGCGGGAAGCAGGATGCTTTCCTATCTGCTGATAGATGTGGAGGCGGCGCTGCTCTGCATCAGCACATTTTTCGTGGTGGGAAGCTTTTCTGTCTGGCTGCTGCCCGGCGCGGTATTGGGAGTAGTGCCCCATCTGCTGATTGAATATATATCGGAAAGGCGGCGGAATAAGGTATATCGGGGACAGTCTGCGAAGCGGAGGCGGCTGGCATATCTGTGGCGGCTTTTCTGCACGAAGGAACCGGTAAAAGAAATGCGTACCATGGGGTTTCAGGAATTCCTGAAGAAAAAATGGGTGAGAACTAATGTGGATGTGGTACAGGAGATGGAGGAACTGGAGCTGAAAGCGGTGCGCCTGTCTGCGTTGGGCGTACTGGTAAGAAACTGCTGTTATGTGGCAAATGTGGCTATCGCGTTGGTGCTGATGCTGCAGGGCGAACTGGCGGCAGGGCAGTTTGCCGCATGTCTGATGGCCTTTGGTCTGCTGCAGGATCAGCTTTTTATGCTGAGCAGTTTTGTGACAGCGTTTCTTCAATCCTACCACCATGTGGAGGAGTATTACGATTTCTTTCAGGCGGAGACAGAGGATGAGGGCGGAGAGCCCTGTCATTCCATGGAGGAAAATCATGCCCGTCCTGCGAAAGGGGAGACTGGAATCAAACTCAGGAATGTACATTTCCGTTATCCCGGCGCGGAACAGGATACCCTGAACGGAGTGGATCTGGATATTCGAAAAGGCGAACACATAGTCATCGTAGGGGTCAACGGTTCAGGGAAAACCACGCTTTCCAAGGTGCTTACCGGCGCTTACCGGGCTGCTTCCGGGGAAATTCGTTATGACGGACAGAACATTTCGAAAATACGAAAGAAGGAGTTGTACCGCGATATTTCCCTGGTGTCACAGGATTTCGTGCATTATAATTTTTCCTTTCGTGAGAATATCTGCATCAGCGATTTTGAACACATGAGAGACGAGGGACGTATCCGGAAGGTGACAGATGTCGTGGGCATGCAGGAACTGATACAGAGCATCGGCGGCCTGGATGTTCAGCTGGGAAGGGAATACGGCGGCTGTGAGCTGTCCGGCGGAGAGTGGCAGAAAGTGGCCATAGCCAGGGGCCTTTTCCGGGACAGTGAGCTGATTGTGCTGGACGAACCAACCAGTGCGTTGGATCCGCTGGTTGAGTATGAGGTTCTCACCGGATTTTTAAATCTGATTCAGGGCAGGACATCTGTAGTTATTTCTCACAGAGTAGGAATCTGCCAGCATGCAGATAAAGTAGTGGTCATGAAAGAGGGAAAGGTGGTGGAATGCGGTAGCCATGAGGAACTGAAAAGCGCCGGAGGGGAATATGCCCGGATATGGGGGGAGCAGGCAAAGTGGTATTAATGTTCTGAAAAGAGTAGGGAAGTGAGATACAAAAACCATGAATTACTTTGATTGTGTGCAGATGTAAGGAACGAAAGCGGAATCTGCGGAACTATCCGAAAGGGCGGTGATTGCTGCCCTTTTTATTCTTTTTCAATTATCTTTAGAATTTCTTCCAAAATCCCTGTAACCTAACTTTATTTTTTTCTCATATACTGTCCTCAATGAAACAAAAAAACAAAAGACAAAAATTCGCTCAGGAATTGTGCAGAAATAACTTTTGGGCACTTCCTTAGGACAGGAGGGAAATATTATGGACTTATCGACAATTACCAGCTATTTTACCAGATATGGGGCGATTGCCATATTTGTGATTGTTTTGTTGGAATATCTGAACCTGCCGGGATTTCCTGCCGGAATTATTATGCCGCTTTCCGGTATCATGGCCGCGAAAGGAAATATCAGTTTTTTCTGGGTGATGGTCATCTCTGTAGCGGCGGGGCTGCTTGGAAGCCTGGCGCTGTATGCGTTGGGGCGCAAGGGCGGCGAGGTGTTCCTGAAAGCCTATATCAGAAAATTTCCCAAACAGAAGGAAGTGCTGGAGAGAAATCTGGAGTGGATACGGCAGAAAGGCTGTATGGGTGTGTTCGTGGGGAAGCTTCTTCCCATGATAAGGACTATCGTCTCCATTCCGGCAGGGGTGGTGAAGATGGATCTGACGAAATATGTGATCAGCTCTGCCTGTGGTATTCTGATATGGAACTTTGCATTCATCGGAGCGGGGTATGTGCTGGGAGACCAGGTATTCCGGATACTGGGGTTGGAGTGAAAGCGCCTATACAGGTTCAGTTTTTTGAGGAAAGTATAGATACAGGTAATCGTAAGCAAGTCCGAAAGGTGTGAGGAAGAGATGAAGATAGCATTAATGACAAACAATTATAAGCCGATTGTGGCGGGGGTGCCTATATCCATTGAGAGGCTGGCAAGGGGGCTGGAGGAGCTGGGACATGAGGTGACTGTCTTTGCACCTACTTATAAAGAGCAGCAGGATATGGAGAATGTATTCCGTTATTCCACCTGCCTGAATCACTTTATCGGGGGAATCGTGCTGCCCAATCCCTTCGACGCCCGGATTGAAAGGGAATTCAAAGAACATTCCTATGATATCATTCATGTGCATCATCCCATGCTTATCGGCAGGATGGCAGTGCACTTGTCCCGGAAATACCATATTCCGCTGGTATTTACCTATCATACCAGATACGAGCAGTATGTCAGGAGTTATACAAAGGGAATCGTCAGGATGAACCGGTTTATGCCATTGTACCTGCGCTCCTTTATGCGGCACTGCAATTTTGTGTTCGCTCCTACGGAAGGGATGCAGAAGTACCTGACGGATACCTGCAGGATACGGCCGGAGAAGACAGGGATTCTGCCCACCGGAATCGAGAAGGAAAATTTTGATATCGAGCCGGAAGAGGGCAGGCGGATTCGCAGACAGTATGGTGCTGAAAACATGCCTTTCCTGCTGACCGTATCCAGAATGGCAAACGAGAAAAACGTGAGATTTCTGCTTGACAGCCTGGCCCGGGTGAAGGAACTGTACGGAAAACCGTTTCGGATGCTGATGGTAGGCGACGGGCCGGACAGGGAAGGGCTGGAAAAGCACAGCCGGGAGCTGGGGCTGGAAGATACCGTTATTTTTGCGGGCACTGTCCGCAATGAAGAAATAGCGCCTTACTTTAAGGCGGCGGATGCTTTCCTGTTTGCATCCAAGACGGAGACACAGGGAATCGTGGTATTGGAAGCCTTTGCAGGGGCTGCGCCGGTGATTGCGGTGAGAGCATCCGGGGTGGAAGACCTGGTGGATGACGGCATAAACGGCATTCTGACAGAAGAGGATACGCAGGAATATGCACAGGCCGTGGCGGAATACTTAGCGGAGACGGATAATTGCACAGTGAATAAAGATATTGCGTGTGAAGATAGGAAAAGCCGTGCGGCGGAAGGAGATACGGCGTGTAAGGAGGCAGGTATAGCGGAAGGAGATACGGCGTGTAAGGAGGCAGGTATAGCGGAAGGCAATACCATGTGTGAGGAGACACATATGGCGGTAGGAAATACCGTGTGTGAGGAGACACAAAGCCATATGGACATGAATGCCGTGTGGAAAATCGAAGGAAGGAAATCGGCAGACGGCGTTTTGAAGCATGGAATATATCGAAAGCTGCCGTATGCGGAGATGGCAGAGAATGCGTTTCAAAAAGGCACCCTGTATCGTGAAGAAGCAGTTGCGTTAAAAGCGGTTCATTATTATAATAGTGTTATTGCGGAAAATGTAACGCAGAAAAAACGGAATATCCGGTTGCTGCCTGCGGGCTGATTTTGTAAGAATGATGGATAGAGTTCTTTATTCGGAATCATAATGCCAGGATGAGCAGATGCTTTCGGCCGTGAGTATAAGCTGTGAAAGGCATGAGAGATGATAATGTTGAAATCTGACAGAGGCTGTGAGAGCAGGAATGGGAGCGCCGGATACCGTATGACGAAAAAGGGAGGACATCATATGGAACAGCAGTACCACATTCTTGTAGTAGAAGACGACAAGGAAATCCGTGAGGGAGTTGAAATTTATCTGAAAAATCAGGGCTATAAGGTATTTCAGGCTGCCAACGGGGCAGAGGGGCTGAAGGTGATCGAGCAGGAGGAAATCCACCTGGCCATTGTGGATATCATGATGCCCGTGATGGACGGCGTCACCATGCTTATGAAACTTCGGTCAAAAGAACACGAATTTCCGGTCATCATGCTGTCGGCCAAGTCGGAGGAAGTGGATAAGATCATGGGCCTGAACATGGGGGCGGACGATTATGTGACCAAGCCATTCACGCCGCTGGAACTGCTTGCCAGGGTAAATTCCCACCTGCGCAGATATTCCAAATATCTCTCGGCATTGAAAGAGGACGGCAATAAGGATCATATCTATACCATCGGGGGACTGGAACTGAATGAAGATACGGTGGAGGTCAGTGTGGACGGCGAGCCGGTAAAGCTGACTCCAATGGAGTTTAAGATCGTACAGCTCCTTATCAAGAATCCGGGCAGGGTCTTTTCCGCGGACGAAATCTATGAGCGGATATGGAATGAGAAGGCAGTGAATACGGATACTATCATGGTGCATGTGCGGAATATACGGGAGAAAATTGAGATAGACCCCAGGAATCCCAAGTATCTGAAAGTCGTATGGGGTGTGGGGTATAAGATAGACAGACAGTAAACCCCCATGCAACGGGCTGCTCCACCCTGCATGAAAGGCTGGAGGGTTTACTGTGAAGATGCACACAAATCCGCAGGGCGTGTCGCCTTTGGGAAGCGGGTTTGGCGCACTGCTGCTGCGCGGTAATTTTCGTCGGAACCAGAGGTCTGAGGTATCGTGCCCGTTGGCGCTGTCGGTGTACATGAAGTGCCGGGAGGGGGCGATAAGGAGGGGAATATGGGACTGTTTAAAAAGAAGAAAGAAGAAGTGGTATGGCAGGAGATGCCTCCTTTCAGGGAAGAAAAGCACAGGAAAAAGGGGCGTTTCCGCAGGCTGCGTAAGGAGAGGCCCTGGATATTCAGGGGAGTGGCGGTGAGCATTGTCTGTGCCATGATCTTCTCCGGCTTTTACGGCATATTCAGTGCCAGGGCAGAGAAATATCAGGACAGTCCCATAGAGGACACGGACAATATTGCCTGGCTGTATCAGAGCTGCTATCTGCTCTACCGTGACCTCTACAATGTAAAAGGGGAAGAAAGCGCAGATTACAGGGATATCTATCTGGAGATGAAAGAAGGGTATCAGTGGCTCCTGGACGATCAGAAACGAACGGAATACCGACAACTTCTAAACTGGATGATAGAAATTCCGACGGTGGAGGAGTATTTGAGCCAGGGGGAACTGGATCCGGACTGGCTGAAGGAAGCCGCCGCCGGAGGCTTGCTGCCGGGAGAGATGACAGAAGCGTATGAGGCCGGGGGACTTTTGGCGGAAGGATGGCAGGAGCTGGGGGAGGACGGCAGCCGCTATGATCTCACGGAAAACGAGTGCGACAATTTTGAGTATGAGCTTGCTACGCTGCAGAGTTTTTTCCTGTCGCTGGAGAATACTTTTCGGGATCTGAATGTCAGCTATGACTATATTATTGAAGACCATTCTACCGGCCAGTATGTTACAAACATGTCTGAGGAGGACAGGTTGCGGGAACCGGAACAGCAATACTTTTTGCTCAGCTTCCGTTTTGACAGCGCGGGGAATGTGACTCTGGGCGACATGATCTGCGGCAGTGATGTAAGCCGGATCCGGAAGTCTGCCAATGAGGTGACACGGGATAATCTGCATCTGGCGATGCTGAGCGATCAGCTGGAGTTATTACCTGAATACGGAAAGATCAGGCGGCCCGTGGACTGCACGGTGACATTCGCCGTATCAAAGGAGGCATGGGAGTCAAAGAAGAACAATTTCTATGTGGGGCAGATAACGTCAGGTGGTTCCTACAGCTACAGGTCCTATATTTATCAGGCTTACGGGGCGGATGCTTACTGGCATTCGGGACTGGGCAGCATAGTGATCTTCAGCATCCTGGCGGTGGCATTTCTGGGGTGTTTCCTGCCGCTGCCCGGCGGGACGAAACCCTGGAAGGATGAGAAGATATGCTCTGTTTCCTTTGAGATCCTGTTCTGCTTCGGCACGGTTCTGTGTGCCGTTATGGAATATATCATATCCATGATCGCCTGGGTGGCCAGCGGCGAGGCAGGGGGGGTATTTACCGATTATATAGGAGATGTCGATTTCGCAGCTTTTCTGGTGGTGATCTTCAATCTGTCGGTGCTGACGATTTATTTCTTCTGCGGCTGGTATATGGGAATCTGCGCCAGGGCGCTCAGAGAGCTGGGGCTGAAGGAATATGTCAAACAGAGAAGCCTGATTTACCGCTTTTTCCCCTTTGTAAAGGGCAAAGCGGTGAAGGCATATGAATCGGTGGCTCATATGGACTTAACGGAAAACGCAAACAGGACAATTATCAAACTGCTGGTGGTGAATGCGGTGATCCTGTTCGGGATCAGCTGCTTCTGGGTAGGCGGCTTTGCCATTACATTGGTGTACTCTCTGGTACTGTATGTCATTTTGCGGAAATATATCAGTGAGCTGCAGAAGCGCTACCGGATACTGCTGAAAGCGGTGGACGAGATCGCGGAGGGACATCTGAATGTGACCATCAATGAGGATCTGGGGGTCTTCGAGCCTTTCAGGGAACAGGTCTTCAAGATCCAGGACGGGCTGCAGAAGGCCGTGGACATGGAAGTGAAAAGCCAGCGGATGAAGGTGGAACTGGTGACGAATATGTCCCATGATCTGAAGACGCCCCTTACAGCCATCATTACTTATATCAACCTGCTGAAGGAGGAGGGGATAACGGAGGCGCAGCGCAGAGAATATCTTGCCACGCTGGAGCGCAAATCCCTGCGTCTGAAGAGCCTGATAGAAGATTTGTTTGAATTCAGCAAGGCAAACTCCCAGAATATTACCCTGAATATCATGGACGTGGATATCATGAACCTGGTAAAGCAGGTGGCCTTCGAGATGTCCGATAAGCTGGGGGAAGCCGGGCTGGACGTGCGGATGAACCTGACGGAGGAGAAGGTCATCCTTCCTCTTGACAGCCAGAAGACTTATCGTATTTACGAAAATCTGTTCGGGAATATTGCGAAATACGCTTTGCCCGGAACCAGGGTTTATGTGAACGGTTTTCGGATTGACGATACGGTTGTAATCACTTTGAAAAATATTTCCGCCCAGGAGATTACGGTGGACTCTTCCGAACTGACGGAGCGCTTTGTCCGGGGAGATGCTTCGAGAAATACAGAGGGCAGCGGGCTGGGGCTTGCCATTGCCAAAAGCTTTACGGAGCTGCAGGCGGGCCAGCTGGAGCTGGACGTGGACGGGGATCTGTTCAAGGTGACGACCACATGGCATATCGTGGCGCCGGATCCGTATACGCAGTTACCGCCGTTTGCGCTGTGAGGGCAATCTGGAATAGCCCCGGAAAGAGAATACAGTAAGCTTGAATGACCTTGTAGAGAGGAAGTATCTTTTCTATGAGGTCATTTTGATTCAGAGGGATGTAGAGAGAGAGCCTTGAAATCAGAAGGATCTAATAGGGCATTTGCAAAGTTACAGAAGCTGCGATTGCCCTAAGCCCTGGCAAAATAAAATCATAAAGTATGGCACAATCAATAGGTTTGGGATAAAATGATAACAGAGAATATGCCCATTCCTGACAAGCAGTTTCTATTGCATGACAGTTTTGCGTTTCGTATAATGGAATCAAAGGCGGTAGGAAGATAAAGCAGATAATTACAAAAGGCTACAGCCGGGAAAAAGATATGTGAAAGGATGAGAGATGGAAATCAGAGAAGAAAAGAGAGAAATCAGAAAAAAGATACTGGCACTAAGAGACGGTATGGGCAGTGATGAGCGCAGAAGAGCCTCGCTGCTGTTGACAGAACGGATAGCGGGCCATCAATGGTTCTACGGATCAGATTATTTCCTGTGTTTCGTAAGCTACGGCAGTGAGATTTCCACATTGGATATTATAGAAGAAGCGCTGAAATCAGGCAGAAAAGTATATGTGCCGAAAGTACATTGCGGACAGGGCGGAGCTGAAATGCGGTTTTACGGAATTGCGTCCATCAGGGAACTGGAACCCGGATACCGGGGAATTCCGGAACCTGCAGGCGGGTCAGAGGAATATACATATTCAGATTCTGCTGCGGAACGTACCCTGATGCTGATGCCCGGAGTGGCGTTTGACAGATATCGGGGGCGGCTGGGATATGGCAGAGGCTTTTATGACAGATATCTTGCGGACAGGCCCGGCCTGCAGCAGCGCACCATAGCCGTGGGCTACCGGTGCCAGATGGTGGAGAAGCTGCCGGAAGAAGATACGGATATCAGGCCGTGCCAGGTAATCTGCCTGTAATTTGTCTTATCGGAAGCAGGTTCTTCGCTTCCGATAAAAGGCGCGTTTTTTGCGCCGCATTCAACTATAGAAAGCTGTACTTGATTCCTATAGTATTCATTTCACAAAATGCTATGCAGAAAATCCCATTCGTCATTGCATGGTTGCGAAAAGCCATGATTCGTGCTATGATGTTTTTTGCTGGAGGAATTTTGAATGAAAGTAAAACCATTGCCGGTGGGTGTTGATGATTTTGAACAATTGATTACAAATAATTACTATTTCGTTGACAAAACCATGTTGATCAGGGAATTGCTTGAGAAAAAGGGAGATGTAAATTTATTTACCAGGCCCAGGCGTTTCGGAAAA
Source organism: uncultured Acetatifactor sp. (assembly GCA_910586775.1). Taxonomy (GTDB): domain Bacteria; phylum Bacillota; class Clostridia; order Lachnospirales; family Lachnospiraceae; genus Acetatifactor. The sequence goes on along the minus strand of CAJUJN010000008.1, from coordinate 54,294 downwards.
TCGCTGAACATGAGCATGCTTCGGTATTTCTTTGAGGATGACAGGAACAGTTCAGGCGAAAAAACAGATCATGCGCAGCTTTTCCAGGGACTGTCCATCATGCGTTCCGGCGAAGAGTATCTGCGGCATATGGGAAATTATCCGGTGATTGCCCTTTCCCTGAAAGCGGCGAAGCAGGAGGATTTTCAGCAGTCCTTTGACGCTTTAAAAGAGACATTGGCAGAGGAATTTGACAGACATTCCTATATTCTGAAATCGGAATGCCTGGCAGGGCGCAGGAAAGAGAAGTATATTGCGTTGATGGAAATGACGGCAAACCGTTCCGATTATAATACTTCACTGAGATTTCTGTCGAAATGCCTCAGAGATTATCATGGGCAGAAGACAGTCATTTTGATTGACGAGTATGATGTGCCGTTGGAAAGCGCTCATTTTCATCGGTATTATCCGCAAATGTCGGCGTTTATCCGCTCATTGTTCGAATCTGCGTTAAAGACGAATCCGAATCTGGAATTTGCGGTTCTCACAGGGTGCCTGCGCATATCGAGAGAGTCTGTTTTCACAGGGATGAATAATCTGAAGATCATATCAGTTTTGAATAAAAATTATGACGATCATTTTGGTTTTGCCTCAGACGAGGTGAGACAGATGTGCGAAGATTACGGGATGCCGGAAAAATATGATACGATCAAAGAGTGGTATGACGGTTATGTATTCGGTGATGCCAATGTATACAATCCATGGAGCGTCGTTCTCTATATGAGCGATTTGCTGGCAGACAGGGATGAGCTGCCTGCTTCCTACTGGGCCAATACCAGTTCCAACAGCATTGTCCGCAGTCTGATAGAACGGGCTGACAGGAATACCAAGGACGAGATTGAGCGGGTGATAGACGGTAAAACCGTTGAAAAACCGGTTCACGAGGATATCACTTACGGCGAAATATACAGCAGCATGGATCATTTATGGAATTTCATGTTTTTTACAGGGTATTTTCGCAAAGAAGGTGAGAGGATGGAAGCCGGCCAGAAATATATCACGCTGGCTATTCCCAATGAGGAGGTACGCTGTATTTTCCGCAGCAAGGTAATGGGATGGTTTCGGGAGGAAGTGGGAAAGCGGGATCTAAGCAGGCTTTTCGGTGCATTGACCGGCAGGGATACTGCCGTGATGAGAGAAGAAATCGAGATTATGCTGTGGACTACTATCAGTTATCATGACTATTATGAAAGTTTTTACCATGGTTTTCTGGCGGGTATTTTATATGGAATGGAAGGTTATGTGGTGAAGTCCAACCGGGAAGGCGGTACAGGGAGGACGGATTTATTTATCCGGCCGGTATCCCGGCGCAGGACAGCCTATGTAGTGGAATTCAAGGTGGCGGAGCGATATGAGGATCTGGGGAGGAAAGCGGAAGAAGCCCTGCGGCAGGTAGAAGAGAAATCATACGAAAGAGAATTACGTGACGAAGGGTATACTTCTATTGTCCGTTACGGCATTTCCTTTTTTGGAAAAGACTGTGAAGTGAAAGTATATTCGTGAGTGCATTGATCCTTATACATTTAGGAATTGTCGCGAAATAAAATCTGTACTATGTGCTTTTATTAAAACATGATAGGGACTGTGGAGTTCTCCGTAAGCTTGTGCAGATTATTTTAAGATATTTCCTTCTGCCGGCAAATGTTTCCGGTCGCAAGTATAAATTAATAAATTAACGGAAGAAAAGAGTTGATATTTATGACACTGTATGAAGCGCAGAAGGGCGGCAGCTACTGTATAGAGGGGCTGTATGTGGAGCCGGCCATCACCAGGCGGCTACAGGCTCTGGGATTAAATGACGGAACGGTCATAAACGTACTGAACAGGAAGAAGAAGGGAGCGCTGATTATCCAGGTCAGGGGAACCCGCCTGGCGCTGGGGAAGCATATCTCTTCCAGTATAGAGATCAGCGATGCCGCGGACGGGACGGACACTTCCCACGTTTCTGCTTTTGGAAAGGAGAAAGCCGGAGACAGCATTGCGCCGAAAGCAGAACAGAGTTCCAAAGACGGCATTGCGCCGAAAGAAGAACGGGCTTCCGGAGACGGCATTGAACCGAAGGCAGAACGGAGTTCCAAAGACGGCACTTTTCAGCAGAAGGGGCAGGAAGCCGGAGCAAAAGGGGAGGGGAGGCTGCAAAACAGTGACACATCATACAAATGACAACGGAAAAAAGCATATCAATGTAGCATGTATCGGCAATCCGAACTGCGGCAAGACTACGCTTTTCAATGCGCTTACGGGTTCCAGGCTGAAGGTGGCAAACTGGCCCGGAGTTACCGTGGAGCGCATGGAGGGAGAAACCAGCTATGAGGATACCCGGATTACGATTGTCGATACGCCCGGCATCTATTCTCTGACCTGCTATACCATTGAGGAAAAAGTCACAAGACAGTGCGCCATGGATGATGATATAGATGCCATCATCAATGTGGTGGATGCCTCTTCCCTGGAGCGGAATCTGTACCTGACGCTGCAGCTTTTGGAGTTGGGCAAACCCATTGTGCTGGCTCTGAACATGATGGATGTTGTTAAGGAGCGGGGCATGGAGATTGACCTGCACCGTCTGCCTGAAATGCTGGGAGATATACCGATAGTGCCCGTATCGGCGGCCAGACGCACCGGCCTTGATATCCTGTTGCATGCTGTAATCCATCACTGCGAGGAGGGGATGGAGGACTATATCCTGGATTATCCGCCTCAGATCGAGGAAAAGATCCAGACACTGGAAGGCATGATGCAGGAAAGTTATCCGGATCATTCTTCCGCCAGGTGGCATGCCATCAAGATACTGGAGGATGACGAGGAGGTTAAGAAGGAGCATCCCATGTCCGTCGCCCATGTGGCGGACAGGAGCTATGAGAAGGAAATCATACAGAGCAAATACGCCTATATTGAAAAGGTAGTGAAGGAAACCCTTTTTCATAAAAATAAAAAAACAGCATCCACGGACAAAATCGACAGACTGCTGACCCATCCGGTGTGGGGGATTCCGCTGTTTCTGCTGATTATGTGCCTGGTATTTTTCCTGACCTTTACGGTGGGCGATGCGCTTAAGGGAGTGTTTGAGGCAGGGCTGGATATCTTTTCCGGTACCGCTGCCGCGGTTCTGGAGGAGCTTGGGACTATGGGGTGGCTCCAGTCCCTGATTGTGGAGGGAATCATAGCGGGAGTGGGAGGAATCCTGACCTTTATTCCCAATATTTTCATCCTTTTCCTGGCGTTGGCAGTGCTGGAGGACAGCGGCTATATGGCAAGGGTGGCTTACGTGATGGATTCCGTCATGGGAAAGGTAGGGCTGTCCGGCAAAGCCTTTCTGCCCATGATCCTGGGTTTCGGCTGTACGGTGCCTGCCATTATGGCCACCAGGGCGCTGGAGACGGAGCATGACAGGCGAAAGACCATGCTGGTGACGCCATTTATGTCCTGTTCTGCCAGGCTGCCGGTCTATGTGCTGTTTTCCGATATGTTTTTCCCGGACTGTGCGGCTCTGGCGGCGTTTTCCATGTATGTGGTGGGGATGATTATCGCCATACTGGCGGCGCTTGTGATAAACAGGCTGGAGAAAGGAAAGATAAACGATTCGCTTCTGATAGAACTGCCGGAGTATAAGCGGCCGAATGCCAGAACGATACGTATTTACGTATGGAATAAGCTCAAGGATTATCTCACAAAGGCGGGAACGACCATTTTCATCGCTTCTATCGTGATATGGTTTGTACTGAATTTCGGATTCGGCGGTATGGTGGAAGACCCGGCTGAGAGCTTCGGTGCGGGACTGGGCCGTCTGCTTGTGCCTTTGCTGGCTCCGGCGGGACTTGGCATGTGGCAGATCGGCGTGGCGCTGCTGTCCGGAATCTCGGCCAAGGAAGTGGTAGTGTCCAGCTTCGCGGTGCTCTTCGGCGTAGCGAATGCCAATTCCGAAGCGGGCATGGCTGCCATTGTGGAGAATATCCATCAGCTGAACCCGGGCTTCGGGCCGCTGAATGCTTACTGCCTGATGTTGTTCTGCCTGCTGTATGTACCCTGTGTGGCGACGGTGGCCACGATAAAGAAGGAGAGCGGTTCCTGGAAATTTACTTTGAAGATGATGGTGTTTCAGATTGTTCTGGCCTGGGCGGTGTCGACGCTGGTGTTCCAGGTGGGGAGTCTGTTTGTGGGGTGAGTTCCGTTTTTCCTGCTGCCAGAAAACGGTTGTCAAATAGCCGGATGTGTATTATTCTTTCATAACAGGGAGATGAGAAAATATGCTGAGTATTGCGGTGGTGGATGACGAACGGGTACACCGGGATATCCTGGTGAAATATATCGAAGAGTGGAAAAAACAAAAAATGGCGGACGCGGAAGTGGAAACTTTTCACAGCAGCGATGCTTTTTACTTTGCATGGTGCGGGGAGCAGCGGTTCGACGTGCTTTTTCTTGATATCTGCATGGACGGAATGGACGGTGTCAGCCTGGCGAAGAAGCTGCGGGAAAAGGGAAAGAACGTGAACATTATCTTTACCACCGGGGTTGCGGACTACATGCAGGAGGGTTTTGAGGTGGAGGCGCTCCACTATCTGCTGAAACCCATTAAGCGGGAAAAAGTGTGGGAATGTCTGGAAAAATGTGTGGCAAGGAAAGCGGAGGATACCAGGAGCATTCTGCTTCCCACAGAGGAAGGGCTGATCAAAACAGACGCGGAAGGGATTCTGTACGGGGAGGCTGTGGGACATTACTGTGAACTGGTGTGCCTGACGGAGACGCTTTCCCTGAAGCTTGGGATCAGGGAGGCGGCGCAGCGCCTGGAGGGTCATGGAGATTTCCTGTTCTGCCATCGTTCCTATCTGGTGAACCTGCGCAGAATAGCCAAAATCGGGAAGCAGGATATCCTGATGGATAACGGGGGGATCGTGCCGGTGAGCCGCAGGATGTACGGGGCGGTAAACGAGGCGTTTATGAAGCTGTTCCGGAGAGGCGGCTGAAGGGATAATCGGAAACTGTTCCAAGCAGGCGGCTGAAGGGATAATCGGAAGCTGTTCCGGACAGGTGGTTAAGGGGTGTGGAGGCGGTATGAATTGGTTGATCGTGATTGTTATCATATTGGCTGTGCCTGCAGGGATTATGGGAATCCGCCTTTATATCCGCCGCTGTGTGGAACAGCAGATTGCCCGGTACCAGAATGACCTGACCGAGAAGCATTGCAGGGAAGTGGACAATCTCTACCGCCAGACCAGGGGATGGCGCCATGATTTCAAGAATCATCTCCAGACCATGCAGGCCTATCTGGAGATGGGAGAGACGCAGCAGCTGCAGAATTACCTTCAGGAGCTGACGGAAGACTATAATACGATAGATATTGCACTGCGGACCGGAAACTCTATGCTTGACGCCATTTTGAACAGCAAACTGTCCATCATCAGGGCGAAGGATATCCGAGTGGATGTTACGGCGGAGGTGCCCGCCAGGATTCCTGTATCGGATGTGGACTTGAGCGTGATGATCGGGAATCTGTTGGACAATGCCATGGAAGCCTGTCTGAAGGTGCCCCGGGAGCGGCGTTTTATCCGTTTGTATATAGCCAGGGCCAAGGAGAACCTTTACGTCTATGTGATGAATGCGGCGGACGGTTCCTACCGAAGGCAGGGCGGGCGCTATCTTTCCACAAAGCCTTTGGACAGCCATGGCTTTGGGCTGTAGCGGATTGATAAGGTGATCAGAAAATATCAGGGATATCGGACCCGTGAGGATGAAGGGGATGTGTTTGCCACGGAGATTCTGATTCCGCTGTAATGGGCCAGGCAACCGCCGCTCGTGCAGAAAAAGAACCATTCGTGCAGAATCGGTTCTTTTTTTGCGCATATGGGTTACCATTTGAGACAGAGGCAGAGGGGGCCGTAAACCTGGAACCATAGAGCGTGTCTGAAAATGCATTCCCGCTCTAAAAACACATTAGAATCTGCCGGGAAAGGAGTTCGGGATGAAATATTCCATTTTGTCGAACATACTGTATTTTTACCGCTATCTCTATCGGGAGATTCCCAAAACAGCGGTTTACCATGGCATTGAGGTACTGGGCAGAATCATCCTTCCGTTTTTCGGAATCCTGATGCCGGGAATTGTGGTAAGCGCGGTGGAGGGCGGGGATCTGTTCCGCGGACTTGGGCTGATCGGCCTGGCCGGGCTTGGGGTGCTGCTGTGCAATGTGCTGCTGAACTGGGGGACGTACCGGGTTTATTTCGGGGAAAACTGGTTTCGGACCATACTGCAGAGCGACGCCGTGTTAAGGGAGACAAAATGCCTCTATCGCTATGTGGAGTACGGCGATGAACAGAAAATCATAAAACGTGCCTACCACAGCATGGAGGGCGGGGACTGGGCTGTCAGCTACCGGATGCTGGCTTATCCCAAGGACCTGATTGTCAATGTGGCATGTTTCTTCCTGTATTCCACGGTACTGGGCATATTGAAGCCATGGCTTGTGACGGTTCTGCTTCTGCTTTCTTTTGTCAATTACGGGATACTCCGTTTGAGAAATTTCTGGCAGCTTGCCGCCAGAGAGCAGTTTGCCCAGTCCGACAGGGAAATCAATTACCTGAAACAGACATTCCGGAATACGGAAATGGCTAAGGATGTGCGGATTTTTGCCATGTACGACTGGTTGATGACATTGCGTAAGAAAATATTCGGCGAAAGGGTAAAGATGGAGCGGCGCCATAACAGGAAGATGATTGCCGTGGACTGCATGCAGTTTCTGCTGAATGTGCTCCGGAACGGCTTTGCATACGGCTATCTGATTTATTCCTGTCTCCGGGGAGAGATTTCCGTGGCCGGATTCCTTGTGTACTTTGGCGCCATCAACGGTTTTTCCGGATTTGTCACAGGGATTGTAAATACGTATTCCAACCTGAAACTGGCAAATGCGGATGCGTCCTGCTTTCGGCGTCTTCTGGAGCTGCCGGACATTCAGCAGGAAGGCCAGGTGCCGGAAGCGCTGTACAGACAGCCTGCGGAGATTGTATTTCAGGATGTGAGTTTCTCTTATGGAAAGCAGAAGGTATATGATCATTTTAACCTGAAAATACGTCCGGGGGAGAAGATTGCCCTTCTGGGGGTGAACGGCGCAGGCAAGACGACTCTGGTAAAGCTGCTCTGCGGACTGTATGAGCCGGACGGCGGGAAAATCCTGATTAACGGCGTGGATATTTCCACAGTGCCCAAAAAGGCATTGTATCGTCTGTTTTCCGTGGTCTTTCAGGAGGCGACTGTTTTTCCCTATCCCATGGGAAGCAATCTCTCCATGAAAGTACCGGAAGAGACGGACGAGGCCAAAGTATGGGATTCCCTGCGGAAAGCAGGCCTGGAGAAACTGTTCCGGGAGAAGGGTATCCGTTCGGATTCCTATATGACAAAGGTGGCGTTTCAGGACGGCGTGGAATTATCCGGCGGGCAGCAGCAGCGTTTTTTACTGGCGCGAGCCATTTATAAGGACGGAAATATCCTGATTCTGGATGAGCCAACCGCGGCACTGGATCCCATAGCAGAAAGCGAAATCTATCAGGAATACGTAAATATCAGCAGGGGAAGAACATCCCTGTTTATTTCTCACCGCCTGGCCAGTACCAGGTTCTCCGACAGGATTCTGTTTCTGGAAAACGGAAGGGTGGCGGAGGAAGGCACCCATGAGGAACTGATGGAACTGGGGGGAAGCTATGCCCATATGTTTGAGATTCAGTCCAGGTATTATGTCTCGCAGAATGCACAGAGCACAAATTGCTCAAAGAGTAATTTTGACTTCGCGAGAGGGGATGTCTGAACTGTTATAATACGATATCGACTCCGGGGACAGCGCAGAAGGCATTCCGGCGGTTTAAGCGGGGAGCTGAAGGGATCTGGTTTTAAGGGAAACAAAATGAAGAAGATAAAAAGAAAGACATTGACAGGGAAAGCGGGGTATATAAAATGGCAGAAAAACATTCCGGGCCGGAGGATCTGACCAGTAAACTTCCATTTCGGGAAAATATAAAAAACATCAGGGATTTGTTATTACATGTATATAAGATCGATAAAACATACTATCTGCTGGACTGTATACGGCTGCTTCTGGACGCAGTGGGAGGTGCCCTGGCGGTGGTGCTGTCAGCGGATATTCTGGAGATGCTGTATGAGGCCAGGCCCATGGAGGAAATCATGAAAGCGGTAATTCTTCTTCTGGTGCTGCCCACACTGGCAGCCGTGCTGTCTTCTGTTCTGTGGCACGAATTCGTTGAGCCGGGAAAGATGAATATCGCAAGAGTATATGACGGAAACCTTGCCGCCAAGTTCCAGAGCATGGATTATTCCCTGGTAAACAGTCCTTATGTGAAAGATATGCAGGACCGCATCGACAAGGCCCACGGATGGGGAGCAGGCATTTATGACCTGTTCTGGAAATTTGACTCCATTGTGTCAGGGATTTTGAATCTGTGCTGTTCCCTTGTGGTGGCATATCCCATTTTGAAAATAATCATCATCTCCCGGAATCTGTGGATGTATCTGGGGCTTGCCGCCCTTGGAATCCTCCTGTGGCTCCTGACAGCCGCAAGGACAAAGGCCAACGCGGCCTATCAGGAACGGCTTCTGCGGACAACGTCTCCCTATCCGGAGGAAGTCTTTCGGAAATATTACTGCTTCTCCTGGTACTGGGTGAGGCGCTGCATGAGCGGAGAGTACCATTTTATCAAGGATATCCACCTCTACGACGGCTATAATCTGATGAAAAAGTACACTTCGGATCATGTCAGGGAGGCGGAAAAAGTCATGCCCTGGGCCACCGTTCTGGAAAAACTTAGCGGGAGGGTTGGGGCTCTGGAGGGAAGTACAGGCAGCCTGCTGTCTCTGACGGGATACCTGGTTTCCGGCGCATATGCCCTGATGGGAGCATTTCCTGTGGGCAGTGTCATCAAATTTGCGGAATCCGTCACAAAGATTGTGGGAGGCCTTCAGAATATGGGACAGCAGTACCGGGAACTGGCGCTGACGGCAAGGCGGGAGCGCAGTACACTGGAGATGTTGAGTATCAGCGATGAGATGTATAAAGGGAAGCTTCCGGTGGAAAAACGGTTTGACAATCAATATGAAATTGAATTCCGCAATGTTTCCTTCCGGTATCCGGGAACGGAAACCTATGCGCTGAAAAACCTTTCCATGAAGCTGCGCATTGGGGAGCGCATGGCCATCGTGGGCATGAACGGCTCCGGCAAAACCACAATGATCAAGCTCATGTGCCGCCTGTATGATCCCCAGGAGGGAGAAATCCTGTTAAACGGGGTGGATATCCGCAAGTTCAGGCAGGAGGAATACATTCGGCTGTTCTCTGTGGTGTTTCAGGATTTTCGGCTGCTTTCCCTGCCTCTGGGGGACAATGTGGCATCGTCCATGGAGGTGGACAGGGAACGGGCAGTGAAGTGCCTTGAGCAGGCGGGGCTGAAAGAGCGCCTTGCGGAGCTGCCTAATGGGCTGAATACCTGTCTCTATCAGGACATTGCGGATGACGGCGTGGAGATCTCCGGCGGGGAGGCCCAGAAGATTGCCATTGCCAGGGCCCTGTATAAGGACGCGCCCTTTGTGCTGTTAGACGAGCCTACCGCCAGTCTGGATCCCCTGTCGGAATATGAGATTTATTCCGGATTTGACGCCATGGTCAAGGATAAGACTGCCATTTACATTTCCCACAGGCTCTCCTCCTGCCGGTTCTGCAATGACATTGCGGTGTTCCATGAGGGACGGCTGGTGCAGCGGGGGAGCCATGAGGAGCTTCTGCGGGATGAACAGGGGGAATATTACGAGCTGTGGCATGCCCAGGCGCAGTATTATACAAACGAATAGCATCTGCTCAGCAGCCTGCCGTGGTGCGGCTTATTTTCCGGGTGAAACGATGATATTATCTGCCATGGTGAATACACCCGGGGAGCCTTTATAGCAGCACCACTGAGGCATTTTCGCATATCGGTGTGCCACAAACCGGAAAGCGCCGATTTCTTTGTTCACAGAAAGGGAGAAATCCTGTCTGGCAATTTCTCTGGCACAGGGGCCGCAGGGAAGGGCAAGGTCCGCGGTCAGGGTCAGGTGCTCAGGGTCAGGTCCTGTGAAAAGTTCCAGGAACTCAGGATAAATGATTCCCGAGCGGTGATGGGAGAGGAAGCCTGCCGTGATCTGGCCCACGGGCATAAGTGCCGGAAGCCGGCCGCAGACTTCCAGATTTTCAAGGGTTCCCCGCCAACGGCCGTCCAGATAGTCCAGGGAGCCGCGTCTGGATTCCAGAAGGTCTGTAATGCCTTTTCCCCGGAAGACAGGGCGCGGGTCAAAACGTGTAGTACTGGTGAGAAGTATGCCCGGAATGCTGAAACGGTATTCCGATGCAAAAACTTCGCTTAAACGTCCGTCTGGCAGGAAGAGCCTTGCCAGGATAATTGTGTCCGTGTCCAGTTCAAGGGGACGGGTGTAAAGAGCGGAGCTTTCCGTGGGCTCCGACCCGTTCAGAGTATAGCGGATATCGCCTGGTTCCTCTGCATATATCCGGACCTGCGCGGTGCTGCCTGCAGGGAAGACGCAGGATGCCGGCTCCATAACCGGAGCCATGGGGGGAACCGGGATGACTGCGGAAGAAACGGGTCTGCCGGCAGGAATTTCCTGCCTGGTACCATGCAGTGAGGGCGCTTTGAAAACAGCTTCCTTTTCAATATGCGCCCCAAGCTTCAGGCACAGTGTTCCCTCTTCAGGATAAAGTTCCAGGCCGTCTGTTCCGCAATGGGCAATTCGACCTTTTTCCACTTCAAATCCGTAAGAAAACCCCCGGTGTTCCATCGTGATTTTTCCGTTTTCACAGGACCGGAAAACCGGAAGGGTGTCAAAGGACAGGCGGCAATTTCCCTCCAGTACCATCCTGTCGGGTGAAAGGGTAAAGCAGGCCGTCAGGCTTTTGTCCTTTTCTCCGCAGAGCATTGCCCGGGCACTGAGTTTATCCAGGGCTTTATAGCAGATTGTACCGCAGGGCTCTTTTCCGTCTTCATCCAACAGCCGGATAAACGGCCGTGTGCCATTTTCGTCCATCCAAATCTGAGGGAACAGTACCGGCAATGCGTCGAAGGTGCTTTTGGCATTGTCCATGGGTGCATTCAGGTATCTGGACGGATACTCCTGGCGGTACAGGAAGAAATCACGGATGCGCAGATGTCCCTTCTCGCCCAGGAAGCCCAACCGGTAGTTGCTGCAGGCATACCACTGGGCAGACAGTCCGTTGTCCGTATCCCAGTCCCGGGAAGCCTGGAAGGTCATGGGCGGGGTGAGACGGTAAGTCCTGCCGAACCATTCTGCGCTTGCGGCCATGGTTTCGATTCTGATTTTCCCTTCTGCATGAAGTTCTTTCAGCTTTTTCAGCTGCGGCTCCATACCGGGCTTTATATTCTCCCAGAGGAAATTGTTTTCCTGCCCCACATGGGCGTATCCTGCTCCCAGGGCATCTTCTTCCGTCAGACAGCCGAAAAACCAGGATATCCATTCCGGATTGCGCCCGATGAGCCATGAGGGTTCCAAAGTGTAGACTCCCTGAAGCCCGGCGCGTACATCCTGTTCGAAGTTGTAGATGGGATCAGGCCCCAGCAGCCGGAACATGGGGACAGAAAGCTGTCCTTCATATGTATTGGCCGGAAGGTTTTCGTTATTGCGGCTTGGATAGTAGATACCGTTGGGAAACCCGCCCCAGAGAGTAAATCCGTCGGTTCCCATCTGGTCCCGGCAGATGGCGCTTCCAATGACGCCGTATTTTTCCGCCGCATGGGAGACGGTTACCGTGTCCAGCACCCAGGAGCCGATGGTCCTGGGATAATAACCGAAAACCCGGTAAAAATCTTCCATATAGGCGTCAACCAGTTTCCGGCGTTCTTCCGGCGTGTAGCCGATGCTGTAAGCGCTGTTGACGCGCTCGTCATATTCTTCGCTACGGACGCCCCGGAAGGCCACCCCGGCCTTTCTGCACAGCGGCTCCGTGATTTCCCACCAGGCGGAGATTTCATCCGTGTCGCCCGTGAAAGTTTTCAGCAGCTCCTGATAGCGGGGCTCCATGAGGGCATCGTATTTTAATGCATAGGTTGCCGGAAAACCGTACTGCCGGACCAGGGTTATCTGGTTTCGGACAGTTTCGAAATCGTCCGGGATAAAGATGCTGGGTTCTACATGGGACATGCGGATAAAATTGTAGATATTGACGATTACAGCCTGATTCATGCTTCTATCCTTTCTGCCCGTTTGCCGGGCGCAGGGTTTTTGGCAGGTTCTCCTGCGGGTTTGTGTTCATCCACAGTACCCCCGGCTTTCATGCAGGGTGGGGCAGCCGGGCCTTTTTGCATGGGGGTTTACTGTCATTATAATGCCTGGCTGCTGAAAATACAATACGGAGCTTGCTATTTTGACAGACTGCTGTATAATCATATCGTAAAAGATAAGCGTTCTGCAGGCTGCCGTCTTGTGAGTACCGGGGTTGCAATTGTCCGGGAAAGCCCGTTTGGCGGCAAAGAAATTCAGAAGAACGTACAGGGGGACTAAATGATGGACTGGATGCATTACATGGTATCGGTAACCGAGATATTGGGGACCGTGGCGTTTTCCGTGTCGGGAGCCATGACGGCCATGCGGAAGAAAATGGATGTCCTGGGCGTGGTGGTATTGGGAGTGGTGACGGCAGTGGGCGGGGGCATTATACGGGATCTGCTTCTGGGTAATACGCCGCCGGCAGCCTTCCAGAACCCGGTCTATGTGACCTGGGCCACAGCCACTGCCCTGACGGCATTTGTTCTGGCCCGCTATTCCTGGTCGGAGAAGAACCGTCACTGGTTTGAAATATTTCTCAATCTGGTGGATTCTCTGGGGCTGGGACTGTTTTCCGTCATCGGCGTGAGGACGGCAATAGAATGCGGATACGGGGAAAACGGCTTTCTCTCCGTATTCGTGGGCGTGCTCACCGGTGTGGGCGGCGGCATGCTGCGGGATACCATGGCAGGGGAAGTGCCGAAGATTTTCCGAAAGCGCATTTATGCACTGGCAGCACTGGCAGGTGCCATGATGTATTACCATATCGCGGACCGGCTGGTCAGTGCCGCCGGCGCATTGTGGATGGCAGGCGGCCTGGTGGTGGTAATCCGTCTCCTGGCAGCGCATTTTGAGTGGGATTTGCCCCGGATAAAATGACAGGAGCGCAGCGCGATGCCAGAAGTCGGAAAACCCCGGCTTTACCGGTTTACATAGAGCATGTCTGTCCTCTGGATATGATTGATCAGCCAGGTGATCAGGAACCCCAGCAGATCCTCCACAAATGCATTCTGGCTTTCGGCATCCTCTCCCATATCGTCCAGATCAAACCGCAGCAGACTTTCCTCGAAGCTGCGGTGCTGGGCAATGTGTTCTTTTATATGCTCATATTGAATTTTTTCCAAATAAGCTTCCTCATGGGAAAAGTGTATTTTTGTGTAATCAATGAGTTCGGAAATCAGACGGGTAAGGCTTTCTGTTTTATCGTATTGAAGATTGTCATTCAACAGCTCATGGGTTTCCTGGGCCAGGGAAAATAATTTTCCATGCTCCTGGTCTATGGCTTCGATTCCTGTGTAATATTCCGGTTTCATTTCGTACATTGTAGTGATTCCTCCTGTATATCAAGATATTCATAATGATTCCTAATTTTAACACTTTCCTTTACTATAATCAAGTATGTAAAGGCATTGATCAGATATATTTCAGAACACAGCTTCGGAACAGTGAGAAACAGGTTACTTTGCAGCATATACCTGGGTGAATATTCTGCCGTTGTACTGTGTGTGCAATGCAACATACAGTACACCTTTGAGATGTGAAATAGGATTCGGCGCAAAGCTGTACTGGCGGTAAAATGCTTTACAAATGCATATATATCATATATACTGAAAGCAGCGATGGAAATCAGGAAGGAAAATTATGTTGCTCACAAGAAAACAGGCAGAAGAACTTTTGGTGGAAGCTGAGAAGTGTAACCCGGGACCCTGGGGGGATCACAGCCGCGTGGCGGCTCACTGCGCGGAGAGAATCGCCCGGGCCTGCGGAGATATGGATCCGGACAAGGCATACATACTGGGACTGCTGCATGACATAGGGAGAAAATTCGGCGGAAGGCATCTGGGACATGTATCCGACGGCTATTCATATATGCTGTCCCTGGGGTATGACGAAGCGGCACGGATTTGCCTCACCCATTCCTTTCATGACAAAACCACCGACGGTTACATCGGAAATTTCGACACCACGGAAGAGGAACTGCGCATGATACGGGAGGCATTGCAGACAGCTGTCACGGATGAGTATGATATGCTGATCCGGCTGTGTGATTCCCTGGCAGGCAGCCGGGGAGTGCTGGACATGGAAGAGCGGATGGAAGACGTAAAGCGCAGATACGGTTCCTATCCCCGGGATAAGTGGGAGGATAACCTGGCATTAAAATCATATTTCGAGAAAAAGATGAACAGGGATATCTACAACGTTACGGAAAAGGAACAGTGGACGGTTTTTCGGATAAGAAAAGCCGGTTTGCAGGATGCGGACACTGTGGCGGAACTGGCCGTACAGATGTGGGACAGTCATACCCTGCAGGAAATGGCTGAGGACATTTGCGGGACAATGACGAAAGAGGACGCCTGCTTTTTCCTGTCCTATGCAGGGGGACTTCCCGTGGGATTTGCCCAGTGCGGGCTGCGGCATGATTATGTGGAAGGAACCGAATCCACGCCCGTGGGTTATCTGGAAGGCATATTCGTGCGGGAAGAGTTCCGGAACAGGGGCTATGCCCGGGCGCTTTTGAGGGAATGCGAGAAATGGGCAGGAGAGAGGGAATGCAGGGAATTTGCCAGTGACTGTGAGCTGGAAAATACAGACAGCCCGGGTTTTCACCGGGCCATGGGGTTCCGTGAGGCGAACCGGATTATCTGTTTTGTTAAAGAGTTGTGATTGCGTTTTTCCATGTTTTTTGCCCGGAATCGCCGCGTGGACGGGGGGAGCTGCATGGGGTGGAATTTCCGTCCCCCGATATGCGGAACTGCCGTATGGACGGGGAGGGACAGCAGGAAAGGCGTCTTGGGATGCATTGAGAGGAGTATAATATGAAAAGAGCGATGAAGCAATCCACACTGATATTGATTTTGAATGGAATCTCCATTCTGGCGCTGCTGTTTCTGGTAGTTTCCCTGTTTTCCTACAGCGGTGTCAGCAAACAGCTGAATGATGCAAGCGAGGAACGGTTTGAACTTACCTATAATGCCAATCGGTTTATGGACGGTTCTGCCTATCTGACCAATGAAGTCAGGGCATTTGCCGCCACGGGCGGGCAGGAGCATTATGATAACTACTGGAGGGAAGTCAATGAACTGAAAAACAGGGACAAGGGTGTGGCCGCCCTTCAGGAGATTGGTATTACGGAGCAGGAACAGGAAATGATTGACCGGATGTCCTCCCTTTCCAATGAACTGGTGCCCCTGGAGGATGAGGCCATGAAGGAGGTGCAGGCTGGAGAGCGTGAAAAAGCCATCGAATATGTGTACGGAACGGAATACAGCGCGTCCATAGCGAAAATAAATGAGTTGAAAGAGGCATTTCTCTCCGCGCTGGATACCAGGTCTCTGGAGCAGCTGCAGGCTCTGGAGAAGCGGGAGGACTATATCGAGATGACCATGATTTGCGCACTGGTTATGGTGGGCATTATCACTGTGCTGAACATGGCGGTGACCAGGATTCAGATTATGCGTCCCGTACTTGCGGTAAAAAACCAGATAGGGGAGATTTCCAGGGGAAATCTTTCGGCAAAATTTTCACTGGAGTCCAATACTTCGGAGATTGGCATGCTTGTGGAGTCCATCCACGAGACCAGAAGGGAGCTGAAGAAATATATTCAGGATATCGATTACACACTGGCCCAGATGGCCCAGGGGAATATGAACCTGACCGTGGGAAACGATTATTTGGGGGAATTTGCGCCTATTCAGGCGGCTATGGGGCAGATACTGGATGCCCTCAACACAGCGCTTTCCCGTATTCACGTTACGGCACAGCAGGTTTCCGAGGAGTCGGTGCAGATGGCAACGGATGCCCAGACCCTTTCCAGCGGCAGTGTGGAGCAGGCTGCCGCCGTTCAGGAACTGTCTGCCAGCATTCAGGATATATCCAGGCAGGTTGACCGCACTTCCGAGGATGCGGGAGATGCCAGGACTGCTTCGGAAGAAGCTGCCATGCAGCTGGAGATCTGTGACCGGAAAATGGAGGCTCTCACGGCTGCCATGGAGGACATCTCGAAATCTTCCCAGCAGATTGGCGGAATCATCAAAACCATGGAAGATATCGCTTTCCAGACCAAGATTCTGTCTCTGAATGCTTCTGTGGAAGCAGCCCGGGCCGGAGAGGCGGGAAGAAGCTTTTCCGTTGTGGCGGATGAGGTTCAGACCCTGGCGAACAAGAGTTCCGCTTCCGCCCATAATATTACGCAGCTGATTGAAAACTCCATGCAGTTGGTGGCATATGGAGCCTCTCTGTCCTCCGATACGACAGAAGCCCTTGCCGCGGTAATCTCCAGCGCCAGGAAATCGACGGAGATAGTAGAGCGGATAGCAGGCTCCGCGGTGGAGCAGTCCCAGTCGCTGAAGCAGCTGACGCTGGGGATGGAGCAGATTTCCGAGGTAGTACAGACCAACGCTGCCACGGCGGAAAAATCCGCCGCATCCGCCAGGGAATTAAGCGGCCAGGCGGAAGAACTGAAGGTTGCCGTCCAGAGATTCCGGCTGAGAGAGCGGTAAGTTTCCGCATGAACGGTTCCGGCAGGACCGCCATGGTCAGGCGGCTGTGCCGTCTGCAGAGTATAACGAGTGAACGCATCGCGGTATTCCAGAGCTGAAAGCGGCAATTAAATGCGTTCACGAGTATAACCTGCATATCAGCGCGTTTGTCGCATTTTTCCTTATCCGCTTTAGTTTCTGTGCAGTTTTTCATTTTTTTCGATACAAGTGTTTTCCTCTTGGTATCAGACTGTATAGTCTGGAACTCGGTATTGGAATTGTACAAATAGATTCCGGAGCTTTTGAAAACGGAAAGTACACTTGACATTTTTGAGGGGGAGAGTTATAATCAGATTATGGAAAGCAAACTTTACATTTCTGAGGGCTTTCCGGGACGGACATTCGGGCCTGGCGCCGGAAGCGGGTACCCGGCGGTTTTGGCAGAAAGGAGGGAAATCCATGAAAAACCGCATTGAAGAAATTCGGAAAAAGCATGGTATGAATCAGGAGGAACTGGCGGATGCGCTGGAGGTGTCCAGACAGACTATCGGTTCCCTGGAAAACGGGAGATACAATCCTTCCATTATACTTGCGTTTAAGATTGCCCGGTATTTTGATATGTCCATAGAGGAAATTTTTCTTTACGAGGAGGAATCAGGATGAGAATAAAGACGAAAGGATATCTGGCTCTGGCGGCGGGAGGGATTCTGGTTCTTCTGACTGCCATTGCCTGTGGGGGAGAACTTTCCGGCAAGCTTCAGGGAATTCTGCTGGGACTGGGAAGCATGGGGACGGCTGTCGGGTTTGTCCGTTTTTTCTGCGGGCGCTTTGAGGAAAGGCATCCGGACCAGAGAAGGAAAGCCGAAATCGAAAACTGCGACGAACGTAACCGGGACATCCGCTCCCGCTCCCAGGCGGCGGCAGGACAGGCGCTGCAGTGGGCGGTAATAGCTCTGGCCTGGGTCAATATTCTGTGTGACGGGGAGTTGTGGATTACTTTGTCGGCTGTGGGGATTTTTGTGGGAAAGGTGGTTTTAGAGGCAGCGCTGACAGGATATTACGGCAGCCGGATGTGAGCGCAGTCCCTGATTTTTTTGCGCTTAAGCAACTCATAAACAGTGTATATTTCATGCTTTTTAAAACGGCCGGGCAGAAGAAATATCAATGCGTTCACGAGTATAACTTTTATATGAGGAGAAATATATGAATTTTGTCATAGAACACTTATCCAAACATTTTGAGAAAAAGGAGGTCCTGCGGGACATCACCTTCACCTTTCGGGAGGGCAGAATCTACGGTCTCCTGGGCAGAAACGGAGCGGGCAAGACTACCCTGTTCAACTGTATCAACCGGGATATCCGGGCGGACGGCGGAGCCTTTTTCCTGGAGACGGAAGAAGGCAGGCGGGAGATTGGGCCGGGGGATATCGGCTATGTGCTCTCCACGCCCACGGTGCCGGAATTCCTCACAGGAAGGGAATTTCTGAAATTTTTCCTGGATATAAACGAGAAAAGCATTCCCAACCCCAAATCCCCGGAGGAATACTTTGACTACATGAGCATCGCCCCGGAGGATAGAGACAGGCTTCTGAAGGATTATTCCCACGGCATGAAAAACAAGATGCAGATGCTGGTGAACATCATCGCTCAGCCCAATCTGCTTCTTTTGGATGAACCTCTGACCTCTCTGGACGTGGTGGTGGCGGAGGAGATGAAGCAGCTGCTGCGTTCTCTGAAGGAGAACCGCATTATTGTGTTTTCCACCCATATCATGGACCTGGCCCTGGATCTGTGCGACGAGATTGTGCTGCTGAACCACGGGGAGCTGGAGGCGGTGGAAAAACAGCATCTGAACGCAGGGGAATTCCGGGAGAAAATCATAGCGGCGCTTCGGGAGGAAGAACATGATTAAAACATTAAAAATTTCCTTTGCCCTGAAAAATACCTATCGGGTGAACGGCATCCTCCATTCCCTGAAGCAGATTCCTTTGCTGAAAAGACTGCTGCCGGACGCGCTCTACGGCGTATGGGGACTGAAAATTTTTGCAAATGTGCTTTCCGTGCTGTGGGAGCTGTGTACGGTATTTCTGGGGAAATTTCTGTACATTCTGCTGATGGTATGGGGAGCGGGGATGCTGTATGGAGACCAGGACACCGGGCGGGTGTTCCTGCATATTCTGCTGTGTCTCACAGTCATCGGCAGCTATGCCAATACGGCGCTGTTCAATCCCTCCAGGGACAAGTATTACGCCATGATTCTGATGCGCATGGACGCCAGAGAATACACTCTTGTGAATCATACCTATTCTCTGCTTAAAGTAGTGGTGGGATTTCTGCCCTTTACCCTGGGATTCGGGCTTTTTGCGGGACTACCGCTGTGGCTGTGCTTCCTGCTTCCCTTTGCCGTCTGCGGCTGCAAGCTGACGGCAGCGGCTTATTCCCTGTGGGATTATGAGCGCAGCGGAAAGGTTTATAATGAAAACAAACTGGGCAGGATGGAATGGCTTTGTACGGCATTGCTGCTGGGCTGCGCTTACGGGCTGCCCGCCGCCGGCGCCGTATTTCCTTCCGTCGTTTCCGCCGGGGTGCTGTTTGTCGCCCTTCCCGCAGGTTTTTTTGGCATCCGCCGGATTTATTCCTTTGGAGAGTACCGGGAAGTGAACCGGCGGCTTCTGGCTCAGGTCGTGAATCAGACAGAAAACCTGAAATATACGGCTAAAATAGCAAACGAAAAGAAGATTTCCGCGGATGCTTCCATTACCAGTGATAAGAAAGGCTTCGAGTACCTGAATGAACTGTTTATCAAAAGGCATCGGAGGATTCTGTGGAGTTCGTCGGAGAAGATTTCCGGCATATGCGCCTTCCTGTCCCTTGGGGCAGTGCTGCTCCTGTATCTGAAGCCGGAGCTGAAGCCTGTGGTCAATGAGCTGATTCTGTCCTGGCTTCCATATTTTACCTTTATTATGTACATGATTAATCGGGGAACCGGATTTACTCAGGCGCTGTTTATGAACTGTGACCACAGCCTGCTGACCTATTCCTTTTACAAACAGCCCGGTTTCGTGCTGAAGCTGTTCCGGATACGCCTGCGGGAGATCATAAAGATCAATGCGGCTCCCGCCCTGGTGATCGGGTGGGGACTGGCCCTGCTGCTCTTTGTGTCGGGAGGGACGCCCCAGGTGCTGAACTATGCGGTTCTGGTGGTTTCGGTACTCTGCATGAGTATCTTTTTCTCCATTCATTACCTGACGATTTACTATCTGCTGCAGCCCTATACGGCGGGGACGGAGCTGAAGGGCGGCACTTACCGGCTGGTTTCCATTCTGACTTACCTGGGCTGCTATTACCTGATGCAGAAACGCATGCCCATTCTGGTTTTCGGCGGGATGAGTATTGTGTTCTGTGTGATCTACAGCATTCTGGCCTGTATCCTGGTGTATAAACTGGCTCCGAAGACTTTCCGGCTGCGGGCGTAAGGAAAACAGGGGGGTTTTATGAATTCTCCTGTTAGGCGAAATTTTTGAGGGTTGGAAATACGGTCTGGTATCAAAGGAGGTCAGGATGTACTGTACTGCAGCCTGATTTGGATAGCCCGTTTCTGAAGGAATACCGGCTGAAGCACGGGATTACGTTGGAACAGCTGTCCGACGGCCTGTGCTCCGCCAGCGGTCTGGCCCGCATAGAGACCGGGGCAAGGACTGTGGGCCTGGAAGAAGAGGCGGCCCTTTTTTTCAGGGGGGAAAGACTGTGGACGAGACGACAGAGGTAATACAGAACAGGGTGCGTCTCCTGCTGCAGGAAAATTTGTGAGCAGGGCAGGATGAGTAAGAAAATGGGGAATATCACAGGCTGCCTGAGACAGCAAAGTCGGGCGGCCTGTTTCCGGCATGGCGGCAGATGAGCAGCTTAGAAAAATATATTGACAAATACAGCAATATTTGTTATTATGAAATTCCCTTTTTCGGAAGATTTCCGGGGAGAGCCTGTGGCTGCCCCGGTGTTTTCTTTAGGGGGAAGCACAACTGAATATTTTACCTTTCAGGTATCTGTCGGCAAAATCCGACAGAGTTAGACCTACTTGGCAAGATATGAAAAAGGCTTGACGGCCGCATCCCGTGACCGTGAGTCATGGGAAATATAACTACCAGGAGGAAGCAAAAATGATTACGATGGAGAACGTATGCAAGTCGTACAGGATTGCGAAAAGGAACGCAGGTTTTAAGGAAGCCTGCAGGGCGCTCTTTCACAGGGAGTATGAGGAGGTAGCCGCCCTTAAGAACGTCAGCTTTACCATCCGCGACGGCGAGATGGTGGGCTACATAGGCCCCAACGGAGCGGGCAAAAGCTCCACCATCAAAATTTTAAGCGGAATACTGACCCCGGACAGCGGCAAAGTCTCGGTGGACGGCAAACTACTGTGGGATACCGGCGATATGCGTTTCAAAGCCGCCGGAAAGCAGGAAAAATGCAGCCGCATCGAGCATGTCAGGCATATCGGAGTGGTCTTCGGACAGCGCTCCCAGCTGTGGTGGGATGTTCCGGTCATAGATTCCTTTGAGCTTCTGAAGGATATCTACTCTATATCAGCCCCGGTTTATCGGGAAAATCTCGAAGAATTAACGGAATTACTCAATCTGAAGGAACTGCTGCGCACCCCGGCCAGGCAGCTTTCTTTAGGGCAGCGTATGCGCTGTGAGATTGCGGCATCCCTGCTTCATGGCCCCCGGATTTTGTTCCTGGACGAGCCTACTATAGGGCTGGACGCTGTGTCCAAGCTTGCGGTGCGGGACTTTATAAAAAAACGGAATGAAATACACGGAACTACGGTTATTCTGACAACACATGATATGCAGGACATCGAAGCTCTGACAAAACGGATCATCCTGATCGGCAAGGGGTGCATCCTTATGGACGGGAGCCTGGAAGATATCAAAAAGGGCGATGCGGGAATCGATGAGACACTGGCGGAGCTCTATAAAGCGTATGAGATTTCATAAGTCCAGCTAAGGAATTTCAACAGCAAATTTAAAACAGCAGATGCGGAACTATAATAAGAAAGCAGAGGAAAGATGAAAAAATATATCAGCTTTTTCCGTCTCCGGACGGTGATGGGGCTGCAGTACAGGGTCGCTGCAGTCTCCGGTATTGCGACCCAGTTTTTCTGGGGATTTATGGAAATATTTGCGCTGCATGCTTTTTATGAGACGAACAGGGCGGCCTATCCCATGACCATGGAGGCGACCTGCGCCTACGTCTGGCTGCAGCAGGCTTTTCTGGCGTTTTTTGATGTGTGGGTAATGGACGGGGAGATTACGGAGACAATCGTAAACGGCAATGTGGCTTATGAGCTGTGCCGCCCGCTCCATATTTATGATATGTGGTTTGCCAGGGGAATGGCGAACCGTATATCCAGGGCATGCCTGCGCTGTATTCCTATTTTACTGGTAGCAAGCCTTTTGCCGAAGCCATACGGCATTTCCCTTCCTGCGGACGGAACGCATTTTGTACTTTTTGTGCTGACTTTGCTGCTGGGACTGACGGTGGTAGTGGCGTCCTGCACTTTGGTGTGCGTCATTTCCTTTTTTACGATTTCGGCCGACGGCATCCGGATTTTATTTGCTTCCATGTCGGAGCTGCTGATGGGGGCGGTCATACCCCTTCCCTTTTTTCCGGAAAAGATACAGCGGGTGCTGGAAATGCTTCCCTTTGCGGCCATGCAGAATGTGGCGCTGCGGGTTTACAGCGGGAACCTGACAGGGAATGAGATGTGGCGGGCCGTCTGCTTTCAGGCTTTCTGGGCAGTTGTGCTGATTGCAGGAGGGAAGATGCTCTGCAATGCCGCGGAGAAAAAGGTAATGATACAGGGCGGATAGAGCCAGGAAAGGGGGACAGAGGATATATGAAAACGATAATAAACAGAAAGAAAAGCGATGAAACAGAAATAGAGAAAACCGAAAAGGACAAAGTACAGGACACAAAGAGAATGGAAGAAAAAGGGACAAAGGTAAGGAGCCGGAAGGCACAGGATACAAAAGAAGCGGAAGAAACAGGCACAAAAGTAAGCGCCGCCAGGCTGTACCGGCACTATATTTCCGTCATTATCCGCAGCAAAATGCAGTACAAAAAGTCTTTTTTCATGTATTCACTGGGGACATTTCTGGTGTCCTTCAATGTATTTGCGGGTATCTTTTTTATGTTCCGCAGGTTTAACAACGTGAAGGGATTTACCTACAGCGAGGTGCTTTTGTGTTACTCCATTGTGCTGATGGCATTTTCCCTGGCGGAGATGTTTGCCAGGGGGTTTGATACTTTCCCAAGGATGGTGAGGACGGGAAGCTTTGACAGGCTGCTGCTTCGGCCCCGCAGCATTGTCCTTCAGGTATTGGGCAGCCAGTTTGAACTTACCCGGATTGGCAGGCTGCTTCAGGCAGTGTTGCTGCTGGCCTGTGGAATCTGGAAAAGCGATGTCCGCTGGACTTTTGAAAAGGCAATGACAGTGGTGTTCATGATTGTGGGCGGCACGGCGCTTTTCAGCGGCTTTTTTATCATTTATGCGTCGCTGAGCTTCTTTACGCTGGAAGGACTGGAATTCATGAATATTTTTACCAACGGTCTGAAAGAATATGGGAAATATCCCATGGGCATCTATGGCAAAGGGCTTTTGCGGATTATGACTTTTCTCATTCCTTTTGCGCTGGTACAGTATTATCCGCTGCTGTATCTGCTGGACAGACGTTCCGGTGCCGGATATATTTTCCTGCCCCTTGCCGCAGGACTGTTTCTGATACCCTGTTACTTTTTGTGGAGATATGGGGTGAGGCATTACAAGTCCAGCGGTTCATAGACACAGATTCTGCCCTGCCTCTCTTTTCCGTACGGTTCCTGAAAGAGGAGCAGGCGGCGAAACCGGTTCCATGACCATGCTGCCCTGTGCCGCATACTCCGGGCTGTTATGAGTGGACAAACAGACCTGGACTATGCTACAATAACCTCAATAACAGTCAGAAACAGTAAATTTCTGATTGGAGGATGGGGTGTTATGGCATAGGATGGAGCCGGAAAGAATTCAGTAATTTGGAAAGAAGGATTTTTTGTCAGAATAAAGTACCCCGAAGCGATACAGGATACAAAAAAGATACAAACCTTACACATAATTTATACTGATTAACAGTTAAAATTTCCGAGTAACCCGACTACATAATAACGTCAGCTATGTACGTTTAACCAATGCAGTACGGTAAATTCTGGCGTTATGCAGTATAAAATGAAACCAGAACATTATACAAAATCATGAAAAATGTTTGAGATAAAAATGAAAAAGATTCCGGGGTGAAGATAAATGATGAAAATACTGATTGCCGAAGACGAGGAGCCCATTGCAAACCTGATCAGAATGAACCTGCGCCGGGCCGGGTACCAGTGCACCTGGGCGGCTGACGGAGAGATGGCCGCAGACTACATGGATAATGAGAAGTTCGACCTGTTGCTTCTGGATGTGATGCTGCCGGGGATAAACGGCTATGAGCTGATGGAATACGCCAGGTCGCTGGAACTGCCGGTAATCTTCCTGACTGCTCTTGGAAGCACAGAGAATAAGGTAAAAGGGCTGCGGATGGGAGCCGACGATTATCTGACCAAGCCGTTTGAGATTGTGGAACTGCTGGCCAGAGTGGAGGCTGTACTGCGCAGATACCATAAAACGGAGACCGTGCTGAATATATTTGATGTGGTGATTGACACGGCATCCCGTTCTGTACTGCAGAACGGAGAGCCGGTGCCTCTCACCATGAAGGAGTTTGACCTGCTGCTTCTGCTTGCACGAAACCGCAATATCGCTCTGTACCGGGAGACCATCTACGAGACTGTCTGGGGAGGCGAGTATATGGGACAGAGCAGGACGGTGGATCTGCATATCCAGAGACTGAAAAAGAAGCTGAACTGGGATAATGAGATTGCTGCGGTCTACAAGGTGGGATACCGTCTGGAGGGCGAGGACAAGATGACAAGGTAACAGTACATATGGCGGCGCAGGAGCCCCCTGCCAGGCCGTTTTCCCGGCTTTATGCCAGACAGCTTCATCGGAAACGGCCAGCGGCGAAAACCTGGCAGTAAAGCGGAAAGGATTCCGACAATGAGATTTGCACATAAACTGTTTCTGGCCATGACAATACTGCTGACATTGATGTTTGCAGCCTTCGGCATCTGGATGCTTTCCTCCGATTTTTCCTCTCTTCTGGACAAAGAGATAGAACAGGGAAATCAGAACAGCCAGATGTTTCAGTTCCTTTTTGAGATGGGGTACCAGTCAACGGAGGAATATGGTGAAGACTATGCTGTCAGTAAGACTTTGAACAGCATTGCACGGAATGTGGAACGTGACGGCAGTCATATGTTTGTGGTAAAAAGTGACGGCAGTTGGTATTATGGACAGGAATATCTGGAGAACATGGGCTTTATGGAGGAAGTGGGAAAGCTGACGGATTCCTTAAGCGCGGCAAATAACTATGGCTATTGCGTTCGGAGGATTAACGGCGGTTACTATATGTTTACTGTGGCGGTGAAGGATGTTTCCGCCAGCCGTATTTATCTGGGTATGTGCAGGGAGCTGACGGCAATCTACAGTGACAGGGACGAGCTTGTATCCAGGTACCGGATTGCCCTTGTGTGCCTTCTGGCGGCAGGTGGAGTCTGCATTTTTGTATTGGCTCAATACATCACGAGACCTATCCGCAATCTGGATAAGCTGGCGGGAAAAATCGCCGACGGGGCATATGAGCTGCGTTCCCACAATACAAGCCGGGACGAGATTGGTCAGCTTGCGAGGAATTTTAACAGGATGGCGGACCGCCTGGTGGAGCAGATGCAGAAAAAGGAGCTGGAAGCAAAGCAGCAGGAAGATTTTACCGCCGCGTTTGCCCACGAATTGAAGACACCGTTGACTTCAATCATCGGTTATGCGGATATGCTGAACTCCATGAAGCTGACGGATGAGGAATGCCATGAAGCATACTTTTATATCTACAGTCAGGGTAAGCGCCTGGAAAGTCTTTCCCATAAGCTGTTGGAACTGGTGAGCATGGACAAGACACCCCTGACTGTCAGAACGATTTCAACCAAGAATCTGGAACAGAATATCCGGACTGCGCTGCGGCCCGTGTGGAGGCAGCGCGGGATTAAAGGTAAAGTGGACATGGAAAAGGCTGTCATCGAGGGAGATGATGAATTGCTGCTGTCCCTGCTGTATAATCTGCTGGATAATGCCATGAAAGCATTGGATAAGGGGGAGAAAAGCTTTATCCTGATGAAGGGAAGCTGTATGGACGGTTTCTATGAGATCAAGATAGTGGATAACGGCAGAGGAATTCCCGCGGATGAAATCAGCCGTATCACGGAGGCTTTCTATATGGTGGACAAATCCCGCTCCAGAAAAGAGGGTGGGGCCGGTATCGGAATGGCGCTGTGCCGGAAAATTATACTGCTTCACAACGGAAAGCTGAATATTGAGAGCCGGCTGGGAGAGGGAACTGTCATCAAGGTGATTTTTCCCAGAGAGGATGCGGGGCAGAAGCGGAAAGCGGCGGTATCCGACAGCGGAAGAAGGGCATCTCGCAAAAAAGGAGCAGGATACGAAAGTGGGGTGCTCAATGAGAAAGGAAGTATTCACGGAAGCGTGACAAATGGTAAGCGCGGAATGAATGACGGAGCGGAAGTGTTCCATGAAAGAGGAGCAGTATGACAAAATCAAATTGCAGCGGAAGGAAAAGCATTCGAAAGAAAAAGAAGCCCCAGACGGACAGACACAGATTTTCCTGTTATGCAGCAGAATTCCTCGTCATTGTAATCGTAGTGATGGCCGCTCTTTTTCTTCCGCAGCTTATATTCAGGGTGGAAGATAATATTCTATGCAACGATACCACCCTGAGGCAACGGGAAAGCATGAATGTGGAGTCTCTCAGCACGGCCTACGAGAGGTCGCTGGCTGCAAGAATGCAGAATTATGCTCAGGGACTGGAAGAAAACAAAAAGTATTACGTGACCTCGCAGAACCTGACAGTGAGTGACGAGCTGACGGATTACTTATATTCGGACAAGGGTCTGTACCAGGACTATATGCAGGGATTCACCTATTGGCTGATTCCCTTTGAAGTATTGGGGGACTACTATTCTGTCGTATCATGGAAGCAGTATGTGATTTACAGCGATAATTTTGAAGAAGGGGTAAATTTCATCTTATGGTATATTGAAATGCAGGATGATGATGGAGGGATTTTCAAATTGCTGGCAGATGCGGAAGACGGCACCATTTACGGTATAAAGATGGAAGGCAGCTCTTTGTCCGGAAGCATTTCTAACTATAAGGAATTTATGGAAATGCTGCGGTATGGAGACAGAACCATTGAGGCATGGACATATTTTGCGGCGTATTATGAGGCAATATCAGATGATATGAAAGAAGTCCTTCTTTGGGCGGAGCAAATGGGAATTGATGTGAATAGTGTGGATTCCGGCCCCGCTTCATATGAGACGGAAATCAGTATCCATGATGAAGATGAAGCGAGAAGGCAGATACTGAATAATGTATTCACCTATCAGAATGAGACAGAGAACAGAATCCGCTTTCAGCTTCCCTATGGGGAAGCTGAACTCGATGTGTTACTGGATATTGAGGAACAGGAAAAAAATAAATTCTATTTATTTCCCAATACCACGATGGGAATACGCCAGATTTACGAAATGATTCCGGAATTCGCATAAATACGGCCTTGTACTTATATATTTAGAAAAACGGAAAAATACAAGGGGTTTTTGTGAATTTAGTGAAAAGCATTCTTGTACATAGGATGTTGGAGAAGGCGGTTCTGGGAGGAACCATTCTGGACCAGTTTATAGAATATCTGGATAATCTGGTATGGGGTCCATGGATGCTGGCGCTTCTGCTGGGAAGCGGGTGTTATCTGATGCTGCGTCTGGATATGCTGCCGCTGAAAAATCTGAAATTTGCGCTGCGGTGTGCCTTTGGGCTGGAAACTGAGCAGAGAGACGGGGACGGCGGGGCGGATACCCGAAAGCAGCTTTCCGGCAGGAGGTTTACGGAGGATGGCGCAGGCCGTAGTTTTGCAGGCGACAGCAGACGGGACAGGGCTTATGCCGGAAGAATTTCCGGAAAGAAAGTGGCAGGAAAGGTGTCTTCAGGGAAGAGGCAGGCTTCGAAAGGAGGAAAGGTTTCTTCCCTGGCATCGCTGACTACAGAACTGGCTACAACGCTTGGAATCGGGAATATTGTGGGTGTGGCTACGGCAATGGTATTAGGCGGGCCGGGCGCCTTATTCTGGATGGTGGCAACCAGTATCATCGGGATGGCTACCAAACTGGTGGAGAGCATGCTGGCGGTGAAGTACAGGGGAAAGAATGACAGGGGAGAGATTGCCGGAGGACCCATGTACACATGTCTTCATGGCTTTCCCAATAAGACAGCCGGGCGAGTACTGGGATTTTTATTTGCGCTGTTTGCGGTGACGGCTTCCTTCGGCATGGGAAACATGACCCAGTCCAATTCCATCGCAGATGCCATATGGGTTTCTTTCGGTGTGCCAAAGGAAAATACCGGGTTGCTTTTGACAATAGTCACGATTCTGGTGGTGCTCGGCGGAATCAGCGTTATTGGAAAGGTGACCCAAGTGTTGGTGCCGTTTATGGGCGTGTTCTATCTGGTCGGAGCACTGGCTGTGATTGTGACACACTGGCAGAACCTGCCGGGAGCAGTGGCAGGAATCCTGACAGCGGCTTTTTATCCGGAGGCTGTGTCAGGGGGGATATTCGGCAGCGTCACGGTGACTGCTTTCCAGTCTCTTCGTTGGGGGGTATCCAGAGGCATTTTTTCCAACGAAGCGGGACTGGGGGCTTCCGGCATCACCACGGCAGCTGCGGATACGGAGGATTATATCAGACAGGGATACATCAGTATGACGGGAGTGTTTCTGGATACGGTAGTGGTCTGTACCATCACGGGGCTTGCCTTTGCGGCATCCGGCGTGTTGGGCTGTACGGACGCGGCCGGAAACGCCCTTACCGGAACAGCTCTCACGCTGGCGGCTTTCAGGACTACATTAGGAGACTGGGGCGGCAGTTTTGTGAGCATCTGTATCGTACTGTTTGCCTTTGCCACGATCATCGGTTGGGCGTATCAGGGAGAACGGGCTTTCGAATATCTTATGGGCGGCAAGTCCAGATATAACCTCTGGTACCGCTTTGCCTACGGGCTGACTGCTTTCCTGGGCTGCATTTCGTCCCTGGAAACCGTCTGGAATTTTTCGGATATCTGCAATGCCCTGATGGCGGTACCCAATCTCATCTGCGTACTGGCCCTGTCGGGCAAAGCATGCAGGGAAATCCGGGCATACACGGTGCCCGGAGAGAAGCGGACAGCGCATGATGAGAGGACCGGGGGCAGAAAAAAGGCTTTACATGCCAGATATTGATTGTTATAATGAAAACATTGGACAGTGGGCATGTCCGAATCCCTGCTCTGTAGACGGCAGTGCTGACAGAGCAGGGATTTCCTGGCTGGTAATTTCATGCAGAGTTGGTGATAAGACATTCTGAAAATGGAAAGCTGTATTTATGATATTATAAGCATAAAAAAGAAACGAGCACCCCGCTTGAGCCATAAAGCTGTACGGTAAAAAACCCGCTTCTTTTTGTATATTATATGTTGGAAAGGGAAAAAAGTCAAGAGAAATGTATAATGAAATCGATTTAGATATAATAGATATAAATTCAGAGCCTCCCGCAGAGGAGCCGTTTAGACAGTACTACTTTATGGCAAGATGCCGGGAGTGGGTGAGGGATTTTGAGCAGAAGAACGGACGCCGTCCCACTGCCTGTGTGACCACATTCGGCTGCCAGATGAATGCCAGGGACTCGGAAAAACTGGCAGGCATTCTGGAGAAGGCGGGATATCAGCTCATCGATAACGAAAAGGCGGATTTCGTCATCTTCAATACCTGTACTGTCCGGGATAACGCTAACCAGAGAGTGTATGGCAGGCTCGGCGAACTGGGCGGACATAAGCGGCGGAACCCGGGCATGAAAATTGCCCTCTGCGGCTGCATGATGCAGGAGCCGGAGGTGATTGAAAAACTGCGTAAAAGCTATTCCTTTGTGGACCTGGTATTCGGTACCCACAATATCTATAAATTTGCGGAATTATTATACGCTTCCCATGAGACGGAGGGCATGGTCGTTGACATCTGGAAGGATACGGATAAAATCGTTGAAGACTTGCCGGCAGAACGTAAATACCCCTTTAAGTCCGGAATCAACATCATGTTCGGCTGCAACAATTTCTGCAGCTACTGCATCGTCCCCTATGTAAGGGGGAGGGAGCGCAACCGGAAACCGGAGGACATTCTGGAAGAAATCAGGCGGCTTGTGGCTGACGGCGTAGTGGAAGTCATGCTGTTGGGCCAGAATGTGAATTCCTACGGGAAAAATCTGGACAACCCCATAACTTTTGCACAGCTTCTCCGTGAGGTGGAGAAGATTGACGGGCTGAAGCGGATCCGTTTCATGACTTCCCATCCCAAAGACCTTTCGGACGAGCTGATAGAGGTGATGGCGCAGTCGGAGAAAATCTGCCGTCATCTGCACCTGCCTCTGCAGTCCGGCTCCACGCGCATCCTGGAGAGGATGAACAGGCGTTATACGAAGGAGCAGTACCTGGAGCTTGCGCAGCGCATCCGTGACAGGATACCGGATATCGCCATCACCACGGATATCATTGTGGGATTTCCGGGCGAGACGCCGGAGGATCTGGAAGAGACCATCGATGTGGTGCGCAGGGTGAAGTTCGATAATGCGTTTACTTTTATCTACTCCAAACGGACAGGAACGCCTGCCGCCGCCATGGAAGACCAGGTCCCGAAGGAACAGGTGAGACAGGGATTTGACAGGCTTCTTAAGACAGTGCAGGATACGGCGCGCAGCCAGGCGGCAAAGTATGAGGGGAGGGTCATGGAAGCCCTGATCGAGGAAGCCAACGACTCTGCCTGGGAAGGCAATCCCGGGGCAGGAAACGTTTCCGGGACAGCCTGCGCAGGAACGGATGCCGCTATGGGGACGCAGGATACGATGGGGGCGCCGGTTTCCATGGTAACCGGCAGGCTTTCCAATAACACTGTGGTGCATATGCCCGGGGACGCCTCTTTGGTGGGCAGGGTGGTGCAGGTATCCCTGGACCGGTGCCATGGGTTTTACTATATCGGGCATCGCGTTTAAAACCGTCTGTCCAGAAACGATAAACAGAATACAGGAGGAAGCTTTATGAGAGTGCCGGAAGAAAAAGATGAAAAAATGCGGCAGGCATTCCTGAAGCTTCTGAGGCTGTCGGGTAAAAACCGGCAGCTGGCGGAAGCTTACCTGGACATGGGCCGGCCGGAAAATCCCGAAATATTGAAAGAAGTGGAATCTGCGGACTTTCTGTCCGTTGTACCTTCTTTTATGCCGGATAATGCGAAATATCCTGACCGGCTGCGGAAGAAAAGCAGAAAAGAGGAATTGGGGCGCTTTGTGAAGTTTCTGGTGGCTGTGGGAGGTTCAACGGCATGGAGGGCGCTGTCGGGAGACTATATTGTCAGGGTTGAGGCTGTCGATGAACTGCTTTCCTTCTGCACAGGAGAGCATGCGGAGGACCAGAAGGCGGCAGTCAGGGCAGGCATGTGTGTCTTCTCGCTGTATCGGGGGCAAACGGAAGGCACCAGAAAGCTCTGCATGCAGGGCAGAGATGATCCCGGGCTTTTCCTCCGGGCCGCGGAATTCTGCCGGGACTGTGACGGTTATGCAAGTACGGGAAAGAGAAGCCATGCACGCCTGCTTCTGACAGCCATGTACCTGCATCATACGGCGGAAGCCGGCGCAGAGACGGTGGAACGCTTTTGGAACAATATGCTCTGTGCATTGGCGGATCTGGCGGCTTTCGAATCTTATGAGCTGAAAACCCTCCAGACGTTTGCCCGGACGGCAAACAGGGATACGCCTTTTCCCCGGCGCATTCTGTCTCTTTTTCACGGGCGGAGGAACGGTATCAATCCGGCATGGTTTACCGCGTGCGTTTTTCTGGCGCTTCCGCATTCCGGGAAGTTTGAGATCCTGCTCAGGATGATGGTGGCAGTTGACTGCAAATCCATGGGGAGGAATCTTGCCCTGGACGTGTGTATGGGGATTACGGAGGAGGACTGGTTCCAGGCCCGGATGGATGAAACGGAGGAAATGCTTCCGATTTTGGATGAGGCATATATCCTGTGGGCGCTGCAGGCAGGGTGCGGAAAAGTAACGGCGCGTATGGCGGTGAAAAGCCCGGAGGGGATTCGGAAAGCCGTATCCGGCGCTGATTCGAAGCAGTACCGCCAGCTGATGGAGATCGTCAGGGAGGCGAATCCGGCGCTTTACCGGGAACTGCAGGTTTCTGAGAGGGAGATGCTTTTGGGGAAAATCGCTTCCGAACTGCTGTTGCGGTGCTATTCCCAAAGGGATGCCGCCAGACGGTATCTTCTGGGTGAGTGCGCCGTGGAGGAGTTGGACAGATGCATGGATGAATGGGAGGATATTTCCCCGGATGAGAAAAGATATGGGAAAATAGCGCTTTTATGGGAAATGGGCGAAAAATCAATGTATTGCCGTGCCGTAATACTGGAGGCGCTGTGGAAGGATACAGCCTGGTTTTCGGCCTGGCTGTCCTGCCCGGAACCGGATTCCGGAACGGAATCCCGGGATTCGCAGGACGGTTCCCTGCTGTCTTCGGGGAAACAGATAGAAGGGCTGCTTCGGATGATGGAGGAAGAAAAGGTCCCTCTCAAAATGCAGGTTCAGGCATTGGCAGGCATCTGCGATGGCATTAAGGAAAAAATGGAGAAGAAGGCTTCCGTCGATTTCTGCGTGGAAGTTTTTGCCGGAAGGCGGCAGAGGGAAGAGACAGGGCAGTGGATGGCAGGGATGAAGGAAGCTGTTTCACAGGGAAAGGGAAGCTCTCGCTGTTTCGGGCTGCGGGTATTGGAAAAACTGGACAGCGATGCCTGGAAGGACAGCATGCTTTCCTGCGCGGAGGATGGATCGAAAGAGGTGCGCAGGCTGTTCCTGGAAGCCTGCAGGACACATGGCGAGTGGTCTTCGGAGATCCTGGCGCTGCTTCAGGCGAAAAAGCCCAAAGCACGGGAAGCCGCCGTCCTGGCGTTGGGAGAGTGGGGGCAGCCCGCCTTTCTGGAGGATGTGAAAAAGGCCCTGGGGCAGGAGAAAAATAAAAAGGTGCTGAGCCTTCTGCAGGAACTGGCGGAAGAACTGGAAATGGCAGAAGCGGAAGGCGGGCAGGCCCAAAATGCAATGAAAACGGAAGAGAGGCTTGCCGCAGAGATTTTCAAAGGCGGAAGAAAGCGGAAAACGGAGTGGCTTCAGAGGGTAGAGCTTCCGGAAGTGCACCGGGCCGGCGGAGGGGCGGCTTCCGGTGAATACATATTTGCCATACTGGCATCCTATGGAGATATGGAAGTGCCGGGAATCAACCCGGATGCCCAAAAGCTGGCGGAGCCGCTTGTACCGGAAGAACTTTCGCTTTGGATGCGGGCGGTGTATGAGGAATGGCTGCGGACTGGGGCGGAGGCAAAGAAACGCTGGGTGCTTTATGCGGTTTCCATCCATGGCGGAGCTGCCATGGTGCCTGTGCTTTCCCGTCAGATCGGGGACTGGGCGGAGCATTCCAGAGGGGCGATAGCGGCTGAAGCCGTAAACGCGCTGGCCCTGAACGGCAGCCGGGAGGCACTTCACGAAGTGGACCGGATGGCCGGGAAATGTAAATTCCGCCAGGTCAGGAATGCGGCCGGGAAGGCCCTTTCCTGTGCAGCGGCGCAATTGGGCATCAGCAGGGAAGAGCTGGAGGACAGGCTGGTGCCGGACCTGGGCTTTGACCAGAAAATGGAGAGGCATCTGGACTATGGCTCCCGCAGCTTCACGGTACGGTTAACCCAGGGGATGGAACTGGAAATATGGGGGAGCAACGGCAATCTGTTTAAGAACCTGCCTGCTCCGGGAAAACAGGATGACGCAGGGAAGGCAAAATCGGCGGAGGAGGAATTGAAACAGCTCAAAAAACAGCTGAAGGCCATTGCCGCCACCCAGAAGCCCCGCCTGGAACAGGCCCTGAGGACATCACGTTGCTGGCAGATTGGGAAGTGGAAGGAGCTTTTTGTCAGGAATCCTGCCATGCATCCTTTTGCCACAGGACTGGTCTGGGGAATATATGACAGGGGAGTATTGCAGGAATCCTTCCGCTACATGGAAGACGGCAGCTTTAACACTGCGGATGAGAGAGAATACAGGCTGGACGGAATATTTTCCGAAACGGCGGTAATCGGACTGGTCCATCCCCTGGAACTGTCGGAGCAGGACCTGGCGGCATGGAAGGGGCAGCTGGAGGAATATGAGGTTACGCAGCCTTTTGTGCAGCTTGGGCGCCCTGTTTACCGCATTGCGCAAGGAGAGGCGGAAGGTACGGCATATACGCGTTTTGAGGGAAGGGAACTGGAAGCCGTGGCACTTTCCGGAAAGCTTCTGGGTGCAGGGTGGTTCCGGGGAAAGGTGCTGGACGGGGGATTTTTCAGAAACTTTTACCGCAGTGACGGCAGGTTCGGCGCGGAACTCACATTTTCCGGGACATCCGTGGGATATGAGAACGGAGAAGTCACCGTGGAATGCCTGTATTTTTACCGGTTTAAGAAGGCGGCAGGTGAAAGCCCGGAAATGTTCCGGGCGGAGGACCGCTGCAGGCCGGAGGAAGTGGAGCCGCGGTATTTCAGTGAGGTGGCTTTGCAGGTTGCAGGGATTGTGGGGATGCAGTGATTTATTTTTTCCGAAGCCTTGCAAAGCATACCGCAAAGAAGAGTATCCCGTAAATCGTCGTAATCGGTGTGGCGAAGCCTACCATCATCAGGGATGCTCCCGGAAGCCTGGACATAAAAACAGATACGGGTATGCGGATCAGAAAAGCGGAAGTGATTCCCTTAAGCATGACAGGAATGCTTTTCCCGCACCCGTTAAAATAACCAATGCTGCCGAACAGGATGCAGGTAAGAATACAGTCAGCTGAAAATCCGTGTAAATAGGATGCGCTTTCAGCAATGACTGCCGCGTCGTTTGTGAAAAGGGATGAAAGCAGCCCTCCGCCGAAAAATCCTCCGAGAAAAATAACCACCCCAAGAGAGCAGCCCGCTATCATGGCGGTAAACAGGCCCTTTTTCGCCCGTTCGCGCTGTCCGGCTCCAATGTTCTGGGCCACAAAAGCAGAAACGCTCTGCATTGTAGCGGAAGGGACAAGCATGATGAAGGAGACGATTTTCTGTGACACTCCGTAGCCTGCGGACTGCATCAGCCCCATCTGATTGACGATTGTGGTAATAACCAGAAAAGAGACCTGTACAGTCGCTTCCTGCAAAGCGATGGGTACCCCTACATTCAGTATTTTTTTCAGTTCATTGCCGTATATCCTGCATTGTCTGAGAGAGAAGGAGATGGGAAGCTTATACCGCCGCAATACAAATGTGATCATCTGCATAAAGGTATTTCCGGTCCCCACTGCGGAGATTCCCGTGGCATCTCCGAACTGTCTTGCCACAAGCAGATCCATGGCGCCGTAAGCGGCCTGTAATATCAGGGCTCCCAATACCGGGAGCGCAAACCGTATCAGGGAGCCGCCTATGGGCCCTTCTGTAAATAAATTCACTTCTTTTTGATTCATGGCAGGAAATCCTCCTGTATTTATATCTGCGATTGAAAACAGCTGCCAACCTGAATGTATAATGATCGAGCGCTCCGGCGATAGGAAACAAAAAAGCGGCATAATGGATTGACAGAAGCGTCCTGTTTATGATAGGCCATCAGGCTGCCTGAACAGCGATAATGAAATTAACAATAGCAGAATTATGTGCTCAAATTCTAAAATTCAACATTATAAAACGATTGACAGGATAAATTTTCCTGTGTTATACTTGGTTTTAATAAAGGGAGTAGCTTGCATGGATGACAGCCATGTTTACTCTGCCGTCAGTACGATTTCCATTTTCAGGGGAATCCGGCTTTGTAAGTAAGAAGCGAGACTTTGTTGCGCATAATGCAGCAGAGGGCTCGCTTTTTGTATTGGAAGAGCTATTCATGGATAAAAAGAAAAGAATTAACTTTAATCAGTTGTTTTCCGACAATTCCTGACAGATGAAAGGAAAGCTGATAAGCAGAGTCATGGATTTAATTTAAAAATGTGGGAATAAATAGGAAGAGAATAGAAGATAAGCAGCAGGAGAAAATGGTTATGGATATTTTTAATGTACTGACAATGATTGGGGGTTTGAGTTTATTCTTATTCGGTATGAGCATCATGGGACAGGCATTGGAGCGCAGGGCAGGGGAGGGACTGCGTTCCCTGCTCGGAAGATTTACCACCGGGCGGGCTGCGGGGCTGCTGACAGGTCTTGTGGTGACGGCAGTCATACAGAGTTCCTCCGCAACCACGGTAATGGTGGTGGGATTCGTCAATTCGGGGCTCATGACGCTGCGGCAGGCAGTCAATGTGATCATGGGGGCCAATGTGGGGACTACGGTTACCGCGTGGATTTTAAGCCTGGCGGGAGTTGACAGCGGCAGCTGGTATATCCGGCTTTTAAAGCCGTCCTCTTTTACACCGGTTCTGGCGTTCCTGGGAATCATTCTGTACATGTTCTGCAAAGGGGAAAAGAAGAAAGATACAGGCATGATTCTGTTAGGTTTCGCCACGTTGATGTTCGGCATGGAGACCATGTCCGGAGCCGTGGCCGGACTGGGGAAGGTTCCGGCATTCCGGCAGCTGTTTTTGGCGTTCAGCAATCCGGTTCTGGGTGTGCTGGCGGGAGCGGTGCTGACAGCCGTTATTCAGTCCAGTTCCGCTTCGGTAGGTATCCTTCAGGCACTGGCGGTGACAGGACAGGTTACCTATGGCGCGGCTATTCCGATTATTATGGGACAGAATATCGGTACCTGTCTCACAGCAATGATTTCCTCTGTGGGTGCCAATAAAAACGCAAAACGTGCAGCCATGGTACATCTGTCCTTCAACTGTATCGGAACGGTGGTATGGATGCTTGCATTCTGTATTGCCAGAGGCGTTTTTCAGGAAGAGTCCTTCTTCCATATGCATATTCTGGACAAACCGGCTTCGCTTTTGGGAATTGCAGTGGCACATTCCGTTTTCAATATCCTGTGCATGGTGCTGATGCTGCCCTTGTCCGGCCTGTTGGAAAAGCTGGTGACAAGGCTGGTTCCGGAGGAGAGAAGGCTGACAGGCCAAATGGAAAAAAGATTTTCCATGGAAAAAGGAATATCCATGGAAAAGGCAATACCCGTAGAAAAGAGTGCTTTCATGGAAAAAGGAAGGTCAATGGAAGAAAAGGCTTCCATGAAGGACAGGATTTCTATAGAAAGAGAGAACTCCGCAGGAGAGGGTAAATCCTTAAATAACGGAACATTCATGGAAGGAAGGGGTATTGCAGGAGATTTTTGCGCGGAATTGGACGAGCGTTTCTTCGCTGCACCGTCCATTGCGCTGGAACGCTGCCGCAGCGTTGCCGGATCAATGGCGGAAACAGCGGTGGCTTCCCTGAAGGAAGGGATTGCCGTACTGAGAAAATACACGCCTGAACTGGCTGATTCCATACGGGAAAAGGAGGAGAAAACGGATTTCTATGAAGATATCCTCAGCACCTACCTGGTGAAGCTCAGTACCAGGCAAATCAGCGGGGCTGACAGTATGGAGGCGGTGAAACTGCTGAAAATTATCGGTGATTTCGAACGGATCTCGGACCATGCAGTGAACCTGTTAGAGTCTGCGGAAGAGATGTTGGAGAAAGAGCAGAAATTTTCCCCGGCGGCATTCTCAGAACTGGAGGTGATTTTCTCCGCAGTGGAGGAGATACTGGATCTGGCGCTGCGTTCTGTCCTTTATCAGGATCTGGATACGGCAGCCACGGTGGAACCTCTGGAACAGGTGATCGACAGGCTGAAGGAGGAAATGCGCACAAGGCATATCATGCGCATGCAGCAGGAGGAATGTTCCATTACAGCCGGATTTGTATGGTCGGATCTGCTGACGGATCTGGAACGCACGGCGGACCATTGCTCCAATATTGCAGGATGTATACTGGATATCGCACAGCAGAACATGAATTTACATGAATCCCTGCGCGAGTTCCGCAATGGAAGCGAGGAGTACCGCAGGAAATTCCGGGAATATGAGGGCAGATATATGATTCCGGGTTGACTTTATTGCGATAAAGTCCCTCATTTTTTGTAGTTCCGTTTCCGAAAGCTTCTCAAAGATTACCTGAAACAGGCACGGCTGACAGCGTTATTGATACAGGACGGCCCAGGAGGGCAAGCACATGGTACAATATATACTTACACCCGAAAATATTTGCCGATGGAAATTGTATAACGAGTGAGTACTTCTACAGTGCAGAACAGAAATCGGCAGATAAATGTGCTCACGAGCTTCCTGATCATTGACAACGGCGGAGACGTGCGCAGGCTGCGGCGGGAACTGAAACGGGCCGATAACCTGACGGAGAGCATCCTCTACTATGCCAGGCTGCGCACTGCGGAAAAGGATGTGAAGAACAGGGAATTTTCGGCGGCACAGGCGATGGAAGAGCCAGGTACATAGACCTTCAGCTTCTTTCTGCTGCTCTTTGTGCTGTCCCTGCTTATGGGGATTCCGGTGTCTGCCATAGGCATACATGTCATGCAGCTTGAGAATATGGAATCTTCCGCGTCCATGGTGCCGCTGATTGCGGGAGTCATGGCGGTTGTGACGGCGCTTCTGTACCTGCCTTATTATACGGCGACTTATCTGATCGCGAAACGGGCGGTAATTTGTAGCATTATCTGACCTGGCGGCATCCGGGTCTTCCGTTCAGGGAAAAACCGGTTTTAAGAAAAATTTAATTTTTTCCCATAAAAGAGGGATTGCAGTGGCAGTTCGGGATATGTTATACTTACTATGTATGAGAACTTGTCAGAAATGGGGCAGAACGGAATACAGTAAAAAAAGACTTTATATAATTCCGGACGGAATTCTGACAGAAACAAGGAGGCTGCAGGCTGTATGGAGAAAACGATTTTGGTTGTGGATGATGACAAAATGAATTTAAGGAGGACGACCCTGATTCTGGAGAAGGAATATAACGTGCTTTTGGCGGAATCCGGGCGGGAGGCCCTGGATAAGCTGAAAAACGAAAAAGTAGACCTGATCCTCCTGGATATCGCCATGCCGGGCATGAACGGCATCGAGACATTTGAGCATATCAAAGAAAACGGACTGGAGGTTCCCGTCATTTTCCTGACGGCGTCAGGACACGAAGACGATGTAATGACCGCCATCAGAATGGGCGCGGTAAATTATCTGAAAAAACCCTTTATGCCGAAAAATCTGCTGGAACGGGTTGAAAAGGAGCTTGAGAAAGCATGAGAACGGAATCTCAGACAAGCATGCATCTGCTCATGGCAGGCACTCTCAGTATTCTGAGCGTGCTGCTTGGCCTGATCACATTGACCATGTCATGGGAACTGTGGACGGTTCCCATGATGGCGGCGGGCTGTCTTGTTGTGTGGTGGCTTCACATCGGAAGAGTCGGCTCGGAAATGCTGTATGAAAATATCTGTACAGGTATGCTTCTGACAGAATTCTTTTTCTTTGGCGTTCACGAATCCAGTCTCTTCGACATCCCCCTGGTGGCCTGTGTGGTACTGCTGCTGCTCTCCCTGTTGGACAGAAAGCGGCTGTTGTATTTGGCTGCGGCTCTGTACAGCGCTCAGCTGCTGTATCATTTTCTGCTGCTGCATACCATCAGTCCGGGCATGAGGAATGGCGATATCCTGCGAATGCTGATGGGAGGGGCGGCAGTGTTCGGTTCGCTGACCGTGGCGAGATACCGGATCAACAGAAGACAGCAGGAGAAGAGGAAATATGACAGCATGCAGGAGCAGCTGGCCATTGCGGTGCGGCAGAACGCCGATTTCCTGTCCAATGTATCCCATGAGCTGCGCACCCCGGTGAACATGGTCATCGGTATCAGCGAAGTGGCTCTGGGAAAAGATATCTCTTCCGAAATCCGTGAGAATCTTCAGTCCATCAAACTGGCCGGCAAACGGCTGTCTGGTCAGATCAACAATATCCTTGATTATACGGAGATTGTAGAAGGCACTTTGGCGGCGGCTAAGAATACTTATGCCATCACATCGGTGATGAACGATATCATCACCATGACTGCCCTGCAGAACAGCAGCAAGCTGGAGATGGTGTTTGACATCGATCCCAGGCTGCCGTCGCGGCTCGTCGGCGATGCGGAGAAAATTTCCCATGTCCTGCGGATTATACTGGAAAATTCCATGAAATTCACGGAGGAAGGCGGCATCTATCTCTGGATGGGATTCCGGCGGGAGACATACGGCGTCAATCTGGTGATTGACATCTGTGACACAGGAATCGGAATGACATCAGGCCAGCTGGAACAGATTTTGGACGATTTCTATCAGGCGGATTCCGGAAGCAGCCGGTATGCGGGGGGCCTGGGGCTGGGGATTCCCATTGCCAGGGGCCTGCTTCATTCCATGGGCGGCTTTGTTCATTTTGAGAGCACGGGACAGCAGGGCCTGCAGGTACATATCACCATACCCCAGGGAGTGGAGGACGAGACTCCCTGTATTCAGGTGCCAAACGCTTCCCAGTGCTGTATTGCCTGCTTTTTCAAACCGGAGCGTTACAGCAAGGACGAGGTGCGGGGATATTATGACAAAATGATCCTGCACCTGGTGGAGGGACTGGGAATTGAGGGGTATCAGGCCCACAATTTCGAAGGGCTGCTGAAGCTGCAGAGGGACCATAAGCTGACCCATGTGTTCATAGCGCAGAGAGAATATATGGCCAATCCACCTTATTATGAAGAGTTAGCCGAGACTATCCCTGTAGCGGTGATCGCGGAGAAGGATTTTGTCCTGGAGGAAGACAGCAGGCTGCTGGTGCTGCGCAAGCCCTTCTTTGCCCTTTCCATCGTGAATCTCATCAGCGGCGGGAGACAGGGCAACGGCTTCGAGGAGGCACAGGCCGCAGGCCGCAGGCCCTTTACCTGCAAAGGAGTCAAAGTGCTGGCGGTGGATGACGAGGAGATGAATCTCCTGGTGGCCAGAGGCGTGTTGGGCAGTTACGGCATACAGGTGGATACATGCCTGAGCGGAAAAGAGGCGGTGGAAAAATGCACCAGAACCGCTTACGACGTGGTTTTCCTGGATCATATGATGCCTGGCTTTGACGGCGTGGAGACCCTGCGGAGGCTTAGGGAGATCAACAACGGGGCCTATAAGGATCTGCCAGTGATCGCCCTGACGGCCAATACCATCAGCGGAGCCAGGGAAATGTTCCGGAACGAGGGCTTCAACGAATTTATTCCCAAGCCCATCGAGCGCTCCGTTTTGGAGCGGGTTCTGCGCCGAATCCTGCCGGAGAATTATATACAGTATGAAGCGGCACCCACGGTCCAGGAGGCATCCAGGGAACTGGTACCGGACGAAAGCGCTACCGAAGGAAAAGAGAAACCGGCAGCTGCAGCAGAAGCTTTTCCGGAGGACAAAAAGCAGGCGCCGGAGAGGAAAAAAGCATTTCATAATGGAAAAAAAGAAAAACCGGACACGGACGATCCGGCGGATGAGGCGCCCCCTGCGTACGGCTCCCTGGTGCGGGCCGGCATTAATGTGGGACTGGGACTGGAGTACTGCGGTGGGGATGACGAGTTCTACCTGGAGATGCTGCATATGTTCCATGAGCAAAGGGAGGAGAAGGAGGCGGAGCTTACCGCCCTGTATGAGGCCGCAAACTGGACGGATTACGGCATCAAGGCTCATGCCCTGAAGAGCACATCTCTCACCATCGGCGCGGAGGAGCTTTCCGGCAAGGCGAAAGAACTGGAGATGGCGGGCAAGAATGCGGATGAAGCTTTTATCCGGGAAAATCATTCGGTTCTGCTGCAGATGTATGCGGAAGTCTGTGACAGTATTGCCGGTTTATAGAGAAAAATAGTTACAGGTATGCCCGGGAAGGATTTCCGAGATTCTTTAACAAAAGGGCAGCGGGGGTTAGCATGATTAAAAAATGGCTGGAAATCATTTTTGACCATAGGATCAGCCTGCGGGAACGTATGTTCCGTCTGGTCACGGGCATCAGCATGGTTGCTTTGGTATTTATACTGATTCTGGGCAGGTTTACGGCGAATCTGATTATATTGCCTGCAAGTCTTATCTATATGTACACGGTGGCCAGAATCAGCATCCGGAAGGAATGCATCAATGCGGGCGCCACAGCCACGGTGCTGTTGCTGCTTATGCTGTTTCCCATGGTCTTTTTCACCGGAGGCGGAATCTACGGCGGTGTACCCGAGTGGTTTGTGCTCTGTTTCATCTATATCAGCATCACGCTGGAGGGTAGGCGGAAAGCGGTGTTCTTCGTGCTGTGTACCCTGGAGACACTGACGTGCTATTATATTGCCTATTTTTATCCGGACCTGGTTCTGCAAAACACCACGGCCCAGGCCTATTTTGACTCCGCCCGCTCCGTCATTGTGGCGGGATTCCTCACGGGGGTATTGCTTTTGTTCCAGAACCATCTCTATGAGGAGGAGAAGAAGCTCACCATACAGCAAAAGAAAGAGATCGAGGAGCTGAATCAGGCGGAGAATCACTTTTTCTCCAGTATGAGCCATGAGATCCGCACCCCCATCAATACTATCATCGGGCTGAACGAAATGATACTGCGTGGGGACATTTCCGACGATGTGGCGGAGAATGCCAGGAATATCCAGGGCGCCAGCAAGATGCTGCTGACTCTGATCAACGATATTCTGGATCTGTCCAAAATCAAATCCGGGAAAATGGATATCGTCAACGTATCCTATGAGACCGGGGAACTTTTTTCCGAGATTGTGAACATGATCTGGATCAAAGCCCGGGAAAAGGGACTGGAATTCAAGCTGCAGGTAGATCCCTCCATGCCCAGCATGCTCTGCGGGGACGAGGTTCGAATCAAGCAGATACTGGTAAATCTGCTGAACAATGCAGTGAAATATACAAAGGAAGGCAACGTCACTCTGTCCGTCCGCTGTGAGCGGACAGGGCTGAACAGGGTGCGGGTCTGGTATTCCGTGGAGGACACGGGCATGGGGGTGAAGAAAGAGAATATCCCCTATATTTTTGATGCGTTCCGAAGGGTGGACGAGAAGAAGAACCGGCATATCGAGGGTACCGGCCTGGGGCTGAGCATCGTGAAGCAGCTGGTG
Source organism: uncultured Acetatifactor sp. (assembly GCA_910586775.1). GTDB lineage: Bacteria > Bacillota > Clostridia > Lachnospirales > Lachnospiraceae > Acetatifactor. Next base: position 11,064 of record CAJUJN010000008.1, on the reverse strand, counting down.
GAGCTCATGGGGGGCGAGATCAGCGTCAACAGCGTCTACATGAACGGCTCCACCTTCCTGGTGACCCTGGAGCAGGATATTATGAACGAGAAGGAGCTTGGAACTTTCACCCTGAGCTCTCGGGTGAAAGTCCACGAAGGGGAACAGTACAGGCAGAGTTTTGAGGCTCCTGACGCCCATCTGCTGGTGGTGGACGATAATGAGATGAATCTGATGGTGGTGAGCAAGCTCCTCTCGGATACGAAGATTCAGATCGATACGGCCTTAAGCGGGGCGGAATGCCTGCAGCTGACCCAGTATCAGCATTATGACTGTATTTTGATGGATCACCTGATGCCGGAGATGGACGGGATAGAGTGTCTTCACGCCATTCATTCCCAGCCAGGCGGTCTGTGCCAGACAGTGCCGGTGATTGCCCTGACAGCCAATGCGGGCAGTGACAATCAGCTGCTCTACCGGAAAGAAGGGTTTGCGGGTTATCTGGCAAAGCCCATCAGCGGCGCGCTTCTGGAGGCAGCTGTCTTAAGCATCCTGCCCAAAGAACTGGTGAATCTCAGCGAGACGGCCAGCCAGTCCGAAATCGGAAAGGATATTCTGATCTTTGAACAGGCCAAGCGTCTGTCACTGACGGTCACGACGGACAGCGTGTGCGACCTTCCGGAATCTTTAAAGCGGGAATTCGGCATCAAGGTCTGCCCCTACTATGTGTGTACGGAGCAGGGACGTTTTCTGGATGATTCGGAGCTGATGGCGGATGAACTGCTGGTTCATATGGCGGAAGGAAAAAGCGGTATCTCCCAGTCTCCCTCCGTGGAGGATTATGAACGGTTTTTCGTGCAGTGCCTTACGGAAGCCCAGAACGTGATACATATCACCATGGCAAAGCACGTCAGCGAGGGGTATCGGAACGCCCTGGAGGCCGCCAAGTCCTTCGAAAATGTCACCGTGATCGATTCGGGACATCTCTCCAGCAGCATGGGACTTTCGGTGCTCTATGCGGCCCATATGGCGGAGAATCATGCCACCAGGGACGATATCGTGAAGACCGTGAAGAGACTGCGGCGTTATATTTCATCGGCCTTTATCATTGACAGCACGCACATGATGTGCCGAGCGGGACTGATTCCCAGAAGAGTACAGGTTCTGTGCGATTCACTTTTGCTGCATCCGGTGCTTGTGCTGCGCAACAGCCGGATGACGGTGGGCAGTATGGAGATGGGCAGTTTCAATCATGTGATCAGGGGGTATGTCCGGAAGGTGCTCCTGAATGCACGGAATATCGATAAGAGGATTCTGTTTATCACCTATGCGGGGATGGACGAAAAGAGTCTCCAGTATATCCAGGATCTGGTGCGGCAGTACTGTCCCTTTGAGCGGGTGTACCTGCAGAAGGCCTCCTCGGCCATTGCCAGCAACTGCGGGCCGGGGTCTTTCGGACTGCTGTTTATGAAGAAAAACGACGCGGTAATTTCCTTTTCCGAGGGAGCTGCTCACAGTAACTAACTGACGCACAGGCGGCGCAGAAGGCCGGGCACGCGGACAAAATAAAGGAGAAAGAAAATACAGGAGAAAGAAAATACAGCAGGAGGTAGAGAAATGATCGTAAAAAAGTATATTCAGGATTTTGAAAAACTGGGGTTCGGGATGTTTGTGCATTTCGGACTGTACAGTGTTCTGGGGAAGGGTGAGTGGGCGAAGCTGAGCCACTCCATACCGGATGCGGACTATGAGGTTCTGACAAAAGAGTTTAACCCCGGGCGGGAGTGGGCGAAAGAACTGGTGCGTACCGCAAAGGGGGCAGGCTGCAGATACATCACTTTGACCACCAGGCATCACGACGGTTTTTCTCTTTATGACACCTGCGGGTTAAACGATTACGATGCGCCCCATGCCGCCTGCGGCCGGGATCTGGTGCAGGAATTTGTGGATGCCTGCCAGGAGCAGGATATCATTCCTTTCTTTTATCATACCCTGCTGGATTGGAGGGAGCCTTCTTACAGGACGGATTTTAAGGAATATCTGAAATATCTCCGGGCCAGCGTGGAGATCCTGTGCAAAAATTACGGTAAGATCGGCGGGATCTGGTTTGACGGGATGTGGGACAAACCGGAGGAGGACTGGGAGGAGGATGCCCTGTACGGCATGATCCGCAGCCACCAGCCCGAGGCCATGATCATCAACAACACCGGATTGTCCGCCCGGGGAACCCTGGGGCATATCGAACTGGACAGCGTGACTTTCGAGCGGGGAAAACCCCAGCCGCTGAATTTTGAGGGCGTGCCAAAGTATGTTGCCAGTGAAATGTGCGAGATCTTTGCGGACCACTGGGGTTATGCGAAGGAGGATCTGGCATACCGTTCTCCGGCGCAGATGATCTGCGAGCTGGCGGAATGCCGGAAATACGGTTCCAACATGCTCCTGAACGTGGGTCCCATGGGAGACGGTTCCCTGCGTCTCATGGATGCCGCCATGCTGGGAATCGTGGGAGAATGGGTTGCTTATTATGAAGAAGCTATCCGCGCTCCCAGGCCCGCAGGTATCGAAGTTACCAATAAGGAAGAGGACTTTCTCTTAAAGGACGGGAACTGCTATTATCTGTTCTGTTTCCGACTTCCCATGCGCGCCGACGGGAATGTGGCTCAGAACGAGGAGGCGGATTTCTCGGATGTGTTTGAACTGCCGGAGCAGATCAGGTCCATTGCCTGGATGGACAATGGGGAGGCAGTGGAGTATACACAGGAGGGAAGCAGCGTAACGGTACATACGGTACCTTATTGCTATGGAAGAAATCTGGTGGTGCGGGTAGCGAAGATCAGCTGCTGAAGGGGCTTTCCCGTCAAGACAAATGCCACGGCCGGGCAATGCCTCCTGTATGGCGCCGGCAGTTTCCGCCAACAGCCGGGAGCGTCTTTCTTTTCGCTCCCGGCTTCTTGTATTACTGCTGTCAATCAAACGGCCGAATCACGGCACAGACCGGTCAAGGTGGGCAGGCATTCCGGTTCATGGTTCATATTTGCCTTTTACCGGAACAGCAGCGGAGAGCCGCCGTCAAAGCCGTTATTGATATCCTGCAGGCTGTCCTTCAGCTTCTGGTTCGTGGCGCATGAAGCCTCGCTCTGAAGATCCATGTACAGGATAAACACATCCTCCAGGCTCATGTCCTTCTCGGCTGCGATTTCCTCCATTACAGGTTTCAGCTTCTCCAGCTGGACGGAAACCTGTATTTTCTGGGGGTCAATCTCTCCCAGCACATTTTCCGCGTAGCTGTTGATCCGCTCTAATATTTTGCGATTTTCATCTGTCATGATTTGTACCTCCTGATCATTCCGGAAGATTTCCGGTGCTATTGCAGATGCCCTGCTTTTCTGCTTTGTTTCTTTTCTGCTTTGTTTCTATTCTGCTTTATTTCTATGGCTTTTCAGCCAGTTCCAGATCCATTGTGTAGTACACCGTGATAGTACCGCCGTTTTGGGTGATGGCGGAATGGATTCCGTCAAAAAGTTTTCCGCGGCTGTCTTCCTCCAGTGACATATGGTCAGGATATGTCCTGAGCAGCGCCATATATTCGTCGGCGGTAAAATCCTTTGTCACATGGTACAGCGAATATTGGGTATTGGTAAAGCCGTATTCGGCAGCAAGCCCGCTTAAATGCTCCGCATCGGTCTCCGAAAATTCCTTATAGTCTCCTTCACGGGGCATATACTTTTGATAACATACCTGAATCTGTTCCGTCAGTGCCTTACGTGTCCCGTCAGGGCCGGCATGATAGGCAAATCTGGCAAATACACCGCCGCTTTTCAGCATATGGAATACCCTGGTATAACCGTATTCCTCCGGAATCCAGTGGAATGCCGTGGCAGCGTAGATCAGGTCAAAAGACTGCTCCGGGCACACAAATTCCTGCAGAGTCAGGTTCCGGCAGGAAAAATTGGCGTATTTCCGAAGGTTTTGCTTCGCCAGGGCGATAAGGTTTTCTCCCGGCTCTATTCCGGTAAAATGACAGCCTGTAGCCAGGACAGGGGGCGACGCTTTCCCGGTTCCCAGGCCGATTTCCAGTACATGGCTGTCAGAGGAAACAGGCTGATACCGGAAGATATCCCGGTATAATGCTTCCGGGTAAACGGGGCGGCTTTGGTCGTAATCCATAGCGGCATTGTCAAAAGCTTTTTCAAAAATCATTCTGATGCCTCCTGTGTATAGCGCTCAATATTTGAAGGTTTACTTTTGTGCTTTTCCATCTCTTCGCAGGCAGACTTAAGCCAGGTTTGAAAACACGGATTTCATTCCGGGTTTATCGCAGGTTTATCGGACCCTGCCGTGAATTGCGCTTTGTCGTGAGCGGATGAAACGAAATTCCGGACGGAACAATATTTTCTAATATAGTTTATCACCAGATGCTTGTTAAGTACAGATATTTTTGATAAAATATAGTTATGTTTCGAAAATATGGCTGGAAAAGGAGCGCAGAGATGGCAGAAATAAGACCGTTTTCCGCATACCGCCCGGTACCGGGCATGGAAAGCGCAATTGCGGCATTACCTTATGATGTGTATAACAGAGAAGAAGCCACGGAAGAAGTAAGACGGAATCCCGATTCTTTTCTGGCAATAGACCGTGCTGAGACAGGATTCGGCCAGGAAATAGATACCTATGCCGGGGAGGTTTATGAGAGAGCGGCCAGGCTGCTTCAGGATTGGATTGCAGAGGGCAGATTTATAAAAGAGGAACGCCCCTGCTATTATCTCTATGAATTGACAATGAACGGCAGAAGCCAGACAGGCATCGTGGCATGTGCCTCCATTGACGACTACTGTAATAACGTGATCAAAAAGCATGAAAATACCCGGGCGGACAAGGAGCAGGACAGAATCCGCCATGTGGATGTATGCAATACCCAGACAGGCCCCATTTTTCTGGCATACCGCTCAAATGATGCGCTTCGGGGCATTGTAAAGGAAGCGAAAGAGGAAGTGCCGGTTTATGACTTTGTATCTGCCGACGGCATCCGGCACAGGGTATGGGTGATGGGGGAAACGGACAGAGTGGAACGCATCCATGGACAGTTTGCGGACCTGGATGCGGTCTACATTGCGGACGGCCATCACCGCTGTGCCTCCGCGGTCAAGGTGGGGCTGATGCGGAGAGAGACGCATCCGGATTATAAGGGTGAAGAGGAATTCAATTACTTTCTTTCCGTTCTGTTTCCGGATGAAGAATTGTATATTATGGATTACAACCGTGTAGTACAGGACCTGAACGGGCTTTCAAAGGAAGACTTTCTGAAGAAAGTTTCGGAGAATTTCCAGGTGGAGAAAGTTGCCCAATCTCCTTATCGTCCGGAAGGAAAGGGGCAGTTCGGCATGTTTCTGGATGGAGCCTGGTACCGGCTGACTGCCAGACCGCTTATCCTGTCAGAGGATGCAGTGGATGGGCTTGACGTATCCCTGCTGCAGAATCATCTGCTGAATCCGGTTTTGGGAATCGGTGACCCGAAGACGGATAAAAGGATTGATTTTGTGGGCGGCATCAGAGGGCTGAAGGAACTGGAGCGCAGAGTACAGGCGCAGCAGGAGGCTTTCGGAGGGAAGAAATCTTCCGGGGAACAGGAAAAGTTCGCGGAACCTTCTGCGGAACAAAGGCATTCCGGCGGACAGGAGCCTGCTGCGGGGCAGCGTTCCGGGCAGGCATGTCCGGTATCGGACAGTTGTTCCGGCAGTCTGGCAGTGGCATTTTCCATGTATCCCACATCTATCGGGGAACTGTTCGCCGTCGCGGATGCGGGAAAGCTGATGCCGCCCAAGTCCACCTGGTTTGAGCCGAAGCTGAGAAGCGGGTTGTTTTTACATACTTTAGAATAAGGGTAATGTAAATATGAGACAGGAAGGAGTGAGGCTGTTTGTCGACAGGTTATTATAAGCCATGCCGGGAACTTTCGGAATGTAACGAATAAATTGAAAAATACTTTTTGACAGAGCAGTATGAGAAATGTTTCCAGGGCCATCTGAAGCTGGCGGAGCAGGGTTATCCCCTGGCAGAGTGTCAGGTAGGGTACTTTTATTATGAAGGTCTGGGTGTGGGGCAGGACCTGGAGAAGGCATTTTACTGGACGGAACGTGCTGCGGTGCATGGAGACAGAGATGCTCAGAATAATCTGGCAGAACTTTTTTATGAAACAGGAACGGTGGTAGAGCGAAACATTCCCAAAGTGATGGAATGGTATAAAAAGGCTGCGGAAGCCGGACATTCGTAAGGCAATGGAAAAGATAAATAAGATGGAAACAGAAAGGACAGAAAGGCTATGACAAAAAAACTGTATGGACTGATGAACTGGCCTAAAATCGAGGAGCTCATCTATTCGGAATCAGACAATCCGCATGAACTGTTGGGACCCCATAAATCCGGGCGGCAGACTCTTGTGCAGGCATATTTTCCGGGGGCAGAGGGGGCAGAGCTTGTATTCGAGGGCACCGGGGAGACGGTTCAGATGGAACTGGCAGACGAGGACGGATTCTTTGCTGCGCTGCTTCCCCAGAGTGAAAGCGAGCTTCCTGTATACCATTATCTGGTAAAGGAAAAGGACGGCACTGAAAAGGTTCGCGGCGAGGCCTACCGTGCAAAACCGCAGATCACGGAAAAGGATACGGAGAAATTCAAAAACGGTATCCACTATACCATCTATGAAAAACTGGGAGCACATCCCATGGAAATCGACGGTGTCCAGGGCACCAGTTTTGCCGTGTGGGCACCCAATGTGATGCGTGCCAGCGTAGTAGGAGATTTCAACGGTTGGGATGGAAGAGTACACCAGATGAGACGGTTGTGGGATTCCGGCATCTTTGAAATATTTATACCGGATGCAAAGCCGGGTGACAATTATAAGTTTGAGATGAAATTGAAGGGCGGGCTTACCTATCTGAAAGCGGATCCTTACGAAAATGCTGCTCAGCTTCGCCCGGAGACGGCTTCCGTCATTGCGGACCTGGAATCTTTCAAATGGAAGGACGATAAATTCCTGAAAGCCAGAGAAGACTTCCAGACAGGAAATGTTCCGGTTAGTATATACGAACTCTACCTTGGCTCCGTAATCAGGGAGGATAAGGAAACATATCCCAGCTATCGTGAAATCGCTGCAAAGCTGATTCCCTATATCAAAGAAATGGGGTATACCCATGTGGAGCTGATGCCGGTAATGGAACATCCTCTGGACGGTTCCTGGGGATATCAGGTGATAGGGTACTATGCGCCCACAGCCAGATATGGCTCCCCTGAGGATTTCATGTATTTTGTGAATGAGCTGCACAGAGCTGGTATCGGTGTGATTCTGGACTGGGTTCCGGCCCACTTTCCCAGGGATGCCTACGGATTATCCAATTTTGACGGCACTTGCCTGTACGAGCATCTGGATCCCAGACAGGGCAGCCATCCTCACTGGGGGACTTTAATCTACAATTACGGCAGGCCGCAGGTATCCAATTACTTGATTGCCAACGCGCTGTTCTGGGTGGAAAAATACCATGCGGACGGCATCCGTATGGACGCAGTGGCGAGTATGCTTTATCTGGATTACGGTAAAAAGGACGGCGAATGGGTTGCCAATATGTATGGCGGAAAGGAGAACCTGGAAGCTATAGAACTGATCAAGCATCTGAATTCCGTCATGAAGAAACGGAATCCCGGTGTCCTTACCATTGCGGAGGAGAGTACTGCATTCCCGAAGATTACGGGAGCGCTGGAGGACGACGGGCTGGGCTTTGACCTGAAATGGAATATGGGCTTTATGAATGATTATCTGGATTACATTAAGTTTGATCCTTATTTCAGAAGCCACCGCCACGGGGAGCTGACCTTCAGCATGGTCTATGCCTACAGCGAGAAATTTATCCTGGTATTTTCACATGATGAAGTGGTGCATGGAAAGGCATCCCTGATCGGGAAAATGCCGGGGGAACGGGAGCAGAAATTTGCGAATCTGCGGCTTACCCTTGCCTATATGATGACCCATCCGGGTAAGAAACTGCTGTTTATGGGACAGGACCTGGGTGAATTCGATGAGTGGAACGAGAACCGCAGTGTGGAATGGGAACTTGCGGATGTACCGGAGCATAAGGGAATTTCTGTACTGATGAAGGATTTAAATCACTTGTACCGCACGAATCCCGCGCTTTATGCGTTGGACGATGCACCGGAGGGCTTTGAGTGGGTGAACCATATTTCTGCTCAGGACTGCTATCTGACCTATCTGCGGAAGGCCGGCGCGGAAAAAGCTTCTTCTAAAGTTTCTTCTGTGGAAGATGCTTCTTTCAGAGAGGAAAAGGCTTCCGGGGAGGAAGAAATGCTTCTGGTAATTGCAAATTTTGCCGGTGTGGAGCGGGAGATTACTACAGGAACGCCCCTTGCCGGAAAATATAAAGAGATTTTCAATTCCGACAGCACGAAGTACGGCGGTACGGGAATCGTGAATAACCGGGTGAAACGGGCGAAGGCTGTGGAGTGGGACGACAGACCCTATTCCGTCACGGTGAAGATGGCGCCTTTGTCTCTGAGTATACTGAAATATATTCCTTATACTATGGAAGAAATGCGAACCATGGAAGAAGAACATTCCATGGAAGAGGAACATTCCATGGAAGAGGAGCATTCCATGGAAGAGGAGCATTCCATGGAAGAGGAGCATTCCATGGAAGAGGAGC
>CAJUJN010000008.1:0-2274 GCA_910586775.1 uncultured Acetatifactor sp. | reverse complement strand
ATATTTTGAAAGCGCGTTCCGTGAAATCGGAAAGAACTAAATCTCATTCCGCGGAAGATGCACATGTTATAGAAGAAACAAACTCAGGTGAAGACAAACATTCTGTGGGTAAGAAATCGTCTGTGAAAGAAAAGACATCTTCAAAGGCAAAAAAATCTGAAGGAGGAACAGCAAAGAAAGCAGAGAAGGCAACAGGGAAAGCACGGAAAACGGCTGGTCAGTCAGAAGCGGTAACTGTAAAGGAATCTGTTAATGAGACAGAAACACCTGCAGGGAAAGCAGCTGTCAAAGCAGAGGAAACGCTTGTGGAGGAAACCGCTGTAAAGAAAGAAGTTACAGCGACGGAAGAACTGCCCGCAAAGAAGGGGGCCGTGAAAGAAACAAAGAAAAAAACCGGGGCGGCAGCAGGAGCGAAAACGGGAAAAGAACCGACGGAAAAATCCGGAAAAGTGAAAAGCAATGCAAAAAGTAAAACCGCTTCCGGAAAGAAAAAAGAGGTTTAAAATGATCTGCAGCAGCGTATACGGTAAAGCAGATGCATGGAAAGGATAAGAAGCCATGACAATAATGGGGCTGACGGCAGAAGGCGCCGCAGGAAATATAATAGAAGGAATCGAGGGGTTGGAAGAGCATATACAGCCAGACCTGATCAAAGAATTTATGAGTCAGCTTCCGGAGAAGGCTCTGAACTTTGGAGTGCGGGTTTTGATGGCAGTGATATTTTTTCTGATAGGGGTTAATATGATAAAACTTATTCGGAAAATTATCAAAAAGTCCATGAGACGGGCAAACGCGGAATTGGGCGTCATTCAGTTCGTGGATTCATTTGTCAGGGCGACCCTCTATGTATTGCTGGTGACGCTGTTGGCTTCCTCTTTCGGGCTGGATGCGGCAAGTGTGGTGGCTGTGCTGGGTTCTGCCGGCGTGGCCATCGGCCTGGCTGTCCAGGGCAGTCTGTCCAATCTGGCAGGCGGGGTGCTGATACTGGCACTAAAGCCTTTCAAGGTGGGGGACTACATTAAAGAAGGCTATTCCGATAAGGAAGGAACCGTCACGGAAATTCAGATTTTTTATACGAAGCTTCTGACGCCGGATAATCAGACAGTCATTCTGCCCAACGGCAATCTGGCCAACAACAGCCTGGTCAATGTCACTACCCAGGAAGCCAGGCGTATGGATGTTTCGGTGGGGATTTCCTATCGTTCCGACTTAAAAAAGGCGAAAGAGGTGCTGCTGCAGGTGCTTGCCGAGGACGAGGCTGTGCTGAAGGACAGGGATTATCTGGTATTTGTGGACTCGCTTGACGATTCCTGCGTAAAGCTTGGTGTCCGCTGCTGGTTCCGCCAGGATGATTTCTGGCAGGGGAAATGGCGCATCACAGAGAACTGCAAGCTTAAATTGGATGAGAACGGAATAGAAATTCCCTTTAATCAGCTGGATGTGCATCTGGATGGTATGGTTCAGTCTTTATGAGGAATGGAAAAACTGTCCGGGAAAAAACAGCTGCAAAGGAGCAGATTATGATGGGAGAGAACCGTTATTTTCAAGAGGCACTGTCCGATTTTACTTATGAGACAGCCAGTGGGGGAGCAATCCGCCATCTGGTTGATTCCGGATATACGGTTCGCCGGATTGTGGAACGGCTGGATTTTCCCGCATCTTATGACAGGGTTCAGAAAACGGTATGGGAACATCTGCTCAGGCAGAAAACTATACTGCCGGAAAGACCGGGCAGCGGCGGAGGGAAGGAATCAGTTCGCTATGTCAGGGAATATGACCGGTATGGCAAGGCTTCCTTCCGTCGTGTTGTTGTGAAGGAGGATGAGGAATCCGTTACAGATTGGACAATTCAGACTCTGGACAGCAGGAAAACAGCAGATGATCTGTTTATTTTGCTGCAGGATAAACTGGATGCTAACGGCGTGGGATATGCCTATGTGTCCTTTGACTTCGGCCTGATGCTCAGAATGGAGCCTGAACGGTACGAAACAATGCTCTCTGCTCTGGAAAAACAACAGAAGGAGTATGTTGCAGGCTTACCATGGGAAGAACAACGGATATATCACAAAATGAATGCCTGCGGAATGGATATTCTGATGCAGCTCTATAGAGCGGGACAGTACCAGGGGGAATGTTTTTTCCTGAAAACAAGAGAAATTTTGCAGGTCGGATGAGAGTGTATAGCCGGTGAGTTTCGATGGGAATAAAATCAGAATAAAAAGGTAACAGTTCAGACACCCGTTGTTAAAGAACGGCAAAGAGACCAGTTATTGT
>CAJUJN010000007.1:35333-104951 GCA_910586775.1 uncultured Acetatifactor sp. | reverse complement strand
ACCTTCAAATAAAGTGATGAAAACGTCTCCAAATAATCCGCCGAATGACAATAAGCCCCAAAAATGAACAACTCTGTCCCTTGCTATATATACTTGGAAATGCCATAATTGATATAGAATATTTTTTGGAGGTATAGCCATGAAGAACAAATTCTTAAAACAGCTTTTCAAGTTAGCAGCTACTGTACTGGCATGTGCCATAGTCAGTATCGGTAACCTTCCCCCCCGCTACGCCGCCTGATGCCAGTAATACAGGCTGTGGTCTGAAAATCGAAAATCAGGGAAGCGGAGATGGCATTGATGAGGAACCAGAGATTTCTCCTCAGAATGATAAGGATGAGTTTGATACACCTTCCAAATTGAATTAGAGTATTGGCGTGTTCATATTTAACTTAATAACTGACCTCACTTTTCATCTGCTGTGGTGACATCATTCAGCGATGCCGCCACAGCGTCTTATTCAGCCGCCTTGCAGGCTGAATGTTTATTTCGCGTCATTTGACTGAAAATAAATGTTTCAGTACACTGGTTTATTATACCCTTAATACCTTTTCCAGTCGTTTTTTGTAAAATTGGACATCATGGCTTTTAGCCAGTCCTCCCAACAATATACACTTTTTCAATTCTTCTACATCATTTAAGATGTTATCTGTAGAAATGCCTTTTTTCTTTCGCTCGATATGATTCCACCATCGGTCATATATGCTGTCATGCAGTGACCACAGTCTTTTTGTTCTAAGGCATTCCTCAATAATAATCAAATCATGTTTGTCTGCTTTATCAAATGCTCCCATGTTCCCCCAGTTACTTTTCACATATCTCATAATAAATTCATACATGCCATCTACATTTTCCAATTCTTCTCTGTCGATAATATGCTGATATATATCATCAAAGCTTTGCATACAGTTACGAAATTCTTCACTTCCCTTATCCATTCCTCTGAGCATATTATTAATACAAGACTGCTCTTCAAAAGTGAAATATTTCTCCCCATCTTTAAAGAAAGTTTCATAAGGTACAGTCAACTCCAATGTTTCCCGCATCCGCTTGTAGTATTCCGATTCATCAATTTCCCCTCTTGCGTGACAGAGCAATATTTCCATACGTTGTACAGCCTGCCTGTTGCAGGCAATATCCATAGGCACCAGCTGCTTAATCTGCTCCAGCAGTTTATCCACTTCTTCCCACCGATTCTCGTTACTGTACTCCCGCAATCGCTCCATCAGTTCCCTGGCTTCCGGCTTCCCGGTTACCAGTTCCGTTCTCACCAGTTCCCCTGACAGTCCAAGCTTTGCGAATAATTCCTCTACAATCTCCCTTTGGGGAACCGTAGTGCATTTCTTTATCCTGCGCAGTGTCTTTATACTGCATACTCCCTCGCATAGTGCCTCCCCCTTTATGCCAAACATCTCGCTTCGAATCCGAATTACATCATTAATACAGTTAACCCCCTTTGCCACATAGAGATAACAGTAGTCAAAAGTCTCCTTCGGCACGCCGAATTCCGCATAAATTGATTCTAAAACCTGCTTCCATTGTATGTTTTCCTGCCGGAGATGATGGAATGCCGCTTTATTGTGTAAATGACTGTGCGAAAGCTTCTCCAGCCTGTCAAAGAGTCTCTCCCTCATATCCAGAAGTTCCCACAAAAAATACATCCTGCCGCTGTCCCGCAGGATGTTCACTGCCTGATTACAATATTTCAAAAGCATGTAAATCATTTCTTCCGGCTTTGCTTCTTCTGTAATATTTCTATCCAGCAGATGTCTGCACAAAAAGAAAACCGCTTTGGGATATATCTTAGCCTTACCGCGCCGGTCTGTTTTTCCAGATTCTATGTATGCCAGCACTTCTCTGTACCGTTCCGGGCGCTCCCCTTCCTTCCTGTAATGCTCTGCCTCCAGAATCAGGTTCAGCTCCTTGATGGACAATACAAACTCCGAAAGTTTTTTCCCTTCCAGAGCCGGTATGGTCAGGCTGATTGCCTCCCTGAGCAAAGCGCGGATTTCCTCCCGCAGGCTTTCAAATCCATGGCTTTCGCAATTATCATGAAATATTCTTTTTTCTTGATAGCACCGTATCTGTATCAGCATGCTGAGGTAAAACTGTCTTTCCAGTCGATTATTGATCGGTTCGGCATCCGTTTCTTCCCTGAGGCATTTCTCTTCGGAATGTCCTTCTTCCCGATACACATCCAAAAGCCGTTCCGCATTTTCCATATCTTCGTATGTAATCTTGTGCAGGATAGCATGCTGCATTTTCCATTGTGCGTATTCAATGTACCCCAGGTAACATTCATAATCCTCTGCGCCTACTCCAAGGCGCTCCAAAATAGCTTCCCTCAGCAGCCTGCCTGGCTCCCTTTCACCCTGTTCTATATACCATGCAGTCCGGTCGCTGCACAGTCCCTCGCAAATCTGTTTCATTGACAGATGCTGTTTCTTACGCAGTCTGCCAATATATTTTGCAAACTGTTTTGCACCGCTCTTTTCCAATACCAGATTCTCCTTTGGATATTCTTTGTTCTCAGATATCCAGTTCCGCGTCCACCGCATGGTCATAGATAAAAGTCTTCCTGGGAGGCACCTCCGTGCCCATGAGCAGCTCCGTCACTTCGGAAGCCATCCTGGCATCTTCGATTTCCACCAGCTTCATCCGCCGGGTCTCCGGGTTCAGCGTGGTCTCCCAGAGCTGTTCCGCATCCATCTCGCCCAGACCTTTGTACCGCTGCAGGGTAAAGGGGCTCTTATGGTTTTTGCGGTATTTCTCCAGAGCCTTGTCGTCGTACAGGTACTGCTCCTGTCCCTTGGAGGGCATGGCCTTATACAAGGGTGGCATGGCGATGTACACATGTCCTTCGAAAATCAACTCCGGCATAAAGCGGTAGAACAGGGTCAACAGCAAAGTGGAGATATGGGCGCCGTCCACGTCCGCATCGGCCATAATGATAATCTTGTCATAGCGCAGCTTCTTGATATCAAAGTCATTTCCGTAGCCTTCTGAGAAGCCGCAACCGAAAGCATTGATCATGGTCTTGATCTCCGCATTGGCCAGCACCTTGTCAATGCTCGCCTTCTCCACGTTCAGAATCTTACCCCGGATGGGAAGGATGGCCTGGAACATCCGGTTTCTCGCCATCTTTGCGCTGCCCCCGGCGGAATCTCCCTCTACGATAAAGATTTCACATTTGGAAGGGTCCTTGGACTCACAGTTGGCAAGCTTTCCATTGGAATCAAAGGAGAATTTCTGTTTGGTCAGCATGTTCGTCTTGGCGCGCTCTTCCGATTTGCGGATTTTTGCCGCTTTTTCCGCACAGCCGATGATGTTTTTCAGGGTATCCAGGTTCCGGTCAAAGATGCGGACGATTTCCTCGCCGGTGACTTTGGACACCACCTTTGCCGCATCCTGATTGTCCAGTTTGGTCTTGGTCTGGCCCTCAAATCTGGGGTCCGGGTGCTTGATGGAGATGACTGCCGTCATGCCGTTTCGTACATCCGCTCCCGTGAAATTGGCATCCTTTTCCTTTAAGATACCAATCTGCCTGGCGTAAGTATTGATGACATTGGTAAACATGGTCTTAAAGCCGGTGAGATGGGTTCCGCCTTCCGAATTGTAAATATTGTTGCAGAAGCCCAGGACATTCTCATGGAATTCATTGATGTACTGGAACGCTGCCTCCACGGCAATGCCCTCACTCTCTCCCTTGAAATAAATCACGTCATGCACGGTTTCCTGGGACTTGTTCATATCCTTCACGAAGCCGGTAATGCCGTCGGGCTCATGGAAGGTAAGTACTTCTGCCTCTTCCCTGCGCCTGTCCTCAAAAATGATCGTCAGATTTGGGTTCAGATAAGCGGTCTCATGAAGGCGGCTTTTCACGTCGTCCTCCTTGAAACGGGTCTTGTCAAATATGGTGTCGTCCGGCAGGAAATTGATGATGGTTCCCGTTTCCCTCGTCTTGCCCACCACGGGGAGAAGCCCGTCTTCCAGCGGGATGATGGGATTGCCCCTCTCATATTTATCCTCATAAATAAAACCGCCTGTTTTGACCTTCACAGTCAATCTGGTGGAAAGCGCGTTGACTACGGATGAGCCTACACCGTGCAGCCCTCCGCTGGTCTTGTAAGCGGCATTGTCGAATTTTCCGCCTGCGTGAAGGGTTGTAAATACCAACCGCTCCGCGCTGATTCCTTTTTCGTGCATCCCCACCGGAATGCCTCTTCCGTTGTCCGAGACTGTGGCGGAGCCGTCCGCTTCCAGGATGACCCGGATGGTATCGCAGAATCCCGCCAGATGTTCGTCCACGGAATTGTCCACAATCTCATAGATCAGATGGTTCAGGCCCTTGGTGGAAACGCTTCCGATATACATGCCCGGACGCTTCCGCACGGCCTCCAGTCCCTCCAGCACCGTGATGCTGGAGGCATCATAATTGTTTGTATTTGCCATTTTTTTGTTTCTCCTGATTTTTAGCCTTACTTTCTTCTCTAATAAAACGGTTATGCTGGCTGCTCTGTTTTCAGCATTTCTTCTATTTCATGGTATAGCTGAGGAATATCTGATACCGATGTATTCCAAACAATTTCATAATCCAAATTTCCATAATGATGTGCTACAAGATCTCTCATCCGCATAATCATTTTCCAGGGTATTCCGGTATGTGTTTCTTTGATCTGCAAACAATAGTCCATTATTTTCATCAGTACTGTTTGATCTCTCTGCTTCATAAATAACGACCTCATCTTTCTTAATCTGTTCGAGGAATCGAATATCATTTGATGTATCGGTGATCACATCTACATTTCCTCCAAATGCTTTTTCAAGTTCATCAATAAAAGCCGCTAATTGAAATAAAGATTGGATGTTTCCTTTTGATATAATAAAATCGTAATCGCTTGTCTCTTTTTCAGTTTTTTGCTCTGGAACCAAATAAAGCTACTCTATCTGCCCCATATTTTTCTGCAATTGGAAAAACTAACTTTGATATTCTTTTTATATCTGTCATCCTGCTCCTCCATTTATTACACTTATACTACAGACAACATAAATGTTCAGCAGCTTTTTATCATATGAAGCATTTCACTGACGTAGTTCTGAAATTTTCCCATATCTGACAGTAAGCCATTGCGCAGCTTTTGAGCGGTTGCGATGGCCCGCTCATATTGCAGCCTGGTAATTTCGCCTGTCTTCAACGCTTCCTGCAGTTCATCCATATCATCTGTCATGATATTTCCATCCAGATAGACTATCAAATCCAGATATAAATCATAGAAATAGGGAACATTGTCTTCATCGTAACCCTGTGTATCGATCATATCTATATAGCAGACTTTTATGTTATAATGCGCATCCATCATGACAGTAAGGCAATAGAATTCATCGCTGGGCAAAATTGTCAGCCAATGATAGCCGTTATCACATACAACCACATCTTTCTCATTGTACTTCCAGACTTGCTTCTCTGAAACAGAGTTTATCGTCAATAATCCAATATAACCTTCTATCTGAAGTGTATGCACCTGCTTTCCGATCCTGCTTTTTGAAAGCATACATTTCCATTCGTCATATGTTAATCTGCATTTATACATTACGCTGCTCCCTGCAAATTGCAATTTACCAGGAATCGTAAAGTTCAGAGATATCGTTTTTGATGCTAAACAACCATCTCAAAGATCCGTTTTCCGTCCAGTACGATTTCCCGCATTCCAGTCTGCTTCTTCTTATTGAAACTAAAGTTTAATAAATATCCTGTACTTAGTCCATAAATTTCCAGGTAGTCTGATAACTGTATTTCCCCTTTTCTGTTGTATTCCTCTCCATGCCAGATTTTTAATTCTATTATATATTGCTGTCCGAGATAGTCTACTATGATATCTGTTCTTTTCAAATTCCTCGTTTGCGCTTCGATATAGTAATTGCCGGTTCCGTTAATAATCGGCTTTAAATATAGAAGAAAAAGCTTTCTTCCCTCTTCTTCAACAAATCTGGCATCGTTGTCACCATATACTTCCGTAAAATGCTGGCAGAATTTCTCCATTACAAGCTTCATGTTCAGCACGTCTTCATCGACAAACTGATTCCGCTCAGTCAATGCCTGGCGGTAAACGGCGTTGTTTAAGGCTTCCTCTGAAAGAAAGAAATCATACAGCCTGGTCTCAAAAATGCGGTTTTGAATGACTATATATCCCTTTTCTTCCTTGAAAAAGCCAAGAGTAACGCCCAACTGTGTCAGATGATTGTCCCGGTCAAAAGGAAAAAGACTGCCGCTGAAAAGCATCTCCCGGAGCATCCGTTTCAGTTCGGGGTAGTCCGCCAACTTTTTCATCAAGTCATCAAACAGGGAATTGGACTCTTTTCGCAGCAGCATCTCTGCGGCAGAGATACCTTCACGGCTCCATGCCCTTTTCCTGTCCGGAAAAAGCTTTGTCCCCGTGATTTGTTCCTCTGTAAGCTGGCAGATTTTGGATACCAGATAGGGATAACCGGAGGTATACTCGTAAATCAGATGGGAAATGTGCGAAATATCCATTTCCGTACAGCGGTCATTCTCATATTCCGTCAACATGGAGGCAATCTCCTGTCTGCTGAAGTTCATATCCAGCCTGAAATCCGCTGCAATATTCCAGGGACTGTTATACTTCGGTTCCTGATGCGGATGTAATTTCAGTTTCAGATTCCTGATATCATAGACTCCGACCAGAATGACGGACTGAAAGGTTTCATCTTTTTTCTTTAACTGATCCAGATATTTTGCGCGGAGCAATCCCAGAAAAGACAGAAATATCTGATTATCCGAACTTTTATCAACCTCGTCGATCATCAGGATGATACCTTTTTCACAACTGCGGCACAGTTCCGTAATCTTCTTTCCCAGATCCCGCATGGGAAAACGTTCCGATACGGGGCGGCACCAGGCTTCGATTATATCCTCTGATACACCCTGCAAACGCAGACAGTCCGCAATATCCAGCGTCAATCCCTCTGCCAGCGTATAAGCAGATTGAAAGTATTCATCGGCAGCCTCAAAGCTCAGGCTTACTACAATATAGTCTTCTTTCAGCTCTTTTTCCAGACAATACAATAATGTGGTTTTTCCGTACTGGCGGGCTCTGTTTATCGTAAAATACTTATTTTTGCAAATATACTCAGATATAATCAGATGAACCCTGTCAGTAAGATCCACCATATAATTCTGTTCGGGAACACACAATCCGGTAACATTGAATACTTTAGGCATACACCGCCTCCTCTGCAGCGCCCTGCTCCTCTCACATATGAGGGCCTCTTTCAACTGCGGTTCAAACCAAAGCACATAAGTGACAAATGCTTCTCAAACCACAATCTTTTTACAGCACGCAAACGCCAGAGCCCCCGGCCCGATGTGGCAGGCTACGCTTAGAGACAGGGGATCAATATGGATATCGTACCCGGGAAACTGTGCCAGAATCTCTTCCTTATAAGCCTCGGCTGCCTCCCGGTTTGCCGTATGGGCAATCTGCAGCCAGATATGCTTATCCTCCGTCATTCCGCCGAATCTGCTCTCAATATCGTTTTTGATGGCATTGATCATGATGCTCTTGCCCTGATTGGTGGTTCTTGCCTTTGCGAAGGCGTCCAGCTTCTCACCCTGAATCTGCAGTACCGGCTTCAGACGAAGCATGGTGCCGATTGCCGCAGCCGCCGGGGTTATCCGTCCGCCTTTTTTCAGGTAATACAGCATATCCAGCATGATATAGATGCTGCTGTTAAACTTGTCCGCCTCCAGAAATTCCTTGATTTCCTTCGCATTCCTTCCTTTGGCAGCCAGAAGCTTTGCATCCAGGCAGGACTGGCGCTGGGTAACGGAAATCCGTTGATTATTTACCACCTGGACCCTGCCCTGATAGTCCTCTGCAAGGATTAAGGCGCTCTGGCAGGAACCGGAGAGACCGCTGCTCATGGGGATATGGACTATTTCGTCATAGTCCCTTAAAAGGCCGTCCCACAGCTTCATAACCGATTCCGGACTGGGCTGGCTGGTTCCGATATTCGCCCCGGAAGAGAGTTTCTCATAGAATTCCTCCTGGCTCAGGTCGATATCCTCGAAAAAGGTTTCCTCATTGATCATAAAAGGCATTGGCAGGACATACACGCCAAGCTCTTTGGCGGCTGCCTGGGTGATTCCGCTGTTACTGTCTGTTACAATTGCTACATTAGGCATACGCTTCCCTCATTTCCGCATGTACGCTTCGCCGCCCTGCCCTGTGTCACAGGCATATTTGCGGCTGCATGCTGCTTTATATGTCTTCTCTCTTTTCGGGTTTATTTTCCCGTATATCGAAGATGTACTCTGCTCTTCGCATCTGGCCGAACCGGGTCTTTATTGACAAAACAACTCTGGTATTACAAATGATCTTCTGCGCAGGTTGAGTGCCGGCTGTGCCGATTTCATGTATTATTTTACTGTTATATCGAACGAAAGTCAACACTGTTTGCGGCAGCAGCAGAAAGGTGCTCCCGCAGAGCGGCATTTTCCTGCTTCGCCAGTTCCGGGTCTTCCCGCAGGAGTTTCTCCACCGCATCCGATGCCAGCTTCAGCACGGGAGCATCCGTATAAATGTCTCCCATACGGAAAGAAAACTCGCCGCTCTGCCGGATACCGAACAAATCTCCGGGGCCCCGCAGCTTCAGGTCCTCCGATGCAATAAAGAAGCCGTCGTTGGATTTGTTCAGAATCTTCAGGCGCTCCATGGTGTCTTCCTTCTCGTCTCCGCTGACAAAGATGCAGTAGCTCTGATGCTCCCCTCTTCCCACTCGTCCCCGCAGCTGATGCAGCTGTGCAAGGCCGAAACGTTCCGCATTTTCCACCATCATCACGGTAGCGTTGGGAACGTTGATCCCCACCTCGATAACCGTGGTGGATACCAGCACATCCAGTGTCTGCGCCGCAAATTCTTCCATGATCCTGTTTTTGTCAGCCGGACGCATTTTGCCGTGCAGATAGGCGATGCGTATTCGGGGAGGCAGCGTTCCTTTCAGCTTCTCCGTGTAATCCACCACATTTTCCAGGGAAAGCCCGCTTTCGGATTCCGGGTCGCCCTCCACCTGGGGGCATATGACATATACCTGTCTTCCCTTATCCACTTCTCCGATGATGAATTTATAGGCATTGGGACGCCAGGAAGTATTGACCACACAGTTCCTGATGGGCAGCCGCTCCGCAGGCAGCTCATCGATGACGGAGATATGGAGGTCTCCGTACAAAATAATGGCAAGGGTCCTGGGAATGGGTGTGGCGCTCATCACCAGAATATGCGGCGCATTTCCTTTCTCTGCCAGATGCTCCCGCTGCCTGACGCCGAAGCGGTGCTGCTCGTCTGTAACCACCAGCGCCAGATGGCTGTATTGCACCCTTTCCTGTATCAGTGCGTGAGTGCCTATGACCAGATTCGCCTCACCGGAAGCAATCTTCCCATAGACCTCCTTTTTCTCTTTTGCGCTCATGGAGCCGACCAGAAGCACGGGACGGAAAATCAGCCCGTACTTTTGAATATAACCCTGAATCGTCTCATAATGCTGTACCGCCAGTACCTCCGTAGGCGCCATCAGGGCTCCCTGATAACCGTTAGCGGCAGCCGTCAGCAGCGCCAGTACCGCCACAATGGTTTTCCCGGAGCCTACATCGCCCTGAATCAGACGGTTCATGCAGTAAGGGCTGTTGAGATCTTCCTTTATCTCCATCCATACCTTTTCCTGTGCCCCGGTCAGCGGAAAAGGGAGGCGTTCCAGAAAACGGGCTGCATCGGCTGTTTCCGGCATCCTGTAATGGTTCTCCAGCTGCTCACTGAACTCCTTATTTTTCCGCATCAGAAACAGAAAGGTAAAAAATTCGTCAAAAACCAGCCTCTTTCTCGCTTTTATCATGGAATCGTAGTCATCCGGGAAATGGATGGTTTCCACTGCTTCCCGCTCCGAGATCAGCTGATTTTTTTCCAGAAGCTCCCGGTTATAGTATTCCGGCTCGAATTCACAGAGAGACAGCGCCTGTCTCATATATTTCTGCATCGCATGGTCTGTCAGCCCTTTGGTGAGGGAATAACGGGGAATGAGCCGGCCGGTCAGATTCTGATACTCCTCCATTGAGAATATCTTCGGCTGCTCCATAATCCTGGCTGTTCCGCGGCTCTGCACCATGCCCCGGAAGATATAGAAGCCGCCCCTTTTCAGAGTCTTCTTCAGGAAAGGCATATTGTAAAAGGTCAGCTGCAGGATTCCGGAAGAATCGGCAATCTTCACGTTGAGGATATGAAGCTTTCCGGTTCTTTTTTCATTGGGAATTCCGGAGACTGCGGCATGGACGGCGCAGACTGATCCGGGAGACAGTCTGGCGATTTCCACGAATTCCCCGTAGGTCTCATAATCTCTCGGATATGCGGCGAGAAGATCGCCTGTGGTATGAATATTCAGTTTTGCGAGCAGGCTGCATGTCTTCTCGCCTACCCCTTTTATCTCCGTGACAGAGGAACTTTTCTCCATGGAATCCCTCGCTCTCATAAATATAACATCAGATTTTTTCCGAAAAATTTCCTTTTTATAAAAGCCGCCAAGAAAAGGAGACAGCGCATCGTCTGTCTCCCCCTGCAATAAAATTTCTCTTCTTATTCCACAGACATAATATAATAATAGATAGGCTGGCCGCCATACTGCAGTTCTATATCGCAGTCAGGGTAACTTTCCGCAATTTGGGCGCGGAAACTTTCCGCATCCGACTCATTGATATCGCTTCCGTAATAAATACTGATCAGTTCGGAATCCTCCTTTACCATGCCTGTGATGGTATCCTTCGCCACTCCGCTGATGTCACTGCCCACAGCAAGGATGCCGTTGTCGCCGATACCCATGAAATCACCCTTTCGGATTTCCTTATCGTCTATTATGGTATCCCGCACCGCATATGTGACTTCGCCGGTGCTGACATTTTTAATCTCGCTGATCATATTCGCTTCATTCTCGTCGGCGGACATTTCGGGGACAAAATTGATAACTGCAGTAATCCCTTGGGGAATCGTTTTGGTCGGGATGACCAGCAGGTCTTTCTCCGCAGTCAGCTCCGCCGCCTGGTTTGCCGCCAGGATAATGTTTTTATTGTTGGGCAGGACGAAAATCGTTCTGGCATTTACGTGGTCCACTGCCTCCAGAATGTCGGCAGTACTGGGATTCATGGTCTGCCCGCCCTCGATGATATGGTCCACACCCAGACTCCTGAATATCTCACTCATGCCTTCACCTGCGGAAACGGCGATGAAACCATAATCCCTGGGAGACTCATCTGCTGCAGGAGCCGTCTGTGATGCCTGGGGTTCCGGAGCAGGCGCTTTCGAACCGGGAGCGCTTTCTGTTTCCGTGCTTTTTCCACTTTCCTTTGCGGACATTTTAAACAGCTTCTCCTGATGCTCCAGACGCATATTGTCTATCTTCATATTGGAGAGTGCACCATACGTCAATGCCTTCTGGATGGCAAGGCCAGGGTCATTGGTATGTACGTGCACTTTCACGACATCCTCATCCGCCACACATACGATAGAGTCACCGATGGACTCCAGGAAAGCCTTGAAATCCAGTTCGGCTTTAATGTTAAAGGGCTTATTCAGCATGATAATGAATTCGGTACAGTAGCCGAACTTAATCTCCACTTCCGCTTCCGCCTGCATCCGGGCATCATTGGCTCCTGACTTAACGCTTTGCGCCTGGACAGATTTTCCCTCGGCAGAAACAGATAAATCAACTTCCTTTCCAAGGAAGAAGTCCACTGCACCGGCCAGAACTTCCACAAGTCCCTGCCCGCCGGAATCCACCACACCGGCCTGTTTCAGTACAGGCAACATTTCAGGCGTCTGACTCAGCACATATCTGGCATGCTCCAGAACAGTGGTCAGGAAGACTTCCATGTCGTCAATACCGTCCTCCACCAACAGCTTCGCCTTATCCGCACTTCCTCTGGCAACGGTGAGGATAGTTCCCTCTTTCGGTTTCATAACCGCCTTGTATGCAGTTTCCACTGCCTTTTCAAAAGCTTCCGTGAGAATGGGGATGGTCAGAATCTCCTCCTCCTTAATCCGCTTGGTAAAACCGCGGAGCAGCTGTGAAAGGATAACGCCGGAATTCCCCCTGGCGCCCCGAAGGGAGCCGCTGGAAACCGCCTTGCAGAGGCTCTGCATATCAATACCGTCCCCCAGGGCAGATACTTCCTTTGCCGCCGACATGATAGTCATAGTCATATTGGTACCTGTGTCGCCGTCGGGAACAGGAAAAACATTCAATTCATTGATCCATTCTTTTTTGCTCTCCAGATTCTTCGCCCCGGCTAAGAACATTTTCGAAAGCATCTTGGCATCGATTTGTTGTAAACTCACGATACAGTCCTCCTTAATCAATCACTCTGACACCATCTACATAGATGTTGATTTTTTCGATTTGAATACCGGTAAACTCTTCTACCTTATACTTCACATTGCTGATCAGATTATCCGTGACAGCCAGGATACTGACACCGTAAGCAACAATGACATGAAAATCCAGAATAAGCTTATTCTGCCGCAGCGTGACGCTGATGCCCCTGGTAATGCTGTCCTTTTTGAGCAGCTTCACCAGCCCGTCCTTTACACTGACACCGGCCATGCCCACGATGCCGAAGCATTCCACGGCAACGCTTCCCGCATATTGGGCGATTACTTCGTTATGAACGACAATTTTTCCCATATGGGTATTCATAGAAGAACCTTTCATCCTCAACCCTTCCTTCCGCTTTTCAATTGAAATGCAAACGCCTTTTCAGCACATATATAACTGTTATTTTAACAGCTTTCCCTGAAAAAGGGAATATTAAATATAAAAATTAAAAAAAGAATTTTTTTACTTGATTTTTCCACTTTTTTCTGTTAATATACTACTGTTATGAATAAATCTAAAGCGTAAGAACACGCGCGTATCGAGGAGGTGTCAAAATGGCTAAGTGTGATATTTGTGGGAAGGGCGTTCAGTTCGGTCATAATGTAAGCCATTCTAATAGAAAGACCAATGCAATGTGGAAAGCGAATGTCAAGCGGGTAAAGTGCAAGGTTAACGGCGGGGCAAAGAGACTGCATGTCTGCACAGGCTGCCTGAAGTCCGGCAGAGTAGAAAGAGCTTAAGAATCTGAAAAGAACAGGTTTTGTGCCTGTTCTTTTTTTGTGCGGACGGTCACTTGAAGGGAACAGCTCCAAAATATGGTCAGAAAGCGCACTCACGCAGGCCGGTGCCCTGCCCTGCGTCGGGACCGGCAGCAGATAAAGGCAGGGCTTCAGTCACCGCAGAAACAGTTATATCCCACGAACAACAGAAGCGCGATGATAATCAGTCCCACCAGTCTGTTATGGGTAATCAGCATAATCAGCATCCCGATGGCTATAAAAAAGGCGACAAATCCGATTATTTTTTTCATTACAAAGGAATACTCCCCTTCTGCAGACCGTGTTTGGGTCATCTGTTTATCTTATTATATGCAGCCTCTCCCCGAAAATGTTAATGAATTTTCCTTTGCTTCTTTACAGCCGGAATTTCTTGACACGGTATCCTGTTGCATTTATGATAGAGGAAGAAAGTAAGAAGTCGGAACGGAATAGGTTCAACAAACGAAAGGAGAAAAAGTATGCTGAATATCTTATTTGTAACGGATTTTGTATGTCCCTACTGTCTGGTAGCCAAGGTGGCGCTGGAGGAAGCGCTGAAGGAGACGGAAATCGAAGCGCAGATTCGGATACAGGCTCTGGAACTGACTCCGGAACCTAAGAAAAGAGTGGACGTCTGCCATGATGAGGAACGCAGGAAACGCTATCAGGTTCTGGTGGCACCGGCAAAGTCCCTGGGCCTTGATATGAAGCTGCCGCCCTCTGTCTGCCCCCGCCCCTACACGCGTCTTGCCTTTGAAGGCTTGTTTTTCGCGCGGGAAAAAGGCCTGGCGGAGAAATATACCGATCTGGTGTACCGCGCATACTTTGAAAAAGAGCTTGATATCGGCGAAACGGATGTCTTATGCGGGCTTGCGGAGCAGGCAGGACTCGATGTGGCGGAATTCCGTCATGCATTGGATGTTGAAACGTACACTGCAGGCGTAAAAGCGGAAGTGGAGGATTCCAGGAGTGTGCTGAAAGTAACAGGAGTCCCGTCCATTTATCTGAACGGAGAGAAAATTGCCGTTGAGGAATACACAAAAGAGGAAATGGTTCGGATACTTCAGGAAGGACAGATTGCCGCCGCAAAAGGTATGTGCTGCGGTCTTGACGGATGCGGCTGATGCACGGTTCATGCCAAATAACTTTCCTGAACTTCCTCCTTAACAGTATGCAATGGGCAACAGAATCCATCTGTTTTGTCAGTTCAACATGAATAAAACACCCCGGCAATATGCTGCCGGGGTGTTTTATTCGTACAGGTTATTTCGAGGTTTCCCCTTCCGGGAACGCGATATCAACCACCTCTGCATCGGATATTTCCTCTTCTTTTTTGGTACTTTCCGCTTTGTCCTTCGGTTTGGTAAACTTCTCAATCAGATCCGGCACCATATCCAGCACCTTTGTAACCGCATCCTGATTCTTGATATTCACCAGCTTGACAGCACCGTCTTTAATGACCAGTACCGCACTGGGGGTCATCTTTCCGCCCAGGCCGCCTGCGCCGGAAGCAGAATTCTTCGTTCCGTTGCTGCCTGCTCCGGCACCGACGCCGAAGGAAACATCCACCAGGGGCAAAATAATCGTATCGCCAATCTTCGTAGCCTCACCAACCACTGTCTTTGTGGATAATACCGTATCCATTCCTCTGAGAAGGGACTCCACTACTCCCTGAAACTGATTCTCTTTATCTGCCATTTCTCCTCCATTCCGGAGCCTTTGCTCCTATGCTGCCCTTTTCCGTACCGTTTTTATTCCCGGAGAGACAGCCTTTTTGATAAGGTGCCTGAGACGCTTGTCCAGTACTATCCTGCATGTGTTCATTGCCAGCACCCATATGGTGATATGTCCCGCGATGTCAAAATCTGCCTGTAAAACTGTCTCCTCGAAATCAGGTGTCACATTTATGCCTTTTTTCAGCATCGGAGAGACCATACAATACGCACCGTAAAGATATCCTGTGGTATCAGGTGAACCGGTGCCAAAGAGGATATCCGCCCTGATATGTCTGGGCCATACGCTCTTTACCATCTTCCCGGTTCTCATTCGGACATGGGAAAAAAACTGCCTGGTCTCTTCTTCCTGCAAAAGCTCTAAATAATATGATATATTATCCCAAATCCATTTTATTTTATCATATATGTTGTGAATTGTGTACTTTATCTTCTCAAATTTTTGTAAAATCTTTCCAAATCCCGAAACACTTTCTTCTGAGGAAAGATTTTCCTCCGCGGAAGCTTCTTCGGCAGAATGATTCTCTTCCACAGCGTCAGTTTCCATCACATTTGTTCCGGGACCATCTGCTTCGGCGGACATGCCTGTTTTGGCGGTCGTGTCTGCTTCGGTAGCTGTGCCTGTTTTGGCGGTCGTGCCTGCTTCGGTAGCTGTACCCGTTTTGGCGGTCGTGCCCGCTTCGGCGGCAGAGCCTGTTTCCCCGCTGTCAGAAACAGTTTTTTTACCGGAACTGTCTGTTTCCGTACCACCTGCTTTTTTTCCGTTTACAGGTTCACCTGTTTTCTTTATAGAAGCCGTTCTCTTTTTTTCGGACTTTGAACGGTTTTTTTTCTTTTGAAGCGCTGTCATGATTTTTCCGGAAAATTTTTCGGAGGGTATTTTTATGATATTGCTGTCTGCAGCGCCTCCGGCTTTCCTGCTGTCACCTGCCGTTTCATCCGGCGGTATCTTAACCCTGTACAGAGTAAAAAACAGTATTTTTGCCGCTGCTTCACCGGGTTCCGGATATCCGTACTGCAGCCTCACAAGCCCGTACAGCCATTTCACCTTTGCGCTTATCCGGAAGCCGTCCTCATCTTTGGCGCCGGAAATCCGGTAAGTAACGGGAACAAACAGTATCAGGAGCAACACCGCGGCTGCCAACAGGAACAGCGCCAGAAGAAGGATACCGAGTATGGAAAGGATTTTTAAAACTATCGTCAGCATCTTAAATACTCCTTTAATGCGCAATCCCCGCGTTCCTTCAGGCATTTCTTCACGAGCTCCTCAACCAGCATGAGCGCTTCCGCCTGGTTGGCGGCAATTCCCACCACGTAAGGCGGATACTTCGTATAATAACTCCACCGCAGCTGTTTTGCGCTGTATATCTCCAGTTGTTCATGGGCGTTGCGCGAAAGTACCACCAGAAATACACTGGAAAAACGGGGCTTCTTTTCCAGTTTTCTTTTTATCTTATCCAGTTTTTCCCTTTTCATGCTTTCTCCCAGGTATAAATTGGGGTGGTATACAATTCCAAGCGCCATATATGAGGATCCCTTTACCTGACGCAGCCGAAAATACACAACAGTTCAGACAGGAGCCGGATGCTGACTGCCTGAACTGTTACAAAAACTAATAGTACTTCCGGCTGCCCCATAAATTGCTTTTTTTCAGTTCCAGATATTCATCGTATGCCCTCTCCAGAATCTGCTTTTCATTGGAAAATTTCAGCAGATGATATGCCTCGTGGTATTTATAAAAACCTGAATCCAAAAAAAATTCTTCCTTTTGTGGTTTGCTGTAATAGCTGTCAGCCATCATCAGATACCAGTGGACTTCTTTCTCGACAATATCCTCCGGTATGTTGAAGGTATATTCGCTCTTTCCGATATACTTAATGATGGTAGCCTTCGCTCCCGATTCCTCCAACACTTCCCGCAGTGCGGTTTCCTTAAACTCCTCGCCCTGCTCCACCGTGCCTTTAGGCAGAACCCAGCCTTCGTACTTATTCTTGTAGTTCTTGTATAAAAGCAGGATCTTTCCTCGAAAAATTACCACACCACCACAGCTTGTTGCTTCCAGCATTGCAATTCCTCCTGACTGGTGTGTTTAATGCAAAATAATTACACTTAGTATAATCCAAACTTTCTGGAAGTGCAATACTTATTTTTTTTCGTTAAAATATGCATCAAATATCCTTTTTGCAATCGGAACCGCATAATCGCCCCCGCTTCCGGCACCCTCCACAATGATGGTAACACAGACTTCCGGAGCCTCTGCCGGCGCAAATCCGGTAAACCAGGCATGGCTGTCGCCATTGCTGTTATATTCCGCCGAGCCGGTCTTGCCTGCGGCCGTGTAAGACTGACCCGAAAGTTTTCTGGCAGTACCCTCTTCTACTACGGCAGTCATCATAGCTTTCAAAATTTCCGCCTCGGCTTCACTGAGCAGCTGTCCATAGCTTTCGGGAGCGAAGGATTTGATTACACGTCCGGTGTCGTTTTCCACATGGTCAATGACATAGGGCTTCATCAGTATACCGTTATTGGCAATGGCGGAAGTAATCATGTTCAGATGCATGGGGGAAATCTGTGTCTTACCCTGGCCGATAGAGGTTTGCAGCATTTCGTCCGTGGTGGAATCTGCAGATATGGTAACCTTGCTCGTGGAGTGAGAAAGAGTCATCGGCAGGGGCTGGTTAAACAGAAGCCCTTCCAGTGTCTCCCGGAACAATTCCCTGTCCAGTCCCATTCCGATATTGGCAAAGGAGGAATTACAGGATTTGGCGAAAGAACGCTCAAAATCCACCTGTCCGTGGTTTGTCTTATGATAACAATTGATTTTGCTGCCCATAGAAGTAAAGGTACCTGAACATTGATAGGAATAATTATTGTAGGTATCGGGATTTTCCCTGATATATTCCAACGCGGTTATAATCTTGAAGGTAGAGCCGGGGGGATACTGTCCCTGGGTGGCACGGTTCAGAAGCACGGAGCTGTCTTCATTCTCCACCAGTGAGTCCCAGATCCGGGAGATCTGATTGGGGTCAAAGTCGGGATGGGATACCATGGCCAGAATCTTTCCTGTGGAAACCTCTGTCACTACGACGGCACCTTTATAGATATTGAGCTGGGAATCCGCTACCTCCTGTATCTGCACATCCAGCGTGGTGTAGACGCTGTCGCCGGGATTTTTTAAGCCGGCTGCGTCATTGGCGGCTTTATTGCTCAGAGAGGTACTGGTGTTGATCAGGTAGTAATTTGCCATAGCCTCCACACCCATGCGCCCCTTGGTGGAATATCCCACAATGTGGGCAAACAAGTCCGCAAAGGGATATGACCGGGACTCATTCTGCTGCTCGTCCCACACGGTTTCGGCAAGCGCTTCCCCATCCCTGGAATAGATAGAGCCGCGGTAATTTTCAGACAGAAAAATTTCCTGTCTGGAATTATAGCTGTTATTAACCATATCCTGTTTACTGGTTGCTGTAAAATAGCCAAGATATCCTATCACTGCCGCAAATACTGCCACGAAAAAGAAGCCTGTCGCAAATATTTCCCATTTATTGTCAATACGGCGGGCATCGGCTTTCCTGGTGTTGTTCGGTTCCCGGTGTTTTTTCTGTACGGTTTTTTTAACTGTTTTATCCTGCATTACGTCCTCCTTTCATTATACAATATCCTTTCGGAATCTTCAGACTGCTTATCATGTGGCTTTCCAGAATCTGCTTTTGCCGATTCCCCCGCTTTTCCGGGTACCGTTCAGACATAATGTCTGATTTTGCTGCCCGAAATTATTTGTCAGGAATTTTTCTTGACGTTTTTGGGCCGGTTTTCCTGCAGCCGGATGTAGATTCCCTGAATAATGAAGAACATAATCATGGTAGTCATTACGGAACTGCCGCCATAGCTGATAAAAGGCAGTGTCACCCCAGTCAGGGGAATCAGCTTGATACCGCCTCCAATGGTCAGGAAAATCTGAAAAATGTACATAATGCCGATTCCGTACACAATCAGTTGGTAGAAGCGGTCCTTTATCAGGGAAGCAATCTTCAGCATTGCCAGAAAACTGGACAGTGTCACCAGGACAACACAGATGCCGTAAATCACTCCCAGCTCCTCACACACCGAAGAAAAGATAAAATCCGCCTCCACATAGGGAATTGCCGTGGGATTTCCCCGGGAAAGCCCCATGCCGAACCAGCTTCCGGTCCCGATGGCAAACAGGGATTGTGTAATGGCATAGCCCTTGGAATCAATGTAAGTCCAGGGATTCTGCCAGGCAGTCACCCTGTCCCTGACATGTGCAAAGAGCCGGTACGCCCCCCAGGCCGCTCCGCTTCCGCCGACAGCCCCTGCCAGGAGATAAAGATAATTCCTGGTAGCGGCAAAGACTACAAAGACATAGCCGATAAAGAAAATTAGCGCACTTCCCAAATCTTTCGATACTACCAGCACCACTACATGGATTCCCGCAAGCACGGCTGTCAGCGCCACTCTCGCGAAGGTAGTATTTTCCCATAATGCGCCTGCCAGAAAGAAAACGAATATAATCTTGACAAATTCCGATGGCTGAAAACTTACACCCCATAGGGAAAAGGAAAGCTTGGAGCCATGGGTTACCTCTCCCAGTATCAGCACTGCACTGAGCATGACAATACCAACACCCGCGTAAACCCAGGTCAGTTTCTTCAGGAAGCGTATCCTGGAGAGAAGCCAGGGAATAAACAGTGATATGGCCAGGGATATCAGCACGATAATGTACTGCTTTACGGCTTTTTTAAAAGAAAGCCTGGATATCACGCACATACCGGTTCCCAACAGCATACACATGTTGTTTAAAAGAAGCCGGTTTACTTTTTCATACACAATCGGTATCATTACTGCGGTTGCCAACAGAAATGCCTGTACAAATACATAGAAAAAGATGTACTGCATATCGTTTGTGACCAGGGCAAGGTTAATAAACATGAGAAACTGAATGGAAAACAGAAGCATATTCTGAATCACATGCACCGAGCTGCTCTTCTCTATCCTGTCTGAAAGGGACAGAAAACCGCAGAAAGTATGTACTGTCATCAGTACCGCTATGATATATTTTGATAGTTCTTTAACATATTCCTGCATAGTATCATTCCTTTATTTCCGTTGTCGGTATTATCGGTGTATTAAGCCAATGCCGACGGATGATTTGCATTACTCAACTCCGCGCTTTTCATGACCGGTAGTATACTCTTTCAGAGGGAAGGGAGCGCCCTTCAGGAAGGAATCCAGAAGCGCCTTTACTTCATCAGCAGGCTCCAGAGTGAAATCCATACGCAAATCCACACACTCTTTCCATTTGGGAACTGACTGGTACAGGGAAAGGGGGACAGTATTGTATATAGTATTCATACAATGGAGACAATTTACAACTACCGGAAATTCTCTGTGGTATCTGTCCTTGAGTATTGCATTATTATTACGCAAATCCGCCGGAGAATCCGCATACTTGGCTTTCCGGCACTGGCGGAAGGTGCGTAACAGACAGTTCGCCGTCAGCATCATGGGGATTCTGCCGTAGATGATTTTTTCGCAGGGTAATTCCTCCGGCAGCAATCTCTGTTCGCTTCCTCTTAACTCATAAGGCATGCAGAAGCCCTCAGCATAAGATGACAGTTCCTGACCAGCCCACCGATTCCAGGCGTATACCCCGGCGTCTGTCCGACAGCACAGATTTTCACCGAAATGTCTTTCTTCTATGGAACACTTTTCTTCCATTATCGCCTGGACAAACCCCAGTCCATCCATGGAACGTACGAGAAATCCCCGGAAAATTCCGCTTTCCCGCATAGCGGACGAAAGCTGTTCCAGATAATGTCTGTCCGCTTCCCGGAGGATATAAGGCAGTGCCAGATAAAAGCTGCTTTCCGCCGGCATTTTTTTACAAATATCTAATACATTCTGCGATTCACGCAGGAATAAATCCCCCTCTATATAAAAGCGAAGCGGACTGTCCGTTTTTTCTCCGGAAAACCAGTCTGCTATCGCTTTCAGCTGCGGAAGTGTACATACGGAAATGGCAAGACATTTCGGCACCGGCGCGGCGCGCCCGGCTCTGACTTTTTTTATGGCAGCCACGGGACCTTCAGAAACTTTTTTAATGGCAGCCGCAGGACTTTCAGAAATTCCGCTACCGGAAAGCGTATATCGGCTTTCTGCCGCAGGTTCCGCATTCTTTTCCGGACAGACGGCAGAATATCCCCGGGCAGACAAAATCTCATCTTCCAATCCGGCGATGGCTGCCCGTCTTAACTCATTTATCTGTTTTAAAGGATAAAAACTGTCCTTATCCGCAGCGATTTTCATATCGCATATACGGAAAATACTGTCTCCCAGCTTTCCAAGCTGCTTTCTGATATTTTCCGGCGTGATAGGCTGTTTTCCGGCACGTTCTACGGTATTGCCCGTTATATGACAGTTCCTGCCCTCCCATGTATAAGTAACTTCCGCAGGCTGGCCCACCCGAAATACCGCTCTTACGCTGACCGGAAGCTTCTCCCGGCTATCAATATATGTCTCACGTATTTTCGTCAATGTCTTTTCGTTGGTTCCGCTGTAGGCAGGGCTTTCCAGGGTGACCATCTCCCGCCCGTTACGTCTGAAACAGTACCCGTCCTGAATACCGCTTCTGATATACAGAGACCGCAGCAACTCCAGATCAGCCTTGTCCACATAATATGCCGCGGCTGCTTCTTCTGCCCCTTTGTCTTCCAGAAGCTTATAATACAAATCTACATAACGCCGATATACGGCTGTCACGCCCGCCGTATATTCGGGCTTTTTCATTCGTCCCTCAATTTTAAAGGAATCGATTCCCGCTCCAATCAGCGCAGGGATATGTTCAATGGTGCACATGTCCTTCAGGCTTAAGGGATAGCATTCCTTCTGCATCGAGCCTCCGGCATTAACAGAATAAGGCAGCCTGCAGGGCTGGGCGCAGCGTCCCCTGTTGCCGCTTCGGCCGCCCAGAATGCTGCTGAACAGGCATTGGCCGGAATAACAGTAGCACATGGCACCATGGATAAAAGCTTCTATCTCGACATCCGCATTCCGTCTCATCGCACTCAGTTCCTGCAGGCCAAGTTCCCTGGCGGGAACAATGCGGCTTGCTCCCATACTTTTCAAAAGCGCAGCCCCATAGCTGCTGCATAATGTCATCTGGGTGCTGACATGAAGCTTCAGATTCGGAAAATGTTCCCGTATAAAACGCAGTACTCCCAGGTCCTGTACGATTACGGCATCCAGCCCTGCCTCGTAAAAAGGCAGCAGATAGTCGTACAGCTCAGCCAACTCATGCTCTTTCAGGAGCGTATTTACGGCGAGATATATCTTCCGCCCCAACAGATGGGCATACCGAATGCATGCCACAAGTGACTCCGTCGTGAAATTATCGGCATACGCCCTGGCACCGAAACGACCTCCCGCCAGGTAGACGGCATCTGCTCCGGCACGAATGGCACCATAAAAACCTTCTTCACTCCCGGCGGGGGACAGCAGTTCCGCTCTTCTGTGTTTTTCCATATAATCCTCAAGCCTTTCCGCCTGTGCAGGCTTCATGATACAAAAAAGCTGCCCGGGCTACGGACAGCCATATTACTTTTTCTTCAACTCTGTTTCCAGACGCACAATTTCCTTTGCATCTTCATTTTGCGCCTTCTGCAGCGCCTTCACCTGGTCCTCAGAACTTTCCAGCTTCATCTGGGTGGATATCAGTTCATGTTTTAAATCGTAAAGCTCATTTTCCTTTCCCTGAAGCTCCTCTTCCAAGTCCGAAATCTGCTTCTTTGCCTTAAAATAATCATCCGCGATATTTAACTGGAGCAAAACACTCTGCGTGTCCATTGGCTGTCTGCGGAAATTATCCAGCTTACTGTATTCATTCACCTTATTGTTGATATAAGATGCAACTTTTTGAAGGTACTCTTCACTCTCATATCCGCTTAAGGTAAAAACCTTGCCGCCAATGATTACTTCTGTATCTGTCTTGGAAGACGGTGCCATATGCCGCCAACCTCCTTTGTAAAAGCAGATTTTTTGTGACCTGTCTATTATATATCAGATTCTGCTTCCAGGCAAGCATTTCTTTTGTTTTTATGGTGTTTTTATATCGTTTTTATAGAAATTCTACAGATAGAAAATTACGAAATCTCATACAGGTATGTAAGATATTTTAAGCAGGAATTGCCGGGTAGCCCGCAAGCATTCAAAAGCAGCATATTATTTTTGGCTCAAACTACTCATAAATAAGCCGGATAAAGAATCTGATAACCCAATAGCCCAAATTCTATCCGGCTTACATAAAAATCAAATCTGCTTACTGTTTACTTATACATGGGGCCATACGCCGCACATGCGCGGTAGTCCTGGCCTTCCTTATCCATGCCGAAGGCATTCCATGCTGCGGGACGGAATATCCTGTCCTCATCCACATTGTGCATGCATACGGGAATGCGGAGCATGGAGCACATGGTAATCAGATCGGCGCCGATGTGGCCGTAGCTGATAGCACCGTGGTTTGCACCCCAGTTATTCATTACGTCATAAGCTGTCTTAAAAGCGCCCTTTCCGGTAGTCCTGGGCGCAAACCAGGTGCAGGGCCATGTATAGTCGGTGCGCTTCCACAGGATATCCGTCACCTCATCGGGAAGATGAAGCGTCCATCCTTCTGCAATCTGCAGCACGGGACCAAGTCCTTTCACCAGGTTCAGACGGATCATGGTAGCAGGCATCTCTGCTTCCGTCACGAAGCGGGAGGAGAATCCGCCGCCGCGGAAGTAACCGCAGTCGGCATAGTTCCAGGTAGTGGCTTCCATGATTGCCTTCTGGTCTGCCTCTGTCACCTCATACCAGGGCTTCATAACCGCGTTGCCCTGCGCATCTTTTGCCTGTCCGTTGGCATCCAGACATGCCGCGCCGGAGTTGATCAGATGGATAAAGCCGCCTGCCTGCTTTGCAACGCCTTCCAAATCATAGCCGGTAGCCTTCTTCACTGCCTCAGGGCTCCAGTAAGTACGCACGTCCGCAAAAATCTGGGCACGGTTGGTCAGCAGCTTCATGAACAGCATGCCCAGTCCGTTCAGGGTATCGTTTTCCGTCGCCAGAATGTAAGGCTCCCTTGCGCCGTTCCAGTCAAAAGAGGTATTGAGCATTGCCTCAGGGAAGTCGCAGTTGGGATAGAAGTCCGTCCACTGTCTCTGTCCCTGGAAGCCGGCTGCAATGGCGTTGTGTCCCACCATCTCTTCCTCGCGTCCTTCGGGCAGGTTCTTGTTGCCGTTCATCAGGTCTTTGATAATGCACATCATCTTGACTACAAACTCCCAGTCCTGATCCTTCTGCTCTCTGGTCTTCTGGAGCGATTCCGGATTCTTGTCGAAGCCTTCCCTGCAGTTTTCCTTTACCCAGGCAAGGGCTTTCTCATATTCCTTCTGGTCGTAAATGCCCTCTGTCATACGGCGGATGATTTCCACCTCGTCAACAGACTCCACACGCATGCCGAGATAATCCTCGATAAAGGCGGAATCAATGATAGAGCCGCCGATACCCATGCAGATAGAGCCGATCTGCAGATAGGATTTGCCGCGCATGGTGGCCACTGCCACTGCAGCGCGTCCGAAGCGAAGCAGCTTCTCCTTCACATCTTCAGGAATGGATGTATCGTCCGCTTCCTGTACGTCATGTCCGTAGATGCCGAACGCGGGTAATCCCTTCTGGGCATGGGTTGCCAATACGGATGCCAGATACACTGCGCCCGGACGCTCCGTGCCGTTGAAGCCCCACACGCCCTTGATGGTATTGGGATCCATATCCATGGTCTCTGCCCCGTAACACCAACAGGGTGTAACTGTCAGAGTGATATCCACGCCGGCTTTGCGGAACTTGTCCGCACATGCGGCAGTCTCGCCCACACGCCCGATGGTAGTATCCGCGATTACGACCTTCACCGGCTCTCCGTTGGAGTAGCGCAGGTTCTCTTCGAAGAGAGCTGCAGCTGCCTTAGCCATGTTCATGGTCTGGTCCTCCAGAGACTCGCGCACTTTCAGAGCACCTCTTCTGCCGTCAATGGTGGGGCGGATACCAATCACCGGGTAATCGCCAATCAACCTGTTCTCTGCCATTATAATGTTCCTCCTGTAAATATAGAATGATAATGCCAAGCTGCCTTTCACCGAAGTGCAGAATGTATACCTGAACTCCGGCCATTCAACTGCGCTCTGCTTGGAATACATACTCGCGCTCAATAACATTTGCCAACGTAAATGTATAACGAGTGAGCGCTTCTGCTTAAACAGGACAGAAAGCGGCAAATGAATGCGCTCACGAGTATAGTCACATTATACCATAAGCCCCATACATTTCAAGCATTTTCCTGTATAATTGTACAAATTAATATCTGACACATATATATCTGCACCCTTTTCTTTTACTGTTCCCATTTATATGGAAGGAACTCGCTTGTGCAGACCATCCGGTATCCGGCGACCTCATAATAAATCAGCAATACCTTTTCTTCCGTTCCCACATTTGCACCGCATATATAACAGGAGCCGTCTTTTTTTCGAATAATCGTATTTTCCATAGGCGGCTCATAAATGTCTTCATATTCCAGGATATCCGTACAGCCAACGTTGTACTTTGTGCTCCCCGTCCAAACCATGGCCACATCCTCCGCAACCTTTGTCGGAGCCGGAATAATCGCACCGTCTATTCCGCAGTTTCCTGCGTAATTATTGCCCCAGGTCCACAGGCTTCCGTCGCTGAGCAAAGCCGCATGGTTGTAGGCTCCGCCCGTTACCAAAACGGCATCTTCAAGCACTTTTCTTGGATAAGGATAAAAGGCGCCATCCGCATAGCCGACCGTTCCGAAAATCCATACGGAAGCGTCTTCCTTCAAGCATGCCACATCACTCCGGCCGCAGCGGGCATATATGACGTCCTCCATCAGCAGGCATGGACTTACTACGTGATGGGGCACCCGGCTGACATGCTTCATCCATTCCTCCCTCTCATATCGCGGAAGCGCACCGTATTCGCCGTTTCCCATTCCGTACAGCTTATGCTCCTCTGTCAGCCAGATTACAAATCCATATTCGGAGTAATCCACATGGATTACATTGTCAGCTATTTTTACCATATCAATATGAAAATCATCATCCGTTATCCCCAGGCCCAGCTGTCCGTGCTCGTTGGAGCCGCATCCCCATAATACATTCTCTTCATCGATATAGTACAGATTGCTCAGATTGCCCGTGTTTGTAATATAATGTTCTTCTATCGCCAGCTCCACAAAGTCTTCCGCGGCTTCATTCGCCGTTTTTTCTTCTCCCGGAGCTTTCGTTGCCGCAGCATCAGTGTCCCGAACGGAATGATGGCCTTTTCCCGGAGCTGCTGCAGATCTTATTTCTTCCCGGACAGTGCAGGCAGCAAAACTGGAAATCCCCATTACACCTGTCAAAATCACAGACAAAGCCACGGATAAAACGGCAGTATATCCCTGCTTATATTTAACGATACTTTTGATTCGCTTTTCCATGAACCTTTTATTGCTTCCGGCTGAAGCTGCCATGGGAACCGGACGCATACAGACATATTCTGCCGCTGTCAGCAGGCTTTCTCCGTACCGGTACCTTTCTTCCGGCGGCATATTCCGAATGACTCTTGCATCACAGGCCAGCTCACATCCCCGCTTTGAGACTCGGTAGGCAAGCCATGCAAAAGGATTATGCCACTGAAGGATAAGACAGATTACCCTGATAAGCTGCCAGAAATGATCCCCCGCTCTGTAATGCTGGATTTCATGCAAAATAACATGCTCTATTACATCGGAATCTCTCAGGCTGTCCATGTCGACATATATGGCCGGGGCGATAATGCCTGCCAGACAATTGTATCCAGGCATGTGATAGAGCGGAATTCCGCCCGGATGTCTATTTGTTTTCCTGCGGTGTTTTTTCAGGATTATACACAGCTTTATATTGTTCGCTGCCACATAGACTGACATGATTATGACACCGAACAGCCACAGCATGCGGAGCCGCTGACCGTACGGCCGCTGCTCTGGCAGTTCCGTTTCTGACAGTTCCGTTTTCGGGGAGCCGGAGTCTGTTGTTAAGTCTGTTTCCAAGTCTGTTTCCGCAGAACGGTTCTGCACTGACGGTTCTGCGTTCCCGATTTGCAGCGAAAGCATATGAGTGAATGCTTCTTTTTCAGGAACTGTGCTTCCCGCGTCAACTTTCTTTTCAGGAAACTCTATGCCGGCTGCATTCTGATGTGTTCCGTTTTCATCAGCCGATTTATGTCCGTCGCCCGTCTCCATACCGTCACTCACGTCGGTATTTATTCCTGCGATGTCGAATGCGGACAGTTCCGGAAGGACCTCTATCCTGACAGGCAGGAGAATCCGCAGCGCAACAAAAATCCACAGAAAATATCTGACATTCGGATCCAGCCGTTTCTCCAGCAGCCGGATGAACAGCAGAATCATGACTGTCAGAACGGAGACTTCCAATGTTACCCTGCCTAACTGTAAAAATTGCATACGCCCTCCTGTTAATAATTCCGCATATGCCCCGTCCGGTACCCGGTCACAGGCAGAGAATTTTCGGCCGCAAGAGAAATGTGTCTCTAAATTCTCCAGGATGCCGGGGGAGCAGATGCTGTTTTAAATTGGCTATTGAAATTTCTTAACCGAATTAACCGAAATTTCTAGTTCTGCGGCTGCCCGTCATCGGCTTTCAGACCATCAAGCACTTTCCTGAGGTCCTCTATATCCTCCTGGGACAGAGCGTTTTCTTCCGCCATGGCCGAAACCAACAGTCCCAGCCTGCCGTGATAAAAATTCTGAAGAAAAGTGCTTCTCTCCTTTTGTGCCACGGCTGCCCTGGACTGAAGCGGCATATAATATTTCGTGCGCCCTCTCTGCTCGTAGGTGATGAATCCTTTCGTTTCCATTCTCTTCAGGAAGGAAATGACAGACTGTTTGCTCCATCCGGTTTCCTGCTCCATTTTCTCCGTAAGCTGCATAACAGAAAGCGGTCCCTCTTCCCATAGTAATCGGAGCAGCTTCTGCTCCGATTTTGTCAGATTTTTTTCTTTCATAAAATTTCCGTTCCCTTTTCTCTCGAATTTCTGTTTTGTTTTGAAATGAATCTCTGGAAAGTAGTTGCACCGTAAAATGAATTGCAGGTTTGCCTGCTTCCTGTAAGACATATTATACTCCGTCAGATATAGATGTGCAAGCTTTTTGGTAACAAAATTATTTCCAATATGGCGAAGATATTTTGAAGAGTACTCTTTCATCCAAATAATTGAATATATAATTGCATATCAGGACCAGATATGCTATAGTTACTTTAACGCTTTAAACTTGCAACGCGCGACAGTTTCAAAAACAATCTGAGCCATCTTCGCGGTGCAAAAAAACAAACACATATACAGGAGGCAACATGAAACTACTACTACTTATCATCTATTTCGCGGTACTGGTCGCCATCGGGCTCTACTGCCGCAAACATGCTACCGATGTCAACGGCTTTGTGTTGGGCGGACGTTCCGTAGGTCCATGGCTGACCGCTTTCGCCTATGGCACTTCCTATTTTTCGGCTGTTGTATTCGTGGGATATGCCGGACAGTTCGGCTGGAAATATGGAGTTGCGGCCACCTGGGCCGGAATCGGGAACGCAATTATCGGTTCGCTCCTGGCATGGGTTGTACTGGGGCGCCGGACACGCATTATGACCCAGCATCTGGATTCCGCTACCATGCCCCAGTTTTTCGGGGAGCGCTTCGGCAGCAGACCGCTGAAAATCGGTGCTTCCGCCATTATTTTTGTATTCCTGATTCCATACACCGCATCCTTATATAACGGTCTCTCACGCCTCTTTGGTATGGCATTTGATATTGACTATTCTGTCTGTATCCTGCTGATGGCGGTGCTTACAGCAATCTATGTGATTGCCGGGGGATATATGGCTACGGCAATCAACGATTTTATTCAGGGAATCATCATGTTGGGGGGCATTGTCACCATTATCGTGGCAGTATTGAAGAGTAAGGGAGGCTTTATGGCCGCTCTGGACAACCTGGCAAGAGTTACAGACGAATCCGTGGCAACTACCCCCGGTGTCTTCGCCTCATTCTTCGGACCGGACCCGCTGAATCTGATGTTTGTGGTCATCCTGACCTCTCTGGGGACCTGGGGACTTCCGCAGATGGTGCAGAAATTCTATGCCATCAAAAATGAGGAATCAATCAAAAAGGGAACAATCATCTCCACCCTGTTTGCGCTGGTAGTGGCCGGCGGCAGTTACTTCCTGGGCGGATTCGGCAGACTGTTCTCCGACCAGATTGATGTGACAGCCAACGGCTTTGACTCCATTATTCCCACCATGCTGTCGGGGCTCTCCCCTATGTTGATTGCTCTGGTGGTTATACTGGTGCTGTCGGCTTCCATGTCCACCCTGTCTTCTCTGGTCATTGCTTCCAGTTCTACCTTGACCATTGACTTTTTGAAGGTACTGTTTTTCCGGAAGATGGAGGAGAAGAAACAGGTGCTTACCATGCGTATCCTGATTGTGGTATTTATCGCCATTTCCTCTATCCTGGCGCTGATTCAGTATAAGAGTTCCGTGACCTTTATCGCACAACTGATGGGAGTATCCTGGGGTGCCCTGGCCGGTTCCTTCCTGGCACCGTTTATGTATTCTCTGTATTCCAAAAAAGTGACGAAGGCTTCCTGTTGGGTCTGCTTCCTGTTCAGCTCTATTCTGATGATAGCCAATATCTTCTTCCGTTCTTCCTTCCCGGCTATCATGCAGTCACCTATAAACTGCGGTGCCATTGCAATGCTTGTGGGGCTGATTATCGTCCCGGTAGTGAGCCTTTTCACACCGAAGCCGGATAAAAAACTGGTGGATAATGCCTTTGCATGCTATGATGTGAAGACGGAAGTCTCCCAGAAGACAGCGCTTGGGAAGTCCAGGTAAGGTTACGGAATGGGTCTGTCGGAAAATAACTGTATTTCCACAATATGTATTGTGATACGTTAGAAATCACAACTATATATTGTGAACAAATGCCATTTCCCGACAGCCTCTTCTGCTAAGAATCAACCATGATTCAAAATCAGGTCCGGAACATACAAAACCCTCTGCAGGGGCTCTTTCCTGCAGAGGGTTTATTAATGTCCAATCCAATTCCATTTAACATCTGGCAATGCAAAAGTACCATACCAGATATCATACCAGGCTTCTCTTCCTGACAGCGTCGCGCCAAACGGGAAATAGATGATTTAGTTGTTAATCAGCTTGTCATCCTCGTTGTTCCAACTGTAAAGCTTACGGATTTCCCCGCCAACCTTCTCGGAAGGATGCTCGGATGCAAGCTTTCTCATTGCCTTGAAGTGAACCTGGCGTCCTGCGGGAGACATGTCAAGCAGGAATTCCTTTGCGAAAGTTCCGTCCTGGATATCGCTCAGAATCTTCTTCATGGCTTTCTTGGTATCCTCGGTAATGATCTTGGGGCCGGTAATATAATCGCCGTATTCCGCAGTATTGGAGATGGAATAACGCATTCCTGCAAAACCACTCTGATAGATCAGGTCCACAATCAGCTTCATCTCATGGATACACTCGAAATAAGCATTTCTCTCATCGTAACCTGCCTCTACCAGAGTCTCGAAGCCGGCCTGCATCAATGCGCAGACACCGCCGCACAATACAGCCTGCTCGCCGAACAGGTCAGTTTCGGTCTCGGTGCGGAATGTGGTCTCCAGAACGCCTGCCCTTGCTCCGCCGATACCCAACGCATATGCCAGAGCCATATCCTGCGCCTTGCCTGTTGCATCCTGCTCTACTGCGATAAGGCAGGGGACGCCCTTACCTTCCTGGTATTCGCTTCTCACGGTATGTCCAGGTCCCTTGGGCGCGATCATTGTTACATCAACGTCAGCGGGGGGAACGATGCAGCCGAAATGAATATTGAAGCCATGAGCGAACATAAGCATATTGCCTGCTTCCAGATTGGGCTCGATATCCTTCTTGTAAAGGTCAGCCTGCTTCTCGTCATTGATCAGGATCATGATGATATCAGCCTTCTTAGCTGCCTCTGCTGCAGTAAATACCTCAAAGCCCTGCTTTACAGCCTTGTCCCAGGATTTGGAACCTTCGTAGAGACCGATGATTACATGGCAGCCGGAATCCTTCAGGTTCAGCGCATGTGCGTGTCCCTGGCTGCCGTAGCCGATAATCGCGATGGTCTTCCCTTCCAGAAGGGATAAATTACAATCTTCCTGATAAAAAATCTTTGCCATTTCTTTTTTCCTCCATTTTGTCATTCCACAGATTTATGCTTTTGCAGAATGTGATATATAACTGACAGGTTATCCCTGGAGCTAATCAAATCTGACGACGGGCTCTGTACCTCTGCTCAGGCCTGCGATTCCTGTCCTGGCCTGTTCCAGTATCTCATATCCGGCCAACAGGTCAATAAACGCCTCTATCTTCTGCTGGTTGCCGGTAAGTTCAATCATCAGGCTTTCGGGCGCCACATCGATGATCTTGGCACGGAAGATGTCAGCCACCGCTATGATGCCCTGCCGCTGTTCTGCCGTGGCGCTAACCTTGATCATAATCAATTCACGGTAGACACTCTTTTCCGGACGCAGTTCCTTGATATTTCGGACATCCTCCAGCTTGGAGAGCTGCTTTTCAATCTGTTCCAGAATCTCGTCATCACCGGAAGCAACAATGGTAATTCTGGTAATCCTGGGATCCGATGTGACGCCGGCAGTAATGCTTTCCACATTATAGCCTCTTCTTGCAAAAAGGCCTGCAATCCGGCTTAAGACACCGGAGGTGTTGTTAACAAGCAGCTGAAATACCTTTTTTTGCATATTTATTCACCTCTCCTTAGTTGTGAAAACGCATCCGGACAATGCTTTCTTAGAAAATCCGCGAAGCGCGTTTTCCCATGTATTTATAAACATTCGCATATTTATCAGAAAACCCTTCCGATATCATACCAAGTTCCCGAAAAAATGTCAATAAAAACAGTAAATATCTGGTATTAATATCCGCTATCAGCATCTGTAAACATGCGGAAATGCATTCTGAATCCACTCTATCTTCCCGTTCTGGATTCCGATTACGTCATAGCGCACCCCTGTGTCTGTGCCCAGACAGCGGGAATATCTGTAATAGTCCGCCACTTTACAGATTCGGCACTGCTTTCGATAATCCACGGC
Source organism: uncultured Acetatifactor sp. (assembly GCA_910586775.1). Lineage (GTDB taxonomy): Bacteria > Bacillota > Clostridia > Lachnospirales > Lachnospiraceae > Acetatifactor. The sequence continues at coordinate 72,768 of CAJUJN010000007.1, read as the reverse complement.
CTCCAGAGCGTATCCGGAATCGAAAGAGCTTCTGTATTTTACTTCCACGAACACCAGATACCCCTCGTGATAGCCAATGATGTCGATTTCACCCTGTCTGCATCGGAAATTTTTCTCTACGACACGCATGCCGTTTTGCGTGAGGTATTCCGCCGCCTGGATTTCCCATTCCGTGCCTGTTTTTCGCTTATTCAAATGATGTCCTACCTTTTTATCTTTGCCCTTATCTTGTCCATGGAATCCACAAATACCAGTATCTCTGCCACCACCTCGTATAACTCCGGCGGAATCGTATCTCCGATATCCAGTCTGGACAGGGTATCGGCAAGCTTGTCATCTCTGTGGATGGGGACGGCGCTTTCCTGAGCCCTCTCGATGATTCGTTCTGCCAGTACGCCTTTTCCGCTGGCGATTACCCTGGGTGCCTCGTCAGAGGGGTCATATTCCAGAGCGATAGCCTGTTTTACTTTTTCACGTTTTTCCTTTTTTCCATACATATAGTTCAGGATGCCTCTCCTCACTTTTGTTTTGAAATCAATTGTTTCTCACCATATCCCGCCGCTCCCTCAGGTTTTTGCTTTTCAGTATACCGGCCTGAAGCTATACAGGATAAGGAGATATTGCTTTCAGGTGCGCACGTCAAAGGCATAATGGGAAAGCATAATGCCTTTATTCTGCCGCAGAACCGGCTCCAATCCGCCTTTGGTAGTTTCACCTTCCCCTTTTTCACGGAGCGTCATGGAAAAGCTGCAGTCGTACCCCCGCTTCTGGAGGCGGCTGGTCAGAACATCCATATGCTGTGACATAAAGTCTATCATCTCATCGTCACGAAGGTAAAAGCGAGTTTTCACTCTGCTGCCTTTCAGAGAAACATATACGTCAACCGGCCCCAGATACTCCATATCCAGATGGAGAAGGGCACTCATGGTACCGTCCGGGCTCGACAGCTTTTTCTTGTTCGTATAGACGTAAAGTTCGCCCTGCGCATCCCTCTGCTGCAGCCGCAGGGGCAGTTGTACATAGGTGTACATTTGATTCAGCTGCTGCAGAAAATCGATATTCTGTGACATGGATGAGACAGCCCTGTACACTGTGCTTTCGGTATGGCCTGTGTTTTCCAGAGCGCCGCCCAGGCTTTTCAGCTGCCGGTCCAGCCTGCGGTACATTTCTTCCACCTTGCCGGGGGAAGCTACCTCTTCGGGGCGAAGCATCCAGTTGTTCTTCAGCTGAGCAGATAAAAGAGTGCGGAATTTCGTTCCCGAGAACATCTTCTCCAATAATTTCATGGATTCCGTAGAGAATTTAGCATTTTCAGCCAGTGTATTTAAAACGGAAAAAAACTGCCCGGCATCAGTCTCGCCCTGGAGAAACTGATAGATTTCATTGCGCAGGGTCTGGGCTCGCTCCGGTGACATGTGAATGCTGTCAAGAAGCGCCAGTGCATCTCCCGCTACTGCAGTCCGCAGATTTTCCGGGATTCTTTCCGCCGTTCCTTCCCCGGAAGCTATGGCCGTATTTGGCAATCCGGCTGCATTGCCTTCGGCGTTGGGAGGGGTTCCGGCACTCTCGCCTTCCCGGAGTACAGCCTCTTCGGGCACGCCGTTAGTCGGCAAAGGGATTTCTGCCTCAAGTTCAGCCATGGTTTCCTGGGTTATTTCCTGCAGGTTTTCCTCATTCAAAATCAGGGACGACGGATTCACTTCCTCTGTCCCGGCCGGGGTACCGTCCGGTGTCTGCATGTTTTCGCCCGGTAAAACTGTTTCTCCGGACGGATTTTGTCCGGGAAAACCGGATGCCTGTTCGGAAACCGTCTGCCCGGGTATGCCGTCCGAAACTTCACCTGAAGCAGTCATGTCACCGCTTTCCTGTACCAGCTGAAGTACTTCCTGATACAGTTTCACTGCTCCGGCAGTGTCTCCTTCCGCCATCATGGAGTCAAACACCTCCGGCAATGCCTCCAATATGGCATCCATGCCCTGTGTCAGCTGGTGGTTCAGATTCCTGTAGGAAGCCATCTGATTTAAATTTGCCTCATTTACGGACATCTGAAGCCTGTGAAGGTTGATAATATCAGAGATTTCGGCCTGCGGAAAGCTGTTAATCTCTCTGAATATCTGTTGCAGGCTGCTTCGATTGACGGACATTCCCGCAGCCATCAGCTGCTCAGTCATGTCGATGGAAGCCCTGTTCACCGGAAGCCCTGCCATGTCAAGCGCCTTCAGCACATTCACGTCCGTGGCTACATTTGTAAAAAGCGGGCTCAGCGTAAGGGCGCTGCCGTTGTTTTTGACCTCAAAGGTCATATTTTTCCCCACTTCAATATTCATGTTCCGGTCAACTCTTGCGTTGAGAATGAGATCTTCCGAAAGCCGGATCTGGACTTCGCTCCCGTTTCTGGAAACAATTTCTCCGCTGATGGTCTGCCCCGGTACAAGGGAACGTATCTGACGGTTTGCCTGCTCCATCTGGGAAGGAGTCAGCTGTGAAGGGCGTGAGGACGTGCTGTCTGTGCGCACTTCCCCTGAAAACAATTGTGATAGTTTCATAGTTTCTTATTCCAGTTCCGCATCTGAGGTCCGGCACCGATTGGCATAAAATTTGCGTCCACAGGGTGTCCGTAAATTCTATAGGCACAAAGATGTCAGATGCTGTGCTCGGTTTGCAATTACGTTACGATAAAGTTTCTGATAAAGCTTTTTCTGTGGATGGGTGTAGAACCGTATTTCTGCAGTGCCTCTATGTGACTCTGGCTTCCGTAGCCCTTATTTTCGGCAAAACCATATGCGGGATATATCTGATCGTAATCCCGCATCATCCTGTCCCGGGTTACTTTGGCTACAATGCTGGCGGCCCCTATGGTAATGCTCTTTGCATCCCCTTTGATGATGGACACCTGAGGGACGGAGATTCCCGGAATCCTGACGGCATCGTTCAGCAAAATACCGGGAGCAGGATTCAGTTTGCCGATTGCCTCGCGCATAGCCTCGTAGGTAGCCTGGAGGATATTGATTTCGTCTATCCGCTCCGGGGAGGCATATCCCACGGCCCAGGCTACGGCCTGCTTTGTTATAACAGAATAAAGCTCCTCTCTCTTTTTTTCGGAGAGTTGCTTTGAATCATTTATATATAAAATGCGGCATTCTCTGGGAAGTATCACTGCCCCTGCCACGACAGGTCCGGCGAGAGGCCCTCTTCCAACCTCGTCCACTCCGCAGATACAGTCATATTCGGCATATTGCTCTTCGTATACGCGGAGCGCTTCGATTCTGGCATGTTCCTTTTCCAGTGCAGTCAGGCGTTTTTTTGCCAATTCCACCAATTTCCTGACACCTGCCCTCTCATCTGAGGAATAGGTATCTATAAATTCAGGCAGCGCCTCTACAGATGCTGCCTGAAGAATCTTATGTATCTCGTTGATACTTCTCATATGCTGTCACCTTATGCCAGGGGCCGTATCCGCGGCGGCGTAAATGCAGATTAACCAAGCCGCCTCTTTATATGCGGACAGAATATCTGCCCTTTCCTGCTACCTTTTTACTGATGCCTGATAAAGCCTATTTTATTTAAAGGCCAGATGCGGATCCAGGCTCTGCCGATAATGTCTTTCCGGTTGATATTTCCCACAATTAATGTCCGGCTGTCTCCGCTGTGATTTCGGTTGTCACCCAGAACAAAATATTCATCTTCTCCCAGGACCACCGGCTCTGAAGCGATTCCTATGGTATCGGGACGGATAGTCTCCTTGCCGTAAGACTCTGAAAGCAACTCTCCGTCAATGTAGATATTTCCCGCTTCGTCTATCAGAACCGTTTCACCCGGAAGTCCGATGATACGTTTGATATATTTCCTGTTATTGTCATATTTGACAGGAAATACAATTATATCAAAACGCTGTGGGTCCCGGAAGCGGTATGTAATCTTGTCTACAATCAGGTTGTCTCCATTGATGAGCATGGGCTCCATGGAGGAGCCGTCTACATTAACCCGCTGCCCTACAAAGGTGACAATCAGCCATGTTACACATATGACACCCAGAATGTAGAGCAGATTGCTTATGATTTCTTTTGTCCTTTTATTCACAACAAACTCTCCCGTGTTATTGATGTTTCAGAATTCCGATTTTATTCAACGGCCAGATGCGTACCCAGGCTCTGCCGATAATATCATCCCGTTTGATATTGCCGACGATTTCCGTACGGCTGTCGGTGCTGTTGTTTCGGTTGTCACCCATGACAAAGTACTCGTCTTCGCCAAGTACGACAGGATTGACGGCAATTCCCAACGTGTCTGCGCGGATAATTTCCCTGCCGTAATTTTCCGGAAGAATTTCCCCGTTGATATAAATGTTCCCCTGTTCGTCAATCTGCACCGTCTCCCCGGGGAGGCCGATGATCCTCTTGATATAATAAGTATTTTCCTGGTATTTAAACGGAAATACGATGATGTCATATCTCTGAGGGTCCCGGAAATGGTAGGAAATCTTATCTACAATCAGGTTATCTCCGTTGGACAGCATGGGCTCCATGGAAGAGCCGTCCACCTCCGTCCGCTGTCCCACGAAAGTAATCACTAGCCAGGTCAGGCACAGGACACCCAGCAGATAGAGCAGCGTACTTATCATCTCTTTCATTACTTTATTCATTTTGCATTCTCCCAGTTTCCCTCCACAGCAGTTTTCGGTATTGTATCTTTTACTGTTATTCGCATATTTACAGAATTGGTTTTCCGCCAGATACGCCGTCTGCTGTCATTAAATGAAATGTCAATGTACACCTGCAGCTTCAGGCCGCTCCAGTGTAATCCTTCCCAGACGCCCGCTCCGAAAATCATCCAGCAGCAGTCCTGAAGCCTTCTTCAGATCCGGCGTCTCCCCCTTCAGGAAGCATCCTCTGCTGCGGGCAATTGCCTCCAGCGTGGCTGCGGTATCTTCCCACCATGAAATTCCATAGCGTTCCGTAACGGAATTCGGATAAAGCATCCTGAGGCTGTCCAACAGGTCACAGGCAAGCTCTTCGACGATGACAATCTCATCGTTCATGGAGCCGATAAAGGCAAGATGCATCCCTACAGTATTGTCTTCAAACTTCGGCCACAAAATTCCCGGCGTATCCAGAAGCTCCAGTTTACTGTTCAGGCGTATCCATTGCTTTCCCTTCGTGACACCCGGCTTATTGCCGGTCTTTGTGCAGGCCCTTCCCGCGAATGAGTTGATAAAGGTAGACTTTCCTACGTTGGGAATACCAACCACCATCGCCCGGACAGGGCGATTTAAAATGCCGCGCTTCCGGTCTCTTTCGATTTTTTCCGCACAGGCCTTCTGTACCAGGCCGTTGATCGCCTTTATTCCCGCCCCTGTTTTGGAATTCACCTCCAGGACATAGATGCCCTCTGCTTCCAGACAGTTGATCCACCGCTGATTCCATGTCTGATCTGCCAGGTCCGACTTATTCAGAAGAACAATCCTGGATTTTCCCTTTCCCAATTCATTGATATCGGGATTACGGCTGGCAAGCGGTATTCTGGCATCTGCCAGTTCTATGATCAGATCGATCAGTTTTATATTTTCCTGCATCATACGCTTTGCCTTTGTCATATGACCAGGATACCATTGATAATTCATATCTATTTTACAAAGCCCATGCCTGCTTCTTCACAGGAGGCACGGAACCATACCTTTCCTATCATATCAGCTTCTCTCACCGGTCCGATATTAGGAGAACGGCTGTCTTCGCTATTGCCCGGATTGTCGCCGATGCAGAAATATTCGCCGTTCTGCACGGTGAATTCATTGGCGGCAATTCCCGCATCCGCCAGCTTTTCCGTAACCCAGGGACTTTCTTCGCCGTTCACATACAGAATGCCTCCGCTGACCAGCACACTGTCCCCGGGCACCGCCACCACACGCTTTACATAGTAATGCGAATTCTCATTTCCATTGGGCAGAAACACTACAACATCACCTCTTTTCGGAGATGAAATCAGGTAGAGAAAGGAATTAATGTAGATGCGCTGCCCATTATACAGTGTAGGCTCCATGGATACTCCGACTACGTTAGTGGTTACCCCCAGAAATACATTAAGTACAACCGCAATGAAAACAGCAGCGAAAATCCCGAACAGCCAGCTGAAAATCTCTTTCACATGGGCCGAGCTGATTTTTCTCTTTTTCCGGTTATAAAAGCTGAGACCTTTCTTTTTTGCCATATTTTATGCTAATTTGGAATGGTGCCGACAGGACCATTCGCCATACTCCTTTTATACATAAAAAGGACAACTACCCAAGTAATTGCCCTCCTGTCCGCTTATTTTACGGCTTCCTTTACCTTTGCCTTCTTACCGACACGGCTTCTCAGGTAGTTCAGTTTTGCACGCCTTACCTTACCTCTTCTGACCACCTCAATCTTCTCCACATTGGGGGAATGTACCGGCCATGTCTTCTCAACACCAATACCGTTGGAAGTCTTCCTGACAGTGAAAGTCTCACGGCTGCTTCCGCCCTGTCTCTTCAGCACGATACCCTCAAATACCTGGATTCTCTCGCGATTGCCTTCCTTGATCTTACCGTAAACCTTCACGGTATCGCCTACATTGAAGTCGTCAACCTTCTCCTTCAGCTGTTCTGCTTCAATCTCTCTGATAATGTCACTCATTGTGAGCCTCCTTTATAAAATGGATGTTCTTAATACCGGATCTTTCGTCTTCATCATGCACCTACAGCAGGAAATCGAAATGCCGCAGAAATTTTGATTCCCGATAATAGAATTCTCAGGAATGAAATTCCCTGGTAACAGAGGACCATCTTTTTCACAACATTAAAATCTTAGCATATTCATGTACTATTTGCAAGTGTTTTTTCCAACCACCAGAAAGTTTTTTCGGCTTTGTAGAATCCCAGTTTTTCCTGGAGTTTCTCCGAAGCGGTGTTTCCGGCGGATATATGGCCATATGGGGTCCACCCCTTTTCAAGCATGCGGTTTACGACGCAGGCTTCCAGTGATGAGGCAATTCCCTGTCCCCGAAAAGCCCCCTCCACAAACAGCATGCCAAGGCTTCCTTCCGAATGGATGCCCACGAAACCGACCTGGCGTCCTTCTGCGAAAGCACCGTACATGGCACCTGCCTGAATCCGTTCCCTGACATATGCGTCATTAATACCGGGAACGGATTTACCGTCATTACAGTACCAACGGCATACATAGGGAAAATGCTCCATGGTAAGGGGATAGATGTCTTTATGACGCACAGGAAGGGGTTCTTTTCGGGTATACAGCATCTGGATATAAGAGTCCATAACCCTGTAATGGTGCTGTGTCAGAAGTTCTTTCAGAACCGGGTCCGAAACAATGACCAACTCTGTGTCTTCCGGCAGCTTCTCTGCTATGGCTTCACCGGAAGCAATATCCGCTGCAATTGCCATACAGGTTTTGCAGCTGCGGTGGTACAGCAGAAGGGAGATTTCTGTGATACGCTTTTCCGGCACAGGACATTTTCCCTTCGTCGGAAACTTTTCCGGTACAGCAGATTTTCCTGACTCTGAATGTTTTTCTGTCACGGAATGCTTTACTTCCGCCGGATACTGTCCTGACACAGCAGGATTTCCTGCTGACAAATGATTCACTGTCATGATATCACAATATAGAACTTCCGCGCATCCTCTGGCCAGGCTTTCCATCATGTGGATATTGTTCCGTTTATGTCTGGCGAGCCGCTGAATCAGCAGCTGCTTCTCCTGATATTTTTCATACAAATCAGGCCGCCTTTCGGCAGTGCGCTGCTTCGCCTGTTCCAGACGCCACTCTGTTACTTTCCTGTGATTGCCGGATAAAAGTATCTCCGGCACTTTCTTTTCATGCCACACTTCCGGGCGGGAGTACTGGGGATACTCCAACAGGTCATTGTAAAAACTCTCTTCCTCTGCCGAGATATCATTTCCCAGTACTCCGGGAATCAGCCTTGCGATGGCATCAATCATTACCATGGCAGGAAGTTCTCCTCCCGTAAGCACATAATCGCCTATGGAGATGTAGTCTGTCACGATCTCTTCCAGCACCCGCTCATCAATCCCTTCATAATGGCCGCACAGGAAGACAAGTTCGTCTTCCAAAGCCAGCTCCTGTGCTTTTGCCTGAGTAAAGGGGGTTCCCTGGGGAGTGACATAGATTGTCCGGACTTTTCTTCCGCCTGTCACCGCCGTGTGGGCATCATAGACAGGCTGTGCCTGCATCAGCATACCGGCCCCGCCGCCATAAGGATAGTCATCTACTTTACCATGTCTGTCGGCGGTATAATCCCGGATATTTACTGTATTCAGTGAGATAATATTCTTTTCCCATGCCCTTCCGATGATGCTGGGGCTTAAGCCCTGTACGATCATTTCGGGAAACAGGGTCAATACATGAAATATGGTTGTATGCATCACGTCTCGTCCAACAATCCTTCCAAAATGTGTATTCTGATGAAACCGTTTTCCACATCCACTTCCAGGACGCACTGTTTGATGGCGGGCAGAAGGAATTCCCTTCCGTCATGAAGCCTGATGGCATATACATCGTTTGCTCCGGTCTCTATCACATCATTTAACGTGCCTATCTCCGTACCGTCTTCATCCCGTACCGCCAGACCGATAAGGTCTGCGATAAAGTACTCGTCTCTGGACAGCCGCACTGCGTTGCTCCTGGGTACCATCAGAGAGCACCTGCGGTATTTTTCTGCTGCCTCCATGGTGTCTGTTCCCTTGAATTTCAGGATGGCAAACTGTTTGAAAAATTTGACGGATTCTATTTCGACGGTTTCCTCATTTACCGCTTCACGGACTCTGCTGTCCACAGATGCGGTAATACCGGGGGGATTCACTGCCGTTGGGGATGTCCGGCTGTCGCCGGACATCTCCGGTACCGGATTCCGCCGTATGATTACTTCTTTCAGACGCTTGAAGCGCCTGACATCATCTGTCGTTGGATACACCTTCACCTCGCCGTGTACTCCGTGGGTGGAAGTAATAATGCCGACCTGAAAAAATTGTTCCATTTGGTACTCCTGTTCCGGGTATAAATGCTATTTCCAGTTCCGTATATCAATATGATAAAATAAGGAGGAACCCATGTGTCCCTCCTCATTCTTTTCACCCTATAATCTCTACATCCACATTTATCTTATCTCTGGATGCTGCCGCTTTTACAACAGAGCGGATTGCCTTTGCAATGCGCCCCTGTTTTCCGATTACCTTGCCCATATCCGCGGACGCTACATGAAGTTCAAGAACCGTATTGTGTCCTTCTGTTTTCTCGGTCACACTTACTTCATCCGGGTTATCCACAAGCGACTTTGCAATTACTTCCACTAATTCTTTGGAATGTTTTTCTTCCATGGAATGCTCTCCTTCCATTTATAAGCCACCTCCCAGGAAAAGGAACTGCCTTTCGGCACCTCCTAAGAATTTATTTTTCGATTCCTGCCGCCTTGAAAAGTTTGCCTACTACTTCTGTGGGCTGAGCTCCGTTTGCCAGCCATTTCTTTGCCAGTTCCTCGTTGATTTTGAAGGTGCTGGGATCTGTGCTGGGATCATAGGTACCGATCTCCTCGATAAATCTGCCATCTCTGGGGGAACGGGAATCAGCTACTATGATTCTATAGAAAGGAGCCTTCTTCTGTCCCATTCTTCTCAATCTGATCTTTACTGCCATTTTCTTTACCTCTTTCTGCCGCTTTGGCTCATTGTATGATTTTGCTTTATTCAGGAAGTATCCAAAGACACTTTCCGGGGAATTGTCCTATGACGATTCCTTATGAAAAGGAGTTGTTTTCTCCTTGTTCACCGTTTTGTTCGAAAATTCTGCTCCGTCAAAACCACTATGCCGGGAACACAGTTTATACGGGGTTCAGCATACCCTGCTAGAATGGAAATCTGCCGCCTCCCATGCCGGGAAAACCGCCGAATCCGCCCCGTCTCTTTTTCCCGCCTCCGAATTGTTTCATCATCTTCTGGCTCTGCTCGAACTGTTTGATGAAACGGTTGACTATTGCAATATCCACACCGGCACCTTTTGCAATGCGGTGCTTTCTGCGGGGATTCAGTATTTTCGGATTCCGCCTCTCTTCCTTTGTCATGGAAAGGACAATGGCTTCCATCTGCCGCAGCTGCTTTTCGTCAATCAGGGAATCCAGGTCTGCACCCTTCATTCCCAACCCCGGCAGCATGCTCAGGATACTGGACAGACCGCCCATATTGCGCATCTGTTTCATGCTTTCCAGGTAGTCCTCGAAATCGAACTTGCCTTTTTTCATGCGGCCGGCCATCTCACGGCCCTTTTCCTCATCTATGTCAATGCTTTCCTGGGCTTTTTCAATCAGGGAAAGCACATCTCCCATCCCAAGGATTCGGTTTGCCATGCGGTCAGGATAAAACTGCTCCATATCGGAGAGTTTCTCGCCCATGCTCACATACAGGATGGGCTTACCTGTCACAGCTTTGACGGAAAGCGCCGCGCCGCCTCGGGTATCGCCGTCCATCTTGGATAAAACAACGCCGTCCACGCCTACCTTCTCGTCAAATTCTTTTGCTACATTGACCGCATCCTGACCGGTCATGGCATCCACCACCAACAGTGTCTGGTGTACGGTAACTCTGTCCTTAATCTCCTGAAGCTCCGTCATCATATCTTCGTCTATATGAAGACGTCCGGCCGTATCCAGGATTACTACATTATGACCGTTTTTCACGGCGTATTTGATTGCCTCTTCCGCAATCTCGGGTGGCTTGTGGTCTGTGCCCATGGAGAATACGTCCACTTCCTGCTTCTTGCCGTTGATTTGCAGCTGTTCGATGGCGGCAGGCCTGTAGATGTCGCAGGCTACCAGAAGGGATTTCTTGCCTTTCTGCTTCAGTTTTCCGGCAATTTTAGCCGTGGCAGTGGTCTTACCGGCACCCTGAAGACCGGCCATCATGATGACAGTGATGGATTTGCCCGGCTGCATGGCGATTTCAGTGGTCTCGCTTCCCATCAGGTTGATCATTTCTTCATTTACGATCTTGATTACCATCTGGCCCGGGTTCAGGCCGTTCATGACGTCCTGGCCGATGGCGCGCTCTTCCACTGTCCTGACGAACTGCTTTACCACCTTGAAGTTAACGTCCGCCTCCAACAGAGCCATCTTGACCTCTTTCATGGCGGCTTTTACATCCGCTTCCGTCAGGCGGCCCTTGCTTCTTAAATTTTTGAATACGTTTTGAAGTTTATCTGTTAAATTCTCGAATGCCACCTGCGACTCCTTTTGCTCCCTATTGTGAAATCTTATATCAGACACATATAACATGCTTTAACGGCAACAGATACTGTCTGTCCTTGACACTGAAACAGCTTTCCAGCATTTATACCAACGGTCAAAAACATTTGCCAACAAAATATACTATCGGAAGCAAGTGCAGCTTCCTGTTGTTGATTTATAGTTCATTCATCAACTCTCGGCACAATCTCCGTACATCCTGCAGATTTTCCCGCATATCAGCTTCATTCTCAGCTGACATTGTCAATCGCTCAATCTCTCCGATCGTTTTCCTGGCTCTGGCGAAGCGCTCTACCAGATGAAGCTTATCCTCATAACCCTGGAGAATCCTGTCGCAACGGCGTATCATATCGTGTACACCCTGCCTTGTAATGCCACGCTCCTCAGCAATCTCTCCAAGGGATAAATCATGGTATACTGCATCTCTGTAGACCCTGCGCTGATGCTCTGTCAGCAGTTCTCCGTAAAAATCAAATAGCATTGTCTTTTCATATATTCTGTCCATAGCTTTACCAACCTTGTGTATCTTACTACAGAAATGCGGGGGTGTCAAGTATTTTTTCTTGTCAAACCAATGTTCGTGTTTGTTCGTCTTGTATTGTCACATTGTAAAATCAATGTTTTGCCCGCTTTGTTGGTTTCGTCTTTTGTTGTCTGTTTTCGTGTTATTACAACTGTTTTGCAACATGAATTGCAACAGATTCATGATATTTTTATAGTCTGCACCACTTCCTCCTGTTGCTTCTTTTTGTCCTCTGTAAGATGAGTGTAAGTGTCCATTGTAACCGCTGTAGACGCATGACCCAGTATCTGGCTCACAATCTTCACATCCGCTCCGGCAGAATAGGCAAGGCTTGTGTATGTATGCCGAACCATATGCGGACAGAAATTCTCAATCTTTTCCGTATGGTTTTCTTCCGCTTCCTAATTATGACACTCCACAATTCTTTCTATCAATTCCCGAAATCCCGGCTCGTTCCACACATTCCCGGCTGTATTGACAAATAGAAAGCCAGATACATGCCCCCGGACATTCCCAGAATCATCCACATAAGGCAGTTTTGCAGTAGCGGGGAGATTCCGCATTTTCAGCTCCAGAAGCGTTTTCCTTACTACACTATTCATTGTAACGGTACGGATTGATGTTTTGCTTTTGGGAGAAGCTACCGCCATAGTAAAACCATAATCTGCTTTTCTATATCGGTTTACTGTCTTATTGATATTGATTATATTATTTTTAAAGTCCACGTCATCCCATGTTAAAGCTGCCATTTCTCCGATTCTCATGCCAAAATTGAACAGAACGACAAACGCCGGATAGTTGAATGAATATCTCTCGCTATTCTTTATGTAGCCCATAAACAAATCAATCTGTCTCTGTTCTATAGCCATCCGCTTCTTGCTCTCTGTCTGTGGTACCTGCAGATTCTTTGCGGGATTCTTAACGATAATATCATCATCCAAAGCACATTCAAACACAATATTCAGGCAGCTTTTCAGGTTAGACATGGTAGAATGCTTTTTTCCATCCTGAACCATTTGGTTAATGATTTTCTGGCAATCTGCCTTTGTAATTTTCGTAATCTGCGTTTTCCCGATAGTGTTCCTGATATAAGTATTGTAATATGCTTTGTAATTTGTACAAGTTGTGGCTTTTCTGCCACTCTTGGCAAAAGTTTCCATCCAATAGTCAAAATAGGCATTCAATGTCATTTTGGCCTTACTGGAATTTATTTTACTGCCCTTATCAATCCTACACAAGGCTTCATTCTTCTTTTTTCTCAAATCATTCAATGTATGCGCAGTAATAGAAATTCTCTCGCCATCAATCATCTTTTGGAACATGTAACGATTATTTTTTGAATCATAACGCTCCCCTGTTTCCAGTTTTCGTCCTTTATTATCTTTTCTTACTTCTGCCATAAACCACAACCTCCTATCTGGCCATAATATAAAATCAAGGGGAACAACACTTTTGCATTGCTCCCCTACCGCTTACCCCCTTACCCTCACTTTTAGGCCGGGCAACTCCGCATCAGTATAGCCCACAATATAATATTCGCCGTCCTGGCTTTCCACCCTGGAATTAGTCCATATCCCGGTTTCCTCCCATTTTTCGGTATCATAATTGTAAACTTCTTCCCTCCGCAGAAACTCAATGCCGCTCCCGCTTGTGTAGTAATGTCCTTTGTCTGTCTCATATCTGCCCTGACCGTTCATGTGAAGCTTGCCAACCTCCCGAACCGGCCTTTTGAGATATGCCATGTCCCGCTGTATCTCTTCCAGTTTATAAAGGATATTCCGATATTCTTCAAGCTGCTGTCTCTGGTCTGCAGTCCTTATCTGCTTGAAATCATCAAGCCCCGATAAATCATCATAGTCACAGTAACCAGATACAGAAAGCACCGTCCCGATCTGTCTTTGCAGCTTTGCCATTTCGCCAGATAATGCCCTTAAATCTGCCATGTGCTATACCTCACTTTCTCCCGAAAAGTACAATTCTTTCAAGTATTCGTAAATCCTCGGCATTTCCTGAATGTCGATATGCTCCAACATTTCAGTAATTCCATAGTAATAATCAACCACGTTTTTACTGTCCTCCGGGGAATGCTTCTCTTTTAATGCTCCACTTCCCGCCAGATACCCCAGGCAATAGGTGTATATGGTACTAAATCCGCATAAGTTTTTAGAAGTTTTCTCTTTTTTATCATGCCCCACTTTGTACGCTTCATATATCATACATTCATCAATCATTCCGGCATATATCATCTTTTCGATTGACGGAATAACACTTTGCACTTTCTCCCTGGCCCTCTGTTCGTCCTGCCGCTTCATCATCCAATCATGGTAATTATGAATTGTCTCATATGCGGGATATCCATATGTTTCATAAACATAATCCATAAATTTCCCAGCTTCGGTATCATCATCAAGAATATACCGCCCTGGAGAAGTGGCAACCTCAATCATTTTCTCAATGTCCTTTTCCGGCACACACTTATTGACATACATCACCCCCTTTTTTTCATGAATATAGACATTGAAATCTTTCGTGCTTATGTGGTACTCGCCGCTTATATACCACACAATATCATGTGGAAGTTCAAGCGGCTCCACTCTTATTACTTCAAGTTCACTCATGCCACGCCGCCTTTCCTTAGTTCGTTCAAGTCGGCCTGTATCTGGAGCAACAGCAACTCATTCTTTCTGCTCTGTACCTCTTCCGGGCAAATCAAGGATGCAACAGACCTGTCAAGGTTATCAGCTATTTGAGTAAGCAATTTCAGGCTGACATTCATTTTACGGTTCAGAATATTGGAGAGCGTGTTTCTCCCAATACCCATAAAGCCGGATGCTACATTGATGCTCCAATTATTTTTATTCATGACTTCATACAATTGATTAATGAGAGTGTCCATACATTCATTCATCTTGTCCACCCTCCCCTGCTTCTTCCTCCGGCAGATTATAAGTGCCGTTGCCGTATAGATAGCCCAATGCGAAAGCATACCCTGTGGCTCGCCCTATGCCCATGGGGGCATTGTCCGCAAGATGAATTAACTGCAGCCACTCCCCTAAATCCCAAATGCGTGTGCATTTATAACTTGCAGTTCTCTCGCTTAAGCCGTCCTCTATCCTCGCCAGTGTTTCATCAAGTTCCCTTGCTTCTTTGTTGGTCAGGATGAAACTTTTGCGGATTTCATTGAGCCGGTGCAGCTTCTTTTTAATGTTTTCAAGGTTCATAAATTTTTCACCAAATCCTTTCCTTTTGCAGCCGGATATGGTATAATGTTTTCAGTATCCGGCTTATGTCTCCGGGTTACTTGCCCTCTGGAATGCCAGTTCCTTAAGAGGGCTTTTTCATTTTCTCCTTTCTCTTGTCCTCATACCATTTGATACTGCCGCCACCGAACCGCACTTGCAGCTGATATATGACAGATTTCCCGATATTGGTCACAACCCCATTGCATTTCTGGACTGTGAACCTTATTTCTTGCCTTACCATAACACCACCTTTCCTCAAATGTCCGCAATTGCTTGCAGACTCTCCAATATCTGCACACTTCCGTATATCAATTTTCTGTTAGATATGATAGAATGCTGTTACCGCTAAGAGAAAGTGATAGTTATTTTATGTAAGTGTTATTCATCACTCACAAGTGATAGTATATAGCTTGTCTCTAATTTTGTCAACACTTAATTTCAATTTTTATCATTTCCGTGTTGTTTTTATTTCTTTCAAGTGATATACTTAAGAATCATACATAGAAAGAAGGTGGTTGTATGTCGATGTCTGAAAAAATACGAATAGCATTAGTGAAGCGAAAAATATCCATTACCGAATTAGCCACTAACCTTGGAACTTCCCAAAGCAATCTGTCAAACAAACTAAAGCGTGACAATTTCAGTGAAAAGGAACTAAGCCAGATAGCCGACATTCTGAATTGTGACTTCAAGGGGTCATTTGTAATGAGGGATACTGGGGAAGAAATATAAAAACTTCTTGCGTCCCGTCTCTCGGCATGATACACTATAGCCATACCTTAACTTTATTTGCGTTGTTCGGGATGCAGCTGCCCCAGATTCCGGACGGCTGTTTTCTGTAAAATGCTTGCTTTATCAGCTATGATGTGCTATATTAGACATAGGGAAAAGCCATAGAAGCGGCTCTACCCTACAATAGTAATTAACCTCCCCAGCCAGAAGCCGGGTCAGCCGTCACTACTCCGAATAGTGGCGGCTATTTCCTTTTTCCCCGAAAGATTGTGTAACACAACCCAATCAGGGCAACAATGAATATTCCAAACTGAATCAAATCAGAGTATGTAACATACACCGCATCACCCTCCTTTCTTTCGTCTGGAGGGCTACTTGAACCCTCCGAGAAACAAGAGGGTAGGAGCCGCCTTGGCTCTATGACTTTTCCGTAGTGACAATATAGCACAAATTCCGACTTATGGCAAGGGGCTTACCAAAAGTAATCAATAAGTTCGCGTATTCCGCAGACGCACACAACAATAAGCAGTAGTAGCACCATGATAAACGCAATTATCCCCACCACACACAAAACCATCAGAAGACCATGTAACGCTCCACACATACCCTTATTTACCCCCTTTCTGCCCATTCTGAACGCTTTCAGCCGCCGCCCTATAAAATTACCTATCCGAGATAAAATGCCCTAAATGGAGCTTGCACACAATCGTATGCGCCTTTTGCTATTCTTGCACACTATCATGGGCGGCACTTTTCCAGAATGTGTTATACTATGATTGTCCGTAAGACAGACGGACACAATCGACTTCTGGCGGCGGAGGGTTTTCCGCAAATTTCCCTCCACCAAACAAAAATTCTCTATTGCTTCTCTGAATCATTCTTGCGTTTACAGCATCCCAACAGTGCAGAAGATACAGCTTCTTTCATGTAGTTTCCTTGAATCTCTGGTGTCAAAAGCTTCTCAATGCGTTTTAAGGCTCCTAATATCTCTTGTAGAATATTTTCTTTCTCTTTAGTGCCGTCCAATTCATTTATAGGATTTCTTGTCTCATTAATCTTTTTTAATTCCTTTTCTTGTTCCTCTGTATAAGCCTTGAATGATTTTTCCATACTCGCTCCCTTTCTGTTATACCCTTTCTTGCCAAAAAGTACCGCCCTAGCCGCCTACTTTTCGTTTGAATCGCTTTCGGCGGGCAATTCTCCCTCTTTTGGTCTATGCCTGTTTCTATAGCTGTATAGCGGGCAGTTTTTCACAGTACACTCCCGGACTTCTTTAAACTGTCCGCAACTACATTCAAGGCATTTTGCCCTGATTGCCTTAATTGGTGTCAATCTCGCCATTCTTACCACCTTTCCCGGCTCTTTCAATCTCCGCTAGAATCTGCCTATAGCGTTCTTCTATTTCCAGTTTCCTTGTAGCGGCACGCTCCACAACAGAAACAAAATCATGCCGCCTATAGCTTGTCAGGCCGCCCCGGTATAGCATGGTTTCGGCAACCTCAAATTTCTCCAGTAGTTCCCGCCGCGCCTTGCCCGCCTTAAGTTTCCGCAGGGCTTTTTCTTTCAGTTGGCGCACTCGCTCAATACCTATGCCTTGTTCCCTGGCAACCGCCGCCATGGTCTTTTCGTTTATGAAAATCTCCCGGATTATCTCATTCTCCCCTTCGGTCGTGTAACGCTCCACAATGCCCCACAATTCACTTTTAGAGTGTTCTTTGTATATTTTATCAATTGCTTCATTTTCGGGGTCAGAATCGCCTTGTAGCTTGTCCGAAAGCGTCAGACTTCCATCTTCTGCTATTGGAGTGTCCAGGCTGTCCACCCCTTGCGCATATACTTTTATTTTCTGAACCTCTTTTTCAGGTATGCCAGTAAAAGAAGCAATCTCCGCGAGACATGGTTCCTGCCCATAGCTTCGCCTTATCTGTTCGGCGGCTCTGCTGCAGCGGGTCAACCTTTGCCGGATATGGTTCGGTAGCCGGACGGTGGAGCCGCATTTCCTGATGTATCTCCGCACTGCCGAAAGAATCCAGTATTGCGCATATGTCATAAACTGCACTTCTTTTGATGATTCATAGCGTTGAACCGCCGTCCATAACCCGAAAAAGGCTTCTTGTAATAAATCTTCCATAGGCTCATATGCGGTATACAGCCTTATGATTCTTTTTATCAGCGGCAAATTGTTTTCATACAGCAGTTGCATATTTTCCGATACGGAATAGCCGCCCCGGATTCTCTCAACCAATGTTTCATTATCAGCTACCATATTGCATTGCACCTACTTTCTGATATAATTGGAGTAGATGCAATGCGGTAAAGGGAAGTGTCACGTCTGAAGAATACTTCCCTTTTTCTTTTTTCAGATAAATCTATTCTGTTTCGCCGTCCGGATCCTGCACCGGCTCCCCGCTCAATATTTCTGCCAAGGCAAAGTTCAGCTTTTTTTCTTTTTTGAACATTTCGCCGAAAAATTCGTTATCCGAATGTTCTGTTGCTATATTCTCTATTGCCGCCCTGTCCTTTACTTTGCGGATATTCTGCAATGCTTTTTCTGCCAACCGATACTCTGCCGCCTTGCCGTTCTTGAATTCCGAAATTTCATTCATATGCCCGGAAAACTCCGCCGCCATTTCGGAAATATTTCTATCCTCTGCCAGGCGGCAAAGAATCAGGTTCTTCACATCACCCTTTGCATTCCGCAGGACATTGGAAATTGCAATACCCTTTTGGATGTCTGTATGCTGTGTCATTATTGTGAAGTATGCTTTGTCGGCTTTCTGGGTGTCGCTTAAGCGTCCAATCTTGCCGCCGTACATCTGCTTTGCCCTCTCGCATATTTCATCAGACAGATAAAGATAATTCACCTTTGGTCTTTCTGTAGGGTCGTTTGTTCCGTAATGCTTGAAAATGCTGTTTAACTGGTCTGTTAATTGGTCAAGAATCGACATTTTGGTGTCATATGTGCTTTCTATGCCGATTTCAGTTGAATCTATCCCATTCTTTTCTGCAATGTCCGCAAGCATCCGGCTTGCCCAGTAATCGCCTTTTGCCCCGATTTTAGCCGCAAAGGCTTTCAGTTCAAGCGTGGTCATGGGTACGTCTGCTATCGCCCGGACTTTCGCAAGAAGAGGTTCGTTGACAGTCTGCACACGGAAAAGTTCCTGCTGGCGCAATTCCTCAACGTCTTGCAGTGCCCTATCAACCGCACTGACTTTTAGTTTGGTCAAGGAAGAATCACAAGCTTCATTTATCTGCCGCTCCCTCTCTATTGCCAGTTTTGAGCCGGGCTGATAGTTTTCCTTTACCTCCCGCAGCTCCCGCGCTCTCGTTGCCTTGATTGCGTCATGCTGTTCTTTGTAGTTCTGTGCTTCATATTTTAAAACCTCTGTTACAATCCCGATATTTATTGTCATAGCCATTACCTCTCTTTCTTGTCTGTGAATAAACTCATGTTTCTGGCAATTGCTTCATGCCGCTTTTTTCTGTCCTGGATGCTCATTATCTCCCGGCGCATTTCCTCCCGGCTCTTTTCGCTCTGTGCTGTGTTCCGTCTCTCTTCCAAAACTTTTACCTCTTCTTTCTGCCAATAGGCTTTTTATTTAAAATTTTATTCTGTCGCTTTCTGGCTTTCCTCCTGTTTGATTTCCCTGACATTTTCATAGCAATCCCTTAGTTCGCTGTCTTTCGTGGCGGCAATCCGTTCTTCCATACTCTTTCTGAAATGTCTGTTATCATAATTGTCATAGATGGTTCCTGCATACTCCTGGCGGGACTTTGCAGCTTTTACTTTCTCCATTGCCGCCGCTGCTGCTTTAATGTCGCGGGAATTCTCTATCCGGAATCTATTGATAACTTCATTCGCCCCGATAAGGTTCATTGTGGGGTCTGATAATGCCGGATGCTTATTTTCTGCCAGCAAAGACAGAATCTCATACTGCATATCCGGCTTGCTTGTCCGCAGCATATTGGCAAGCGCACAGCTACGTTCCAGAGAATCCCCTTTGTTTAGGGCATTTGCAACTAACCTTTTTGCTGTCTCTTTGTCACTCATGCGGACATTGCTGTAACCATTGGTGTATCTCTTCTCCAGTTTGAAAATATATCCCTCGCTACTTGTGACAAGAAAATTTTTATCCTCGCCATTGTAATTGTTCAGACAATCCCTTGTGCTTGCCGCCAGTTCGTTCAGCACTTCCAGTTTTGCAGTAAGTGACGGCTGTACCCCGGTTTCAAAAATGCCGTTCTTTTCGGCTATCTTCTCAAAGAATCTATCCACCCAATATGACTTGCCGTCATGCACTTCAACCAGTGCCTGGTACTCGTCAACCGATACCGGGGAATCTTTAAGGCAGTCAAGGACGCTCATTAGTCTTGTTGTTTCGGCAGAAATTACAGTTGCGTGTGCCCTCTCACATGCAATAGCCTCTTCCAAAGCGTCCTCAAACGCTTTCAGGGCTTCACCTCTGGCGGCTTCAACCTCTGCTTTATATGTTGGAGTAATTTTGTCTCGCTCTGCAATGAATATCGGGGAGCCGGGGACATAGTTTTTATTCAAGTCCTCGAAACTCTTTTTCCTTTTGGCCGTTGCTCTGTCAAATTTGCTTTTGTAGCTGTCCATGCACACTTTTGCAACACTGAATACATCATACTCTTTTTTCATGTTTACCTCTTCTTTCCGGCTCCTCGCCTATCAATATATTTCTGCTCCATCCTCCGGCACGAACTCTGGCAGCGTTATGCCCTGGTATACTGCCTTGTGCCGATTTCCATCCATAGGGGAAAATTTCACATCAACGTATACCCCGAGGACAGGCAGCAGAACACACGCATTTTTACAATTGGATGCTTCACAACCGCCTGGTTTCCCTCACGGAATTCCAGAACCTTAAGTGAATAAATTCCGTCCTTGTGTCTTGATTCTAAATCCATTGAATATCACTCCTTTTTTATTATTTTTTTGATTTTCAGAAAGGGCTTTTTTCTTTAAAAAATTGCGTTGGGGGTCAAATAAAGAACATATATTCGATTCTATAAACCCCTACACCATACTTTATTCCATCATTTTCTTATTGTAATATTAGGATATCGCCGTAAGTACGTGTGCAAAAAATTTATCAAATTAAATTATCTATTTCACGTAATCAAGATATTTAACTTGACATACCCTAATAAATAAAGCCTTAAAATACGCTATTTCTTCCCACATATCTACTACATTGTTGCAATTACTGTTGCAATACCATCAATATTATCCATTTGTGAAGCATCAAATTGCTACCCATATGTGGCTTAACAGGCTTGAAATAAATAACTTATACAGAATATACACAATCGGATGCAATGGGTTTTTATACATTGACATGGTTGTCCTCCTGATTAGTCTGGTACTTCGGGCAGTTCCGGCAACTCTGTGGATGACACAAGGCCGTATCTGGCGGCGATTTCCTCCGGTGTCTTTGGCTCAATCCTCCCCGGCACCTCTGTAGCCGGAATAGGTGCGGTTTCCCGCATGTAGTAGGCCGCTTTTGCGGTGAAAATCAGGTTAGGATTTGCAAACTTGCTATTGCTCAATTCGTCAACCACAAACCCTTTGCAGATATCAAGCCATTTTTTGACCGTGCTACCATGCGCGGTACTTAGTCTATACCGTCCCTCCCGCCAGTCCGTAAAAGTGTTCCTGTCAATCCCTACAAGCCATGAGAACGCTTCCAACGTAGGCAGTCGCCCATATCTGGCGCATAGTCTGGTAAATGCTGAAAACATCGCATCCAGTTCCTCTATGTTGTCATTATCCGGCTTACTTATTCTGTCCGCCAAGTAAAATATCAAGACCCTGAAATTGCTGTTGACTTTCTCTTCATCCCCATTAAGTCGCTCTCTTATGTATTCGTCCGTCAACTGATAAAGTTTGTTTGTGTATACTTCAACTCCATTTACTGCTGTTTCTGTGTTCATCACTTCAACATCTCCCTCGCAAAATAAACAAACGTGCTGTATATATAGTAGCCACTATATTCAGGACTTATAAACTGCACATTACATCCAAATCGATGCTCCCACGTTTTCAAAGATGCCATATAGGCAGCATGGGCGAACTCTGTCTTGTAGCGGTGCGCAATAATGTCGCTGTAACCACCGGGAGACTCCACCATCAGGTATATTTTTGCACCATCGTTCCCGGCTTTTAGGAATTCTTTCTCAAAGCGTTCCCGCTCCTGCGCCAGATTGCCGGAAAGTTCCTCCAGAGAAGCCTTACGCTCCACCACGCAATCACGATGAAAATATATGTCCTCACCTGCCGCCGATGCTGGAATCATGAATGAATAATCACCGTAATCCAATTTTGTCTTCTGGTATGCAATACCGTTCTTCTCAAAGTAGTCCGATATGTGGCCGTTCCTCTTTTCTCTGCTGTCAACCAGAATGACTATCTGCTTAAGCAATCTTTTGATATCTTCTACTGAAAATTTGTATTTCCTCATGGATTCTGTACCTCCTTGCTCCGACGCTCTAACTCGCCAACAGCTGCAGATAGCAAATCTCTGGCAAGCCTACAATTTCCATATGACTGCGCTATCTTGTCGGATTCATTGACTAGCTGCTCCCACTTTTCGCTTTCCATTTGCCATATATCCGCATACTCTTTGAACAACTTCCATGCGGATGTGAACATTCCGTAGACTTTTTTCAAATCTGTTTCTGACATAGTTCTTATCCTCGCTTTCTAATACCGTTACAAAAACCATAGGCAGTGCAAAAGTGCAATTTTTCTCTTCAATTCATATATTTTTCAAAAACATACATGCATTTAATAAAACACTGTAAAATAGCGGTTTTGATGGAGTGCAGTTTTTAAATTTATCTGCTCTCAATCTGCACTTTATCTCTTAAATTCTGCACTAATCAAATGGCAAATCTTTCAACTGCTCCTGAGTTATCTGTATAAAACCGTCATTAGTGCATTTTTCCGGTGCAGATTTTAAACCCAAAAAGTACCGCCTCCCGATGGATGTAATCTCCGAATACCCTTTTAAACGCAAACTCTTGTAGAAATTATTTTTTGTCAATGACTGTCTTTCGTTTTCCTCGCAAAATGCAAAATACCTTTTATAAAGTTCAGTGCGTTCCTCTCTATATCCATCCACTTTCTCACATTCTTCCAGTATAAAACCCTCGACTGAATCAGAATCTGCTCTTAGCCGCTCAATCTCATGCTCTGATGCGGCCGCAACCGTGATATTTTTTTGCTGATACATTCTTTCAAGGGCTTGTACCGAAAGCATTAACAAATAATCTTTCTCTGCTTCCAACTTATTAAACAAATCTGGGTCTTTATGCTCTGGAACTTTACTCATAGGAAATACTAGCAACCGCCTATAAAAAGCATTTGTTTTTTCTGATTTAATCACTGGAAGTTCATTTGTACTAAAAATCAACTTTGCATAATTCTTGAAAAATACAAGGTCTTTTCCCTTTCGCTCTCCTTTGATGGAATCCTCACCAACCAACTTTTTAATCATGCTCGTGTCAGTCAACGCTCCAATCTCCAAGTCAGCACAAGAATTTATAAGCATCCCCATCAATTCAATACTTGAAAATCTCTGCTGAAGGTCTGTTAGCGAAACATTGGATATATTCCTCTGTCCTACAAGCATTTCAAAACACTTTATCAGTGTAGATTTCCCTGAACCGCCCTCGCCTGTCAAAATCAAAAATTTCTGCTGCCGGGTATCTCGCGTCATGGAATAGCCCATAAACTGCAATAACATCTCCCTTGTGTCTTTCTTTCCGTCACAGATAAAGTTTAAATATTCCTCAATGGCTTCTCCTGCTTTCGGTAGCATTTCCGGGTGGTATTCATGCGGCACTTGGTTAATGCAACAATATTTTTCATCATGCGGAATCATCTTTTTATTGATAGGGTCATACATTCCATTCTGAAAACAAATCCACTCTGCCGGATAGGTATTGATTTCATCAAAGGATTTCTGTATTCTTGCATCCGTTAGAAATAATCTATAAACCCGGTCAATGGTAGTGCTTTTAATCAGACGCTCAAAAATCTTTTCTCTGATAGAGGTTGACAGTTCCGCTCTTGTCCAATCTGGGAAAAAGCATCCATTCCTATAAAGAAAAGGAATACCGCCATAAATGAACAATTTTTGATTGGTAATTATATAGTCTTCTATGGCCGCATCAAAAACTCCAGTAATCTTTCCATTATCCGCCACCAGATGAAACCGCATAAGGTCAATTTGCTTCTTTTTTTCATAGGTACATCTTTTGGATCTCTTACGGATTCTTTAACGGAACTCTGTTCCTGTTTTAACATCTGCTCAAACTCTGCCTTGCTGTGTCCCGCTGCAAAATAGTCTGATATGTCAGCTTTGGGAATATCCGGCACTGGAACTATCACCTTTGCGCTTTTCGCTATGCCCTGCAGGTCACTTTGAATAGTATTTGCGACACGCCGCCCCGGTTCGTCATTTTCGGCCAGTACATACACAACCGCCCCTTTGCATAGCTGTGCCATGTCTGCCGTCCAATCATTCACACCGCCATAGGAAAAACCCGCATAGCCTTGCTTATTCAGCGTATCAGTGTCTTTTTCTCCCTCTGGTATAAATATAACCTTGCCCTCTGAAACCGCCTTATTTATGGCTTGTACGCCGTCAGGAGCATAGACAGCACACAACTCTTTCCTGGAACGTCCACCCAGTCCATAAGTGAACCGCTCATTTACCAACGTGCCATATATCATTTTCTTTCCCTGCATCCGCACTTTGGTAAAGGCATAGCCGCCGTTAATAGAAACGTAGTTATAAACCGCTTCAATCCGGCGTTTCTCCCTGGCCTCAACATAAGTTTTCCAGTTCAGGCTTCTTGGCTCCACATCGTAAAAGGTATCTTTCTTTTCAAGCCCTGATGCTTTTAGGACATCATCAACAGCACAGCCTGCATGGCAGTAGAATAGAGTGCATTTTCTGCCTTTTGTGATTGTCAATGAAGCGTGCTTATCATCATGTGCCGGACATTGGCATTGCGCTTTTTCCCCATACCGTTTTATTGTCTTAAAGTGTTGTAAATTATTCTCGTAAACTTCATTAGCGGTCATTCATCCCACCGCCCCTCCAAGATACTTCTGATATGTTCGGCTTCTCCGTCAAGCGCATCCATTTCATTTTGAATATATTCATAGAAGCGTTCATCCTTGCTATGCTCTGTCTGTAACTCCTCCAGGATAGCATACCTACACATTATGGCTTTCTGTTGCTTTTTCAGGCGATATCTTTTCAAAATATTCATGCGTCTACCTCCGCCTTAATATTGTTCAATCGCCTTGTCCAATACCTCAATATCAATCCTTACACTTCTGCCAAATCTGCGTACTGCATTTTCACGCATTAAAGAAGTCCTACCAATCTTATATCTCTCAACCGCTTGCTGAACTGTACAAAGTTTTATAATTTCATTTGAAAATCGTGCTTTATTCAATATTTCTACCTCCAATTTTAGATTTGCATTGCGCTTTGCATGATTTTATGCTAACATGACTAAAGACAAACAAACACGGTTATTAACGGTTATTATTTTGGAGGTTTTTATTTATGGCACAAACAAATAAGGCTGAAAAAAGAAACACTTCAAAGTGCTCAAGCGAATTTTCTTTTATATTTGCTAGTCGTTTAAAAACAGCTAGGGAACATCAGAATCTAACCCAAGAAGAAGTTGCTGAAAAGCTAGATATTGTTTGGCAAACCTATCAACACTATGAAAGCCTTAGCGAAACTAATGTAAGAGTTCCAAATCTTGAAACTGTTGATAAACTCTCCAAAATACTAGATTGCGATATAACATATTTAACTGGGGAAAATAAAGAAGAAGAATTTAAAAGAGATACTCAACATGCAGCCGAAACCACTGGATTGCAATACGAAACAATTGAGATATTAGAACAAATTAAGAATAGCAAAAAATTTGACTCTCATAACTATTTGCACAAATGCATTTTATTTATGTTGGACTTTTTGTTGCAACGGATAACCGGACGATGGATTCTTTGGAATATGTTTCAATACTTTTTTAAGGAGTATCACTTCACCCGGGAAAGCAATGAGAGTGGTAGTAATACAGTAGAATTGGAAGCCGATTCCATTGTACCAGAAAAAAATATTGCGCTCTTTGTTGACGATATTGCCGAAGGGGTTTTTTTCTCAAATATAACGAATGGAATTACTAAAATAAAGGTTAAAGAAAACACAACAAGCTTTAATACTGATATTTGTGATTATCTTCCAACAGAGGAAGAACTTTTGGAAACCATTCAGTCTATAGAAGAAGATATCTCTTTATATAAGCAAAAAGAATATAAAAAATATCATCCGTATACTCCAGAATATGCACTTTCAATAGTACACCATGATGCAACAGGCGAATGGGAAAAATTTCCTTGTCTTGGGGAGGAAGTAACAACCAGGGTTCGACTAGACATTGGGAACTCTTCTATAATCGAGAAATTAGAAAGGCAAAAAGAAAGCTGTATACTTGAACTAAAGAAATTATATCCTGAAAAAAACTATCAAGATTCCTGATAGTCTCTTTTATGTTCCCGCAATGTTCACACTCAAATCAATTATTATGCTATCAGTTAGCGGGGGATCAAAAGGCACAAATGCCAAAGCATGCCCGCAAGTTGGCACACAAGGAGGTTCCAAAACAGCCCCCCTATTGCTTCGTCCGAAAAACGGACAAACCAAGTAGGAGCCAGTCGCAATCTTGTGGTTAGATACTCATATGTCCGAATTTCGGACAATAGAGGAAATTTCATCCCCTAAAACGAAATTCGTTCAAGTGCTTAGTTTTCCCCATCCTGTTGGGGAAAGATTTTCGTATGTGAGACATATGAAGCCAATGAAATAAATGTTCTCCATATGTGGGGAAAACGCACTGGCTCCCAAATGGTTGACAGTATGGCCGAAGCAGAATCCTCTTGCAAAAGCTGTATACACCCCATATTGGGCTTGCCGCCGCATTGCTTGATAAATCCCGTTACAAAAATCTAAAGGCTGTAGCGTATCCCGACAGGTATTCCGAAAAGCAGAAAAGCCATACTCATGGCATGGTAGATAATCAAGTGGTATTCCGTTTATCTCCGTAGGAGACAGCACTTTCCTGAACTATCGGGATACTCGGCCCACTATGGAGGTGAATGCTATTCCCATCCTTTTAGCGGCGGGAATTTTCCCATTGCCCTTACCGCTAATTTTCATGTACATCGCAACTTCTTGCGGTGGCTTACAAAGCTAAATCAAAAAGGCTACCGATACCTCTGGCAGCCTTTCTTTATATATCTTTTAATTTTACAACAACATTGCAACAAATCCTTGTCTAAAACCTCTGAAAGTGGCTTATTTACTGCATTCCTGCAAAAATCTTATCAAGTATTTTTTCTTTATAGGGTGAAATTTTTAATACCTAATTTCCAAACCTACATGTTCCATTATAACATTACAAATCTTTTTGTCTAACCTGATTCCGTTTTCAAGCATTTTATCTACACAAAATTATGCTTCTTCCGTACATATTATCTCTTTATCGCAGGCAAGCATCAAAATACCCGCCGTGCCGATGTGTCTGATATTACGCGGTTTGGCAACACCTCTTCCTTTACGCTCATCCATCAGCAAAAGGTCTGCTTTTTGTTCATCATACAGAATAAGTGCTTCGCTCTCACCTGCATCCAAGCCCTGAGTATATTCACTGCCTTCTCATTTTCGGTTTCCACTACTGACACATAACCTGCTCTCTTGATTACATCTGCTTCTTCTGTATATACAGGATTCTCTGTAAGCTCTCTATAAACTGCCCTGGGAATCAGAACCTTTCCATATAACTGCTGTAACAGCAGGAGTTGATTCGCTTTCAATTACCATATCCACAAGCTTTTGATCTCCAACTGTTCTCCTTGTGTATTCTCATCTCATCGATGTCCGAACATCTAAGGCTTTTGTCTCAAAAGTGTCACAGAAGGGCATCTGCAATGCATGCAAATGCCCCTGAATAACCTTTACTATTCTGCACTTCCTGCTACATTAATTCCTTCCAGGCACACCGCCAGCGGCCCTTCAAAATTCTTTTCCACCTGCATTTCCCTGGAAAATACCAGTTTTTTCTGGGCTTCCAGGATATTTCCGTTGATGGAGCCGCCTGTAACCGGTATCTTCTTCTCTCCGTCATAGAGGAAAGCCAGCCGGATTTCCCCGCCGAAGTGCCCGTCGAAGGAATCCATCTGGAAATCGGAGAAATTCAGCACCTCAAGGTAAGGCTCGCCGTGCATCTCCTCCAGGGAAACCGTTCCGGCAGGTACCCTGTATCCCCGGTAATTACCTGTAGGCTCCAACTGCAGATAATAGGCAAAGCGGCTGCCGCCGTGAATCAGCTGCAGTTTTCCGTCCTTTACCAACTCCCTGTCTTTCATTGGGATACCTTCCATGCTGTAAGGCTCGTTAGCTTTTAAAGTCAGGTTGATTCTGTCCTTCTCCACTTCTCCGCCCTGCACATCGCAACCCGTCCGGAAGGTGGAATACTTCTGGTAGATCAGGGATGAGTTTGAGCGGTCCACATAGTAGCTGAGAATGGTTTCCACGCAGGCACCTTTCAGGATTACGCGATATGTCCCGGCCGGCGGTGCCGAAACAGCCCCTGCACGGGCGCGGGTCATCTCCATGGTCTCACGCACCTTTCTGCGCAGGGCATCCGTATTCATATCCTCATAGGCGAAATCCTGATACGTCTCCACATCCTGCCCGGCGGTACACTGTACTACAAATTCGCCTTCAACCCTGCTTTTCCGGTAGCTGACGTCCACGCCTCTTGAATTGATAATGTGGCATGCCGTCACGGAAGCAAAAATCTCGGCCGAATTCAGGAAGACATCTTTTTCCGTATCCTCCGCATAAAGGGCTTCCGTAAAACACCGCGCAATCTCTGTCAGGGTCTTTCCGTCCATAGCGGATGCTTTTACATCTTCTTCTGCATCTTCGTCCGCTGCATCCGCTGTCTGTCCGCCGTAAAGTTCGTAGTACTCGTTTTTCACAAATCCGGCTGCATACAGGGCATCCCGGAACATTTCTTCCATCTGCTCCCGGGTAAGGCTGTCCTGAACCTGGACTGCAGCGGAGCCCATTCTGTGTTTGCCGTCTTCCGTAAACTCTCTGTACACTGTAACAGTGGCCTGACATACATTTTTCTTTCTTTGCATATCCAGAGACCTGCGGATAAAGAACAGTTCCGAACTTTCCGTCTTTGTCTCTGTTATCTGATACATTTCCGCCCCGGCTGCTTTCAGGGCGGACAATATTTTCTCTATCATGGCTATCCTCATTTCTTCCTTATTCTTATTCTCGGGCAATATGCTTTCTAATTTTCCTGTTCCCGGGCAGCATACCTTCTGATTTTCCTGTTCCCGGGCAGTATACCTTCTGATTTTCCTGCTCCCGGGCAGCATACCTTCTGATTTTCCTGTTCCCGGGCATATCTTCTGTTTTTCCTATTCTCGAGCAGTATGCCCTCTGAGTTTCCTATACCCGGGCAGCATGCCTTCTGAGTTTCCTATACCCGGGCAGCATGCCTTCTGAGTTTTCTATTCTCGGGCAATCTGCCTTTTGATTTTCGCAGGCTGCATACATTCCGGACATACGTTCCAGGACATGCATTCTGAGTTTGCTGCCTGAGCATTTCCATGTTTCTCACCTGACAATGCAGGCAGAATAAACGGCTTTGATGCGTTATCCCAGCCGTATCCGCGCCTTAATGTAAGGGCCGCCGTCCGAGACTTTCACCCATTCCTTATATCCCTTGCCGCACATGCCTCCGCCGCCCAGCTTCACCTCTTCCGATACCATACTGATGGATTTGAGCAAATCCGGTACATATCCGGTAAGCACCACAGGAGAATAGATTTTTCCGGTAAGCTTTCCGTCCCTGATCTCCCGGGCAATGCTGACCATACACTGGATTCCCCAGTTTTTCGGGTCTTCCATGCCGCTGGAGGGCTCTTCCAGCAAAAATCCGTAATCGATGGAAGCAATCATGTCCTCCACCTTATCCTGTCCGCCCTCGAAAAAAGTATTGGTCATCCGTGTATAAGCCTTTCGCTGATAGCTTTCCCGCCTGCCGTTGCCGGTGGGAACCGTGCCCAGATGCATGGCTGACTGTGCGTCGCTGATGCCCGCCTTCAGGATGCCTTTATCAATGACAACGGTATCCTGCGCCAGGACTCCCTCATCGTCGAAAAAGTAAGTGGCAACTTCCCTGGCTGCGCTGGCCCCGTCATGCATGGTAACCAGTTCCGAAGCAACCTGGCTGCCCACAAACTGCTCCGCCTGTGCCCGCTTCTTGACAAACATATCCATCTCCACGCCGTGGCCGAAGGCTTCATGCACGATCATCCCGGTGGTTTCCGGCGTGCAGACACAGTCATATTCGCCCGGCTGAATGGGCTCACTCTCCAACAGTTCCAGAGCAACCTTCGCCACATCGCACACATCTTCCTGCATTTTCGTTAAAAGTTCAGCTCCGCCCAGATTGGAGAAGCCGCGGTAGCTGCTTTTGAGTTCCTCTCCTCTGGCGGCCATGACGCTGAACCCGCCTGACATCCAGAGTACGTTCTGCTCCATATCGCGGTTTTTTGACAGAAAAAGTTTGCTGTATTTCTGGTAATTGACAAAGGCCCGGCAATCCAGAACCTTATCACTGTATGCCCTGCCGGACTCGCTTGCCTCGGTCAGCTGCCGGATGATTGCCTCGTCGCCGTATTCCTGAGGGTCGATTTCGTATTCCGTGCTGTCAGAGAACACCAACGGCTCGTCTTCCAACATGGCATAGACGCTTTTCCGGACACCTTCGGGAAGTTTTTCGGACATGGGCCACAGTTCTTCCCTGATTTTAGCCGCGATATCTTCTATCTGTTCTTCCGATATTTCGTTAAATGAGTATTCGCCGTAGCAGGAGCCGTCATACACCTTTACCACAAAGCCTCTTCCGGACAGTCTTTCTGTCATACCGACAGAAGTGACGGTCTTTGATACTGCATACTGTTTTGATATCGAATCTGACGCCAGAATCGAAGCATACGGATACTCCTGCAGCAACCGGTCTCTTAATCGGAGCAATACCGGCTTCATTTCTTTCAGATATTCGCTTGGTTTTACTTTCATACTGTTTTGTTTCCTTTCCTATGCCGATGGGCATATTCCTTTTATTGTCATGACGCCTGCCTGCGGTAACCGCACAGTCCGGGCAGACTCTCAGGATGGTTTCCGCACCGTTTTCTGCGGCAGGCATTCGTGAAATTCCGGCATGTAATTCCGGTATTTGCAATCCTGCCGGAACTCTTACCCTTTCCAGCGGTTCTTCAGCTTATTCTGCAGCCTGTACAGCACATTCAGGGCATCGATGGGGGCCAGGGTATTCACTTCCACTTCCATCAGTTCCTTCAGGATATCCTCATCCTTTACGGTGTCGAACAGGGACATCTGGGATATTTCTATTTCGTCTATTTTAGGCTGTTTTTTCGTCTTGACATCCTTGACTTCCACGGCGATGCTCTGGATTTTTTCTATAATATCGTTATCAGTAAGCTGCTCCACGATTTCCCTGGCCCTGTCGATTACCATATCAGGCACTCCGGCCAGCTTTGCCACCTGGATGCCGTAGCTTTTATCCGCGCCGCCCTTGATAATCTTCCTCAGGAACACAATGTCGTCACCCCGCTCCTTTACGGCAATGCAGTAATTGTTCACATTGTTCATCTTGCCTTCCAGCTCCGTCAGCTCGTGATAATGGGTGGCAAAGAGGGTCTTGGCGCCCAAAAGCTTCCGGTTGCTGATATGTTCGATGACAGCCCAGGCGATGCTTAACCCGTCAAAGGTGGAGGTTCCTCTGCCGATCTCGTCCAGGATCAGCAGGCTGTTGGATGTGGCATTCCGCAGGATATTCGCCACCTCGTTCATCTCCACCATAAAAGTGGACTGTCCGCTGGCAAGGTCGTCGGAAGCCCCCACTCTGGTGAAAATCCTGTCCACAATGCCGATGTTGGCGCTTTTTGCCGGGACAAAGCATCCCACCTGCGCCATAAGAACGATCAGCGCTGTCTGGCGCATATATGTGGATTTTCCCGCCATGTTGGGGCCGGTAATGACGCTGATGCAGTGTTTGTTATTGTCCAGGAAGGTATCGTTGGCAATGAACATGTCGTTGGTGATCATCTGTTCCACCACCGGATGCCTGCCGTCCCGGATGTCTATGAGGCCTTTTTCGTTCAGCTTCGGGCGCACATAGCGGTTCCGCTCCGATACCAGGGACAGGGAGGCGTATACATCCAGCTTCGCCACCGCTTTGGCCGTGGACTGGATACGCTCCAGCTCCATGGCGATGGAATCCCTTATCTTGCAGAACAGATCATATTCCAGCGTAGTCAGCTTGTCCTCAGCATTCAGGATGGTATCCTCCAGTTCCTTCAGCCTGGGTGTGGTATAACGTTCCGCGTTGGCAAGGGTCTGTTTCCGGACATAATCCCCGGGAACCATATTTTTATAGGAATTGGTCACTTCAAAATAGTAGCCGAATACTTTGTTGTATTTTATCCTCAGATTTTTGATGCCCGTCCGTTCCCTGTCCTGTTCCTCCAGTTCGGCCAGCCATTGCTTTCCGTCCCGTTTCGCGCTGCGCAGCATGTCTACCGTCTCGTCGAAGCCGTCCTTGATCATGCCTCCCTCCCGGATGGTGACCGGCGGCTCTTCTTCAATGGATGCCAGGATCAGTTGAAAAATATCCTGAAGGCTGTCAATACTTTTCTCGATTTCCGTCAATTCCTGTCTTGAAAAGCCCTTCAGCACCGCCTTTATGGCAGGAAGCATCTCCAGCGAATTGCGAAAGGCGATGAAATCCCTGGGGTTGGCGGTTTTGTATGTAACCTTGCTCAGCAGCCGCTCCAGATCGTAGACCGGATTCAGGTATTCTCTGATCTCATCCCTGGATACGCTGTCCGCGCACAATTCCTCCACCGCGTCCAGGCGCCGCTCCATCGCTTCTCTGTCGACCAGGGGCTGTTCCAGCATGCTTCTGAGCAGCCTGCCGCCCATGGCTGTCTTCGTCCTGTCCAGTACCCAGAGCAGGGAGCCTCTTTTCTGCTTTTCCCGCAGGGTCTCCGTCAGCTCCAGGTTCCTGCGGGTGGAGCTGTCAAGCAGCATGTATTTGTTTGTCAGATAGGGATAGATATGGGTAAAATGGGCCAGATCCGTCTTCTGGGTATCATAGAGATACTGCAGAAGCGCTCCCGCAGCCGTCATACCCGTGGGGAAGTCACCGACGCCCAATCCCACGAGGGTATTCACTTTAAAATGCCGCTGCAGGAGCCTCTTACAGCCGTCGTCGTCAAAATAGTGCGGTTCCAGGGTGTTTACAGACACATGATATCTTCCCCGCAATTCCTCCACATCATAGCCGCTGACCAGAAAAGCCTCGTTGCAGATCACCTCAGAAGGCTCATATTTCATCAGCTCGTCGTTGAGCTTCTTTAAATCCTCAACCTCCGTGAGATAATAGTCCCCGGTGGTGACGTCTGCCACGGAGAGGCCTGTTTTCGTGGGTGTATAGGCAATGCACATCAGGAAATTGTTTTTGGACTCCTCCATGGCCTGGATATTTAAATTGGTGCCGGGGGTAACTATGCGCAGAACCTCCCGTTTCACCAGTCCCTTTGCCAGCTTTGGGTCTTCCACCTGCTCGCAGATGGCAACCTTGTAGCCTTTATTGACCAGTTTGGTCAAATATCCTTCTACCGCATGATAGGGGACACCGCACATGGGTGCGCGTTCCTCCAGGCCGCAGGATTTCCCTGTCAGGGTAAGCTCCAGCTCACTGGATACAATCTTTGCATCCTCGAAAAACATCTCATAAAAATCTCCCAGACGGTAGAACAGAATACAGTCGGCATACTGCTTCTTTGTCTCCATATATTGCTGCATCATGGGGGTCAGTTCATCTACGGGAATTTGTTCAGACATCTGTGCTGCTCCTGTTCTGTAGCTTTTGTATCTTGGAAATAACTTTTACTATCTTAGTAATTGTCCGGAAATAAATTTGCATTTTCAGGAGCGAAACACCAGTATAAATGTGCCTTCCCGTGCGGAATCCTGCAAATTTACTTCGTGACACTTCCTTACGTTCTGCTCAGACTGCGGTAATTATACACAAAATGAGCGGATGTACAATGATTTGTACATCCGTTCTTATTCTAACACAAAATATTGGGATTGTAAAATTGCTTTTGCGGGATTTTATTTGAAATTTAATTTTGCCGTACTGTATTTGTATCAGGCTTTTATTTTTCTGTTTCATTTCTGCTTTTCTGAGGAGAGGTCCACCGCCCCCCAATTGAAGCAGCGGCACAAAGGAAGATACTTGTTATGGTTCAGTCTGCCCTATTTTCCCTCTGCCATCCTCAGCTGCGCCGTCACCAGCCCATAGTAAATCCCCTTTTTCTCCAACAGCTCATTGTGCGTGCCAATCTCCGCAACGCCGTGGCGGTCAATTACTACAAGCCGGTCTGCATTCCGCAGGGTAGAGAGCCTGTGGGCAATGGCGAAGGTAGTCCGCCCCTTCACCAGCCTGTCAAGGGCCTGCTGGATCAGGAATTCACTCTCCGTATCCAGAGCGGATGTAGCCTCGTCCAGGATCAGCAGCCTGGGATTGTTCAGAATAGCCCTGGCTATGGCAATCCTCTGCCGCTCTCCGCCGGACAGATTGTAGCCGTGCTCGCCCACATAGGTATTATAGCCGTCCGGCGTCCTGCAGATAAAATCATGGGCATTGGCCGCCTTGGCTGCCTGAATCACCTCCGCCAGGCTGGCGTCCTGTCTGGCAAAACGGATGTTTGCCAGGATGCTGCCGGAGAACAGGAAAGTCTCCTGAAGCACTACGCCGATCTGGGAGTGCAGACTCTCCGTTTTCATATTGCGGATATCCACTCCGTCTATGGTGATCTTCCCCTGGTCAACGTCATACAGGCGCATGATCAGGTTGATCAAAGTGGATTTTCCCGTTCCGGAAGCGCCTACCAGGCCGATCATCTCACCGGGCTTCACCTGGAAACTGATATCTTCCAACACCGGTTCATAGGTATGATAGCCGAAAGAAACATGCTCAAACGTAAAGGCGCCCTCTATGGGAAAGGCCTTGCTGTCCTCTCTGTCCATGATGACCGGCTCTTCGTCCAGCACATCGTAAATACGGTTCATACTGGTAATCATCTGCATCACCATCCTGGGCATATGGGTCATCCAGTTCAGCGGCCCGAACAGATAGCCGCAGTAAGCGATAAACTGCACCAGCTCTCCCATGGTCATATCTCCGTTCAGCACATCCATGCCTCCGAAATACACGGCTATATAGGAGCCGGCTCCCAGAAGGAATGTCAGTATCGGGAAAAAGACAGCCCAGAAGGTTTCATTCTTTTTGTTGATACTCGCGAATTCCTGTGTTTTTTTCTGAAAACATGCCGCTTCCCGCTCTTCCTTTCCAAAGGATTTCACCACGCGCATGCCCGAGATGATATCCTGCAGGCTGCTGGCCAGGTCGTCTGATTTCAGCCACTGTTTGTGATAAATCGTGTGAATATGGTGCCAGAAAAGCCTGGTGACCACAAACACAATCACGATAAAGCCCAACGACATAAGTGTCATTTTCCAGCTGATAGAAAACATCACCACCAACGACACTACCATAGTCAGCAAAGTAGAAAACATATCCCCGAATACGTCTTCCATAAATTCGCGGACCTGCCTGGTATCCCGGGCCACTCGGTTCAGCAGTTCTCCCGGCTTCCTGTTGTTGATGAAAGAAAGCGAAAGAGACTGTATTTTGTAATAAAGCTTCCGGCGCAGCGTCATGCTTAGGGATGTTCCCAGCGACATACACTGCCAGTAGCGGAAATTATCCAGCACAATGCGGGCAACCAGCAGGAAGAAGGTAACTCCCACAAACACCCACAGGTCCGTCCAGGTTCCTTTTCCCGTGGACAAAGCGCCGTCAATGAAGTCCCTCTGAATCATGGGAATGAGCAGATTCATCGCGGAGATTAACGCCATGAGAAGGGAAATCAGCAGCAGTTTCCCCACATAGTCGCCGCAGAGCTCCGTAAACTTTTTCAGTATATCTGTTTTTCCGTCGCAGTAGGGACACTTGCTGGTCCCCGGAAGCGCCCTGCCGCATTTCTCACAATATTTCTCATATTCCAGACTGACCACCTGTTCCGGCTTCTCCCCGTTTCGCCGCGCCGTCAGGATAGTCTGGGCGCCCCGGGCTACATAAGCAACCCTGACAATGTGGCGCATGGAAAAACGCGCAGCGCAGGCCATCTCTCCATCCTTTCCCGTCACGGTAAGGATGCCGCTGTGTACCTGATGTTCACATTTGATCTTCTCGCATTCATCCAGTATAAAGGATGCCGCAACGTTTTCTCCTTCCAACACCAGGAAACGCTCTCCGGTCACCACCAGGTAGATTTTTTCAGTATAACTTTGCCTTGCCTGCATTTTCCGGCTGTCAAATTCCAGATCCACAGGAACGCAGTACATAATGTCCTCTCCCGGCACAAGCTTCAGGGCATCTGTCTGCCCCTTGTTTAATGTATACAATAGTTTCATAAAATTATATTGCCTTTCTCTTAAAAAACTGCCTCTGACTTTTCTGCAGGTTACAGTGAAAGTCCTGAAATCTGTCTGCGGAAACCGCGAGGTGTTTCGCGCTCTCCTGCACGAACTCCCGAGACAAGGAACCATGGCAGACACATTTCCCTCTTTTATATAAATAGATCCAGTTTCTTGCGCTCCATCACGCCGAGCTGATAAAAATCGGGAATCTCGTAACGGTTTCCGTCAATGTCCGTCACCAGCAGCCTGGAATCGCTCAAATGAATCACGGCATCGCCGCTCATCTGGGTCGTAAAACGGCATGCGCCGAAGGTAGTGACTACATTCCAGTAGGCGTAACCGTATTCATCCTTCACGTCCAGCACTTTGGTGATCACCGGCATAAAGTAGCGCAGCTTAATCTGCTCCCGCAGCATTTCCTGCTGCTCTTCCGGCAGCTGTGAAAGTTTTTCTATGATGCCGATTTCCTTCGCTTTCTCATCCGCTTCCCTGATGGAGATAAATTCCTCCGGATTGGTCAGCGGAAATGTCAGGTATACGCCAACCCGGGCGTACTCTTTGGAAAGTTTCTCTCCCATACCTGTTGTCTTCAAAGCAAGAAAGCCTCCGGCAGTCCTGCTGAAAACCGCATTCTCTCCGTTCAGAAAACGCATCTCCAGAAGCTCCTCCGACTCTTTTTTCAGGGCTTCCTCGTCAAATTCCTGTAAATTCAGCAAATCCATGCTGTTACTATTTTCTTCCATTTATGTTTCCTTTCTTATATAAAGTTCCGCAACCGCCCTACCCGTACCCAGGCATGGGCAGATAGCTTCCGGCCGCTTAGTGATGCGTCCGTAACCTATCTGGGGTACTGTCCGGGCAGTTGCTGTTTTGGAGTTCCGCAACTGCCCTACCCGTACCCAGGCATGGGCAGATAGCTTCCGGCCGCTTAGTGATGCGTC
>CAJUJN010000007.1:0-35233 GCA_910586775.1 uncultured Acetatifactor sp. | reverse complement strand
CTACCCGTACCCAGGCATGGGCAGATAGCTTCCGGCCGCTTAGTGATGCGTCCGTTCCCTCATTTTATTCGATGCCTCGCATGGCGAGGGCTTTGGTTTGGAGTTCGCTTAGTTTATAGTAGGTGCCCTTCCGGGCCAGCAATTCCTCATGGGTTCCGGATTCCGTCAGGCGTCCGTCATCCAGCACAATCAGGTGCGTTGCGTTGCGCAGCGTAGACAGCCTGTGTGCGATGGACAGGACAGTTCTGCCCTTTTCCAGACGCTCCAGCGACTTCTGTATGGCAAGCTCCGTCTCTGTGTCCACGGCAGAGGTGGCTTCATCCAGAATCAGTATCTTCGGGTCAGCCAGAATTGCCCTTGCAATAGAGATACGCTGCTTCTCTCCGCCTGACAGCGAACGGCTGGAGGAGCCAAGGAGCGTATCATAGCCTTCCGGCATCTTGCAGATAAAGTCATGGGCATTGGCCTGGACCGCAGCGCGGATAATCTCCTCTCTGGTGGCTTCGGGCCTGGCATAGGCGATATTCTCCGCCACCGTACCCATGAAGATATACGTTTCCTGGGATACCATTGCCACATTTTTGCGCAGTTCCCGGAATCCGTACCGTTTTACATTGATGCCGTCCACCAGCACTTCGCCCTCCTGGACATCGTAGAGCCTGGATATCAGGTTTACAAGAGTAGACTTTCCTGCACCGGAGCGTCCCACGATACCGAATACTTCTCCGGCATTCACATGAAAACTGATGTTTTTCAAAATAGGCTTATGCGCTTCGTAGCCGAAGGTAACGTTTTTCAGCTCAATCTCGCCCTTAAATTCATCCGGCCGCACCGGTTCCGGTACTTCCTTCACTTCCGGCACCGCATCGATAATCTCAAACATACGTTGAGCCGAATTCATACATTCGGTATACCATCTAACACTGCGGGAGAAAAATTCCAGCGGTCCCTTAAGCTGTCCCACATAACCTGAGAAAGTGAGCAGCAGACCCAGTTCGATATTGGAGCCGCTGATCATCATGGCGCCGCCTACTGCCCACACCAGAAAGCTGATGGTATCCTCCACTGCAAAATACAGTGCGAAAAAGCGGATATCATAGCGTGCCACATCCATCTCGGCATTTTTCACTTTTCCGTTATTTTTAGAAAACCTGTCCATTTCCTGCTTCTGCTGGCCGAATGCCTTGACCACCCTTGCGCCGGTGAAATTCTCGTTCATCTGTCCTTTCAGGCGGCGGTTGGCGCGATGCCTTTTTCCGTAAAAGTGCCAGAGCTGGGGCACCATTCTGTAACTTAAGATGACCAGCAGCGGCATCAGAATCAGGGATACCAGCGCCAACAGCGGATTCAGATAAAACATAATCACGCTCATGGCAATGATATTACCCATATTGATAAAAAAATACGGAATACCGTCAATAAAAAAACTGGATATTTCCTCCGCGTCGTCGGATACCCTGGTCATCAGACCGCCTGTCTGCCGCTTGGAATAAAAGCTGATGGACAGACGCCCCATGGAGGAAAATACCTGGCTCTTCAATGTCGCCACCACCTCCGGCGCAATTTTGGCAGTCAGCACTCCATGCAGGATTCCCAGTGCCTGAATGACAATCTTTGTAGCGATCATGGCGATCACCAGCATGGTCAGGGCAGTCACAAAACGCCCCGCCGGGAGATGCAGAAGCGCAAGGAAATCTTCATTCCGCGCCAGAACCTGGTCATAGAGTATCGTTCCGCTCAAATACGGCCACGCCAGGTTCAGCAGAGCCGTTCCCAGATAGCAGAACACCATCACCGCCAGATATTTTGTATAAGGTTTGAAATAAGAGACTACCCGCAGCAGAATCGACTTTTTGTCCATGCATTTCGGGCAGACCTTCCTCTCCTGATCCGGATAGATCATGCCGCATTTGGGACAGCATTCCTTTCCCTTTTTGACGTTCAGGTCCTCCTCCGATATCTCCTCTCCTTTTTTTATCTTTTCCACCAGTCTGCAGATCCGCAGAAACATCTCCATTTTTGTATTGGAAAAGTGACAGAGATTGCGCTCCACGCCGTCAATTTCAGCCATCAGCACGCCTGTGGCTACCTGGCGCAGCACCTCCATCTTTCCGATATTCTGCAATTCAAAAATCTGTATGGCAGGTTCTTCCGCCAGTGCCATCTCTTTCTTCACTGCGTCTTCCGTAAACTGCCAGCCGCCGTAACCGCCGAACTGGTATTCTGCTTTTTCCCGATAGGGATATGCCGCCAGAACCAGCTTATCTCTGGTCAGCGCCACAATGGAATCCGCAAACCGATAGTCGGCATCAAAGTCAGCCATGGCGGCAAACAGGATATCTTTCTTCTCAATTCCGTATTTACCGGCAATACTGACAAAACTTTTCGGTAAATTCATTCCCTTCCTCCATCATTCATTAACATACATTCGGAATTTGCTTCCGCTCCCGCATATTTGTAGGGCTTCCGTTATCAGCCCGGCAATCGGTGCACCTGACAGCAGGCAGCGATTTTCCTGATAACCGGAAAGTCACTGCAATGAAAAATAACGGCAAAAAACCATGGCTCCTGAAAAGCAGATAGCCATGGTTCACTTCGCACCATTCTGTCAGACATCATGCAAAAACTGCCGATGAAATTAATCTACAATATCCGCGGGAGGCAAATTTCTTATTCTGATTAACTGTACTTTGTTCATTCTTAAACTGGTCATCGTTTACTGCCTCCTTTCCTTCTAATTTTTGACCTTACATTATGGAATGCACTTTGTTCAGTATAAGCATATCCAGGATGAATGTCAACCCTTTTTTGCAAAATTATTAGATTATAAAATAATTATAAAATTATAAAATATGTAACAGGAAAAGCGCCGCCTGTTTTATATGTTACCTATCCCAAAGAGATTTTTTCTTCAAACATCCCATAATATACAGGTAACTGGGTACCAGAATCAAATCCGCCCCCAACCAGGCCAGAACCTCCGCATACATGATTCCGTTTTCCCCGAATGCATATGGCAGCAGCAATGCCGCGCCTGTGCGCATGACAAATTCCGCCACACCGGAAGCCATGGGCAGCATGGTATTGCCCAGCCCCTGAATACAGCTTCTCATGATATGCAGCACATACAAAACTGGCAGACAAAACGACATGATGGCCAGATAATGATAGGCAATCTCCAGTGCCTGTACGCTCGCTCCTGTATCCTCCGGCATAAACCAGGCCAGAATCCACCGCCCGAATCCCAGCATCACCGCCGCAATCAATACGGAAGTCGCCATGGCGATTACCAGTCCGGCACGCACGCCTTCCGAAACCCGGCGCAGCCTGCCCGCTCCCAGGTTCTGTCCCGAGTAAGTCACCATGGCATAACCGTAGGAAGTCGCCGCCACCTCCAGGATTCCGTACAGTTTGTTGGTCGCCGTCATTCCTGCGATGAAGACCACACCAAAGCCGTTTACAATCATCTGCACAATCATTCCGCCCACCGAAATGACCGTATTCTGAAATGCCATGGGCAGTCCCAGCTTCATCAGTGTGCCGCAGAGAGCGCCTTCCAGCTTCCAGTCCTGCCTTTTCAGCCGCAGCACCTCGATACGGCAGATAT
Organism: uncultured Acetatifactor sp.; assembly: GCA_910586775.1. Taxonomy (GTDB): domain Bacteria; phylum Bacillota; class Clostridia; order Lachnospirales; family Lachnospiraceae; genus Acetatifactor. The sequence goes on along the minus strand of CAJUJN010000007.1, from coordinate 31,626 downwards.
GCCAGATACAATACCCTGCCGACAGGCACTGTGCAATCAGCGTCGCAGCAGCTGCTCCCTGTACGCCCCAGTGAAATCCCATGACAAAGAGGAAATCCAGTATAATATTTGTCAGTGATGCGGTTACCATGGCAATCAGCGGCTGTCTTCCGTTTCCAAGGGCGCGCAGAACAGCCGCCGCCAGATTGTAAGCCATCACAATGGGAAGTCCTGCGAATAAGATGCGCAGATAAGCCATGGAAACAGGGCGTATCTCCGCCGGTGTCTTCAGCAGTGTAATAGCCCATCCTGCCGCTGACTCACTGATAACAGTCATACCAAGGACGCATAATACCGCCAGAAAAACGGAATTTGTAATAACCTGCCGCAGTTTTCCATGCTCCCCGGCACCGAATTTCTGGGCCATCAGAATGGAAAAACCCTGGGCAAAGCCCTGGGTTACCCCAAGCGTCAGCCAGTTCAGCCAATCCACCGCGCCCAATGCAGCCAGTGCTTCCACACCCAGCACTTTCCCGACTACAGCAGTGTCTACTACCGTATACATCTGCTGAAAAATATTTCCCGCCATTAAGGGCAATGAAAACAGAAGGATAATCCGCCAGGGATTTCCTTCTGTCTGTACATTTGTATCCGGCTTTTTTCCCGGAATCTCTTTCTGTTCTGTCAGTTCCATGATTTCTGCTACGGTTCTCGCTTTCCTCACTCTTCCGGCCAGGGCAAATCCGACACCTCCAGCTTTTTATCCCGGAGCATCAGTTCCTTTACCGCCTGGTCCGCACTTTTATCTCCAAACAGTACTTCATTCACTTTCTCTATGATAGGAAGCTGAATATCGAATTTCCTGGCAAGCTTCATGGCAGCCTTGGCGGAATGGACGCCTTCCACCACCATCTTCACATCATTCATTGCCTCCTCACAGGTCTTTCCCTGGCCAATGAGAATTCCTGCCCGGCGATTTCTGGAATGCATGCTGGCACAGGTCACAATCAGGTCTCCGATGCCGGTAAGCCCGCTGAATGTCTCATATTTTCCCCCCATGGCAGTCCCCAGCCTGGCAATCTCCGTGATTCCCCGGGTAATCAGAGCCGCTTTTGTATTGTCTCCGTAGCCCAGGCCGTCGGCAATTCCTGCCGCAAGGGCAACCACATTTTTCAGAGATCCCCCCAGTTCCATCCCCAGGATATCCGGACTGATATAAACCCGGAACGCCTCACACATGAACAGGTTCTGGATATACTCGGCTGTGGCTTTCGACTTTGCGCCTACTACGATGGTAGTGGGAAGGCCTCTGCCCACCTCCTCCGCATGGGAGGGCCCGGACATCACCGCCACATCTGCCTGAGGTATCTCCTGCGCGATAATCTCGGAAAGGGTCATCAGGGTTGCCTCTTCTATGCCCTTTGCCACATTCAGAATCTTCTGGCCCTCTGCCACAAACGGAGCGAAACGATGGGCTGTCTCTCTGGTAAAGGAGCTTGCCACCGCCATGACCAGCAAATCTTTTCCCTCCACGGCCTGCTTTTCATCCCCTGTAAATATCGTGTCCTCCGACAGCTTTACCCCGGGAAGCATCTTATGTTCGTGATTTTCTCTCAGCATGGTGATTTCTGTCTCCAGTGCTGACCAGACCGTAATTTCATGGCCGTTCTTCCGTAACAGGACTGCCAGGGCAATGCCCCAGCTTCCTCCTCCGATGATACTTACCTTTGCCATAATACCTCTTTTCCGCAGATATTTCGCTGCTTTTTTATTACATATATGTCTTCTTAATGCGTTTTCATTTTAATATGGTAAACGACTTATGGCTTTACTCTCAAAAGCCATATTTAATGGCTACATTTAATGACTTCCATGGATATTCCCAGTCTCTTCCACATCGATCTTATTCTTCTTCAGGAGATAGGTCTTCCGCTCATTCCCGTGAGCCAGGCGGACAATGTTTTCCCTGTGCTTCCAGTAGGCAAGAATTGCCAGCAATATGGAAATAATGTACATTTCAATCAGCTCCGCCTGGGTCACTCCGGCAAACACGCCCATCTGCCCGCAGACAATCATCTCTATCACAAAGCCCAGGTACACCAACAGCGAGCCCAGGGAAACCAGATGCGTGGTAAAGAAAATACCGAAAAACACCACCACACCCATGACGATAAAATACGGATGAAAAGCCAGAATAAGTCCGGCTGTGGCGGCAATCCCCTTTCCGCCCTTGAAATTCATATAAAAAGGATAATTATGTCCCAAAACCGCTCCCGCTCCCGCATATAGGCTGAGCAAATAAATCATATCAGGATGGCTGTTTCCGAAAAGCAGCCGCGATATCCATACCGCAGCCATACATTTCAGACAGTCCCCCGCCAGCACAATCAGACCGGCTCTCGTTCCCAGCACGCGCAGCGCATTGGTGGTTCCTGAATTCCCGCTTCCGTACTGCCGGATATCGATTCCATGTGCTTTCCCATAGAAATAAGCCGTCTGAAACAGTCCGCATAAATAACCAATCGCTAAACAAAGTATCCTTTCCATAAGCTTTACTGCTCCTTCTCATTTCGTTCCCTGATGATAAAACGCAACGGAGTCCCCCGGAATCCAAAGGTCTCCCGAATCTGGTTTTCGATATATCTGGTATAGGAAAAGTGCATCAGTTCCTTATTGTTTACAAATATGACAAAGGTAGGCGGCTTCACGGCCACCTGGGTGATGTAGTAAAGCCGCAGCCGCTTTCCCTTATCAGAAGGAGGCTGCTGCAATGCCACCGCTTCCGCCATAATCTCATTCAGCACGCCCGTGGCAACCCGCATGGAGTGGTTCTCGCTGACCATGTCTATGATATCGAACAGCTTCGGCAGTCTCTGTCCCGTCACTGCCGATATGAACACAATCTCGGCATAGGGCATATAGGACAGGACATTGCGGACTTTTTCCGTCACTTCGTAGATTGTCTTGTCATTTTTTTCCACCGCGTCCCATTTATTCACGGCGATAATCACCGCCTTGCCGCGCTCGTGGGCAATACCTGCAATCTTTGCGTCCTGCTCACTGACCCCTTCCACCGCATCAATGACCAGCACCACAATATCCGCCCGTTCCACCGCGCTGACGGCACGCACAATCATGTAATGTTCCAGGGCTTCTTTGATTTTATTTTTCCGGCGCAGCCCGGCCGTATCTATAAATACATATTCTTTTCCGTTGTGGACAATTTCCGTATCCACCGCATCCCTGGTGGTTCCGGCAATGTCCGATACAATGAGACGGTCTTCCCCCAATAGCTTATTAATCAGAGAAGATTTCCCCACATTAGGCTTTCCCACAATTGCGACTCTGGGGCGCTCATCTTCCTCTTCTTCCCCGGCCGTTTTGTCAAAGTGGGAAATGACCTCTTCCAGCATATCGCCCAATCCCAGTTTATTCGCCGCGGAAATGGGATGAGGCTCTCCGATTCCCAGATTATAGAATTCGTATACATCAGCCATATACTTCTCGAAGCTGTCCACCTTGTTGACCACAAGGACTACAGGCTTGTGGGAGCGGCGCAGCATGTCCGCCACCTTGGCATCCGCATCCACCAGCCCGTCCTTCACATCCACAAGGAACATAATGACATCCGCTGTCTCTATGGCAATCTGCGCCTGCGCCCTCATCTGGGACAGGATGATATCCTTGCTGTCCGGCTCTATTCCTCCGGTATCAATCAGTGTAAAGGTCTGGTCAAGCCAGGTGACATCCGTATAAATCCTGTCCCTGGTGATACCGGGGGTATCCTGCACAATGGAAATGCGCTGTCCCGCCAGTGCATTGAACAGGGTGGATTTCCCTACGTTCGGCCTGCCCACCACCGCCACAATCGGTTTTCTATTCTTTTTTGCCATAGTATCCTCCTGTTTTAATTCTGTGGCCTTACTCTCCGAGTATGGTTTTCACAAAGTCGTGTCCGCTTGATTTTACAATATTAATCGGCACTTGTAAAGCCTTTTCCAAATCTCCCACCCGCATATCATCCAAAAATACATCTTCTCCGCTGCGGAGAATGTTTTCAGGCAGGAGCAGGCGGCGGCCCAGTGGCTTACCCTTAAGCTGTCCCAGCAAATCCTGTCCCGTTATCAGGCCGGATACCGTAATTCTTTCCCCGAAATAATAATTCGTAATGGGATATACATGGATATTCAGTCCCGGGAATACCGCCATCATTCGCTCTGCCATTCTACGTATATACGGAAACGGCAGCTTCCCCGTGGCAATGGAAATCTCTTCCGTGTAAGAAACATTCTGTAAACCTGACTCCTGCCTCAGTGCCATGCTTTCCTCGAATTCATTGAGCAGAAGCCGCAGCATCCCCACACCGTTTTCCAACTGCAGGTATCCGTCGTAGCGCTCCTCCTCCGGCATCTCCCTTTCGGCCAGAATATACCACTCGTCACTGGCATGGATAAAATGGAGCCCGGATTTTGCATAACATTCCTGCTGATACGTTTCTATCATGTCAATCACGGCAAGGGCATCCTCCCTGTCAAAGGGCTCAAGCGGATACAGTCCCTTACGGAATCTGGTCAGCCCCACCGGCACCACGGAGACGCTCTCCAGAACCGGCATATATTTCGTCAGCTGCCGAATGCTGTACTCCAGCTCAGCCCCGTCGTTTACCCCCTTACAGAGCACTATCTGCCCGTTCATACGGATGCCAGCCTCATACAGTGTGTCCGCCTTTTTCAGGGCATCCCCTGCAAAACGGTTGTTCAGCATCTTACAGCGCAGCTGCGGATTCATGGTATGAAAGGAAATATTGATAGGCGAAAGATGATAACGGCAGATTCTGTCTATATCTCTGTCCGACATATTCGTCAGAGTCACATAATTCCCCTGCAGGAACGAGAGCCTGGAATCGTCATCCTTGAAATACAGCGTTTCCCGCATTCCCGGCGGCATCTGGTCGATAAAGCAGAAAATGCATTTGTTCCTGCAGCTGCGGTACTCGTCCATAAGCCCGTTTTCAAATTCAATCCCCATATCCTCGTCAAAATCCTTCTCCACCTCCAGAAGCCACTGCTCCCCGTCAGGCTTTTCCACCAGAACTTCTATATAGGTATCCTGTATCAGGAACTGGTAGTCAAATATATCTTCAATCTCCGTCCCGTCAATGGCAAGCAGCCTGTCCCCGGCTTCTATTTCCAGTTCCTCCGCTATGCTCCCGGAAATCACCTTTTTAATAACGTGTACTTTTTTTTGCAATTCCATTATATGTTCCTTTCCTTATATGACCGGCATTTACGAAAATATTTGCGCAGAGCCTTAAAGCCGCTCTGTTGGTGTTCAGTTACTGTTCACTTGTTGGCACCTCTTTCCCGCAAAATACTCTTGACGCCCAACATATATAAGATATAAAATAGGCTTACCCCATCTTATACAACCGGAGGACATCATGCCTAATTTACAAGAGATTGAGAGGGCTCTGCCCGTGGCCCCTTTAAAAATCGCCGTCCTGCCTTCCGCAAAGGCTTTTGGCCGGAGAATCAACAACTACCTGGTGGAATTCCGTAAAATTCTCCACAACGACAGGTTGAAACAGGACCCTGCATTCCGCGGCTACAGTGAAGACAATTACCTGGTGGACCTTGAAACTCCCCGTTTCGGGAGCGGAGAGGGAAAGGCTCTCTTCCGGGAATCCATCCGCGGAAAAGACCTGTTTCTGTTGGTGGATGTCTGTAATCACAGTATCACTTACAACATGAACGGTTTCACCAACCATATGTCCCCTGATGACCACTATCAGGACTTAAAGCGCGTCATCACGGCATGTAACGGCAAAGCTCGCCGTATTAATGTCATCATGCCTTTTCTCTATGAGAGCCGGCAGCATAAAAGAAACGGCCGGGAATCTCTGGACTGTGCCTATGCGCTGCGGGAACTGCGTGATATGGGAATCAGTAATTTTATCACCTTTGATGCCCATGACCCCAGAGTACAGAATGCCATTCCGCTGAGCGGTTTTGATAATTTTACTACTCCCTATGAATTCATCAAGGTTCTGTTGAATATCGAGAATGACCTGATTGTGGACAAGGAGCATCTGATCGTCATAAGCCCTGATGAGGGTGCGTTGGACCGTGCCATATATTGTGCCAGCGTCCTGGGTGTGGACACAGGCATGTTCTATAAGCGCCGCGACTATGCTACTATAATAAACGGCCGTAACCCTGTCGTTGCCCACGAATTTCTGGGGGACAATATAGACAGCAGGGACGTTATCGTCATGGATGATATCATCTCCTCCGGGCAGAGTATGCTGGACACAGCCAGACAGCTAAAAGCCATGAACGCCCGACGTGTCTATCTCTGCTGTACCTTTGGTCTGTTTACTGACGGACTGAAAGCATTTGACGAAGCCTATGAAGCAGGGGATTTTGACAAGGTCGTGACCACCAACCTGACTTATCTGCCCCCGGAACTTTATACGAGACCTTATTTTATCGAGGCGGATATGAGCAAATTTGTTGCATCTCTGATCAACTTTATGAACCATGATGCCTCCCTGAACAATGTAATGGCTACCACGGAACGAATACACGATATTCTGGAGGATTACAACAATCGGGCTGGCATCGACCTGGATTGAGCAGCATATCCGTTGATTCGTATACATACGACTGCTTCCCCGGGCTGAATTCCCGGGGATTTACTTCATATCCGAAATGCATGTCAACTCATATTCCGGCGTCATGGTGCTGTAATGTCCTTTTCCGGGGCATGATATTCCGAAAAAGAAAATATTGTTTTAAACAAATCCCCATCCAGGAAGATATCAAAGCTTCCTCCCTGGACCTGCACCAGACTTTTGGCAATATACAGTCCCAACCCGCTGCCTTCCGTGGTTCTGGAAGAATCTCCTCTGATAAAACGCTCTGTCAGTTCCTCGGAATGTATATTCATCTGCTGTCTGGAAATATTTTTCACCGAAACCTCTATCCTGCCTTCCGTTATGGCCATATCGATGTAGATTCGTGTGCCCTCCAGGGCATATTTGCAGATATTGTTGAATAAATTTTCCACCACCCGCCACATTCTGCGGCTGTCCGCATAGATATAGGCAGGCGTGTCCGTCTTGTCGAATACCACCTGCAGTCTGCATTCCTCCATTCTTTCGGAAAATTCTCCGATGCCCTGATTGAGAAGCTCCGTCAGGTTCAGCTTCTCTCTCTCCAGCTCGATGTTGCCGGATGAAATCTTGGAAGCCTCTACCAAATCATCCGTCAGCTGCTTCAGCCGCTGCGTCTTACCGTCCAGGATTTTGATGTAGCCCTTTGCGGGCTCATCCTCTATATGCAGGCGTTTCAGCAAATCCACATAATTGATAATGGAGGTAAGAGGCGTCTTAATATCATGGGATACATTGGTGATGAGGTCTGTTTTCATCTGCTCGTCCTTCATGCTGGTACTCACCGCCTTTTTGATACCCTCGCCGATGTTGTTCACCGCATCTGCCAGTTCTTTACTGGAACCGTGGAGAGCCTCCGTATCCAGCTGAAACTCAACTTCTCCGTCCCGTATTTTACGGATGCCTTCCACAATCTCAATCAGTTCCGCATTTCTCCTGAAAAGAAAAACCCCCACAAGGCTGTCCAGTGCTATCAGCGCCGCCAGAATCAGGAGCATTGGCATTCTTTCTTCCCTCATGGCATAAACCGCTACAATCCCGGTCAGATTGGAAAACAGAAATGCGTTGTAAGGAAGTAAAGTACTGACAGCGGAATTTCTGTGACGGAATACAAACTTGACAGAATTATCAAGCCCTCTGCAAAAATGAAACAGAAAACTGTCCTGCCACAGATTGCCTGCTTTAATACGCCGGACCAGACTGTACCAGACCAACTGAAACGCAATGCTGACATACAGCCCATACAGGGCAAACAGTCCATACTGGTACAGTTTCGTGAGCTGAATTCCCAACAATTCCGACGCAATGCCGGCGTTTTCTGTCATTTCACTGAGAATCCGGTATCCGTACACGCCTCCCCAGGCGAACAGAGCCGTTATCCCAATGACAGCCTCTGTCCACATCCGGTCAAAGCGGTTGAGGTACAGAATCTGTTCTCCTTTTTCGCTGACAGCCATACCGGCAGTAACTGTCAGATAAATCCCAATGCCAACCCAGGCGGCTCCCAGAAGGAAAATACAACCCAGAATCCGGTTCATATTCGGTACGATTTTCTGGTAAATCTCATTGGCAGACTGAAAGGCGTCTCCCTCAATGGGAAAATTGGCATCCACCCCCATCCAGATATGGGTGGTATCGGGATAGGCATAACCATATGTGTTGATATAGCTGTCGATCTCCTCTTCACTCAGTATGGTATTTCCCATAAATACAAGGCTGTCCGGATAGTATATCAAATACCACCTGTATTCGTTAAAAGTTTCCGTGACATAATCGTCCTCTGCCTTTTCCAGATCTTTTCTGTTGGTGTAAGTGGAAATGCCATTGTCTGTCATGGTGCGCACCATGTACTTCACATTGCTGTTTTCCTCTTTATAAGCATCATTGCAGAGCTGGTAACGCTGATAATTGGATGTAATATCATGAATGACCGCATCCACATTTTCCTGAAGCAATATATAATCCACCCAGTTGTCGGCACAGGCTGTCAGCTGCTTCTCTCCGTTTACCATGTCATAGCGGCAGTTCAGCATGGGAACGTAGATAACCAGACTTCCGTCGTCTTCCCTGGAAACATCCAAATTCTTCAGCTGTCTGGCCATAACATATGAAAATACCAGGTCTTCCAGCTGATCCTGGGTACAGGCTTTCAGCTTTTCCGAGAGCATGACAATTTCCTCGGCCGTTTTGCCGGAACGGGATGCCTGCACTGCTATATCTTCCTGATCACTCTCGGTTTCCGCATCGCTTTCGTCCTGAACCGTGGTGTTATTCTCGGGGTCTACCACGCGGTAAAAAGCATCAAAACACAACTGACCATACTCGTCCAGCTTAAAATTTTCCGGATAGATACAATTACCGAAATAATTTACGAAATCCGACATACTGAGGAAACGGTTGGTATATTCCACTCCATATTTTCCCCATTTAATCAGGTTGTCCAACTCATAGACAGCAGTTACCTCACAGCCTTGATCAACATCGATTTCTTTGGCGCAGGCCGTGATATCAATTTCCTTCGAAGGGTCAAAGACACCATCCGTCTCCAACTGCCTCTTAATTGCCACCAGACGGGTGATGTCAGAGACAGCATTTCGGAAGAGGTCGTGATATATTTCGGAATCCTCAAATGCTACCCCCATATCTGCAGGAAAAATTTTGTAGACCTGTGCGCCGTCTATGGAATTTACTACCACATGGGAGTTCAGCAACAGGCCTGCCACGGCCAAAAGGATACCGGCGGCAAGAAAATGCTGAATAAACTCCAGGAACAGCCTTTTGAATGTTGGTTTTTTCATACAATCGTCCTATTGTCTGTCTATTTTGTAGCCCACACCCCAGACCACTTTCAGGTATCTGGGCTCTCTGGGATTGATCTCTATCTTCTCGCGGATGTGGCGGATATGTACCGCAACCGTATTGTCCGCACCGATGGCATCCTCATTCCAGATACTCTCATAAATCTGGTCGATGGAGAATACACGGCCCTGGTTTTTCATCAGCAGAAGAAGAATATTGTACTCGATGGGAGTCATTTTTACCGGCTCGCCGTCCACTGTGACCTGTTTGGTATCGTCATTGATAGCCAGTCCGCCGGTCTGATAGATTGCCTTGCTCTCCGAATTCAGGCTTCCCAGGGAAGTATAGCGGCGGAGATTGGACTTCACCCTTGCAGCCAGCTCCAGCGGATTAAATGGCTTGGTAATGTAATCGTCCGCACCGATATTCAATCCCAGAATCTTGTCCGTATCCTCTGATTTTGCAGACAGCATGATGATGGGGATGCTGCTGTATTCCCTGATCTTCAAAGTCGCGCGGATACCGTCCAGCTTCGGCATCATGATATCCATGATCAGCAGATGAATTTCTTCCTTCTTCATAATCTCCATGGCCTGCTCTCCGTCATATGCCTTAAAGATGCGGTAGCCGTCCTGTTTCAGGTATATCTCGATCGCATCTACTATTTCTCTGTCATCATCACATACAAGTATATTTGCCATTCTTTCCGCTCCATTCATGTATCTTAATTTAAGTGTTAAAGCATAAATTATTAAACATTTTTCCGATATGCAAGATTCTGAAGGCACTTAACCCGCCTGCGGCTCCAACATCAGAAACGCCCCCAGATTTCCCCTCTTTCCGCCGCTTGCCCTGTGCGAAAAAAGGTATGAGCTGTTATGACAGGTACAAATATCCGTAACGGCAATCTGTTTTTCCGGTATGCCTGCCTGCTGTAAAATCCTTTTATTGGCAAGCCACAAGTCAAGCTGGTATTTACCGGGGGCTTTTCCCGGCAGAAGTATATCCGCTCCCATATCCGTAAACTGCATTGCCACATCCTCGCTGACCTCATAGCAGTCCCGGCAGATAGAAGGTCCGATGGCGGCGCAGAGCTCCTCCGGGCGGCTCCCAAATGCATCCTGCATAGCATGCACCATGCATTTTCCCATTCTGTCTGCCGTTCCTCTCCACCCGGAGTGGGCCAGTCCGACTGCCCTGTGAACCGGGTCCACAAAATAGAGCGGCACGCAATCCGCATAGTATGTCACAAGTACAATTCCCGGCTCATTCGTTATCATCCCGTCCACATCTTCGTAATCTCTATCCCGGGAAATTCCCTTTCCCCTGTCTGCAGCGGTTATTCTGCGGATATTCGTGGTATGTGTCTGATGGGATGCCGCCATATCCTCTATGCCGCAGCCCAAAATACCTGCAATCCGTCTATGATTCTCCAGGACATGCTCCGTGCTGTCGCCTCTGGTGAAGCTTAAGTTCATGGAAGCATATATGCCTTCACTGATGCCGCCAAGGCGTGTACTGAATAAATGTCTGACGATCCCTGTCCTTTCCAACAGCGGAAAAGTCAGGTACTCCAACACAGTACCATCGGCATTCAGGACACAGTGCCTGCGAAGGATTTCTTCATCTGCTTCAGGGGGTTCATCCGTTCTTTTTATAAGTATCATTCTTCTGCGCCTTTCTGTTTTGTTAAATTGATTCTTTCTTATTTTGTCAGTACCGGTTTTTTTCCTTTTACATGCAGTTTCCAACCTGCGTTTTTCTGATTATTCAAGTGTTTGATTTTATATTTCCCACGGTTCTGTTTCCATATTCCCGGGCTGAAATTCTGCTGCAATCTGTTCTGCCACCCGGATTCCGTCCATAGCTGCCGAAACGATTCCGCCTGCGTATCCGGCGCCTTCCCCGCAGGGATATAAGCCTCTGATCTGCGACTGCAGACCATCATCACGTAGAATTCTGACCGGAGACGAAGTACGGCTTTCCACCCCGGACAGGCAGGCGTCGGATCTGTTAAAACCCTTTATCTGCGCGGAAAAGGCTTCCATCCCTTCTACAATGGCAGTATTGCATTCTGCAGGAAGAATCTTGCTTACATCCCCCCATTGATACTGCCCTTTGCACTGTGGCAGAAAGGATGCTTCCATCACGGCATTTTCCGACGGAACAGGCAATGCCTCTGTGGAATGCTCTGACAGAGGGGACTCTTTACCCACGGCATTTTCCGTATTCAGACTACCACAAATATTCAGACTGCCGCAAAGAACCTGACGTTTAAAATCCACGTAACGTTGAACCGGAATTTTACCTCCGCCTACTTCGTAAGCGCGTTGCTCCAGGCGTCTCTGAAAAGCAATTCCTGCCAACGGCCCTTCCGCGCCGAAGTCCTCCGGCGTCACAGTTACGATGATTGCGCTGTTGGCATTTTTTCCGTCCCGGCCGCTGTAACTCATGCCGTTTACTGCAGTATGCCCGCTTTCGGAAGAAGCATTTACCACATATCCTCCGGGGCACATACAAAATGAATAAACGCCCCGGCCGTTTTTTGCTTTTGCAGCTACCTTGTACGGCGCAGCCTCCAGACTGCCTGCCTCCGGCATTCCGTACTGACTTTCATTGATCATGGATTGCGGATGCTCCACCCTGAGTCCCACCGCGAAGGCCTTTGCCTCCATGGGAATCTGCTTCTTATGTAACATGGCAAATGTATCCCTGGCACTGTGGCCGATGGCCGCAACCAGCTGCTCACATGCAATCCGCTCTCCGCCATTGACTACAGCTCCGGTCACATGTCCCTGCTCGAGCTCGATTTCCGTCACCTGGCTTTCAAAGCGCACCTGGCCTCCCAGGCGGATAATCTCATCCCGCATCCGCTTTACCACGTCACAGAGTACATCCGTCCCTATGTGGGGTTTTGCCTCATAACAGATACGTTCCTTTGCTCCGAATTTTACAAAAGTCTCCAGGACAATCCGGTTTCTCCCGTCCTTATCCTTTACCAGCGTATTCAGCTTGCCGTCGGAAAAGGTGCCTGCGCCGCCCTCTCCGAACTGCACATTGGAGTCAGGGGCAAGCCTGCCTGTCTCCCAGAAAGCCCGTACATCTCTCCGGCGCTCTTCTACGCATTTTCCACGCTCCAGGAGAATAGGGCGGTATCCGTGCAGCGCCAGAAAATAGCCACAGAACAGGCCTGCAGGCCCTGTGCCGACTATGAGTATGGGTTTTTTCAATATGTTTTTTCCCGGCTTCGGAAAGCGGTACGCCTGCTGTTGAGATTTGCATACCTGATTTTCTTTTCCTCTAAACCTGCGAAGAACTTTTTCTTCTTCCTTCACGGTTACGTCTACGGAATAACTGTAATATATCTGAGGCTTTTTTCTGGCATCAATGGATTGCCGTATTATTTTAAGCGTTATAATATTCTCTTCCGGAATCCGCAGGACATTAGCTGTACTCCTTTTCAAATCCGCATCGGAGTAGCCCGGTTTCACCTTTACCTGATTTACCCTAAGCATGTTAATACCTGTTCCCTACTTTCTGCCAATTTTCTATCCGGAGGCTGCCATACCTGCGATATGCCCGCTGCACCACGCCCACTGCAGGTTATAACCGCCGCACTTTCCGTCCGCATCCAGGATCTCGCCGGCAAAATATACTCCGGGCACCTTCCTTGACTCCAGATGCGCCGTCACTTCATCGAGAGGCACGCCTCCCGCACATACCTGGGCATTGTCGTATGAATTACTGCTGGAGACATGGACGGGAAAGCATTTGCACAGTCTGTAGACCGTGCGCATTTTTTCCGGGTCTGCCGCCGCTGCATCTTCTGTCGCTTTCAACCCTGCCAGCCGGATAAAGAGAAGCATCAGCTTCTTATTCAGCATCCCTGTAAAAAAAGCTTCAACCGTACAGCTCTTCCTCAGGTGCTTTCGAGCTGCAACGAGATTATTTAAAGCTTCTTCTGTAATATCCGGCAGGAAATCAATCCGGACTTCTACATCCTTTCTCTTCCGCAATATGTAATTCATTACACGGCTGATCTGAAATACGGGGATTCCGGAAATACCGTAATCCGTCAGCTGCAGCTCACCCCGTTCCTGTATTGGCTCCCCGTTCCCGGTGGTCACCGTCAGCATGGCATCTGCCCTGACTCCTGCTATGGATTTAAAAAAATCTTCTCTGCATCGCATCTGTACCAGGGCAGGCACCACAGGCACCAGGCTGTGTCCCAGTTTCTCTGCCAGACGGTATCCGCTGCCGTCGGAGCCTGTCTTCGGTGCTGCCTGTCCGCCGCAGGCGAGAATGACGCGGTCAAACCAGTATATGTTTCCTCTGCTTTCCAGCCTGATACAGCGGCTGTTTTGCTGACCGTTTTTCCATTCTCTGTCATGTGCTCCGGCTCTTTTCTGATATTCAGCCGTGTGAGCATCCTTGTCATCTTTTCCGGATCTGTGCGCTGCTCTGCTGCTGATTTCGATATCATCGACTTTACAATCCGTAATTACCTGCACACCCTGTCTGTGGAGTTCATACCGAAGCACATCCAACACGGAAGATGCCTGTTCTGACATAGGGTAGAGATAGCCGTTTTTGCTCTTCAGCAGCAATCCGATTCCCTGAAAAAAAGCAGCTGTGTCCTCCGTTCCGAACCGCGCAAGACATTTTTCCAGGAATTCGGGACAACTTGTGTAGTATTCATTTATATCCAGTTTTTCGTTTCCAAGATTACATTTTCCGTTTCCGGTGGACAGCAGTTTTCTGCCCGGCCTGTCGTTTCCCTCCAGAAGTGTCACCGCAGCCCCGCATCCTGCCGCAGTGATCGCCGCCATCATTCCGGCGGCTCCGCCCCCGACAACGCCCACTGAATAACCCATATTATTCTCCTGTTCCGTCACCATTTCTTTCCAGACTCCCATGCAGCCAGCCGAAGATTTCCTCAGCTTGAATAATTTTCCAGGAAATCGTACAGTTTCTCTTCGTTCTCTATCCACATCATCTCTATGATATTCTCCTGAATCTCAGACGGCAGTGAATCCAGTTCAATCTCTGTTTCGATATATACGGTTCTCTTGTCCTCCAGATAGACTATCACCTTATTGTCATAAGCCGCAAGGTAAAAACTGCTGCTGGGCTGGACATACTTGTAGTTCATCTGCACCACCACGCGCTCTCTGGAAAAGGAAAGCACTTCCAGCCCCACAAAACCCCGCTCCAGTTCGGACAGCGGCGGAAAAGCTTCATACACATCCATAGCCTGAAGGAACTGTTCCCTGTTCATGCCCACATATTTATCCGGAAGACGCCATATCGTTTCCACTACCGTATGGTGCAGGATGTCCGTCTCCTCCAGCACGTATTCCGTATCCACACAGAGCGTTTCCGCCGTAAACAGAACTTCCTCCGCACCTTCACTTACGGTCTCTTCCTCATCCATTACAATTCCGTAGTCGAGACTGTCGTCCGTCACCGGTATCGGCTCCGGCTCCGCATCCTGCTCCGGTATGTTCTCCGGTCCGGGCGTCACCACCGGCAGCCCATCAAACAGCGATTCCTGATTCTCTTCCCGCTCTCCCGGATAGAAAAAACGGGATGTCTCCACCCCTGCATAAAAGCCAAGCCCCAGCATACACAGCGGATACAGGACAAATAAGCTGATACTTTTCAATAATTTCATACTGACCCCCATGCCATCCTTACGGTTCACCCCGTTCACGGCAGGCATTTCTTCTTCGTATTAATCAGTATCAGCCTTTTTTGTCCGGTTTATTCAATTTCCAGTTAATATAAATGCATTTTCTGGCCAATCATGCCAAGCAGCCGCCCTCCGGGAAAGGTTTCCAGTTCCTGTTCCTTAAAATTCCGGAGCACCAGAAGCAAAATCCAGTAGAGCATGCCTGAAATAAAAAATGTTATCAATATCCCGGGAAGTCCGCTCATGAACGAAAAAAGCCTGCCCAAAAGCATACACACCAGACCGGACACTCCTCCCGCTCCCAAGGGCAGCACCAATACGGACAGCCAGTCCATCCGTATCCGCAGCTGGCGGTAGGAAAGCACCCCCAACATAACGCACAATACGAGACTGGCGGCTACCCCGCTATATACCAGGGATAGGATTCCGGTCTTTGAAGCTGCCATAAGCATAATTACAAAAACCACATCCGCTATGCCAATAGCGCCCAACAGAAAATATTTTTTCCCCACGGCCTGCAAAAATCTCAAAAAGAAGACAGAAAGAGGCGCAAAAACGATTACGGCAGAACCACCCTGCAGCATCTGCCTCACAAGCTCACTGTCCTCGCCTCCCAGAAGCGCGGCAACCTGTGTTGCCATAACAGCCACATATACCGACAGGAAAATGCCGTGCACCAGGCAGATATGGACGCCGGACTGGAATACCGTCCTTGCCAGACGCCCTTCCTCCCTTCTGAAATGCAGAAATATCCTGCCCATAACCGGAAGTACCAGAATGGATATCAGAAACAGGATGACACCGCAGATAACCATATACCTTCCCGCATAGACATCATACTGAGAAATCACTCCCGGCTCTTCCGTGGCTTTCCTGCCGAATAAAACCACCCCCAGAATCAGCGGCAGAAACAGCAGCAATTCTGTCAGAAACTGAGGCCACCTGCCGGTACATAGATTCAGAATACAGTCCCATGCGGAATCTCCGGAGTAACTGCCGTCCTGTTTCATCTTCCTTTCACTGCGGCGGCTGCCCTTGAACAGAACCGTCAGGAAAAGAATCAGAAAGATTTCTGCAAGGCTTGCGGCCAGGGCTATTCCCATACAGCCGTACATGGGCGTAAAATTTGTTTCCTTTAACAGACTGCTGACCTTCTGTCCATAGTTCCCCAGTATATTGCCGAACAGAAGTCCGAAACCCAACAGAAAAATCTGCCGCAGAACAGAGGTCACTGCTCTGGGCGCCTCAGCCGCCTCGCCCTGGAAATAGCCCTGCAATACGCCGGTAACTGTTCTCAGCAGTACCGCCGGCGCCAAAGCCATGATGATAAAAGTGCTGTAAGAAATCCGAAAAATTTTCTCCGCGATAACTCCGGCAAAAAGCAGCAGGAACAGGGTTCCGATGAGCCCAAGTGCAGAATGAAAGTACAGCGCATTCCTGCGCATTCCCAATATATTTTTGTACTGCCCCTTGTTTCGCCTGCTGCGAAGCAGTTTCCCCAGCGTGTCGGCAAGGCTTCCGCTGACAGCAATTCCAATCAGTGCGCAGGAAGAAACCGCCGCTGTCATGTACGTAATACCGCCCTCTTCCATTCGGTTTCCCAGTATAAATACTGTAATCAGAGTCAATATATTGGCAATCTCTTCTATCTGCCGCCTCTTTATCTCTGCCTGATTCATCCGTTATCCCTCGAATTTCCTAAGGAACTGTCGCCGGTTCCTTATTCTCTTGTAATATTCAGTCCCTGTAATATCGCTTCCTGCTTCTGTTCCATAACCAGGCGTTCCGCCTCTTCCATATGGTCATATCCGCACAGATGCAGCATACTGTGTGCCACAAGAAATGCAAATTCTCTTCTGGCGCTGTGGCCGAAGCTTTCTGCCTGCTGGAAGACCTTATCTACGGAAATCATAATGTCCCCCAGAATCAGCTCGCCGGAATCCGGATCAAAATAATCTGCCTCAATGTCTTCATCAATCTCAAAGACCCCTTCCCTGGCAAAATCCACATTGGGGAAAGACAGGACATCTGTCTCCCTGTCTATCCCCCGGTATTCAAGGTTTAATTCCCGGATTCCCTCATTGTCTGTCAAAACCACATTAATCTGGGCCTCATAAGGACAGTTTTCTTCTTCCAGAACGGCCTCGCATACCAGCTTTACCGTATCTTCTGCCGGAAAAGGCAACTCCCTGTCCGTCTCGTTTTCTACGTAAAATGTCATATCTGTTCTCCTGATCCGCTGTTTTCCAATCCGGGGCTTCTAAAGGAAATGCCGGCAGTCCCTGACTTCAGAACAGACAGTCCGCCCCCTGTGCGTATACCGGCTCTGACATATATCAGGGCCTCTTCATATGTCTCTCCCTGCGCCCTGTTCTTTCTCTGTCACGCTGGCGGCTCCGCTCTTCTTTTGCTTCATAGTTTTCATAAGCCTGTACAATTTTCTGGACCAGCGGATGACGCACCACGTCCTTGCTGGTCAGGGCACAGAAGGCAATATCATCAATTCCCCTCAGTACTTTCGCGGCAATATCCAGACCGGATTTCGTGCCTGCGGGAAGGTCCTTCTGGGAGTTGTCACCCGTCACCACCACCTTGGAGCCGAACCCGATACGGGTCAGGAACATCTTCATCTGGGCAGGCGTAGTATTCTGGGCCTCGTCCAGAATGATATAGGCATTGTCCAGAGTGCGCCCTCTCATATAGGCCAGCGGCGCTACCTCTATCAGTCCCTTCTCCATATTTTTGGCAAAACTCTCCGCTCCCATGATCTGGTAAAGCGCATCGTACAGCGGACGAAGGTAAGGGTCTACCTTGCTCTGCAGGTCTCCCGGCAGGAAGCCCAGCTTTTCTCCTGCTTCTATGGCAGGCCTGGTCAGAATAATCCTGCCCACTTCGTCATTTTTAAAAGCGCTGATGGCCATTGCCATGGCGAGGTAAGTTTTCCCCGTTCCCGCAGGTCCCAGGCCGAATACCAACATATTATTCCGAATGGCGTCCACATAAGCCTTCTGCCCCAGGGTCTTGGGCTTGATGGGCCTGCCGTTTACGGTATGGCAGATGCAGTCTGCATCTATCTGCGCCAACGCGCCATTTTGTTCTTCCATTCCTAATGTAATCGCGTAATCCACACTCTGCTCCTCTATCTCATTTCCGCGGCTGGAAAGGAGCACCAGTTCTTTCAGGACGTTTTCCGCCTTTCTGGCCATCTCCTCCCTGCCGGTAATCGTAATGGACCCGTTGCGGTCTACAACAGCCACATCGAAATCCCGCTCCAGTTTCTTCACATATGCGTCATGCATACCGAATATTTTCTGCATATGCTCCGTCGGCATATCCAGTTTGATTGTTGTAAAATCACTCATCCGTTTCTCCTGTGGAATCTATATTTCCTGTATCCATCCTTGCCGTCTCACCGCGTCCGGTGACCGGCTCCCGCACCAGAAAGGCTCCCTCTATGACCCATGAAGTGTCATTCCTATTTATTCTAACATTTTTTTCAATAATTTGTACCCCTTTTTCCTCTAAATCTGCAAGAAAATCAATTAATTTTTGATTAAGAAGCGTTTCCGCCTCCTGCTGAGTGTACAAATGCTCCGTATTCTGGTATTCCCGATGGGTTACCGAACCCCAGAATACGGGAATATTCAGCTTTTCCAGTGCCAGTGGCCTGGTCTCCTTCATGAGGCTGTCATACACCAGAAAGGGTCTCTCCTCCGGAAGCCTGCAGGTCTTACTGCCCAGCTTGAGGTAATAGCTCTCCTTTTCCCTTCCGGTATATTCCTTTTTGATGTAATCCAGGGACAGGCTCTCGGAAAAATCCATGGTATGCTCCAACAGGATATCTGCATCCGCATCCACGTATTCGTATTCACGTACCGTTGCATCTTCGTTAAAGATAGGAACTCTGCCCTCCACCAGAACCGTTCCTGCTTCCACCGCATCACCGATGGAAACCTGGGGAACACCACTGCGGACAATCATTGCCGCCACAATGCCGTCGTATTCCGCAATCAGATCGGTTCCCGGGTTTGTTTCCGGTTTTTCTACTACAATGGGCGCGTCGTTCTCCTTGATATCAATCTGCAGTTTAGTTCCGTCTAACTTCGCGGATGCCCATGTAATCTCCGGAAATTGTCTCCGAATCTGCTTTTCCAGCTCACTGATATTCAGGGCGTCCCGGCGCATGCCTACAGTCACCTGGTTATCCTTTAAAAAACTCTGAAAAACGTCCTCCGTAATCCGCTGATTTCCGGTAATTTCAATATTCCATATGTAAAAGGAGGAAACAATCCAGAAGACAAAGGTCAGAAGCAGTCCCAGTATAAATATTTTGCGCTTCAGCAGGCGCGGAATCAAAAAGGGCAGTCCATATCTTTCCAATATGGCTACCCTTGTCCCTGTTTTCTTAAGTATTGGCTTCAGTTCCCAAAAGCCCTGCAGGCTGATGCACATATAATAGGCATCCCCTTCCCGGACGATATCCCACAACAGAATCCCTTTGTTGCTGCAGAGATTCATAAAACGTTCCGGGGAAAAACCCCACAGGCGGATACGCAGATACCCTCTCATATACTTCAGAAATTTGATCATATTTTTCCAATTCCGCATCTGTCTTTCCGACACTTCCTTCGCAAAGACAGACGCTGCTTTTTCTACCTTTCTTTACTTACTCACAGTTTTGCTAGCTGTACCTGACACAGTTGATGCAGCCGCTGATCTTCATATCCTCATTGGTATAGTAATCCACCGAAAGCCCGCTGCCTTCAAAACAGACCTGGCAGGTCTTGCCCTGCAGCAGAATCAGACGTTCGGTGTATTCCAGAATTCCCCGGTAATTCTCAATCCAGGCTTCCCGATTGCCTGTCATGGTTACCTTCATGGTTCCCATGCAGATATCTTTGGGAAATTTCAGGGAATCTATCAATGTTTCCATGGAGCGTCTTCCTTCCACGGAAGACCTCTCCTCCATCTTCATTTCACTTTTCTGCACATGGCTGTTATTTTTCTTCATGTTTCATTCTATTACGGCAGACGGTAAACTATGCATAAAATCGGCACCGGCGCCCACGTCCTAACCGAAACGTCTATACGATAACATCTTTGATGAAAGAAGTCTTCTCAGGTGGGGTATCTCTGATACTGCAGGCGGCCAGGTATCGTTTCTCCGCCGCTTCCGCCCGGCCCTCATCGTTGGCATGGAGCATTGCCAGTGCCTCCCCTTCCCTGACGTAGTCTCCCACCTTTTTACACAGCACCAGTCCTACGGACAGATCGATTTCGCTCTCCTTTGTCTCCCTGCCTCCGCCTAAAAGAAGCGAACAGATTCCCACTTCATCGCAGACAATATGGCTGATATAACCGTTTGCCGGGGCAGGAACGGGTCTGACAATCTGTGCTTTCGGCAGCAGTTCCGGCTGATATACTGCTTCCCGGCTGCCGCCCTGGGCCTCCGCAAATTCCGCAAGCTTCTCCAGGGCGCTGCCGTCGGCGATTGCAGCTTCCAGCATCTTCCTGGCCTGGCTGCCGTCACCCGCCTTGCCTCCCGCTATCAGCATCTGGCTCCCAAGGGTCAGGCACAGTTCCAGGAAATCCGCAGGCCCGCTGCCCTTCAGGGTTTCGATGGCTTCTTTTACCTCCAGAGCATTACCTACCGCATAGCCCAGGGGCTGGTCCATGTCAGAGATAACGGCTATCGTTTTCCGTCCGGCGTTTTTGCCGATTTTCACCATTTCCTCCGCCAATGCTCTGGCGTCCGACTCTTTCTTCATAAAGGCACCGCTTCCGGTTTTGACGTCCAGTACAATGGCATCGGCTCCGGCAGCCAGTTTTTTGCTCATGATGGAACTGGCTATCAATGACATATTGTCTACTGTGGCTGTAACGTCCCGCAGGGCGTAAAGCTTCTTATCGGCAGGTGCCAGGTCGGCAGTCTGTCCCATGATGGCAATGCCGATGCGGTTCACATTTTCAATGAACTGCCGGGTGGTGAGAGCTGTGGTGAATCCGGGGAAACTTTCCAGCTTGTCAATGGTACCGCCGGTATGTCCCAGGCCTCTCCCGCTCATTTTTGCCACGGGAATGCCGCAGGCAGCCACCATGGGAGCCAGAGACAGAGAAGTCTTGTCGCCTACGCCGCCTGTACTGTGTTTGTCTACTTTGATTCCGCGGATTTCAGAGAGTTCCAGTCTGTCACCGCTGTCTGCCATGGCCATGGTAAGCGCCAGTGTCTCTGCTTCCGTCATTTTCCGGAAATAGATTGCCATCATCAGGGCGGAGACCTGGTAGTCTGGAATCTCCCCCCTGGTATAGCCTTCTATGAAAAACCGGATTTCCTCCGGGGTAAGCTCCCCGCCGTTTCTTTTCTTCATGATAATGTCGTACATTCTCATAATCCGTTCCTCCAGTGCTTCCTACTCAATATCAAACAGTTCATCAAAAGTAATATGCAAATTGGGAAACATTACGATTTGTAATTCTTGAAATTGTGTATAACCATTGAATGCTCCAGGTATGTTTTACTCATATCCTCTAATCACAATGCACTCATCTATATCACCTTCTTTCTGTATTTGATACTATCGGAAACATAGAGATTGCTTCCGATAAGTCTGCCTGTCCGGTACCGGAATTGACGATTCTGTGCAGGACATTCATTTTAAAATATAAAACCGGTTATGCAGTAACAGCCAGTTGGCGCGGAACCATTTCATAATCTGCCAGTAGCCGCAGCCGTGCAGATTATATTCCCGGATAAGCCGGAATTTTGCCTGCAGGCTTCTCACATCCTCAAACCATACCTCGTGGGAGATTCCGCCGCTGACATAAGTAAAATAAGGGCTTTCCGCCAGACTGTCAAATTTAATCTCCGCCCCCTGTTCTACTGCAATACGCACCGCTCCTACATTGCTGACAGTAGCTGCCTTTGTGACGCCCCGTTCAAAAGGAAGCGGCCAGTCGTAACCGTAATTGGGAATTCCCAGATCTACTTTTTCGGCGGGAATTTCCGTCAGGGCATATTCCACTACTCTGCGGACCTGATTGATGGGTGCCACCGCCATGGGCGGACCGTAGGTATAGCCCCACTCGTAAGTCATCAGCAGCACATGGTCGGCGGCTTCTCCAAGCGCCCGATAATCTTTTCCCTCGTATAACAGCCCTGCCTGATCGGCGCTTGTCTTGGGTGCCAGCGCAACGGAAGTATGATATCCGGAAGCGCGCATAGTCTCTGCCACCTGCCATACAAAAGCCGAAAATGCATCCCTGTCCTCTGCCAGGATGTATTCAAAATCAATGTCTACTCCCTCGTAGCCTTTCGCAGCCATGGTCTCCAGCAAATTCTGAATCAATCGATCCGTATATGCCGCATTGTTTACCACGGAATGAATCAGCTGATTGTTGAAGTTTCCGTCTGGTCCAAAGGGGGTCAGCGTCAAAATGGGCTGGGTGCCGAAACGAAGGGCTTCTGCAATCATCCATTTATCATCCCCATAGGAAGGCGGCAGCAGCTCTCCCTCCATTGTAAAACCGTAAGAAAAGATTGGCAGTTCCGATAAATACGGCAGTGTCTGCTCTAATACGTCCCGCTCGATAAATGGATAGGCGTAGCCGCTTACAGTAATCGCGCGAGTCGCATTCCTGACATAACGGTTGATCAGCAAAGCCTGCCCCACCGCAAGGGCATAGGGATATTCCAGTTGATTGTCAAATATAATCTGCTCCGCATTCACATCCAGCAGCTGCGCAATACTGTCCACGCTGTCTCCCGGTTTTACCACATAGATTTCCACAGGTATTCCTCCCAGGCATTTTTCTACAGAAATCTATATTCGGGCTTTATGAAAAATAGACTTTCATTTTTGCCGTATCCCCATTCTCCCGTAAGCCTTGCTGCAGATTTCCGTTCTCCTTTTACCTGAATACTTACAAATGCTATCCCTTCAAAATGCTCCTGACGGACAGATGCCGGATAGAATACGGTTCATTATCATTGGAAGAACAGGGAAATAAACCTACTTCGCTTCAACGCCTGCCTTCTTGCAGATATCTTCCAGGCAGCATTTGTCACAGTAAGGCTTAGTCCGCGCCGTGCAGACTTCCCGGCCGTGGTTCACCAGGCGGTGGCAGAAGTCATTGCCCTCCGCAGGCGGAATAATCTTCCAAAGCGCCTTTTCCACTTTGGCAGGCTCCTTGATACCATCCACCAGCCCCATGCGGTTCACCAGCCGGATACAGTGAGTATCCGTCACAATGGCAGGCTTCCCGAATACGTCCCCCATAATCAGGTTGGCGCTTTTCCTTCCTACCCCCGGCAGCGCCAGAAGCTTATCGAAATCATCCGGAACCATTCCTCCGTACTCGTCCCGGAGCATCTTCATACAGGCGTTGATGTCTCTTGCCTTGCTTTTTCCCAGACCGCAGGGGTGAACGATTTTTTCGATTTCGTCCGCTTCGGCTTCCGCCAGGGCATTGATATCCGGGAATTTTTCATAAAGTTTCTCCACTACCACGTTTACTCTTGCATCCGTACATTGTGCTGCCAGGCGCACGCTAACCAGAAGCTTCCACGCCTGGTCGTAGTCCAGAGTGCAGTCGGCTGCTGGATATTCTTTCTTCAGTCTTTCTATAATTTCAAGTGCACGTTGTTTTTTTGTCATCTGTTTCCTTATTCCAGTTCCGCTTCTTCTCTTGAGAGACCTTTCCAGGAGCGAAAATATCTTCTTTACCACGCATCTGGTTTCCCTGGGCTCGCTGCTGGTGTACCTGGGCTTTGTGATTGAGATGAATTTCATCTGAAAATCACAGCTGCCATTTTCTTCCGGGCTCTGCAGTGAAGAAGCTGTTTTCCTGTTCCGTCTCTCCGCACCGGCGTCAAGACTGTTTTAGTTTACAGTTTCGTATAAAATCCGCTTCTCCGCATATCCTATCCGGGAAAGGATGGTATATATTATGGATATGGAAAAAATAGTATGCAACTGTGTGGGCGTTACCTGCGGACGGATCAAAGAGGCTGTGGATTCCGGCGCAGGCACACTGGAAGAAGTGCAGGAAGCGACCGGAGCCGGTACGGTATGCGGCGCATGTCTGGAGGAAGTGAAAGCGCTCATCGCCCATTTCAAGGCAGAGCGTGATACACCTTAGCCATATGGCTGCTCAGGCAGGTCGGAGACCTGCTTTCCGGTTTTATCCACATACCGGCGGCCGGGAAACCGGCAGGAAGTATTTCGACCCCATACAGCAGTTGATGTTCCAACCGAAATGACAGGCAGCAGACGGCTAAGCCCGGGGCATATCCACAGGCTCCGTCTCCCTTATGCCTCCCAGGCGTTCCGTCAGCATAGTATTGCGCTGAGTCACGGTTACATTCCGTACAGCATAGGAAAGCGCTTTCTTCGTCCCCACGATAACCAGGATTTTCTTTGCCCGGGTAATGCCTGTATAAATCAGATTCCTCTGGAGCATCACAAAGTGATTCATCAGCACAGGCATTACCACAATCGGGTATTCAGAGCCCTGCGCCTTGTGGATGGTAGTGGCATAGGCATGGACAAGCTCATCCAGTTCCGTGGCATCATACACGATTTTTCGATTGTCAAAATTTACAGTCAGCGTACGTTCCGTCAGGTCCGCAGACTCGATTATCCCGATATCCCCATTGAAGATTTCCTTATTGTAATTATTCTTAATCTGCATGACCTTGTCCCCGGGGCGGAACACAAAGCCGCTCCGGCGCAGTCCCTCCCCCTGGGGATTGACCGCTTCCTGCAGCACCAGGTTCAGGTTGGTTGCGCCCACGACGCCCCGCTGCATGGGTGTCAGTACCTGTATTACGGATGGCGGCATCCCATAATAACGGGGCAGCTTTTCTTTCACCAGCTTTATGATTTCTGCCACGGCTTCCTCTGGCTCCTCCCGTTGGAGAAAGAAGAAATCCGTATCTGTCCCGTTGGAGATATCCGGCATCTGTCCCGCATTGATTCTGTGAGCATTTCGGATAATGCGGCTTGTAAGAGCCTGACGGAAAATCCTGGTCAGACGAACCACCGGAAAACGCCCTGAGTCAATGACATCCCGCAGCACATTTCCCGCCCCTACAGAGGGCAGCTGGTCAATATCTCCCACCAGAATCAGGCGCATATTTGCAGGAATGGCTTTTAGCAGGGAATTCATCATGATGATATCAATCATGGAGCATTCATCTACAATCAGTACGTCTCCCTCCAGGGGACTCTCCTCATTTTTCCCGTAACCCTCCGGCGGTTTGCATTCCAGAAGCCTGTGGATGGTCTTCGCCTCCAGCCCGGTGGCTTCCGTCATCCTTTTGGCCGCTCTTCCGGTGGGTGCGGCAAGAAGAATTTTCAGGCCGTAAGCTCTGTATGCCGCAATGATTCCCTGGGTGGTGGTGGTCTTGCCCGTACCGGGGCCTCCGGTCAGCACCATTACCTTCGCCATGGCAGCCTGCCGAATCGCGTCAGCCTGGATTTCATCGTACTTCATGTTCACAGTCTGCTCAATTCTGCCGACATCAACGGAGAGCCTGTCGTTTCCGGTCTCCTGCCTTGCCTTTGACAACTGTATCCAAAGCCTGTCTCCCGCAGGCTCCGATGCCAGTTTTTTTAGTTTTCCTGCCGTCCCGGCTTCCGCAAAATAAAACGGCGGAAGGTATATGGCGTCCTCTTCCCGGATCAGATCCTTATCCTTCAGCATCTGGTCCATGGTCATGACGATACGGCTCTCCTCTGCCTCCAGCAATCCGGCAGCTTTCTGCGTAAGCTGCCCCCTTTCCGCGTACACATGTCCTTCGTCCGCCAGCTCGCTCAAGGTGTACATGATGCCGCTGCGGAGCCGGACATAGGTCTCTCTGCCGAATCCAAGCTTCTGTGCAATGCTGTCGGCAGTCTTAAAGCCAATCCCCCAGATATCATCCGCCAGCCGATAGGGATTTTCTTTCATGACCGCGATGCTCTCATTTCCGTACTGTCTGTAGATTTTGGCGGCAAAGGCGGTACTCACTCCATGCTCCTGGAGAAAAAGCATGATGTTCTTCACTTCCTTCTGCCGTTCCCAGCTCTCCGCTATCATCCGGATACGCTTGTTTCCGATTCCCGGAATTTCGATCAGCAGTTCTATGTTGTCCTCGATGACTGCAAAGGTATCTGTGCCGTATTTCTGCACGATCTTTTTGGCATATTTGGGGCCGACCCCCTTGATCAGGCCGCTGCCCAGGTACTTTTCCATTCCGTATACTGTTGCCGGAAGCGTTTCCTCCCACTTCTGCGCCATAAACTGGCGGCCGTATCTGGAATCCACCTTCCAGTCCCCGTCTACCAAAAGAACGGAACCCACATTCGCATCCAACAGGTTCCCTACCACAGTGACCAGGTCATCATAGCCTTTCACATGTACTTTCAGAACAGAATATCCGTTTTCGGGATTCTGGTATGTAATTCTCTCAACAACACACCGGATTTTTGTCATTTGTTCTGCTCCTTATTTCAGCTGACATCTGCTTCTGTTTTACTCTGTTTTTGACGCAAGATGCCAAAATACGAACTGGTCCATGCCATATATGGTCTCGTTCCGATTGTCATATTCATATTCTTCATAGCCTTCGTCAGTTATGGGATAAATCTGCCCGTATCCAATGGGTTTCCCATCATATTCCAGGATGACTTTCATCGCGGTGCCATTGTCATCTTCCGAATCTTCTTCGAAAAAATCCTGGTAAATCAATTCTTCCGTATACCGCTTGTCTCTCCCCTCATAAAACTCCAGGACACGCATATCCGTCATCTCCTGCTCTTCTTTTTTCAATCAGGCTCACATCTCGTAAAGCCCAGCTTTTTAATGACTCTCTGCATGGCAAAATTGTCTTCCTCTGTCCGGATTGTTGCGGTCTTTGCCTGAGAAAGAATATATGACAGCACAAAATGGCATAGTCTGTATGCGTATCCCTGATTTCTGTATGACTTCGCAATCCGGACATCCGCCACTTCCCAAGCGTTTTGGGAATATTTTTCCGCACAGGCACGGCCCACCCATCCTGTCTTTGACAAAAAGTCCACAGTATATGGTTCCTTCATCATATATCTCGGCCCATATTGATTCTGGTAAGGGTTTCTGCCCGCAAAGCTCTAAATGTGTATTGAATATGGAAAATTCGTCCAAAGACAGCCATTGAATATCAGAAACTGCAAGCTGCCATGGAACGCTTTTCTTCCATGGAATGCTTTTCTTCCATGGAACGCTTTTCTTCCATGGAACGCTCCACCGGGCCTGCCGCACCTCAGCTGTCCGTTTTTAGTATAACGGATTATCCCAGCCATTACAATGAAAATCTGCACACAATTTCATAATCAATTACATTGAGCCCCCTTTCCAAACAGGTATATCGCAGCTGACACCTGAAAAAATTATAAAATACCAGATTTACGAATAATAAACATGCATAGATCTGTATATTTCCAACATCAGCTCTTGTGTAGACCTTTCGATAAAATCTTAACCCCATTTTTCATCACACTGGCAATCAGACATTTTTCCTTCTTGCTCCATTTGGGTCTATAAGGTTCCTCATTTTCCTTTAGCAGTATATTGCATCCATAAAACAGCTTTTCATAAATATGCCGAATATGCTCTTCCCTGCTATCGCCGATAAATTTACAGTTCATTGAATGTTCTATATCTGAAAACAGATTCCAGTAATTCAGAAAAAGACTGCAATTTATTTTTCTGATGTTCTTTTTCCTAAGGATTGCTGAGGATAAAAGAAATTCATCTTCTTTCGTATTAATCAGCAATCCCTCCTCCCGCGCAAACGCCATCGCTTCCTCTTTGGTCGGAAAAGACCTTAACATGCCGTCTTTATCAAGCAGAAACCCGTCAATATCATCTGTATACCAAATAGCATAATACGTTTCCTGCAAAATCTTAAATCTAATCAGATAATATTGTTTCTGCAGCTCTTCACTCATATCACTATTATAATTCCTCTCCACTATGGGCAGTTCCCTTCAGCCATCTATTGAAAAATACTGCAGATCCTCAAATTCATCATCCGAAAATTCAAATGTAAAAATATGTTTATCATCAAATGATTGCTCAAAGTAATTTACCCGGCCATTCTCGTAGTCAATAACAGGCTTGCCCAATTTTTCTTTGATCTCATCAAAACTGAACGTACCAAACACTTTTGTAATATAAGGCATCATAAATTCTACAATAAAATTTAGATGTGCATTGTATTTTTCAGATAATGTTTTGACCTGTTCCAAATAATTTTCTCCAGGCTCTTCATCCCAGGCAAAAATCAGTCCATTGAACTCAAAAATAAATTGTTCTAAATCTTCATTAAATGCCATGATATCTTCCTCCCCAAATACGGATTTCCATCCGAAATCATAATACCATTTTTCATATTCAATAACGAATCCTTCGGCCATACATGCGGCATAATGTTCAAATTCAGTTACGAAATAAAATGCTGATCATGCCACATACTATAAAATTCATAGTTTACAGTTACATGGTTTATCTTCTCATATTCCGGTTCCAAAGAACCACAAAAGTACCATTCCAAAAATGTGCGAAAACTGGAAGCGACGCACTTACCGTGTAAAATTCCATCTGAGTCACGATAGCAATCCCAAAAACCTCCATATTCCAAAAAAACAACCGGACAGTCCTTGCCGTCTGATTGGCTTAAATCTAAACAATACCAACCGTCCATATATCCAATCGGGAACAAGTTCTTATAGATTTCTTCTCGGAGAGGAGTTTCGCAATCTTCAAATTCCTCCCGAAAACATTCCAGGCTCTCTGACCAGTCGGAAATATCATCTGTGAGGTCATAAAAATCCATTGTATCAATTTTGATTTCTTTATTCTCATCGTCATACACCACCCCCACAAGGTCAGTCGCCGAAGGTTTATATGACATCAAGTATATTTTCAAAATAACAGGCAGCTCAATGAGGTACTCCTGTTCAAATTCGGCAATATCTGTTTCGGTTATGGAAGAAGGTATCAATTCCGTAAGCCATCCTCTTTCATGCAGTTTCTGAAATGCATATTCTACGAAAGCTTTGTAGTCCATTTTATCTCCTTTGTACATTGTCTTTGGAAAATAATCTCGTGTCTTGGTACAATTGTGAAGAATCACATTCAGGGCAGTTTTATCATTTGCAGAAAGCTGTACTTTCTTTCTGTCCTGAATATGATACTTCATTAAGAATTATACTACAATGTTTTCCAAATGGAATAGGTTTTTCTAAAATTTCCCCGGACTATCTGCTGCGGGACGCGCTGGAAGATAATGAGGTCAGTGAAATACGGGAACTGGCAGCGTTGTGGGAAAGCACTTTGCCCAGCCAGCAGGAAATCGCCGCTGCCATGATTTGGGCGGTATTGGAGCGCAGGTTTCTGGATTAGCCCTATATTTTACGAAAGTTTTGCGGAAGATATCTTGAAAAGTAATAGGAACGTGTTATACTGGACTTAGTGGCAGACGATTGTCCAGAGGAGGTTCGTATGGCTGATTTCATTATAGATGTGATTGCGGAAATAGCCGATTTCTTTATTGATTTGTGGTCAGATAAAATTATGGTTAAGTTTGCGGCATAACATGGAAAGAAAAAAGCATAGAAAGAAACATAGAAAGAAACATGGGGATTTCCGTCTCCGTTTTTAGATAAAAAATAGTCGCAAATCCATAAATCAGAGGAACAAAAATGTCAAATGAAATCCGTATTATCGAAATCCAAAACAGGGATTTAAAATCGTCGTATACCAGAGAAATTCTTGAAGCGCTGCCGGAATAGTTTGGAAACAGGCGGGCCATGGCGAATCCCGCCCTTTGACTCAATTGGAGGAAAAGAAGATGCAATTCATACAATACCAGAAATGCAGCACCTGCAAAAAGGCCGCGGACTGGCTGAAGAGCCATCAGATTCCCTATGAGGACAGGCCGATTAAGGAGAGAAACCCCACAAAGGAGGAGCTGGCGGAATGGCACCGCAGAAGCGGGCTGCCCCTGAAACGCTTCTTCAATACCAGCGGGAACCTGTACAAAGAGCTGAAGCTGAAAGACAGGCTCCCCGCCATGTCCGAGGAGGAGCAGCTGGAGCTGCTGTCCACGGACGGCATGCTGGTAAAACGGCCGTTGGCAGTGGGGAAAGATTTTGTGCTGGTGGGTTTCCGGGAGGCCGAGTGGGAAGAAGCGCTGCAGACAAATGCCCGTTCCTGCTGATTAAATTCTTTCACCAGTTCATAAGAGTAATGGTAGGTGCTTGCAAATAAATCCTCCTCATAGGGGCCTTTTGCCCGCGGGTCTCTTCCTCTTCCTCGCTGAAATCTTCCGGCCAGAGATATTCTTCCCTGAGCTGTCCGAAAACAGGGGCCGGGGTTTAAATTTACTGTTCCATTTAAAGCGAACATATATAGCTGGCGGTCTTTCGTTGCACGAGTACGCCATCTCATCGTCCTACTGATCAAATTCTTTCACCAGTTCGTAAGAGTAGTGGTAGATGCTTGCAAATAAATCCCCCTCATAGGGGCCTTCTGCCCAGCGGGCCTCTTCCTCTTCCTCGCTGAAATCTTCCGGCCAGAGATATTCTTCCCTGAGCATGTCCGCAAACAGGGGCAGGGGTTCGTCTTCCGCCAGCTCCTGATAGTCGTGGAAGCATGTGGCAATCAGGAAAAACAAGTCCTCCAGCTCCTCCGCAAGCCAGTCGGCATCGTCGCATCCCTCCCGTTTCGCCGCCTCCCGGTAAATGCGCACAAGGAAAATCAGCGCAAACGGCGTGGAATGCCACAATGTCCCCTGATGCTCGATGCAGTCTGCAATCTCCCCGAAAGCATCTTCCATCTCTTCACGATCCTCCATCCCGCCAAGTATGGCAAGATATTCCGGAAAATCCCCTGCCCGCCCGTATGCGGTGGTCAGTCTGCCCCACGGCACATCCTCAATCTTCAAACTGTCAATAAACGCTTCATTCGGATCCGTCGCTGTTCCGCCCATTCTTCCTAATTCCTCCAATCTCGAAAAATATCCTCTCTGAACCGCCAGGCCGCTGTTTGTACGGAATCCGAAGCGGACTCTTTTAATTTAGGAATTGTCGAAAAATAACTGTTACAACTTCTTTAGAGAAAAGCCTACTCTTATGGCACCTGCTGCTATGCTATTTGCAATGATAAAATAGTAATAAGTAAATGGCTGCATTAATCTCATAATTATTTTGTCCATAGGCTCTGTTGCAGGGCTGGTTTCTGTATATTGATATTTGTCATATAATTCTTTAAAAGCTGTTACCTGCATATTCCACTATTTTTCTGCATCTTCAATGCCTGTTCGCACCAGTTTGACATCCAAGTAATCCTTTCCTCCAAATCCCGGTTTATATACTTGATCATAAAATAAGCAGTATAATTTATTCTTGTGAGTTAAAAGTTTTCAATAAAAAGAATAACCCTTCCATATGGTTTTATG
>CAJUJN010000006.1 GCA_910586775.1 uncultured Acetatifactor sp. | reverse complement strand
AGAGTTTTGGCTCTATTTTATTTTGGGTTGCGGCCGGAGGTCCGCGCTATGAATATCAGATTGCAGAATTCGAATCCAATGTCAGTGGGATGGAACTTATTATCCGGAGGTGGCCTGATGAAAAGTACGGCACAGAAGCTGGAGCGGCAGGGCAGGCGCGACAGCCAGGTCGCTTTCTTTGAAAATCAGAAAAAGAATCTGAAAAACATTGAATGCTCCAGTCCGGAAGAGGTCGCCAGGGTATTAGAGCTGCTTCATTCCTATGAAGATCAGATTGCGGCTGCCAAAGCGGAATACAACAATGCCCAGATGTTCCATATGATGGACGAGGCAAAGGAACGCGGCGAGGAGATTGCCAAAGCCATCGACAAGAGCGCGCCCAAGACAGAGGAGGAGCGTAAGAAAGAGGCCGTGGAGGAGGCTCTCGGCATTGATGAAGAGAAAGGAATGCTCAGCGATATTCTGGAAGAAACCGCGGAAGAAATCGCAGAGACCCTGGAGGATATGCCAGAACCCGAACCTTCTCCGGATCAGGAACCGGCACAGGCGGCGGAGCTGTCCTCCGTGGAATCGTATTATGACCAGCCGCAGGAGAGCCAGTGGGAGTATTCCGCCTTATATAAGCGATTTGATGCCCTTGCGTGACATGAAAACCGGATTTTGGCGCGACAGCCCAAGCGGTGTCTTTCGTATGATTGGGCTGAGGCTTCCGGCATCGGCATCTGTTCGGAGGCTGAGCCGGACCGGTGCAGGGCATCATGCAGGATCCGTCTTATTCGGAAGCCGGTAACTGTCTGGAACCTGCGCCGGGCCGGGAAGCATATATCCCAGCGGCACGGGCCTCGTCTGCATTGTGTTTTCATCAGATGCCGGGATCAAGCTCAAGAGAAATACTTCCCATCAGCTCCCAGGCGGCGTCCCTTTCCCGTTTCTGCTCCGGCGTCAGTTTTTCATACTGGCACAGCATGGGGTGCTCTCTTTTCGCATCATTGCGGACGGAGCCGTAACTCCAGTTGTAAAAGAGATAGAACCGAAGCCAACGCATGTGATCCAGTTTTCGGTAGGTTTCCCGCATATCGCTATAAGATTTTGTCGTACAATATCTGTCATATGTTTTTTTACCGTGGAGGCCTCCAGGGTAGTGATTGTCTCATCGTTCAGAAGTATCCTTGTTTTCATCAGAAGATGATCTGCCGCCGCGATCTTGGACTGCCGGTGAAGGTCGTCCAGCTCATTCCAGTCAAGGGTAGGATAGGAAACCGACCGGCGGAAAATTTCATTGATGGTGACGGCCGCGTTAAAAAGGCAACAGTTCGTTCAGGGCGCCATAATGGCGGACGCTGGTAAAATGCTGGTCCTCAACCTTACAGAATCGTAAGGTTCCCCGACAAAAATGTAAGGAAAATCTATGGCAAAAAGCTCTCATTTCCGGTATCCTGTTCTTACAGGTACGGCGGGGCCGCAGCTGTAATATATAGACAGGAAAAACGTATCTGCCCGCAGCGTCTGCCGGACCGATATCGGGTTGAGCGTCTGCTGCATGATTTCCGTGTCCGGGCGGCACGGAAAGAACCGGATACGGACGAAAACGAGGAGGAGCAAAATGGCATTGCTGGAAGTAAAAAATCTCAAAAAAATATACACCACACGCCTGGGCGGAAACAAGGTTCAGGCACTTGACAATGTGAATTTCACAGTGGAACAGGGCGAATATGTGGCGATCATGGGGGAGTCCGGTTCCGGAAAGACTACACTTCTGAATATTATGGCATCCCTGGATAAACCCACCGGCGGACAGGTAATCCTGGCGGGAAAGAATATGGCGGATATCAAACAGAAAGAACTGTGCGCATTCCGGCGGGATAATCTGGGATTTGTATTCCAGGATTTCAATCTGCTGGATACCCTGTCCTTAAAGGATAATATCTTCCTGCCCCTGGTGCTGGCGGGCTGTGATTACCACAAGATGGAAGAGCGGATCAAACCCCTGGCGGTAAAACTGGATATTGCGGAAATTCTGGAAAAATATCCCTACGAGGTATCCGGCGGACAGAAGCAAAGGGCGGCGGTGGCGAGAGCGCTGATTACCCGGCCTCAGATTGTACTGGCGGACGAACCCACCGGAGCCCTGGATTCCAAAGCCTCCGACAAGCTGCTGCAGATATTTGCTCAGGTCAACAGGGACGGGCAGACAATCCTTATGGTAACCCACAGCATCCAGGCTGCCAGCCGTGCCGGAAGGGTGCTCTTTATCAAGGACGGCTGTGTGTTCAACCAGATCTACCGAGGCAGGCTGAATGACGAGGAGATGTACAGGAAAATATCGGATACGCTGACCATTCTGCACACGGAAAAAGACGTATCCATGCAGGAGAGCCATTTCATGGATAAAAGCCATGCCTTAAAAGAAAATCGCCTTATGGGAGACGGCAATGAAATGGAAGAAGACCGTGCCGCAGAAAAGGGTGCTGTCAGAGAAGAAGGCCAGCCGCAGAAAAGGGTGCTGTCAGAGAAGAAGGCCATGCCGCAAATAAGGCCAGGTAAGGGAGGTAGAGAAAAATGAGGAAAACAATGTCACTTCTGCCCCGTATGGCAGCAAATAATATACGAAAAAATGGTTCCGTATATTTCCCATACATTGGAATCAGCGTATTTGCCATGTTTACCCACTTTGTATTTGGATTTATCTTAAAAAATGATATCATGTATACACTTCCCAAAGGCGCATACGCAGTGATACTTGTGCAGATAGGCTATGTACTTTTAGGAATCATCATGATTCCCTTTCTGTACTATACCAACAGCTTTCTCATCAAGAGGAGAAAAAGAGAGTTGGGCCTGTACAGTATTCTGGGGTTGGAAAAGAAGCATATCGGCATTATGTTGTTCTGGGAGAGCATGATTATATACTGTGTCGTGATGGTGGGAGCCATTGCAATGGGGCTGCTGTTTTCCAAACTGATTTTTCTGCTGCTGCTGAACCTGGCGAAAATGCCTGTGAACGTGGATTTTGTCATAAAGCCGGCGGCGGTTACCCAGACAATGATCTTTTATGCGTTTATCATGGGGCTGAACCTCTTTGTGAATCTGATCCAGGTAGGAAAATCCAATCCTGTGGAACTGTTGGGGGATTCCAGGAGAGGGGAGAAGGAGCCGAAGCGGATCGGGTTCTGGAGCCTGGCGGGGCTGGCGGCCATGGTGCTTGGCTACCGCATGGCTGTAAAAGCGCAGTTGGAGAGTAATGTTTTTTTTGACTTTTTCCTGGCGGTGTTCTTTGTGGTAATCGGAACCTATTTTCTGTTTACCTCGGGCAGTATTGCGGCTCTTCGCTTTTTCAAGAAGAGAAAGGGATTTTACTATCGTCCGGAGAATTTTATCACGGTGTCCGGTATGCTTTACCGGATGAAGAAAAGTGCGGCGAGTCTGGCCAATATCTGTATTTTTTCCACCATGGTCATCATTACGGTGGTATGCACGGTATCGGTATATCTGGGGATGGAATCCATTGTGACTTCGGGCTTCAGCAGGGGTTTCGAACTGAATTTTATCGGTGAGGGAACAGTGGACAGAGAAGCGTTGAAACAGGAGACGCGGGAGCTTGCGGCGCAGCACGGGGTTATTCTGGAGGAGGAGTTGGATTACGCCTATGTGGGGATCAGGGTTTATCAGGTGGATAATCTGTTCCAGCCGGAGGGCGATCCTTATGATTACTCAAGTTGGACCAGACTGTCCCTGATGACGCTGGAGGAATACAACAGGCTGGAGAATGCGTCGGAAACGCTGCAGCCGGGGGAAGTTCTGATCTTTTCCAACGGCCCTGATTTTGCGGCTCAAACGGTGTCTTTCAAAGGAATGGAAGAAGAGCTTTCCATGGAATATACAGTAAAAAAGGAGCTCACCGAGAGCCGGATCAGGAAAAAGCATACCAACGATATCATGAATACTGATTATCTTGTGGTTTTGGCGGATGAGGAGGAGCTTCGCAGGGTGAGCGCCGTCTATCATGTGGACAGTGCTGCACAGATGTCATATTATTACGGCTTTTGGCTGGACACTGCGGGAGAGAACATTCCGGCGGAAGAAGAGCTTTCCGAAAAAGAAAAGATTGACGGATTTTCGGCGACTATCGAACAATATGCCGGTACTCTTCCGGAATTTGCCGAGTATCGGGACAGGAGGGAGAATATGGAGATACAGGAGAGTACGTATGGCGGATTGCTTTTCATCGGTATCTTTTTCGGTTCCATATTTCTCATCTGTCTGCTGATTATCATGTATTATAAGCAGATTACGGAAGGATTTGAGGATCAGACGAACTTTGAGATCATGCAGAAGGTGGGGATGGGGGATGAAGAAATTCGCCGCACTATCAGAAAGCAGATCAGCATGGTGTTCGGCTTGCCGCTGATCGGCGCGCTGTGTCACACGGCAGTGGGGATGCGGATGGTGTATATGCTGCTGGGAGCCATAGGGTTCTTTGAGACGGGGCTGCTGATCGCCTGCTGCGTGGGAGGCTGTCTGATTTTTGCCCTGGTGTACAGTGTCAGCTACAGAAAGACCTCCATGGCATATTACAGAATTGTACGGGTGATGGGCTGAACCGGGGCAGCTTTGAATTCGTCGTTTCGGCGGTACGTTGAGAGAGCATGCTGCAGCGTTCCTTTATGATAAAAAGAGGGAGACTTGATTTACTGGGTTTCTTTAGTGGAATTCTGCTCCGGGTATTTCCGTTGCAGTTTAACATTTCATTCGTGCTAAAGTGGATGTTGTTTTTTGGATGGAGATGCTATATAATAAATATAAATTTGCAAGGCCTTTATGGACGGAGCGAGTTCATAGAGGCTTTTTCCTTATCCTGCAGGGGATGTTTTGCGGTGAAAGCTGTTGGTGCATTTGGTCAGAGAGTGCTGTAATAACGGCGGATGCCGGCATAATATAGTAAAAGCAGGGAGCTGAAGGACAGCTTACAATAGCTGCATGAATTGCTTGCTGTTACAGGCTGCATGGGAAGCCGGCGTTCAGACGCAGTATCATGAGACGGTTAAAGGCAGTGCCGTTATGTGAGAAGACAGTTAAAGGCAGTGCGGCTGTGGCAAAAGAAATATGGGTATGACAGGGAGGCGCTATTTATGGGTTGTCTGGGAAATTTACTGTGGTTTGTATGCGGCGGTTTTTTTAGCGGGCTTGGCTGGCTGATTGCCGGGTTGTTCTGGTGTATTACGATTGTGGGAATCCCCTGGGGGACACAGTGCTTTAAATTTGCCAGTCTCTCCTTCTTTCCCTTTGGAAAAGAAGTGGATTATGGCGGCGGAGTGGGCTCAATGCTGTTGAATGTGCTCTGGCTGGCCTTGTCCGGGATTCCCATGGCTGTGGGCTCTGCTATAATGGGATGTGTTTTATGTGTAACAATTATCGGTATTCCGTTTGGACTGCAGCATTTCAAGATAGCAAAGTTGGCGCTGATGCCTTTCGGGGCCAGAATCCGTTAAGGGATGTAGTTATCTGGTACTGTATACAGTGGGGGCTGACGGAGCCTCTGTTTTGACGGAAGAATGCGGCGAAGAGATGGTTGCGAAAAGGTGTTGCAGAAGGGGATATGCAGAACGAATGTTGATATTTCGGAAAACGGGAAGGCGGTTTCCCTGCCTGAAACAGGGTATTCGGATAACCGGGATTGGATTGGGAGATATATGAAGAAGACAGTGGTAGTAGGAATGTCGGGAGGCGTGGATTCTTCCGTGGCCGCCTGGCTTTTGAAACAGCAGGGCTACAATGTAATCGGAGTCACCATGCAAATCTGGCAGGAGAGCGGCGAAGCCGTAAGCATGCGGGACGTAAACGAGCGCAGCGGTATATCGGATGGAACAGGCGGAGGCGTATCGGACGCAGCCGGAGAGTCAGGCTGCTGCGGGCTGAAGGCGGTGGAAGATGCCAGAAGGGTTGCAGAAGTGCTGGAGATTCCCTATTATGTCATGAACTTCAAACAGGAATTCAAGTGTCACGTGATGGATTATTTCGTGGAAGAATACTTACAGGGGCACACGCCGAATCCCTGCATTGCCTGCAACCGGTATGTGAAATGGGATGCTTTGCTGCGCAGGAGCCTGGCGCTGGGGGCTGATTACATCGCCACAGGACATTATGCCCGGGTGGTAAAGCTGCCGAATAATCGCTTCGCAGTCAGCCGCTCTGTGACAGCCGGTAAGGACCAGACCTACGCACTCTATAATCT
Organism: uncultured Acetatifactor sp.; assembly: GCA_910586775.1. GTDB lineage: Bacteria > Bacillota > Clostridia > Lachnospirales > Lachnospiraceae > Acetatifactor. The sequence goes on along the minus strand of CAJUJN010000006.1, from coordinate 105,837 downwards.
GACCCAGGAGCAGCTTGCCCACACGCTGATGCCGGTGGGAGATTATACCAAGGAACAGATTCGCGCCTTTGCAGGAGAGATTGGGCTTCCGGTTGCGGATAAGCCTGACAGCCAGGAAATCTGCTTTGTGCCGGATGATGATTACGCGGGATTTATCGACAGGGAAGTCGCCGGGCGCGTCCCGAAGCCGGGAAATTTTGTGGATGCCCGGGGGAAGGTGCTGGGGCGCCACAAGGGAATCACCCACTATACCATCGGACAGCGCAGAGGATTGGAGCTGCCCATGGGGGATCGGGTCTATGTGACAGATATCCGCCCGGATACGGACGAAGTAGTGATCGGTAAGAACGAGGAGCTTTTCACCAGGGAAGTGTTCTGCGACAGGGTGAATTTCATGGCGGTGGAGGACCTGACGGAGCCTGTGCGGGCTTTTGCCAAGATCCGGTACAACCACAAGGGCGAGTACTGTACCGTGAGAAAGATTGCGCCGGACCGTTTGCTTGCGGTTTTTGAGAATCCGGTCAGGGCGGCTGCGCCGGGACAGTCCGTATGCTTTTATGACGGGGATGCTGTGCTGGGCGGCGGTATCATAGTGCGGCCGTGCGATATATTGATACATTAGCCCGAAATTGCCGTCCGGGAGACAGAATGGTTTCATAATCTGTCATAAACAGTAATACAGGCAATATTTTAAGGGAAAAAACATATCATATGCAGACAGATCATATGTTTTATGGGAGAAGCCATGGATTTTGTTTTCGGGGAAAAAAGACCTTATAAGAGAAACAGGTTCGGTTCCGTAACCGGTACTATCGTGGAAATGACGCCCGGCAGGGTGGGAGGAGGCCGTACCAATGGCTGTATCATTTTCGTTACGCTGGAGGATATGAATGGGAACACGGTATTGTTTTTGGTTACGCCGTCCACCTATGTGGTGGATTTTGAGACTCTTTCCGTTGGGATGCTGTGCACCTTCTGGTACGATGCGGATGCGCCCATGCCGTTGATTTATCCGCCTCAGTATAATGCGGTGGCAGCGGCGCAGGAGAAAAACAGCCGGATGGTATGCGTGGGATATTTTAATACATCCCTGGTGAACGAGGAGCAGACATTGCAGCTGAACATGGACGGAAGCGTGGATGTGAGGACTACCAATAATCAGTATTTCCAGGGAAATCCGGCTAATCACAAGCTTGTAGTCACGTACACCCACTCCACCAGAAGCATTCCGGCACAGACAACGCCCCAGCGGGTAGTGGTGCTCTGCGACTGAGGATTTGATGCAGGCTGGCAGTCAGTCAGAAGCGGCAGCCGCCTGTCAGAATACCGTCGTGACAGTGACTTTAAGGCCGCCGGCCATATTCCCGGCCCGCACAGACTGGTAAATTCCGGCGGCCTTGAGCATGACAAAAAAACGTGTGAGGATAAATGTAAAAACATGCGACTCGTACGGAAGAAAGGATAAAATATGTATTTCAGATGCAGAAACTGCGGGGGCAATGCCGTATACAGCCCTGAGAGGCATGGCATGTACTGTCCCTATTGTGAAAGTGAAGAGAGCGGTGAGCGGGCGGAAGGGCAGACCGGAGCTCTGACGCTCTGCCCCAACTGCGGCGGCGAGGTGCCGGTGGAGGAGCATACATCGGCAACTCAGTGCCCATACTGTGACAGCTACCTGATTTTTAACGAGAGGGTGGAGGGCAGGTATGCGCCGCAGATGATGATTCCGTTCCAGATGGGAAGGGAAACCTGCAAGCAGTCCCTTCGGGATAAATTCAAAAAGTGCCTTTTTGCACCCACTGATTTTCTCTCCGAAGCCAGGCTGAACAGTATGCAGGGCTATTATGTGCCCTACTGGTTCTACGATTATGACACCACCTGTTTCTTCCAGGGTGAGGGCACGAAGATACGGGTCTGGCGCAGCGGGGATAAGGAGTACACGGAGACCAGTTTCTATGCCATAAACCGCAGCATGGATATTCGTTTTGAGAAGATACCTGCGGACGCCTCCGATCAGATGCCGGACGATGTGATGGACCTGATTGCGCCGTTTCAATATGGCCAGATGGTGAGTTTTGAGCCGAAATTTATGTCCGGCTTTTACGGAGAGAAATATAATATGACAGCCGATGTGGTGGAGACGCGGGCGAAATCTTTGATGAAGGCGGATGCCGAGAAGCTTCTGCGGGAAAGCTATGCGGGCTACAGTGCCGTAAAGACAGTGCAGCAGGATGTGCGCGTGAGAGACAGCAGGACAACCTATGGGCTGCTTCCGGTGTGGAAATACATATATCGCTATAAAGACCAGGAGTATCCTTTCTATGTAAACGGGCAGACAGGGAAGATTGTGGGGAAGGCGCCCTTTTCCAACGGAAAGTTCATGGCTTATGTAGGGACTCTGTGGGCATGCCTTACGGTGATTCTGGCACTGCTGCAGGTGTTGCTGGGTTTGCTGTGAAACACGTATCGTAAATTCGCTGCAAATCAGAGAAAGAGAAAATAAAAAGCGGCGTATAGCTGCGGAATTGAGATGATAAAACAAGATGGAAAACGATGTTAAAAAAGAAGCAGGAAGACAATATCTTCACTATTTTCGATTTTGGTTCATCGGGATTGGAATCCTGGCGCTGCTCTGCATTGTGATAGCAGCGGTGAACCGGTCCCGGGGGGATGTTCCCAGAACCAACAATGAGGCCCCCGTAGAACGGGTATATGACTATGCGGACGTGCTTACCGCTCAGGAAGAAGAGGATTTGCGTAGGTACATAGCGGAAACGGAGAACAAGTTACATATTGATATCGTGCTTGTGACCTTCAGCCAGTCTGTGGAAGGGGCAGATGCCATGGCGCAGTACGGGCTCCGCTCTCAGAGCTGGGAGCAGAATATGCAGGATATCGCCGATGATTTCTGGGACGAGAATCATTATGGCTACAATAAGGGCTTTGAGGGGGACGGAGTTCTCCTTCTGCACAACTGGTATGAGGGGCAGAACGGAGAGCATCTTTCCACCAGCGGCAGCGTGGAGAGGGCTTTCAGCGTCAGGGACATAGACCAGGTGCTTTACGCGGTGGATGATTATTATGCCACGAATCCTTATAAAGCTTACAGGGCTTATGTGAAAGAGATTGCCAGGCTGATGGATACTTCTTTGAAGCTACCTTTTTCCTGGGGTACGGTATTCATTCTGCCGATTATCATAGCATTTGTTTATGCTGTCAGCGGTTCTTCCCAGAAGAAGGCGGAAAATACGGTGGCGGTGAATGCCTATGTGGCAGGCGGGAAGCCGGAGCTGCATGACAAGACGGATGCTTTTCTGAGGAAGAGCGTAGTTACAAGAAAGATTGAGACGCCCGGTTCTTCCGGCGGCGGAGGACACAGCGGCGGTGGCGGACATCACCACAGCAGCAGTGGGGCCAGTCACGGAGGCGGAAGCCACAGGCATTGAATGAAAAAACACCCATATGACGGTTATGGGTGTTTTTTTGGTGAGCAATTTTGAAAAATATCTCTTTCCAAAGACTTTTTTGCCGAAAAAGTCTTACATGGAGAGATTATACATAATATCAATTAAGCCATTTCATTTACGGCTTTGCTGATACGGGAAACCTTGTGGGCAACATTGTTCTTGTGATAAATGCCCTTGCTCCCGGCCATCTCGATGACTTTGGTAGCAGCAGCCAGTTCAGCCTTTGCAGCAGCCTTGTCACCTGTAGCAATCGCAGCATATACCTTCTTGATGGCAGTCTTAACACTTGATCTGATCGCCTTGTTCCTATCGGCCTTGGTGCGGTTTACCAGGATTCTCTTCTTTGCGGATTTAATATTAGCCAAGTCTCGTACACCTCCAATTGTATACTATAATTATGTTTGGTTTTGCTTTTCCCAGTCAGACACGGAGGACTGTGATAAACGCATAAAGACAGTTTAGTAAATAATAGAAGCTTTGTCAAGACATATTCCGAGAAAAATTGAACAAAATAGAAAATAAATTGCAGAAGTGAAACCGAATTGCGAAAGAGAGTGAGGAACAATGCAAAGTATAAAGAAAAATCGTTCCCTGGGAGACGAGCATTCCATGGAGAAAAGGGGGGCTATGGAAGAGAAGCATTCCCTGAAAAAAGAGTATGCCACGGAAGAGGAGCATTCCGCAGAAAGCGTACATTCTCTGGAAAAAAGCCGCCTTGCGGAAGAGGACAGTTTCGGTGGAAAGAGGTCATTCCACGGAAATACGCAGGTGAGGACGGACCTGGCGCTGGAGGCGCGTGAAAGCATCAGCGAGGCGGACAGTGAGTTGCGGGGTGTCAGGGTAGAGGAATATTACCACGAAGAAGATGACATTCGTGTCACAAAAGTGATGATTGATACGAAAAATGCCGCCAAAGCCATGGGTAAGCCGGTGGGAATCTATGTGACCATGGAAGCGCCTGCCATGGTGGAGCCGGATGAGGATTATCACAGGGAGATTTCGGCCAGGCTGGCAGAGGAGCTTCAGGAATTGCTGCCGGATGCGGAGAAGGAGCAGTCCGTGCTGGTGGTAGGGCTGGGAAACCGGGAAGTGACCGCAGATGCCCTGGGCCCCCAGGTGGTGGACAATCTCTTCATCACCAGGCATATCGTGAGGGAGTACGGAAAAGCCGCCTATAACTGCGACAGGATGAACCAGGTCAGCGCCCTGGAGCCCGGGGTTATGGCGAAGACGGGAATGGAAACGGCGGAGATTGTCAAGGGTGTGGTTGGAGAGACGGCACCGGATGTGCTCATCGTCATTGATGCTCTGGCGGCCCGCAGCACGAAGCGCCTCAACCGTACCATTCAGATTACCAATACCGGCATCCAGCCAGGCTCCGGCGTGGGCAACCACAGGAATGCCTTGACGATGGAGAGTCTGGGGGTACCTGTAATCGCTATCGGTATCCCCACTGTAGTGGATGCCGCCACCATAGTGGGGGATGCGTTGGATAAGCTTCTGGAGGAAGACGAAGATCCTGCCAGCGCCAGATACAGGGAGAAGCAGAAGCTGAATTTTGCGGAACTGAACAATATGTATATGACGGGCAAGGACATTGACGCCGTCATCAAGCGGGTCAGCTATACCGTATCCGAAGGCATCAACATTGCCATCGGGGAAGCGTTTATGGAGTAGTCAGAAGTGGGCGGGGCATCCGGTGAAGTTTATGGGATGACAGGAATCATGTATCCGAATCTGCCGGCATATATTGAATAGGAGTCTGGCGGCGGGAAAGGAAGTGCATTATTGTAAATGGAAGAAAATCATTCCATGGAAGAGGACTGTTCCATGGAACAAGCCCATTTCAAGCAAAGAAATTACTTCAGGGAAACACTTTTCTAAATAAAGCGACAAGACAGCTTCTTTTGCTGGCTTTTCTGGTGCTGGGGGTACAGGCAGCTATGAAAAGCTGCAGCGCCGCAGTGCCGGATGCGGTGAAGAAGCAGGATACCATCGGCAGCGCCATGCTGAAAAGCCTTGCGGAAGGTGCCGAACAGGGGCTGAGCGGTCTGTTTATGCCGGGGATAGCCTTTGCCATGGAAAACGGCCGGGGAAGCGGAATGTTTCTTCAGGAGCAGATAGTTGCCATGTTTCCCTTTTACGGCTATTACGAAAAGGACACCGAAGCGGAGGATGGAGAGGGAAAAACGGATTTCCGTACAATTATGCTGGCGGAAGCGGAAGAAGGATCATATCCGGAAGCCGATGGGGCAGTGAATGAAAATGTCGGAATTACCCCCGCAGTGTCGCCTGAGCCGGTACAAGATGTCGGACAGGCGTCAGAGGAGGCTCTTCCCCAGGAGTCCATGCAGGAGCTTCTGCGGGCGGAGAATGAGGCGGCAGCCGTGCAGCAGCCGACGGCTTTCATCCCCCATACCAGGCAGAATCAGGTAGACCTGGAAGCCCTTGGCAGTTACGAGACACTGATTCAGCAGTTTTATACCATAGATGCCAACACAACCGCAGGCAGCGACCAGCTGAATGTCAATAAGCTTCTGGAAGAAGACATGCGGATATCAAAGGACGGTGACGGGCCTCAGATTCTGATCTACCATACTCATTCCCAGGAGGCCTTTGCCGATTCCATTCCCGGGGATGCCACGACATCTATCATGGGAGTGGGGGAGCATCTGGCGGAGGTTCTGAGGAATAATTACGGATATAATGTGGTTCATCACCTGGGGCAGTATGATAAGGAGTCAAGGGATGATTCTTATTCTGTGGCACTGTCGGATATTCAGCAGGTACTTACGGATTACCCGTCCATCCAGGTGGTTATTGACTTACATAGGGATGCCCTGCCTGAAAGCACTCATCTGGTCATGGATCTGGACGGAAGGCCCACTGCCAGGTTTATGTTTTTCAACGGACTCTCCAGGACGAAGAAGACCGGCAACATAGCTTATCTCTATAATGAAAACCTGGACGGAAATCTGGCATTTTCTTTCCAGATGCAGCTGAAAGCTATGGAATATTATCCGAACCTGACACGGAAGATTTATCTGAAAGGCTATCGTTACAATATGCACCTCAAGCCAAGAAGTCTTCTGATTGAGTTAGGTGCCCAGAACAATACGGTGGAGGAAGCCATGAATGCATGTGAGCCGTTGGCCCATATTCTGGATTTGGTTCTGTCGGGAGAATGAAGCTATTGTTTTTGCCCGGAAAAAATGCTATAATGCTGTTGTCCGCGTGCAGTGGAGAGAAGAACGAGGCAGGCCAGGAAAGTGAATGCTGTATTCGGAGCGCATTTATGGAGAGAGGAAGGGGTAAGGGAGATGATCGCACAGAAGAAAAAGGTACCGGCGGAAGTACTGGTGTTGGCTCTGATTCTGTTGGCGGGCAGCGCAGTACGTCTGGCGGCGCTGGATGTGCATCCTTTGGGACTGCATCAGGACGAGGCATATTCGGCATATAATGCGTGGGCGTTGATGCATTACGGGATAGATTCCTACGGATATGTCAGGCCGGTATATTATACGGTGTGGGGGAGCGGAATGAGCGTTTTGTATTCCTGGGTGACCATGCCGTTTCTGGCGTTATTGGGAATTTCAGTCTGGGCGATCAGGCTGCCTCAGGCGATTCTGGGCAGCCTTTCCATTCTTGTGATATACGGTCTGGGGAAAGAAATGTATGACAGCCGTGTGGGACTGTTATTTGCAGGATTTCTGGCAATCAATCCATGGCATATCCAACAGTCCCGGTTTGGCTGGGATGCAAACCTTGCGGTGCCCATGTTTTTGCTGTGCATGTATTTCATGTGCAGATATCTGAACGGGAAAAAGAACAGTATATGGGGAGCGGCCGTTTTTGCCGGTTTTACGTTGTACAGCTATGCGCTGACCTGGATTATGGTGCCCTGTGTGCTGGTTTTATGTCTGCTTTTCTGGCGGAAGAGATTGACATTTGACAGAAGGTTTGTGGGGGCAGTGTTCCTGCTGTTTGTGATGGCTTTGCCGCTGCTGCTTTTTCTGGCGGTGAATTTCGGCTGGATACCGGAGATTAGAACAGGTGTTTTCTCCATTCCGAAGCTGCCGTCGCTGCGGACGGGGGAAATGGGAGTTTCGCTGTCAGCCCTGAAGGGGCGTTTTATCTGGATGGCGGCGATGCTGTGGTCACAGCATGACGATATATGGTGGATTACTGACGAGGCGGTGGGGTCTTATTACTATATCAGCACGCCGTTTATCATCATCGGTTTATGCTATCACATAAAGGTATTTATAAGCTGTGTGTGGAAAAAAAGGGATTTTCCGCTGCATTTTCTGATTATGGTCTGGTTTTTAACTGCGTTTGCGACGGGGTGCGGCATAGACAGGGCTAAATATTATAAAGTAAATAATATTCACATTCCCATTATTATATACGGAGCTATAGGGGTGATGTGCGTTTTGAAGTTGCTGAGGGGGCTGAAATGGAAGAGAGTTGTTGGCGCCGGAATGTGGGTCATCACAGGTGTATATCTGGCTGCTTTTGGATATTATCTGTATTACCAGGCATCCTTTGGCTTGCATTATGAAAATTACGGTTATCCGCAGCTGTCCCATATGCATTGGTATAAATATGAAGAGGCAATTGAGAGAGCCGAGGAACTGACGGATGGGGATATCGGCATTAATGGCTTAAATTATGCAAACATCATGTTGTATAAAAAGATATCGCCGTATGAGTATATGGAAAGTGCGGTCTACGATGGGGATAATCTTGATTTCCGCAATGTTGTGGCTATTGGCAGGTATCATTTTGAACGGCTGCCGGATGAGGGGACGGATGCTATGGTGTACGTATATCCGTATATGATGGAGAATGTATTTCTGGAGGCAGGATATACTACAGAGCATGTTACAGAATGTTATGGGGTGGCTTACAAGAAATGAGTTCGGGCAGGTGGTAGAACAAATGATGATGCAGAAAGGAGAATGCGATGAACCGTTTTGAATATGTTGTAATATCGATTGATGGAGATTATGCACATTTAAAGCGAACAGACATAGAATCTGATGAGCTGAAGCTGGTGGCCAGAGCGCTTCTTCCGCCGGAAATCGTGGAAGGAACCAGACTGCTTAATGAGTGGATGAGTTACAGTATAATGGAATAAGAAACGAAGCGTTCGGGAAGCATTACAATTGCAATGTTGTTGATTTCATTTTCTGGTTATGCAACCATCACCTCTTACCAGGTCCCTTAATACCGGGCGAGGGATTGGTATGAAGTCATGACTTATGTGGTGGCCGATGTTCTTTCATTTTACTTTTGAGTGAAAAACGGTTAAAATAGCATAAACAAAAAAGAAGCGGTATGACCAATCAAATACAGAGTCATTTGAGGCGCTGCCGGATGCAGTGCGGAGGATGTATATGGACGAGCAGAGGACGACAGAGATATCCATAGACGAGATGGATCCAACCTTCCTTTTTATATGGAAGGGAACCAGGCATAAGGGCAACGAGGAACCCGGATATCGAAGCCACGATTTCCTTGAATTAGCCTATGTCCTTTCCGGGGAGGGAAAATACCGGATTAATGATAAGATATATCCGGTGAAGGAGGGAGATCTGATTCTGATCAATCCCGGCATGAAGCATCAGGCACTGCTGTGCCCCGAGGCTGACACGCCTGCAACGGAATTTTTTGTGGGCTTTACCAATATCCGTATATCGGGCTGCCAGGAGAATCATATGCCTCTCCCCGGAGGAGAGTGTATTATTCATACCGGCGGGGAACTGAGCCAGCGGCTGCTGAAGCTCTGTGCCTCCATGGAAGCGGAAAATGCCGTGCGCAGACAGGGGCGTTATTTTATGCTGAAATCCTATCTGATACAGATGCTGCTGCTGGTGATCAGAGAGCAGTGCGAGCCCATGGAGAGGCCCAGGGGCTATGCCTTTGAATCTGCCAGCAAGAAGTATGTGGCGGAGCAGGTAATCAGCTACATCGAGGATCACTACAGTGAGAAGATTTCACTGGATCAGATTGCGGAGAATATGTATCTGAGCTCCTTTTATATTTCAAGGATTTTCAAGGGAGAGACGGGGAACACGCCTATCCGCCATCTGATTAACCTTCGTCTGGAGAAAGCAAAGGAACTGCTGGAGAGCGGCTATCAGGGCAGTATCCAGGAGGTGGCGGCGCTGGTGGGGTATGACGATGCCTATCATTTCAGCAAGCTGTTTAAGAAGCGCTACGGGATTTCTCCGTCTCAGGCCAGGAAAAATCCCTGATTGTTACATTTTTAACTTATCGGAAAAGTGTTTTCAAAGAGGGCGGAATTTGGTACAATAGCAGAAGGGTAATAGTATAAGAAGAAGGCGGGTACATCCCGACGGAGGTAAGAGATGAGGTATTTTTTTGAATCGGTTGTAGAGAAGAAAGAAAAAGGCGTCATGATTCAGATTCCCTTCAATGTATGGGAAGTCTGCAAACAGCGCGATATCATCCAGGCGGAAGTGGTCCTGGACAACAAAATCATAGAGTGTGAGCTTCTGCCCCTGGAGAAAGGGAACTATGAGATCCATATTCCGGACGGGGATGCGGTGAACGTGGAGTTGGGCGTGATACACAAGATTTTGCTGCACATTACCGGCTCTCTGATCCGCATGGACCAGAACAGTCCCTACAGCTTTGATAATCCTGTTCGTTTGATTGACAGCATGCAGGTAATCATTCAGCCTGAAGACGGTCTCTGCGGACAAGCCTGCGTGGCCATGCTGGCGGGGCTTACCATTGCGGAGGTGATCACGGTGATGGACTGCAGAGAGTGGCAGGCTACCATGGGACGTATGATTTCAGCTTTGAATTATTATGGTATTGATCATTCTGACGTTATTAATTATACGGAGGGACGTGATACTGTACTGCCGAAATGCTGTATTATGATGGAGAAGATGGGACGTTACTGCCATTATCTCATTCACTTTGACGGAAAATACTATGATTCCAATCTGGGTGTGTTGGAGGAGTATGATATGTCCAAGCTGCTGGGATACCTGGAGATCAAGTGCTGAGAGGGTTTTCGGCTTGTAGAAGCCGGAAACAGGGGCGGATGCCTGCGTGAAATGTCCGGTGGCTTACTGGATGTGCGGAATGCCATGATGCAATGCTGATTTTGGGGTAAGCAGTGTGGTGGAGGAAAGCCAGCGAAGGTCAGGAGATGGATACAAAAGAGGCATATGCGCGGCGCATATGCCTCTTCTGCGTCCAAATGGCACTAACGGGTATACTCTCTGGACGGACGGTAATAATAAGTCTGAAGACGGCTCTGCCTGTCGTAAGTTACAGTGTAGCATTCTTCCGGAGCATTTTCCCGTGCTGTCTTTTCGAGTATGCTGTTGAATCCGGGGGACTTGGCGGTCTGGGGGTTTTGCTGCCCGGAACCGCTGTTTTCCCTTTTCGGCTTCCGTATGCCGGTTACCATCTGAACAGGATACACTTTGAAATTGGTTTGAAGTCCGTTTGCTGCGTTAATCCCTCCTTGGATGCGTATTTCAACAGTGCTGTACCTGCGTTCTTATTTATTATTTCGGCGAAAATGTGGAAAAAATTACCCATTTCTAAAATAAATATTAAATCACCCTTTGATGGACAAAGTGAGATAATGGAAGAAAAAAAGAGATAAAAAGAGAAAAGATGAGATAATCATTTTTTGTTTTCCGTGAATATGTTTGCAAAGACTTACATATAAAACTATTATATGTGTTAGTGATTAGCACTCGTATTAAATGAGTGCTAACAGATAAAGAAAAATAAACGTTAATGACAGGAGGCAATTATCATGAAGTTAGTACCTTTGGGTGACAGAGTTGTATTAAAACAGCTGGTAGCTGAAGAAACCACAAAATCCGGCATCGTCCTTCCCGGACAGAGCAAGGAGAAGCCCCAGCAGGCAGAAGTTGTGGCAGTAGGCCCCGGCGGCATGGTAGACGGCAAGGAAGTCAAGATGGAAGTCAAGGTTGGCGACAACGTAATCTATTCCAAGTATTCAGGAACGGAAGTAAAGCTTGACGAGGAAGAGTTTATCGTTGTAAAGCAGAACGATATCCTGGCAGTGATCGAGAACTGAGGACAGTTGATTGAAAAGAATTGATAAAGTCACTTATTAAATCAAAAAAAGAATCGAAAACGGAGGCATGAAAATCATGGCAAAAGAGATTAAATACGGTGCGGAAGCCCGTGCAGCATTAGAGTCCGGTGTCAATCAGCTCAGCGACACCGTGAGAGTGACACTTGGACCGAAAGGAAGAAATGTAGTTCTGGATAAGTCCTTTGGCGCACCCCTGATTACTAATGACGGTGTGACCATCGCAAAGGAGATCGAGCTGGCAGACGCTTTTGAGAACATGGGCGCTCAGCTTGTGAAGGAAGTGGCTACCAAGACCAACGACGTGGCCGGCGACGGTACCACTACGGCAACCGTTCTGGCACAGGCAATGGTAAATGCCGGAATCAAGAACCTGGCAGCAGGTGCTAACCCCATCATCCTGAGAAAAGGTATGAAGAAAGCCACGGAGTGCGCTGTGGAAGCCATCTCCAAGATGAGCCAGAAGGTAAAAGGCAAGGAGCATATCGCCAGAGTTGCCGCTATTTCCGCAGGAGATGAAGAAGTAGGACAGCTGGTAGCTGACGCTATGGAGAAGGTCAGCGGAGACGGCGTTATCACCATCGAAGAGTCCAAGACCATGCAGACAGAGCTGGATCTGGTAGAAGGCATGCAGTTTGACAGAGGCTATATCTCCGCTTACATGGCCACAGATATGGATAAGATGGAAGCTACGCTTGACAATCCCTGTATCCTGATTACAGACAAGAAGATTTCCAATATTCAGGAGATTCTGCCCCTGTTGGAGCAGATTGTTCAGTCCGGCGCAAAACTCCTCATCATTGCCGAGGATGTGGAAGGCGAAGCGCTGACAACCCTGATCGTAAATAAACTGCGCGGTACCTTCAATGTAGTGGCAGTGAAGGCTCCCGGCTACGGCGACAGAAGAAAGGATATGCTGCAGGATATCGCTATCCTGACAGGCGGTACGGTTATCAGCTCCGATCTTGGCTATGAACTGAAGGATACCACCATGGATATGCTGGGACATGCAAAATCCGTAAAGGTTCAGAAGGAGAATACCGTTATCGTGGACGGCGAAGGCGAGAAGTCTGAGATCCAGGCCCGCATCGCGCAGATCAAGAAGCAGATCGAAGAGACCACATCCGATTTTGACAGAGAGAAGCTTCAGGAGAGACTGGCCAAGCTGGCCGGCGGTGTTGCGGTTATCCGCGTAGGCGCTGCTACCGAGACAGAGATGAAGGAAGCAAAGCTTCGTATGGAAGACGCTCTGGCAGCTACCAGGGCAGCCGTGGAGGAAGGCATCATCTGCGGCGGCGGTTCCGCTTATATCCATGCAGCCAAGGAAGTTTCCAAACTGGCTGAGACACTGGAAGGCGACGAGAAGACCGGCGCAGGCATTGTCCTGAAGGCACTGGAGTCTCCTCTGTTCCACATTGCCGCAAACGCAGGTCTGGAAGGCAGCGTCATCATTAATAAGGTGAGAGAGTCCGAGCCCGGCGTTGGTTTCGATGTATTGAAGGAAGAGTATGTGAACATGGTTGACGCAGGAATCCTTGACCCTGCCAAGGTGACCAGAAGCGCTCTGCAGAACGCTACCAGCGTTGCCAGCACTCTGCTGACCACCGAGAGCGTTGTGGCCAACATCAAGGAAGAGACCCCCGCTATGCCTGCAGGTGCCGGCGGAATGGGCGGTATGATGTAATGAAAATGAAATAACTGGATAGTATAAAAATAGAAAACCCCGGATGCAGGTATACTTGTTGTCCGGGGTTTTGCTGTTGTAGTTGTTTTTGTTTCGGAAAAATGATATAATCCATTTAGTTTTGACATGGGAAAGGGACATATCGTTTTGTCTTTGGAGGGCGCTGATGGATGTGGTAAAGAAATACAGGATGAGAATCATACAGGTGGCATTGTTTGGCATTTTTCCGTTGTTATGTGCATTTGCATACTGCATGAAAGATGGACATGTTCCGGCAGATGTCTTTTTTCCTTCTTCCTATTGGAATGATGAGCTGATGTATTTCAAGCAGGTGGAGGCGGTTGTAAACTATGGGCTGCCACGGGGGTGGTTTGGGTATAATGAGGCGCATGGGAGTATATATCCGTTTGCTGTATGGAATCCGGTGATTCTGTTGCCGTGGACGCTCTGGGGAAAGATATTTGGCTGGTCTCTTATAGCACCGATTTATGCCAATATTGTGTTTAATATGTTGGCGCTGGGGGCATTTGCGCTACTGGTAAAGCCAACCGTGAAACAGGGCATATTTGTACTGGGGCTTTTGGGGGTGTTTGTGCCATATACAAGGTATATGTTGTCGGGAATGCCAGAGGCGCTTTGTATGTCCTTGGGCATCTGGTTCGTTGGATTGGCAATCAGCTATATCAGGGAGGAAAAACTGTGGAAACTCTTTGGGATGACGGGAGTGGTTTTGTTTCTCACACTGTCAAGGCCGTATATGGGGTTGCTGTTTTTGGTACTCATATGGTTTGCGGTAAAGCGTTATCGCATATGGGGAATCCTGGGAATGATGGTGGTGATGGGCTGTACAATGATGGGATATGTGTGGATAACAGGAAGGTATTGTGCGCCGTATATTGAAACAAGTATAGAGACGGATTGGCTGGGAATTTTCTATAGGGAAGGTGTGTGGGCAGGTATAAGTTATACTTTTTCCACTCTTTTTGGCAAATTTTCTTATCTGTTTGATTATTTTCTAAAGCATGCGGTGAAGTACGGACTGTTCTCCGGAGCATTGTATGCGGTGACCGGACTGCTGGCTTTGGTGCTTCTGCTGCGGGGAATATGGGCTTTCAGGGAGAAGAAGGACGAGAAGCTGAGGTGGCTTTGCCTGTTCCAGTTTACTGCCACGGCGGGAATGATACTGGCGCTGTTTCTCTTTTATCGGATGGGGGAGGGAGCCAAGCATCTGATGATCTTTATCGTGACCGGCTTGTTGATTACGGCCATGCTGGAGGAGCGGAGGATGCTTTTGAAGTTTTTTGCCGGGGTGTTGTGCCTGTACTTTTTTGTGGTGAAGGCAGCGGCACCCTACGACTGGCAGGTGCCCTATGATGACGGAGCGTTGGGACAGGAGGCGCAGGAATTGCGTCGACAGTTGAGGGCGGAAATGGTTCTGAAGGATTCGGAGGAGCTTTTCGACAATACTGTAATATGGCTGGCATCGGACTTTGTGGGGGACGAGAGTGTTACGGCCGCATGGGGGCTGCTCTACATGATTCCGGAAGGGTATGGGATTAATTTCTGTACATGGCAGTATGTGTCGGAGCATCTGGAGGAGCTTCGGTCCGGATATATAACCGTGATTCCGGAGGGAGGAATAGACATGGCGCTGGCAGAGAGAAATGCTCCGGTGATTGCGGAGACGGAGCATATGAAGGTATATTGCCTGCGGCAGGGGCAGGTGAAGTAACTGGACAAAGGCGCCGGTCCGGGAAGAGGTGTCAGCAGGATGTGAAAGGGAAAGCGAAGACCAGGTGAGGCAACGGGCATTAGGTTTTTATGACAGGCGAAATTAAAATTTCGGGATAAAACCTGACAGGAAAAGGAAGGCTTTTGAAGGAAGGCTTTAGCAGAAGGAGGAAAAAATGAACGTTTTATCAAATTTGGAGCCCCGGAGCGTATTTCATTTTTTTGAGGAGATTACAAAGATTCCTCATGGTTCGGGCAATGTGGGGCAGATCAGCGATTATCTGGTGGGTTTTGCCAGGGAGAGAGGGCTGTTCTGTATTCAGGACGAACTGAAAAATGTCATTATAACAAAAGAAGCTGCCCCGGGCTATGAGCAGGAGCCAACCGTAATCCTGCAGGGGCATATGGACATGGTGGCGGTGAAGAAGCCGGACTGTGATATTGACATGAAGACGGAAGGCCTGCGGGTTGCGGTCAACGGGGATCTGATTTATGCGGAAGGCACCAGCCTGGGCGGAGATGACGGCATTGCGGTGGCATATGCCCTGGCGCTTCTGGATTCCGACACCATAAAGCATCCTCGTCTGGAAGTCATTATTACCGTTGATGAGGAAGTGGGGATGGACGGTGCCAGAGGCATAGACCTTTCCCTGCTCACCGGCAGCCGTATG
This sequence comes from uncultured Acetatifactor sp., assembly GCA_910586775.1. Taxonomy (GTDB): domain Bacteria; phylum Bacillota; class Clostridia; order Lachnospirales; family Lachnospiraceae; genus Acetatifactor. The sequence continues at coordinate 90,168 of CAJUJN010000006.1, read as the reverse complement.
ATTAATCTGGACTCCGAAGAGGAGGGTATCTTTCTCACCAGCTGTGCCGGCGGCGCCAGAGTGCATTGCCATCTGCCGGTGGCGGTTACGGAGAGGGAAGGCGTGGCAGTGGAAGTTGCGCTGGGCGGCCTTCAGGGCGGCCATTCCGGCGGCGAGATTCACAAGGAGAGGGGAAATTCCAATGTGTTGTTTGGCAGGCTGCTCTACAGGCTGACGGAGAAGCTGCCGGTGAGTCTCGTCAGGGTAGAAGGCGGCTTGGCGGACAATGCCATTCCGAGAGAGACAAGGGCTGTGCTTCTCACGGAGGAGAAGGACAGGGAAGCATTCTGTGAGGTTGTAAAGGCTGTGGAGGCAGAGATTCAGGCAGAGCTGGCATCGAAAGATCCGGGTTTTTTCCTTCGGGCGGACAGTATCGCAGAGGGGAGGCATTCCTGTGTTACGGCGGAAGATACGAAACGGACTGCGGCATTTCTGATTTCTCTGCCAAACGGTGTTCAGGGCATGAGCGCCGATATGCCGGGATTGGTGGAGACATCCCTGAACCTGGGGATTTTGAAATATGAAAACGGAAAATTGCTGGCGGAATTTGCCGTGAGAAGCAGTGTGGAGAGCGTGAAATATGCGCTGCTTGATAAGGTTGCGGCGGTAACCTGCCTGTCCGGGGGCAGCAGCGAGGCGTCAGGGGATTATCCGGGCTGGAAATATCGCAAGGATTCTCCGCTGCGGGATAAAATGGTTGCGGTGTACCGGGAAATGTACGGCGCGGAGCCGAAGGTGGAGGCGATTCACGCAGGGTTGGAATGCGGTATTCTGGGCAGTAAGATAAAAGATCTGGACTGCGTGTCGTTAGGGCCTGATATGAGCGGAATCCATACCACGGAGGAGACTCTCAGCATTGCTTCCGTAAGGCGGGTGTGGGAGTATCTTGTGAAGCTGCTGGAGAAAAAAGATGCCTGATGTGATGGGAAGAAATAGAAATGATAAAGCCCTGACAGGAAAACGGGCCGTATTGCTGTTGGCATTGTGCCTGACATTTTCCGGATGTGCATTGTGGGGACAGGACAGTCCAGGACAGGGAGATGCAGTATCTGCCGCGGCAGGCACTGGAACAGAGTCAGAGAGTGCCGACGCAGAAGCGAGGGATGGCGCAGGTGCCCCGGGAGAACATTCGGAAGCTGCTGTGCCGAATCCGGTTTCGGGTGTTGGGGAGAGCGGGGAGTCAGGGACATCAACAAGCCATGCCGAGCCCGGTTCAGATGTAAGAGAGGGCACAGAGTCAGGGGCATCATCAGGCCGGGGCATGTCTGATTCATCTGTAAACCAGGGGAACGAATCTGAACCGTCGGATGAACAGGGAACGGAAGCCGGTCTGCCGGCAGGACAGGAAGGCGTGTCGGCATCTGCCTCAGAGCCGGATAATGGGAAAGACGATGGCTACGACTTTACGGTTTGCTTTGCCGGGGACATCAACCTGGATGAAAACTGGGGCACCACTCATTTCCTGGACGCGCAGGAAAACGGTATCTACGATTGTATTTCCGGGGAACTGACGGAGATAATGCAGTCGGCGGATATCATGTGCCTGAACAATGAGTTTACCTACAGTATGGGAGGCTCACCGCTGCCGGGAAAAGCGTACACTTTCCGGGCGATGCCCGAGCGGGTGGAGGTGCTTCGCCAGCTTGGGGTGGATGCCGTGACACTGGCCAACAACCATGTCTATGATTACGGAAAGGAAGCCCTGCTGGACACCTTTGCCGTGCTGGAGGAAGCGGAGGTGCCGTATTTCGGGGCAGGTCGTACGTTGGAGGATGCCATGAAACCTCTGTATCTGGAGGCGGACGGCAAGCGCATCGCCCTGGTAGGGGCTTCCCGGGCGGAAAAAAATAAAATGACGCCCCAGGCTACGGAAACGGAGCCTGGGATTCTGCGATGCTATGACACGGAACTGTACCTGCAGGCAATTCAGGAGGGCAAGGAAAATGCGGACTTCTGTATTGCCTTCGTCCACTGGGGGACAGAATACAGCTATGACCTGGAGCAGGTTCAGCTGGAGACGGGGAAGGCGTATCTGGACGCCGGCGCGGATGCGGTCATCGGCGCTCATTCTCACTGTCTTCAGGGGATGGAGTATTATGACGGGAAACCGATTATTTACAGTCTGGGAAATTATTGGTTTAATGAGAAGACCCTGGATACCATGCTGCTGCAGCTGCATTTTACAGGAACAGAAGAAGACGGACAGCTGGAGGTACAGGTGATTCCGGCAGTGCAGGCGGGATATCGGACAACCTACACGGCTGAAGCGAAGGAGCAGCGGAGAATTTACGATTTCCTGGAGAGTATTTCCGTTAATGTGGAGATATCGGATGAAGGGATTGTAAAGGAGACGGAATAGAAAGCTGACAATAATGCGGGGCTTGTCAGACTGCTGCGAGGTCTGGAGGCCGCCGGGTATGGGTGTAAAATCAACGGAAAGCAGTCGGGACGGAGGAATTGAAATGAAAAAGATACTGCTGATCGCAACGGGCGGAACCATTGCGTCAGGACGCACAGAGGAAGGATTATCGCCGAAGATCGGAGCGGGGGAGTTGCTTCAGTATGTAGAAGAGCACAGAGCCTTCTGTGATGTGGATGTGATACAGCCCTTCAGCCTGGACAGCACAAATGTATATGCAAAGCACTGGTTGGAGCTGGCTGCCCTGGTGGAGAGGCATTATCAGAAATATGACGGATTTGTCATCAGCCATGGCACGGATACCATGGCGTTTACCGCGGCGGCGTTGTCCTATCTGGTGCAGGACAGCAGGAAGCCCATTATCATCACGGGCTCTCAGAAGCCGATTGACCTGCCGGTGACGGATGCCAGGACCAATCTGCTGGACAGTCTCAGGTTTGCCTCCGATGAGAGGGCTCACGGAGTGAATATTGTGTTTGGCGGCAATGTGATTGCGGGAACCCGGGCCAAGAAGGAGCGCTCCAAAAGCTATGACGCTTTTTCCAGCATTAATTTTCCGAGTGTGGCTGTCATCCGGGACGGCAGGATTGTGTTTTACATTGACGATAAAGACAGGGTGGATGGCCCGGTGCGCTTTTACCATACATTGAATGAACGGATTCTGCTGCTGAAACTGGTGCCGGGGACGGATGCGGCCGTGTTGAACCGGCTCTTTCCCTATTACGATGGCGTAATCATAGAAGCATTCGGCGTGGGAGGGCTTCCGGAGTATGGGGAAGAGCCTTTTTATCCGGAGATACGCCGGTGGACGGATGCAGGTAAACTGGTGCTGATGGCTACCCAGGTCACCCATGAGGGCAGTGATATGGAGGTGTACCGGGTGGGGAGGGTCATCAAGGAAGAATTCCGGCTGATGGAAGCCTATGATATGACGCTGGAAGCGGCCGTGGCAAAAGTAATGTGGGTGTTGGGGCAGTCGGGGGAGCCGGAGCAGTTCCGCAGGATGTTCTACCGGACCGTGAATCATGATATCCTTCTGGGAGAAGTGTAAATGGAATTGCACCGGTTCCGTAAAGTGCAGGCATTGACGGCATGGCGGGAAGTGTGAAAAGAAGCTTTTGTGAAACATTATCTGTAATACAGAATTCGGAAATTGGGGGCGAGAAGCATCTTTTAGAAAGATTTAAGAAACAATTATAATGAAAAAATGCTGAAAACATTTGTGTTTTTGAATACACTATGCTATAATCTTTACGATTGCGGCTGTGTCTATGCAGCATAAAGCCTTTTTTACTTATAAATTAGGAAGTGATTTGCCATGTGCCACAGGATGGCCGGTAACGATTTTTCTTAAGAGAAGGATGCGCATTGAAGGACAGGACACAGAATTGAAGGAGGAAATGTAAAAATGGGTTTACAGGTAGAAAAATTAGGCAATAATATGGCGAGACTGACAATTGAGGTGTCCGCCGAGGAATTGGAGAAGGCAATCGAAGGCGCATATCAGAAGAACAAAGGCAAGATCAGTCTTCCCGGATTCAGGAAAGGGAAAGCACCCCGCAGGATGCTGGAGCAGATGTACGGCAGGGAGCTGTTCTATGAGGATGCAGCGAATGCCCTGATTCCTGATGCATATGAGCAGGCTTATGATGAGTGCGAAGAAGATATTGTATCTGCGCCGAAGGTCGATGTGGTACAGCTGGAGGCAGGCAAGCCCTTTATCTTTACTGCTGAAGTGGCAATCAAGCCCGAGGTGACACTGGGACAGTACAAGGGCATCAAGGTAGAGAAGTCAGATGTGGATGTCACAGACGAAGAAGTGACGGCAGAAATCGACAAAGAGCGAGGCAAGAACGCAAGGACCGTGGAGGTCACCGACAGGACAGTGCAGGAAGGTGATATTGCAACCATCGATTTTGAAGGCTTTGTGGACGGAGAGGCTTTTGAGGGCGGCAAGGGAAGTGACTATCCGCTGACCATTGGCTCCCATGCATTCATTCCCGGTTTTGAGGAGGCGCTGATTGGAGCCGAGCTGGAGAAAGAGACTGATGTGAACGTGACATTTCCGGAGGATTATCAGGCAGAGGAGCTTGCAGGCAGGCCGGCAGTATTTAAGTGTACTGTCAAGAGACTGCAGGAGAAGCAGCTTCCGGAGCTTGATGATGATTTCGTAGGCGAAATCTCCGAGGAAAGCGATACCGTTGAGGAATATAAAGAGGAAATCAGGAAGAAACTGACGGGAAGAAAGGAAGAGGAAGCCAGGGCGAAGAAAGAGGATGCTGTTGTGGATGCCATTATCGAGGATGCACAGATGGATATCCCTCAGGCCATGATCGAGACCCAGCAGAGGCAGATGGTGCAGGATTATGCTCAGAGACTGCAGTACCAGGGGATTTCCTTTGAGCAGTATATGCAGTTTACAGGCATGACCAGAGAGCAGTTCATGGAGCAGGTGAAGCCTCAGGTGATGAAGCGCATCCAGTCCAGACTGATTCTGGAGGCTGTGGCGGCTGCAGAGAATATCACCGCTTCCGATGAGGAGATTGAGGAAGAACTGAAGAAAATGGGCGAGGTTTACCAGATGGATACCGAGAGAGTCGTGGAGATGCTGGGTAAGGACGGCAGGAAGCAGGTAAGCGAGGATATCTGTGTCAGGAAGGCGGCCGACTTTGTAGTGGAGAATGCAGTAGAAGAATAATTTTGCAGGCGTAATTTCAGAAGGTGTCCGTTCCGGTGTCAGGACTTGTTTCAGACGGTTGGGAACGGGGGCGGATACAGGATTTATGTAGGAGGCTTTTCATATGAGTTTAGTACCTTATGTCATTGAGCAGACCAGCAGGGGAGAGAGATCCTATGATATCTATTCCAGGCTTTTGAAGGACAGGATTATTGTCCTTGGCGAGGAAGTGAACGATACATCTGCCAGTATTGTGGTGGCACAGCTGTTATTCCTGGAGGCAGAGGACCCGGAGAAGGATATTCATTTGTATATCAATAGCCCCGGCGGTGTCATTACGGCGGGCATGGCGATTTATGACACCATGCATTATATCAAGTGTGACGTGTCTACCGTATGTATCGGTATGGCAGCCAGCATGGGCTCTTTCCTGCTGGCAGGCGGCGCGAAGGGAAAGCGTTTTGCATTGCCCAATGCGGAGATCATGATTCACCAGCCGGCAGGCGGTACTCAGGGGCAGGCAACGGAGATTGAGATTGCCGCAAAGCATATTTTGAGAACAAAAGAGAAGTTAAATCATATCCTGTCACAGAATACCGGCAGGGATTATGAGCAGATCTGTGCGGATACCGAGCGCGACAACTGGATGAGCGCCGAGGAAGCCAGAGAGTATGGAATCATTGACATGGTGATCAGTTCCCATGACACACAGAGCGGGAAATAAGTTCCGCTGTGCGAGATTAAAAAATTTAGGAGTAAAGTAATGGCAGGAAGAATAATCGGAAGCGATATCAGATGCTCCTTCTGCAATAAGACCCAGAACCAGGTCCGCAAGCTGATTGCGGGTCCGGCGGGAGTTTATATCTGTGATGATTGTGTGGAGATATGCACGGATATTCTGGAGGAGGAATTGCAGGAAGAGGAAGAGGAGGAATCTGTCCGTCCCGACATCAACCTTCTGAAGCCCGTTGAGATCAAAAATTTTCTGGATGAATATGTGGTTGGCCAGGAGGAGGCAAAGAAAGTGCTCTCTGTGGCTGTCTACAACCATTACAAGAGAGTGATGGCACCCAGGGATCTGGATGACGTGGAACTGCAGAAGAGCAATATTATTATGGTTGGCCCTACAGGATCGGGCAAGACTTATCTGGCTCAGACGCTGGCAAAGATTATCAATGTCCCCTTTGCAATCGCGGATGCGACTACGCTGACCGAAGCCGGATATGTAGGGGAGGATGTGGAAAATATCCTTCTGAAGCTGATTCAGGCAGCGGATTATGATGTAGAGCGTGCCCAGTATGGCATGATTTATATTGATGAGATCGACAAGATCACCAAGAAAGGGGAGAATGTATCCATAACCCGGGATGTATCGGGTGAGGGTGTTCAGCAGGCGCTTCTGAAAATTGTGGAAGGTACCGTGGCGAATGTGCCGCCTCAGGGAGGAAGGAAGCATCCTCATCAGGAGTTGATTTCCATTGATACTTCCAATATCCTGTTTGTCTGCGGAGGCGCTTTTGACGGACTGGAGAAGATCATTGAGACCAGGCTGGACCGCAAGGCCATCGGATTTAACACCGAGGTGTCACAGAAGACTACCAGGGAGATCGGAGATATCCTTCAGGAGGTGACGCCTCAGGATCTGGTAAAATTCGGTCTGATTCCGGAGTTCGTAGGCCGTGTGCCCATCTGTGTCGCTTTGAGAGGACTTGATAAGGAAGCTTTGGTCCGCATCCTGAAAGAACCCAAGAATGCCCTGATCAAACAGTATAAGAAGCTGTTCGACATGGACGGTGTGGAGCTTTCTTTTGAGGACAGCGCAGTGGAATCCATTGCGGCCAAGGCTTATGAGCGTAAAACGGGTGCCAGAGGATTGCGTTCTATCATGGAGGATATCCTGATGGATACCATGTATGAGATTCCTTCCGACGAGAGCATTGAGGAATGCATTATTACGGAAGATACGGTGGAAGAAGGTAATGCGCCTTTGACCATTCACAAGAATGAGCGGAGGATAGGGTTGAATAAGGCCATATAACCGGTTTGAGCGATTGGCAGTACAATTTCCGGGATGGTTGGATTATACTGACAGTGTATACTCGTGAGTGTATTTTGTTGCAGCTTTTTTATTCCGCATCGCGGAAGCACTCACTCGTTATACATTTGTGTTGATAAATGTTTTCGGGCACGAGTATTAATTCTGGCGGTCCTGAGTATAGATGTAAGACGCCGTCCTTCAGGACGGCGTTTTGACATTTCAGTTTTATGGCAGGAAATATTGGTAAACAGCCCTGCAGCATTCCAAAAGAGAAGAAAGGGTGGGATTTGCGGTATTTTCTGAGGAAGGATGTGACGAATGTTAATCAAACAGGTCAGTCTGGAGACAGTGTGCGGTATCACCAGTAAACTGCCGGAGACTCAGCTGCCCGAGGTGGCATTTGCAGGCAAGAGTAATGTGGGGAAATCTTCCCTGATTAACGCGCTGATGAACCGGAAGTCTCTTGCCCGTACAAGTTCCCAGCCGGGCAAAACCCAGACGATTAATTTCTATAATATAAATGATACTCTCTATTTTGTGGATTTGCCCGGATACGGTTATGCGAGGGCAAATGAAGCCGTGAAAGCCCAGTGGGGGAAAATGGTGGAAAGGTATCTGCATAGGTCGAAGCAGCTGAAGCAGGTATTTCTCCTGGTGGATATCCGGCATGCGCCTTCGGAAAATGACCGTATCATGTATGACTGGATCATGGACAGTGGCTATCGGCCTGTCATCATTGCCACCAAGCTGGATAAGATAAAGCGCAGCCAGGTGCAGAGTCAGCTGAAACAGATATGCAGTACTCTGGGTATGAGCGCAGACGGAGCTATTATTCCGTTTTCTGCGGAGACAAAGCAGGGACGGGATGAGATATACGGGCTTTTGGATGCTGTTCTGGAGGAAAATATATGAGGAAATACTGCAAAGCCCTGGTGAACCTGGCGGTAGCGGCCATCATACTGATTGGTGTTGTATGGCTTTTTCCAAGGGCACTTGTCTTCTTTGCGCCTTTTGTGGCAGGCTGGGTCATAGCCTTGATTGCAAGTCCGCTGGTGCGTTTCTTTGAGGAGAAAGTAAAATTAAAGAGAAAAATAGGCAGCGCATTCGTGATTGTGGCAGTGATTGCTTTGGTGGTGCTGGTGATTTATATCGTATGTGCACAGCTTTTTGAACAGGTGAAGGGACTGACGGGGGCCCTGCCGGAAATGCTGGAGAAGGCAGAGAACGACTTCAACAGTATTGCGGCGAATCTGAACCAACTGCTTGACAGGCTTCCCGGAGGCCTGCATCTGAATCTGGACAACAATGTACTGGAGTTGGACTCCTATATAGGGGAGCTCCTGGAAAAGTTCGGCTCGCCCACCATTGAAGCGGCCGGAAACTTTGCGAAGCTGCTTCCGGCCATATTCATCGGTGTGATCATGGCGCTGCTTTCCTCTTATTTCTTTGTGGCAGAGAGGCACCATATCAATGAATGGTTCCGCAAGCATATGCCGGCAGTGGTGCTGCTGCGCTACCGCATGGTTCGGGGCAGCCTGGTGAAGTCTGTGGGCGGATATCTGAAGGCTCAGCTGAAGATAGAAGTGTGGATGTATTTTTTGTTGTTGGTGGGGCTCGGAATTCTCAAGGTGAATTATTTCGGCCTGATAGCTTTGGTTATCGCAATCCTTGATTTCCTGCCGTTTCTGGGTACGGGGACGGTGCTGATCCCGTGGGCGGTGATACGGATTCTGACTGCGGAATATAAGACTGCCATAGGGCTTCTGGTGATATGGGGCGTGGGACAGTTGGCGAGACAGCTGATACAGCCCAAGATTGTGGGGGATTCCATCGGTGTGCCGCCGCTTCCCACATTGTTTCTGCTGTTCATAGGTTATAAGGTGGGTGGTGTGGTAGGAATGATTGTGGCTGTTCCGGTGGGACTGCTTGTGTATACTTTGTACGAGGACGGCGCATTTGACACTACAAAGAACAGCATACTGATTCTGCTGGCAGGGGTGAACCGCTTCCGCAGTCTGGAGAAGGAAGATTTGTCCGATGTGGAGGAGATGCAGTTTCGGAATGCGAGGGCGGCCGGAAAACTGGCCGAAGAAAGTAAGTCGGATGAAACTCCCCTAAAAAATAAAAAAAATTCGAAAAAGTGAAACTTTTCGGGTGTAAAAGCAGTCTATATATTAGAGAGCGTGCACAGGGCACGCTCTCTTTATGTGATACTTTTTACAAGATGGCGAAGGAATCTATGCAACTTTGATACAAATTTATTTTACAATATTTGCAGTAAAACGATATGCTTCGGGATATTAATAAATAGAAGAGGTCGTACTTAAAAGAATATGGCGATGGCAGGTACGGAAGAGAGAGAACTACAACTTAAAATTGACCAGTACGGTGATATGTTGTTCAAACTCAGTTACATACGCCTTCAGAATGTGCAGGATGCGGAGGATGTGGTGCAGGAGGTTTTTTACCAGTATATTAAAAATCCTCAGGCATTTCAGAGTCCCGAGCATGAGAAGGCCTGGCTGCTGAAGGTTACTATGAACGCCTGCCGCAAGGTATGGCGCAGCGCATGGCACAGGCACCGCAGCGACTGGCGGCCCGAGGGGGAGCGGCAGGAGGAAACGTGGCCTGAGGCTTCCTGTCCGGATTTAGAATCTTATGAGCCGGGACCGGAGGAGGCAGCATTTCAAAAGGAGGAAAAGAGCCTGCTGCTGAATGCAGTGCTTGCCCTTCCGGCGAAATATCGCGATGTGATTCACCTTTTCTATTATGAAGAGCTTTCTGTAAAGGAAATTTCGAAGGTTACGGGCCGGTTGGAATCTACAGTGACCTCGCAGCTGACCAGAGGAAGGGAACTGCTGAGAAAAGCATTGCATTCCCGCTATGAGATGTAATGCGCCGGTTGGACTTGAGATCAGGGGGGGAACGGCTTTGGATCAATTTACGGATGTATATCGGGAAGCGGTAGACGAACTGCCCAAATTACATATGGATGCGGACAGGGTACAGGATGAGGTGCATCATTACAAGATGCTGAAGCAGGGAAGAAAGTACCTGATCACAAGAGGGTGTACTGTGGCAGCGGTGTTTCTTCTGTGCGGCGCAGGGACTGTGGCGGCGAAGAACTTTCGGAACAGCATTATCAGGGTGAATGACAATGGTTTTGTCATTACCAACGAGGATGCTCTGCCGGAGACGGAAAACGGGAAGGGAATTCCCGATACCGCGTCAATTTTGAAAACAGGGGGGGTATTTTCCACAGAGGGAGATATCCCTGACGAGAATATTTCAGAAGAGGTTGAGATAATAGAATATGAGCCTCAGATGGATGAATATAATTCTCTGGAAACTTTTTTTGCTCAGTCCGATTTGGCGGGAGCAGTTCCGGTTTTGGACGGGAAGCTTCTGGGGATGGAATTTACAAATGAGAATGTGCATGTCATAGATGAGGGAAGGCGTGTTTTGATATCTTTGAGCAATGAGGATGTGTATTTTACCATGAGCCAGTCTGATAACAGGGGATATGAAAGCTACAGCTCTGCCACTGCCTATATGGGAGAGAGCAGGAATGAGAGAAGCTTTACAAACAGCCAGGGACTGAATTATGTGGTGATTGATTCGGTGGATGAAAATGAGGCAGTCATATCTGTGCATGCGGCCATATCCGTGAATGGCAGAGACCTGACACTTTCTTTCGAGGGATTTGACCAGAGCGTGGTCGAAAGGATTTTGTACGGACTTGATCTGTCGGTATATTTTCAGGAGTGACAGGCCGTCCGCCGGGGGAATACGGCGGATGGCTGTAAAAAGTGAAAACGGGACGGCATATGATTTGCTTCCGCAGCGGAGGCGTTCTTAAGAAGAGGGATTTCGGAAAAGGAAATCAGGATGCCGTTATAATATAGGAAAGGATGGAGAGGATACGATGAAGAGGAATATTCTGATATATAACAATCAGACAGGAATTGCTGAGAAGATGATACCCCTTTGCGCAGGAGAAGGGCTCTCTGTTGTGGTAGCTGCAGATGTGGAGGATTTGTACGGGATACTGAAGCGGCTGGAGATTCACCTGATGCTGGTGGATGTGGAGTTGAACGATAAGGGTTGGGATAAGGGAATCGAGATGATCGCAAATTTGAGGAATAAGAGCAGCATACCGCTGATCGTGGTTTCCGCCCAGTCTGCGGAGACGGCAAAGATCATGGCGCTGGAGGCGGGAGCGGACGATTATGTCACGGTGGACTGTAATCCCCTGGAGCTGCTGGCAAGGATAAAGTCTCAGCTGCGCAGATACATTCAGCTGGTGAATATGTGTGCCAATATTGACCGGATTTACAAGGTGGATGAGCTGGTGATAGATGATGTTCAGAGGAAGGTGACGGTGGAAGGCAGGGCTGTAAGGCTGACGCCGATTGAATATAAGATATTGCGGCTGCTGGTACAGCAGAAAGGAAAGGTATTTTCCAACAGCCAGATCTATGAAAATATCTGGCATATGCAGGCGATTGGCGCCGACAATACCATAGCAGTACATATCAGGCATATCAGGGAGAAGATAGAGAAGAACCCCAAGGAGCCCAGGTATCTGAAAGTGGTCTGGGGCAATGGATATAAGGTGGGGTGAATCCTTGACGGGAGATATGGTTTCAGGGCAGGCTGCAGGAGCCTGCCCTGTTTTTGGACGGGGATTTCCACAGGGCAAATGCCGGCAACGGCACAGGCGGCACTGCAGGTCCGGGGGGCAGGGGCATGTGACCCGGCGAAAAGTGACAGAAGTTTGACAGCGCTAATTGACAAATGCTATGGTATATTTTATGATGTTAATCGAGTCAGTATATATGAAGAATAAAAATTCGTATGAGAGCCGAATTGAAAGCAGGGAGGAAAAGGGACGAAAATGGATAGTGTGCAGTTGCAGGGACGGACAGTCAGTACATCGGGTGAAAGGAAGGGAATCAGCGGGAGCACTGTCAAGATTGCGGCGGTAGTTGCAATGCTGATCGACCACTTCGCGGCAGCGGTTCTGACCAGGCAGGTGATTGCGAATGGTTATCTGGATGCTGTCAGGGGCACGGAGAACCAGATTATCAGTTGGCTGGGGGAAAATGCCGTGCTGTATTATGGGATGACGATTATGCGGATGATTGGCAGGCTGGGCTTTCCGATTTTCTGCTTTTTGCTGGTGGAGGGGTTTCAGCGGAGCCGGAATGTGAGAAAATATGCGCTGCGGCTGGGGATATTTGCGTTGATTTCGGATATTCCCTTTGATCTGGCGGTTACGGGGCGTTTCTTTCATTGGGGATATCAGAATGTATATTTCACTTTGTTGCTGGGGCTTCTGGGGATGTGCGGATATGCTTATTTTGGCAAATGTGAGCAGGATGCGGAGAAGGAGCTTCCGGGGATATTGAGGATGTTTCTGACGGTTACGGGAGTGCTTTCTCCCGCTGCTTTTATAGTGGTGTGGATGGCAGCGCCGTCCGGTTATGGGGCCGGGAGAGACCTGGCGGTAACGGTGGGAGTAGTGTGCGCGGTTACTGTCCTGGCACTGGTTTTGTATGGAAGAAAGAAGGGGCTGCGGCATGTGCAGACAGTCTGTGCGGATGTCATGGTGCTGGTGGCGATGATGTTTCTGGCGGAATATCTGCGCACGGATTACGGCGGAATGGGAGTTCTGACGATTACAGTCATGTATATATTCCGGAAGCATAAGGTGACAGCCATGCTGGCGGGCTGCGTAGTGCTTACCCTTATGTCCGTCAGTGAGATTCCGGCTTTTCTGGCAGCGATTCCCATTGCCCTGTATAACGGGAAGAGGGGACTGAAGATGAAATATTTCTTCTATGCATTTTATCCGGTGCATCTGCTGTTGCTATATATTATTTCGGTCCTGTTGGGGCTGGGGGGGATTGTTTTGCTGTGAAAGGTCTGTATCAAACCTGCGGAAATCGCACAGTCCGAATAAACTCTTTTGCTTATTCGGATTGTGCGCCAAACCGCATGCCCAAAGGCGGCACATCTTGCGGTTTGTGTGCATCCATAGGAAACCCTCGACTTTCATGCGTGGTGGGGCAGCTTGTTGGAGCGGGTTTTCTGTGAAAGATCTGTATCCGGCCTGCGGAAACCGCGCAGTCAAAATAAAGGCATGGGGGTTTACTCTAATAAATCGATGTATCATGTGAAAAGTTGCGGCGCGGTTTGGGCTGCAGGGGCGTATAGGTATAGGTAAAGGGAAAATGAGTTGACAGAAAAGAGGAAGGCATGTTAGAAGTAAGTGATTTGACGAAAAAATACGGAAAAACGCTGGCGGCGGACCATATCGGCTTTACGGTGCCTGACGGGAGAATCGGGATACTGCTGGGGCCGAACGGGGCGGGAAAATCCACCGTGATCAAGAGTATTGCGGGATTGCTGCGGTATAAGGGCTCAATTCGTATCCAGAGACAGGATGCCAGGAGTCTGGAAGCAAAACGGTGTTTCGCCTATGTGCCGGAGCTGCCCTATATGTATGATGCCCTGACAGTAAGGGAGCATATTGAATTTATTACCAGGGCTTACGGGGTGGATGTTACGGAAGCGGAAGTGGAGTGTCTGTTCGAAAGGTTTGAATTGACGGATAAGCAGGAAAAGCTTGGAAATGAGCTTTCCAAGGGCATGATGCAGAAGGTCAGTATATGCTGCGCATTGGTGATAAAGCCCAAAGTTATCCTGTTGGACGAGCCTATGGTGGGTCTGGACCCTGCGGCGATCAAGGAATTAAAAGAGGTGATATTGGAATTGAAGGCGGAAGGGTGCACGGTTCTGATCAGCACTCATATGCTGGAGATGGTGAAGGAACTGTGGGATGTGACCTTTGTGATGGATAAAGGGCATATTGTCGGGACTTATGCCAGGGAAACAGTGGCGGATGAGGATCTGGAGACACTGTATTTTTCCGTGACAGGGCAGGGCGCGGGTTCCGGGCGGACACAGGAGCCCGTAAACAGCGGAAGTGTACAGGAGAGAGAAGAAAAGGGCATGGCGGGAGGAGGTGACGCCGGACAGGCCATGGCGAGAGCGGAAGGCGTCGGACAGAAAGACGGAAAGGACAGGATATAGGCGATGGGTGCAATGGGCTATCTCTACCTTAGGATGTTGCGCAACCGTGTTAGAATGGCTTTGCGCAAGCCGGTTACGTATATTTATCTTCTGCTGTTACTGTTTTACATGACGGCGGTTCCTATGTCACTGCGGATGACGGTGGATATGATGGGGGCGGACTCTGCCAAAGGCCTGGTAACAGTGCTGACGGTATTTGCATTCTGGACGATTCCGGCGAATCTGATCGCTTATTCCAAACGGAAAGGACTGGTATACAGGAACAGTGACGTACATTTTCTGTTTCCGGCTCCGGTCAGTCCCAAGCAGGTATTGGTGTATGCACATATAAGGACACTGGCAATGCAGCTTGTGATGAATCTTTTTGTTATTGTGTGCGGAAAGGTGCTGTTCCATGCGGAGGGGTGGAGGCTGGCTGTCTATTTTGTATTTTCTATATTTATTGAAAATGTGATGGAGGGCGGTATCATGCTGCTGCTTTACGGCTCCGAACGTATGGGAGAGAAGCAGAGGGGGCTGGTGGTGAAGGCGGCTTACGGACTGGTTGGAATCCTGGTGTTTATGGGGATCCTGGCTTATTTCCGAGGGGGATTAAGCTTTCAGACGGTGGCGGATTATCTGCACAGTGATATGCTTCAGCTGGTGCCTGTGATCGGATGGTATATCGCAGTGCTGCACCTGCTGTTTCTGGAAGTTACGGTTGTAAGCGCAGCAGGAACGGTTTGCTATATCCTGTTGGTGGCAATGATAGTGGCGGCAGCATGGAGAATGAAGTGCACAGGGGATTTCTATGAGGATGTCATGAAATTTGCCGAGGACTACGAGGAGGTGCTGGAGAGCCGTAGGCAGGGCAATACCCAGAGACGCCTGGGCAGAAAGCAGAAATTTGGCAAGGCGAGGGTAAACTGGCAGGGGCACGGTGCCAGGGCGTTATTTTACAGGCAGCTGCTGGAATATAAGAAGAGCAGGTATTTTATATTTGACGGCAGTACTGTAGTGGCAGTGTTGGCGGGCGCAGGGGTGGCATATCTCTATATCCGGGAAGGGGATTTTGGTGGATTGGAAAGGTATGCGCCCTTTATACTTCCCATTATGTCGGCTTATGTCATTTTTATATTTACGGCACTGAATGGGAAGTGGGCAAAGGAGCTTTTGTCTCCCTATACCTACCTGATACCGGATTCGGTTTTTAATAAATTAATAAACGCTACGGCGATGCAGCATATCCAGAGCCTGGTGAATGCCTGTCTGATTGCTTTGCCGGGAGCCATTGCCATGGGACTTTCACCGCTGGTCACGGTGCTGGCCATTGTGTTTCATGTGTTTTTTTCGGCAAATAAGCTGTATGCCCTGGCGGTGGCGGAAGCGGTGTGCGGCAGCACGCTGGGCAGGTTCGGAAAGCAGCTGCTGCAGATGCTGATCCAGGGCATGGCGGCGATGGCGGCAGTGATAGGAGGCGTGCTGGGGATGGCCGTTGGGGGCATCGTCCAGGCATATGTGCTGATGGATGTGTTCCTGATACTGTTTACTATCGTTTTCATGGTGATTGCCATGCTGAATTTCTATAATATGGAGACTGCGTAGCATCGGCGCATTGACTTTCTACAACCGGAATGATAAGATGTGTAAAGCAATTGCGTTGCCCAGGCCTCTGCCCAAGCCAGGGTGACGGAAGGGCATACGCGGAACTATAAAACAGCGTATGCCCGTCCGGTACCCCAGAACAATTGCTGGCCCTGCATTTGGGACAGAAATTGTTCTGCCCAAGCCAGGGTGACGGAAGGGCATACGCGGAACTATAAATAAGAAGGGAGAAGAAATGATTAACAAACTGATATCGAAGATTCGTAAAACCAATGCCCCCATCGTGGTAGGGTTGGACCCCATGATGAAGTATGTGCCGGAGCATATCCGGAAAGCGGCTTTTGCGGAGTACGGCGAGACGCTGGAAGGTGCTGCGGAGGCCATATGGCAGTTTAATAAGGGAATTGTGGATGCCATCTATGACCTGGTGCCTGCGGTGAAGCCCCAGATTGCCATGTATGAGCAGTTCGGAATCCCGGGAATGATTGCCTTTCGGAAGACGGTAGATTACTGTAAGGAGAAGGAGCTGGTGGTCATCGGGGATGTGAAGCGCGGAGATATCGGCTCCACATCTGAGGCTTATGCAGTGGGACATCTGGGAAAGGTACAGGTGGGAAACCATTTCTTCAGCGCATTTGGTGAGGACTTTACGACGGTGAACCCTTATCTTGGCTCTGACGGGGTGAAGCCGTTCCTGAAAGTATGTGCGGAGGAGAAGAAAGGTATCTTTGTGCTGGTCAAGACTTCCAATCCCAGCAGCGGGGAATTGCAGGACCGTCTGGTGAAGGGGACAGCCGGAGAGGAGACATCGGGAGAAGAGGGAGACAGGCCGCTGTATGAGGTTGTTGGCAGGTATGTTGCGGAGTGGGGAGAGCAGTGCATGCCGGAGGAAGGCTCCTACAGCTATGTGGGCGCCGTGGTGGGTGCCACTTACCCGGAACAGGGGAAAATCCTGCGTAAGATGATGCCGAAGACCTTCATTCTGGTACCCGGCTACGGTGCCCAGGGCGGAAAAGGTGCGGATTTGGTACATTTCTTTAACGAGGACGGTTTGGGGGCAATCATCAATTCTTCCAGAGGAATCATTGCGGCGTATCAGCAGGAGAAGTATGCCCGCTTCGGTGAGCAGGGGTATGCGGATGCTTCCAGGGCGGCAGTACTGGATATGAGGGAGGACATTGCGTCAGCGCTGGAGCAGCGCGGTTAAGCTTTCGGGTTATTTGTTTCTTCCATTTTGACTATGTGGGCTGGGATGCCAGGAACGGCGCGGTGAATCCCTCAGGGTTTCAGAAAACTTTTATATTCAGTTTATTGACAATCGTTCCATTATGGTACAAAATAGAATGCAGTGCAGTGGGCTTTCGCATGGAGAGGAAGGGCTGGCAGAGCGCCGGCCCGTATTTCCATGCCCTGGAAGGCCTGGAAAGGATGGATTGGAAATGACAAAAATTGACGTATTTTCCGGATTTCTGGGAGCGGGCAAAACCACTCTGATCAAGAAGCTGTTGAAAGAAGCGCTGGATGGCAGCAAGACGGTGCTGATCGAGAACGAGTTCGGTGAGATCGGCATCGACGGAGGTTTTCTGAAGGAATCGGGCATTGAGATCAAAGAGATGAATTCAGGCTGTATCTGCTGTTCTCTGGTGGGAGATTTTGGTACATCTCTGAAGGAGGTCATTGAAACTTACGCGCCTGAGCGTATTCTGATTGAGCCTTCAGGCGTAGGTAAGCTGTCAGATGTGCTGAGGGCAGTGGAAAATGTGGCGGCTGACCTGGATGTACAGGTGAACAGCGCGGTGGCCGTAGTGGATGCCGCGAAAGCGAAGATGTATATCAAGAATTTCGGTGAGTTTTTTATCAATCAGATCGAATATGCAGGGACGATTCTGCTGACCAGGACGGATAAGGTCAGCGCGGAGAAACTGCAGGAGAGTGTGAAACTGGTGAAGGAGCATAATGACAAGGCTGTCATTATTACCACACCTTTGGATGAACTGGAAGGAAAAGCGGTTCTGGAAACCATAGAGGGTGCGGATACCCTGGAAGATATGATGAAGGAAATGCTGGAGCATGCGAAGGAAGAGCATGAGCATCACCATCATCATGAGGGAAGGCACGGTGAACATCATCACGATGGAGAGTGCTGTGAACATGGCCATCACCATGATGAGGAAGGCCATGAACACCATCACGATGGGGAGTGCTGTGAACATGGCCGTCACCATGATGAGGAAGGCCACGAACATCATCACGATGGGGAGTGCTGTGAACGCGGCCATCACCATGATGAGGAGAGCCATGAACACCATCACGAGGAATGCTGTGGCCATGGTCATCATCATGATGGCGGAGAGCATGATCATCATCATGACGGGGAATGTAGCTGTCATGATCATCATGACCATCACGGCCACCACCATGCGGATGAGGTTTTCACCAGCTGGGGGAAGGAATCGCCCGCTAAATTTACGAGCGGGAAGATTGAAAGTATCCTGACGGCTCTGGACAGCGGCGCATATGGCAATATCCTCCGAGCAAAGGGAATGGTTCCTTCGGAGGACGGTACCTGGGTTTACTTTGATTATGTTCCCGAAGAGCACGATATCAGGAGGGGAAAGCCGGCGGTAACCGGAAAATTCTGTGTGATAGGTGCGGAATTAAAAGAGGATAAGCTGGAGGAGCTGTTCGGCTGATTTTTGTCATAAGTTTATAATCTGTGATAAGGTATAACAGGCAGCAAGGGCATCGGAACATGTTGCTATAAGCATGATATGAAAAGGTGAAAGTCTTATAAGTCATGTTTGTGGTAAAGTATGTATCGGTGCCGCTTTGGATACCCGAATCGGAAAGGCATGGATAAAAGAAGATGAAACCTGTATATGTGATTAATGGTTTTCTGGAGAGCGGGAAGACGGAATTTATCAGCTTTACTCTGGCACAGAACTATTTTCAGGTCAGAGGCAAGACCCTGCTGATTCTCTGTGAGGAAGGGGAAAACGAATATGATCCTGCGCTTTTGGAAAAAAGCCGCACAGAGGTGGAGCTGATTGAGCGGGAAGAGGATTTCAATCCGGCAAACCTGACAGCCCTGGAAAAACGTCACAAGCCGGAACGTATCATTATAGAGTATAATGGTATGTGGAATTACAAAAATGCAAAGCTTCCCTGGTACTGGACAATAGAGCAGCAGATAACCACCATTGACGGTTCTACGTTTCCCATGTACTATACCAATATGCGTTCGCTGTTGGCGGAGATGATACGAAAATCGGAGATGATCATTTTTAACCGCTGTGATACGGTTAGAGAGCAGCTGAATTCCTACAAAAGAAATATCAAGGCGGTAAACCCTGATGCGGATGTTATCTTTGAAGACTCAAAGGGCGAGATTGACGAGATTTTTGAAGAAGATTTGCCTTATGACCTGAATCAGCCCATTATCGACCTGGACAATGAAGGATACGGAATCTGGTATCTGGATTCCATGGATCATCTGGAGCGGTATGAGGGAAAGACCCTGCGTTTTGTGGCCATGGTGCTGAAGCCGGAGCAGTTTCCCAAGGGGTATTTCGTGCCCGGGCGCATGGCCATGACCTGCTGTGCGGATGATATGGCTTTCCTGGGGTATGCCTGCGAATATGAGGGGGCGGATGAACTGAAGCAGAAGGAGTGGGTGAAGGTGACCGCCAGGGTGGCAAAGGAGTACTGGGCGGATTACAAGGGAGAAGGCCCGATTCTGCATGCCGTCAGTGTAGAGAAAACCAAAGCGCCCAGGGAACCGGTTATCAGCTTTTCATGAGAATATGGATACGGAGTGCCAGGGAAAGATGGATTGTTTTCTGGCATCTGTGGCATTATACTACATAACGCCAGAATTTACCATATTGCATTGGTTAAATGTATATGGCTGGCGTTATGTAGTCGGGTTACTCGGAAAATTTAACTGTTAAGCGGTATAAATCAACATGCAGTAAAATCTTACGGCACGAGAGTATATTACGGAGATTTTGGAATGGAAAATAAAAATGCCGACGAGAAAGAAATACAGCAGCTGAAAAACCGTTTCCGTGACCTGGCGGACAAGTCTTTCCGGCAGGGTATCTATACCTTTACCGGTTTTCTGGGGTTAAGCGACCAGGATTTGTTCTGGCAGGAGGAAAAAGGGCTGAAATATGCAGGGTACAGGCTGAACGGAGGGTATGAAGGCGCAGAGCGGGTTCTGATTCGCTTCGGCAACCCGGAGGAACTGGGATACGAAACGGAATTTCCCATTGCCTGTATCCGGATTGCGCCTCTTGCACGGAAATTTGCGGACGAGCTGTCCCACAGGGATTTCCTGGGGGCGCTGATGAACCTGGGGATTGAGAGGAGCACCATCGGCGATATCAAGGTTGCTGACGCTGAAGCGTATCTTTTTTGTCTGGATTCCATTTCTGATTATATCTGCGGGAACCTGGCACAGGTAAAACACACCAGTGTGAAGTGCAGCCTTGCGGAGGACATCGGGGCGCTTCCGAAAGAGGAGCCGGTTTCCGTGAATCTGCATGTGCCTTCTCTGCGGGCGGACGCGGTGCTGGCCAGAGTCTGTGATTTGTCCAGGGAGAAAAGCATCGAGCTTTTTCGGGCGGGGAAAGTTTATATAAACGGCCGCCGTTGCGAGAACAATTCCCGTCAGCTGAAAGCCGGGGAGACGGTAAATGCCAGAGGGTTCGGGAAATTCATGTTGTCGGGAGAGCCCAGGGAGACCAGGAAGGGCAGGCTGGCGGTTGAAGCGGAAGTGTTTCGGTGATTTTATGTTATTATGACATACTGAGTGGGGCAAATATCTGTGAGATAGTTTAGAGCAACAAATTCCGGATTTTTGCCGAATCAAATGACAGGAACTACTCTGCGACTCTGTAATCAAAAGAAAAACATAGCAGTTATACTTCGACAATTCCTTAAATGATGTATGAGAGGTTCTTATGTATTCGTATACAATAACACAATGGCTTTTCTTTTTTTATATTTACTGTTTTGCCGGATGGTGTATTGAATCAACCTATGTATCGGTTCATGAAAAAAAGCTGACAAACCGCGGGTTTATGAGAGGTCCGTTTCTGCCGTTGTACGGAAGCGGGGCAATTATGATGTTGGTGGTGTCCATGCCTTTTCAGGAGAGTATTGTATTGACTTATCTGGCCGGCTGCGTAGGCGCCACTGTTCTGGAATATGTGACAGGGGTAACCATGGAGGCGCTGTTTAAAATGCGTTACTGGGATTATTCGGATAAGCCCTTCAATTTTCAGGGGTATATCTGCCTTGGAACATCGTTGGCGTGGGGTCTTTTGACAATCCTGATGACGGAAATAGTACATGTGCCAGTGGAGCATTTTGTGTTCTTCATTCCAGGCAGGCTGCTGACGGTGCTGACCTATGTGCTGACGGTGGGGATAGCGGCGGATTTTGCGCTTTCCTTCAAGGCTGCCATCGATATCCGGGATGTGCTGGTGAAGATGGAGCAGGTGAAGCGGGAAATGGTGCATATCCAGAAGCGGCTTGACGTCATCATTGCACTGACGAACCAGGAAGTGGCGAATTACAAGTCGGCCATGGCGGAGAATGTGAGCGCGGTGAAGGAAGAACTGGCCGAAGGCATGGGCATGTGTATCGACGATGTGAAATCCGGTATTGAGAGCAAGCTGGAGACGGCTAAAAATATTGTGCTGGCAAAACCTGCGGAATATTTCGGCGGAATCAAGGAAGAACTTCTTGAGCTGAAGACAAAGTATGCCGTTAACGTAGCGGACAGAGACCGTCTTGGAAGGATCAGGGATTTCTTCCAGAGAGATATGATTCGCTCCAATCCCAGGATGATTTCGAAGGAGTACAGGGAGGCCTTTGAAGAGTTGCGGAAGAGAGTTTCAGGGAGGAAGAACAGAAAGGACGAAGAATAAAACAGCCCCCTTTTTTGACGGGAATTAAGGTTTATTTATGGGGAGAGCAGGGTTGGGGCGGAAAGCTGAAATGCACTGTCGTTCCCATTCCTTCCTTACTCTGAATCCGGACAGCTGCTTCAGGCCCATAGGTAAGTACCAACCGTAGATTTGTATTATACAGGCCGATATGGGATGTGTGGCTCTGGTCCCGTTCCCTGAGGCTGCGCTTTATTTCTTCCAGCCGGCTGCGGCTGATGCCCAGTCCGTTGTCAACAATACAGAAGTGGATCCGGTTTTCCCGCCGGAAGATTTTTATTTTGATCAGTCCTTTTCCGGGCAGTTCCTTAATGGCATGATGGAGGCTGTTTTCCAGCAGAGGCTGGAGGATCAGATGTATCACGGGCAGATCCAGAATATCTTCGCTGTATTCCCAGTATAAAATAAAGGGATTGGCGTAACGTATTTTCTGAATTTCGGCATAGGACTTACAGATGGCGATTTCTTCGCGGATCCGTACTTGTCGGGAGGTATTTTCAAGCGAGTATTTCAGGATATCCGACAGATTGTGAATCAGCAGGTCGGCATGGCTGTTGGCAGGCAGTGTCTTTAGAATTTCCAGGTCCAGTGTCTGCAGGGTATTGAAGATAAAGTGCGGATTCAGCTGAAGCTGCAGAACTGCCAGCTGGGCATCCTTCTGACGTACCTGGGTCTGTGCCAGGTTCAGCTGAAGACGGTGATTGGACACAAATGTAGAGACGATATTATTGAAGATCAGGTCATATTCATTGCGGGCATTGGAACGGAGTAATACAGGCAGTTCCGTGCCCGTTTCCGCATGGGAAAACAACTCCAGCAAGAGCCTCAGCTGCCTGAAATTATTGACAGTGCCGCTGAGACTCAGACTGATGCTCAACAGGATGCTGAACAGAATAATGAGGGTAAATGCCAGTACCATGTTGTGAACCGTTTTAAATACTTCGGCTGTGGGGAGAAGGGATATCATAACGAGATTATAGTCAGGTATTTCCGAAGAGTAATACACATACCCTACATCATGAATCTGTGTGGTATCATATACCGCATTTTCGGACATGGAATGGGAGAAGATGCGGGGAGCGGTATTTCCGGATTCGAACAGCTTCTTATGACCGCTGCTTCCGAAGATAATATTTCCATCCGGATCTGTTATCAGGGTACAGGAACCCTGGTAGATATGATTGCTGTCCAACATCTGGGACAGCTTTTCCGTGTTCAGATTCAATACCATGACGCCGCTGTAATAATCAAATCTGCGGAAGACTGATACGTTTTCCCGCTCTGCTTCAAAAGAGTAATATCTGACATTTCTGGGCAATACCCATTGCCTGCGGTCGGCAGGCGTGCTTTGATAGACGGAAAGCCATTGGCTGTCCATACAGCTGGGAGAGGCAATATTAGTATATCCCATCAGGCTGCTGAAAAAATTGCCGTCAGGGTTGTCATAATAAATATAGATGGAATCCACGAATTCACTGATATTTGCCGTGGTGCCTATGATGGTGGGAATAATGGATTTAAAGACATTATTCTTATAATCGAGGGACTGTTCGTTTAATAGCCGGGAAATGGACAGAGCCAGGGTAGGGGTAGTGGAAAACAGGGCAGTCTGTTCCGAGAAGGTATTCAGCTCTTCTGTCACATTGCTGAGAAGGAAATTTTTGGAACGCTCAGCATAGACGGTAAGCTCCTCCTGAAGCTGTTTCTGGAAATAATTGGTCAGGATGATTCCCAGCAGCAGAAGGGGCAGGGTGATAATTATAAGATGATGAATCAGTTGTCGCAGAAAGTATTTCTGCTGCAGATGGCTGCGTTTGATCATGGCAGTTCGCCGCCCCTTTCCCGATATTCTTTGGGGGACAGATTATAATAACTGCGGAAAGCCCTGGAAAAGTTCTTCGGATTGTCATATCCAATGGCATCCGATATTTCGTATATTTTATTACGGGAATCTCCCAACAGCACACAGGCCCGCTCCATACGTTTTTGCAGCAGGTATTCGGAGAAGGACAGAGAAGTCCTGCTTTTAAAAAGTCGGGAAAGGTAGCTGCTGCTTAAGTGGGACAAAACGGCAGCTTCCTCCAGGGTGGCTGTTTTCAGGTGATCCATAACGTATACCTTCACGCCTCTGATAATCTGCTCATAATATTGATTGGGCTGTTCCGGCTCCAGGGAGGCTGCTCCTGTTCTGTCCAGTTCTTCCTTCAGCTTCAGAAAAGCCAGCATCAGGGAATGATGGCGCAGGGGCTTTACCAGGAAATCCCTTACATTGTAACGCAGGGCAGTCTGGGCGTAAGTAAAGTCCTGGAAGCCTGAGATCAGATATACCTGTACCGAAGGAATATTTTCATAAATCATCCGGGAAAGCTCCAGGCCGTCCATCACAGGCATCCGGATATCTGTCAGCACAGCGGTGGTCTCGGGATGGGATTTGAGATAATTCCATGCCGTCTGGCCGTTGGAGAAGTCGCCGGTTACGGTAAAGCCGGAGTCTTCCCAGGGAAATAAATGAACCAGTCCACTTCGTATATTATCATCATCTTCTACAATAATCAAGGAATACATTCGTCTAATTCTCCTCATAGTGAAACGATATGTCATATAAAGATACCTTTTGCTAAATGTTAGCATATAAAAGGTCAAATTGTCAATTCTAATTACTATGGGAAAAAAGAATTTGGTGCTATGCTCAGTATGTCAGATGGTTCAGTAAGGAAATGTCTGGAAATTACTGTAGTTATACTGCAGACCGTCAGGATTTACATTGATGCCTCAGGGAAAATACCTGGCTGGCGGTCTGCAGTCGGGGTGCACTGCAAATTCAACCGGCGTGCAGTATATTTTCCGGCAGTTCCGAAAGATTTATAAGAAGAAGGAGGATTAAAATGAAAAGAAAGTGGTTGGCATTGTTTATGGCGGCATGGATGGGAATCGGTCTGACTGGATGCGGCACTTCTGATTCCGGGGAGGGCAATACCGGAGAATCCGGTTCCGCCGGACAGACAGAGCAGAACAGCGAAGCACAGAATCAGGAATCAGGAGTTCAGGAATCAGCTTCTGATCAGCAGCCGGAGAGCGGTTCCGGAGAGGACATTACATTGCGCTTCTCCTGGTGGGGCGGTGATTCCAGACATGAGGCTACCCTGAAAGCAATCGAAGCTTATGAAAACTCACATCCGGGAATTAAAATCGAGCCGGAATATTCCAGCTTTTCAGGTTATTATGAGAAGCTGGTAACGCAGCTGGCATCTTCAAACGCACCGGAAATATTTCAGGTGGATCAGGGATGGGTGGCAGAGCTTTCTGCCCGGGGAGATGCATTTGCAGATTTGTCGAAATATTCCGAAGTCATTGACATGGCTCAGATTTCCGAGTCCATGATGAATGATTACTGTAAAATCGGAGATGAGATATCCGTGCTGCCTTTCGGCTATAACGGTACGGTATTTCTCTATAACAGGACACTGCTGGCTGACTGGTGTGACGAAGAAGGCAGGCTGGAAATGGCTTCCTGGGATGATTTCATCCGCATTGGGCGGGAGCTGCATGCCAAAGATGCTGAATGTTATATGACAACGGCAGTGACGGACGGTTATCTTCGTTATATCCTGAAACCCATGCTGGAGCAGATTACCAATGAAATCGATATTCAGGATGATTTTACGCTGGGCTTTAATCAGGAACAGATGACACAGGCATATGAAAGCTTTCTGGAAATATTCGCTCAGCAGGTATCCCAGCCCTATGACGAGGCGGTATTATATGATTCCATGCAGAACAATCCCCTGTGGCTGAACGGCAAAATCGGAGGTATTTTCCTGTTTTTCTCCAATATCGACACGGAAATCGCCGGACTTGACTATGATTACGGTGTGGCAGGCATGCCCATGTTTGCGGATGCCAGTATTTCCGGTCAGGAATGCTGCCCTTCCCTGATGGTAGCGATTAACAGGAAGGCGGACGAGGCTCATCAGCAGGCGGCGGCAGAGTTTCTGGAATGGTTTATCAACAGTGAGGAGGCTTCCCTGATTCTGGGGACAGTAAGGGGGGTTCCTGCCAGTGCAAGTGCCCTGGAAGCTCTTGAAAAAGGTCAGATGCTCAGTGAGCTGATGTCTCAGGGCATTCAGATTTCCAATGACACCATTTCTTTGAAAAACGGTGCTTATGAGCTGAATTCTTCCGTAAAGGCCGTATTTGTGGACTATATGGAGAAAGTGATTTACGGAGTGTCCACGCCGGAACAGGCCTCCCAGGGTATGACGGCAGAGTTGGAAGGGCTTCTGAAGGACCTTTCGGGACAATAAGGAAATAGGAGAAAATCTATGGAAGAGTAATACATGATATTGTAACGGAGAAAGACAGTGCCGTAAAAGGCACCGCCGGAATGTCCGGGCAGACATGGCTCAGGGCATTCCGGATTAGACTTGATATGGAAGAAGGGATTATTACATATGCATAAAAAGGATAAATATCTGGGGTATCTCTATATTGCACCCTGGCTTATCGGGTTTCTTGTTCTGACTTTATATCCCTTTGTGGTTTCGCTGTTCTATTCATTTACGGAATATGATATGTTCACGATACGTTTTACCGGATTTAAAAATTATGTGGACATTTTTACAAAAGATAAAACGGCGTTGGACTCTCTGGGCAGGACCTTGCTGTATACGGCGGTTTCTGTTCCGCTAAAGCTGTTGGTGGCGCTGTTGGTGGCCATGATGCTGAACAGTATCCAAAGGGGCAGGGTTCTGTATTATACGGTTTTCTATCTGCCTTCCATTCTGGGTTCCAGCGTTGCTCTGGCAGTTCTGTGGAAATATGTATTTAAAAAGGACGGGCTGCTGAATCTGCTGTTGGGGGCAATGGGAATCGATGGTGCAAACTGGCTGGGAGATCCCAAACTGGTCCTGTATGTGATGATGCTGCTTCCCTTATGGCAGATGGGGGCGCCCATGGTATTATTTCTGGCTGCGCTGAAAAATGTGCCGGGAGATTTGCTGGAGGCAGCCAGAATCGACGGTGCAAGGCCTTTTCAGATATTCCGGAAAATTACACTGCCCATGATTTCCCCTGTTATTTTCTTTAACTGTATCATGCAGACTATTGAGATTATTCAGATCTTTACCCCGGCTTACCTGATTACCAAAGGAGGACCGGTGAAACAGACTTATCTGTACTCTCTCTATCTCTATGATACTGCGTTCAGGGATATGAAGATAGGGTATGCAAGTGCCTTGTCGTGGATACTTTTCGTGATTATCATCAGTTTTACGCTGGCTTTTTTCGGATTGTCGGGAAAGTGGGTATATTATGGGGACGAGCGGCAGTAGCGGCGGATGGGGAGGGTATGAATGAGACAGAAAATAAAAAAGACAGGACTATACGGTATCATATCAATCTCGGCAGTTGTGGTGGGTTATCCTTTGTTGTGGCTGTTTTTTGCGGCTTTTAAAGAAAATGCGGAAATTTTTACCTCTGTCGGGCTCCTGCCGGAGCATTTTACTTTTGATGGCTTTGTCAACGGTTGGAAGTCCACGGCAGCAGTACCGTTTTCCACCTTTTTGCTGAATTCCTGTAAGATGGTGGCTCCTACGGTTTTGCTTACGGCAATCTCTTCCTGCCTGGTAGCTTACGGCTTTTCCAGATTTGAATTCAGGGGCAGGAAGGTGCTGATGACTCTTATGCTTTCCACCATGATGCTGCCGAACACGGTAATTATGATTCCACGGTACATATTATTTCAGAAGTTCCACTGGCTGAACAGCTATATCCCCTTTTATGCCATGGCGGTGATGGCGGTAAATCCCTTTTTCGCCTATCTGCTGATTCAGTTCTTCCGGGGGATTCCAAAGGATTTGGATGAAGCCGCTTATATCGACGGGGCGGGGAAATGGCAGATTCTGACCAGGGTGATACTGCCACTGACAAAGGCACCCATTGTGTCGGTGGTATTGTTTCAGTCGGTATGGACATGGAATGATTTCTTTAATCCGTTGTTGTATATCGACAGGGTAAAGAACTATCCGGTTTCCCTGGGGCTGCGTCTGGCAATTGACGCGGATTCGGTGGTAAACTGGAACAGCATTATCGCCATGTCCTGTGTAAGTCTGCTGCCGGTTATGACTCTGTTTATATGCCTGCAGAAATACTTCGTACAGGGGATTGCCAGTACAGGAATTAAAAGCTGAAAACGAGAATTGTGAATGACAGGAGAGAAAAAATGATCATTACGGATGTATTAGTATGCGGAGGAGGCTGCGCGGGTTGCGGTGCCGCACTGGGAGCAGCCAGGGCAGGAGCGGAAGTGATTCTTCTGGAGCGGAACGGATTCCTGGGAGGAATTGCGGGTTCCAGTATGATATCCAATTTGTATAATCATTTCATTACAAAGGACGGGTGCATGGTAATGAAGGGAGCGGCTCTGGACTGGATGGAAAGGATGGAAAAAAAGCATGCTGCCACCACAAAATGGAGGTTTCCCGATGGGAGGCTGGTGCATGATCCGGAACAGATGAAGGTGACCTTTGACGAAATGATGGAAGATGCAGGGGTGAAAGTCCTGTTCGGGACCATGGCCCTGAAACCTTATATGGAAGAAGACAGAATATGCGGTGTGTACGTGAATACGCCGGAGGGAAAAGAACTGATCCGTGCAAAGCAGGTAATTGACACTACCGGGGAATGCGATGTGGCATGGAAGGCGGAAGCGCCTACCCGCTATGCCTGTGGAATGGCCACATTAACCTTTAAATTTGCCAATGTGAATCTGGAAGAGCTGTATCTTCATTTTAAGGAGCACCCGGATACATTTCCCACAGGCATTGATGCCATGAAGAATTTTCAGGAGTTCGAGGAGGTATGGCTGAACAGGGATGTTCTCTATTTTCCTCATTCCGGAGGGGAAGAGTGGAACCTGTTTCAGGATGCCATTAAGGAAGGCCGGTTCCGGAAGGAAATCGGAGATATTTTTTCCATGGATTCCTGCTGTATTATCGGTATGAAGGGCTCCCATACGGCGGTGATCAATTCCCAGATGTGGCGGGTGCGCTCTCTGGACCCCTTTGTGTTATCCGATGCGGAGACAAAAGCTCACGAGGCAGTCTGTTATGTAGCGGATTTTATGGTGCGAAATATACCGGGATTCGAGCATGCCTATGTGGCTCAGGTTTCCGATGAACTGGCGGTGAGGGTCAGCCGGGGGATTGAGGGACATGTAACCTTTGACAAGGATGAGAAGACCATAGAGGGCAAAATTGCTTCCGATGATCCCACGGCAAACGGCACGGATATCGAGTATAATATTCTGAGGAATCTGACGGAGGACCCCAGATATGCAAAATCCGCAGATCAGACAGAGGAAAATATTTATGCGGATGACGTGATTGCCTGCAGGCCCAAACAGATGAATTTCAAACTTTCAGGAGAATTTGTGGGAAATGCCACCGTGGATATTCCTTTTGGCGTTATGGTTCCGGAGGGTGTGGAGAATCTGCTGGTGGCCAGCGGTAAAAGCGTATCCGCGGTTCCCCAGACGATGCTGCGGTATCAGTCCGCGGGCATGTCCCTGGGGCAGGCGGCAGGGGCAGCGGCGGCATTGGCGGCAAGGCAGGACATTCCGGTGAGAAAGATTTCAATCCGGCAGCTGCAGAAGGAACTGCTTGGGCAGAATGTGTACCTGGGCACGCCGGAGCGGCTGAAGGAACTGGGGCTTGCAGATGAGCTGGATTGACCAAACAATTCAAAACAGGAGCGGAAAAAGGAAAGGCAAAAGAAGCCGGATTTGTGAATGTAGGCATGGCGGTAAGTTTAGTGCCAGGGACAAGTCCATAAGAAAGTGCCGGAGGCAAGGCGTAAGAAAATGCCGGTCAGGAATAGGAGGTCAGGTGATGTATAAGGAATGCATAGAAACAGATGTTCTGGTCACGGGCGGCAGTCTGGAAGGCTGTATTGCTGCTGCAGAGCTGGCGGGAATGGGTAAAAAGGTGCTACTGACGGAGAAAAACGGTTCCCTGGGAGGGGCCGCTTCCAATGGTCTGGAGACAATCCTGCGATGGAACCGGATTGCAGATGCGAGAGCACAGGAATATGGCAAATTGCTGTGGGAGCAGGCAGGGCAGGCTGAGGGGCAGAAGGGACCGCTGTTTCATGACCAGAAGGCAAAAGTGGTATTGGCCAGGCTGCTGAAGAAGACAGGTGTGACGGTACTGACTCATATTTTTCCTTATGAAATGATACAGGAGAATAAAAGAGTCCTTTGCAGGGCGGAATGTAAGACAGGCACTCTGGAAATCCGATGCGGGGCGGTCATTGACGGACAGGCTTTTCAGGAATCTGCCGGGATGGCCGGACTGCGCAGGAAGCAGGATGCAGATAGTACAGAAGGAACTGCTGTTGCAGAGGGAGCCGTGAAATGGAACGGTATCCCCAAAGAAGCGTTGAAGAAACGGATGCTGCCCGGTTATGAGGAAGGGGAAGGCTATCTGACGGGGACTTTTGGATTGGAGCCTGTATTGGACAGAAAAGGGATTCATTATGCCTGTGACGGAAGCAGGTGCTGCCACAGCAATATTTTCGGGGAGACAATATTTAACGGTATCAAAATAACGCTGCCGGAGCTTTCCGTATTTACGTTGTCGGACGCAATGGCAGGGCTGCGGATTTATGCCTATATGCTCAGAGATTATCTGAGGGAAAATGTACCGGGATTTGAAAAGGCTTCAATCATTCATGTGGCGCCTGTCATGAGTTTATATGGTCTCAGAAAATTTGAAAGGAAGAAAGCTGACAGGGTGATTCCCATAGAGATGGAGCGGTACTCCAATGAGGAGGCCATTGTAAAGGGAATACAAGCCGCCAGGGAATGTATGCAAATACAATGGTAAAAACAAAAAGACGGGATGTTGCCGAGTAATTTCCACATAAGGAAGCTTTGGAAAGAGGATGGAAAAGGGGTGGGAGAAAACGGACAGAAGGAAAACGGATGAAAAGAAGAGAAACGGGAAAAAACTGATACACGGAGCGGATTATTATCCCGAGCAGTGGCTGGACAGGCCGGAAATTCTGGAAGAAGACATTCGGATGATGAAACTTGCCCACATAAACACTGTGACACTGGGTGTATTCGCCTGGGCGGCGTTGGAACCCCGGGAGGGAAACTGGAGTTTCGGATGGTTGGACGAAGTGATGGACAGGCTGTATGCGAATGGCATATCCGTGATTCTGGCCACTCCCAGCGGGGCACGGCCGGCATGGCTAGCAAAGGCATATCCGGAAGTACTGAGGGTGGCGGAGGACAGACAGAAAAATCTGTACGGAATGCGGATGAACCATTGCTATACTTCGCCCCGGTACAGAGAGCTGACCAGGCGGATAGACGAAAAACTGGCCGGGAGATATGGAAGGCATCCGGCGTTAAAGGCATGGCATATTTCCAATGAGTACCATGGAGAATGCCATTGCGATTTATGCCAGGAGACTTTCCGGGAATTCCTGAAGAGAAAGTACGGCTCTCTGGAGAATTTGAATCAAGCCTGGTGGACCGGATTCTGGTCTAAAACTTTCATGGAGTGGGAACAGGTGGAATCCCCTTCTTCCAGAGGGGAGAGGGCGATACAGGGACTGGCTCTGGACTGGAAAAGATTTGTTACTGCCCAGACCAAAGAATTCATGGATATGGAAATCCGGGCGGTAAGGTCATATGCACCGGATATTCCTGTGACCACCAATATGATCGGCAGTTTCATAGAGGTGGATTATCCCAGACTGGCCCCCTCGCTGGATATAGCATCCATTGACCTGTATCCGGAGTGGGGGAAAGAGAGTCCGTGGAAGGTGGCGATGAAGGCGGGGTTTGAATATGATGTAATCCGCAGCCTGAAGAAAAAACCGTTTCTGCTTATGGAGACTACGCCTTCAATGACAAACTGGACGGAGGTGGGAAAACCGAAGAGTCCGGGGCTGCACAGGGCAGGATGTCTGCAGGCGGTGGCTCATGGGGCGGACAGTGTACAATATTTTCAATGGCGGAAAAGCAGAGGAGCTTTTGAGAAGTTCCACGGTGCCGTGGTGGGCCACAGCGGACATGAACATACAAGGGTCTTCAGGGAGACCGCGCAGCTGGGAGACATTCTGGAGAGACTTGGAGAGGTTGCAGGAACAGAACATCAATCCGGGACAGCTATTTTGTACGACTGGAGTAATCGATGGGCGCTGAATGGTTCCGTTGGACCCAGGCAGAATAAGTACTATGAGGAGACCGTAAGGGAACATTATACGGCGCTGCGAAGTCTGGGCATGAATGTGGATGTGATTGAAGAGGGAGAGAATCTGGAAGGTTACCGTCTGATAGCGGCTCCCATGCTGTATCTGATAAAAGAGGGTGTCCCCGGGAAGCTGGAGGCTTTTGTGGAAAAGGGAGGCATTCTGGTGCTGACCTGTCTCAGCGGGATTGTGGATGAAAACGATTTGTGTTTTCAGGGGGGATTTCCGGGACCGCTCAGAGAGTTGGCGGGAATATGGGTGGAGGAGCTGGATACCCTGTATCCAGAAGAACAGGGCAGGATTGTCAGCATGCCCGAGAACAGCCTGGGGCTTCAGGGAATATGGGGCAGCCGGGATTATGGTGAGGTCATTCATCTGGAGACAGCCAGAGCCGAAGCGGTACACGGTACTTCCTGGTATCAGGGGATGCCTGTGCTGACCAGCCATCAGTCTGGGGCGGGCTGTGTGTGGTATCTGGGAACCAGGGCATCGGAGGACTTTTTGGATTGTTTTTATGAAAAGCTGTTTTCTTCCATGGAGATGATGAGTGAACGGCACAGGAGACTTCCGAAGGAAGTAGAGTTGTCAGTCCGCCGGGATGAATCTTTCAGTTATTACTTCTATATTAACTGGGGTGAGGAGAACTGCAGGCTGGAAATACCGGAACAGGCAGAGCTTCTTGGGGCGGAAACGCCTGAGGAAGCATTTATGAAAGGAAATTCGGATGTGGAGCTCTTCGATGCAGAGATATTGTATTGTCAGGGAGAAGGCAAGAGATTGCTGTTGGGCCCTTTCGGGACAGCTGTAATACGGGTTGCCAGATTCTGAGCCACGGTTGTTTTTGACCGTGAGCATAAATTGTTGGAATAAGTCTGTAAACCGGCAGTAATGATATTTTGCTGCCGGTTTATTTTGTGTAAATATAAATCTTAAACATATCTTAAAGAATTCCCCTGTTTTTTATTAAACGATGTTCTGGTAAAATAATTACATGGTATGATGTCAGCAATTTTTATGAGGAAGGATAAAGGAAATGTACCATATTTTAATCTGTGATGATGAACGGGATATCGTGAATGCATTAAAAATCTATCTGCACGATTCCAATTATGTACTGCATGAGGCTTTTGACGGCAGGGAAGCGCTGAAAATCGTGAGAGAACAGGAAATACATCTGGTATTGATGGACATCATGATGCCGGAGATGGACGGGATAGAGGCCATGGTGAAGATTCGGGAGATGAGCAATGTGCCGGTGATTCTGCTGACGGCGAAATCCGAAGATTCGGATAAAATTCTGGGTCTGACAGTGGGGGCAGATGATTATATTACGAAGCCGTTCAATCCTGTGGAAGTATCCGCCAGAGTGAAATCCCAGTTGCGCAGGTATATGCAGCTGGGAGCGGGAAATGTCAGGCAGGAACTGCTTCGCTGCGGCGGCATAGAGCTGGATGACACACAGAAAAAGGTGCTGTTGGACGGGGAGGAAGTGTCTCTGACGCCTACGGAATATGAGATTCTGAAGCTTTTAATGCAGCATCCGGGGCAGGTATTTTCTCCCAGGGAGATATACCGGAGAATCTGGAATGATATGCCTTATGGAAGCGAAAATACGGTGGCGGTACATATACGGCATATACGGGAGAAGCTGGAGATTAATCCGGCGGAGCCGAGGTACCTCAAGGTGGTGTGGGGGCAGGGCTACAAGTGCGAAAAGATTTCCTAAGGCAGTAAAGTACACTGGTAAAGAAAATCTAAGTTTCGCACTGTGAAAAGGTTTCCTGAGAAAATGATACCCCAGATACAGAAAGGGCAGGAGAAAGATGAAAAAGCGATATGAAAACGAAGCCGGAACGGAAGGTTGGGCGGAAGAGAATCAGGAAGAGCAGAAGACGGGAAACGAGTATACGATTGGCTGGAACGATGAAGAGGCAGAGGATGTTGCTGTCCGCAAGAAGCGCAAAAATCGCGTTTTTCGTTTGACAGGCTCCATGGTGGCAAAAATAGTTGCGTTTTTTCTGCTGGCCGCATCCTGTCTGGTGGGACTTGGATCGGGGCTTGTATGCCTGTATATGGAGAGTCAGGGATTTTATACGGGAGAGCTGGATTCGGTTCTGATAGACGTTATGACTCCGCAATGCAGGTATATGGCGTATACTGCTGAAAGATATATAGAGCAGGGGGATATGAAGGCAGTTGCAGAAATGTGCAGGGATACTAATCTTGATCTGCAATTGATTCATGTGGATGATGATGGCGGGGAAAATGTACTGTGGAGTTCAGGGAGCGGGGATGAAACAGAGACGGGCAGGGAAAGTGTACTGTGGAATTCAGGCAATGGGGATAAAACGAAACTGGTAACAGATATTTATATTGTATTTGAAGAGAAAGGAAAAACGGTTCGTATTAACGGGTATGCAATGAAGGATGATGAATGGTATATACTTCGTGCTTATATTGATACGGACTTTCCGTTTGAAGACAACTTCAGCAGTATGGCCGGGCTGGTGAAATATCTGTATGACATTCGATATATATTGATAGGCGTGGCGGTCACAGGTATCTTTCTGTGCCTGAACTGCTTCCTGTTTCTGATGTGCAGTGCGGGGCACCGCAATGGCCGTGAGGGAATCGTTCCGGGTGCGCTGACAGCGATACACCTGGATGTATTAACTGTACTCTTCGGAGGTGTGGCGATAGTATTTCTCTTTTTCATGGCAACGGAGATATCCTATGCCGATGATATTCTTCAGGTGCTTTTGATGGCTTTGGGAGGAACGGCGCTGGCAGTCTGGATGACATTCTACTTTATGGACTTTGCGCTGAGGGTGAAACGTGGCAGGTGCTGGAGACACAGCCTTGTATATGTGATACTGCGGTGGCTTGGCAGGGTTCTGCG
The DNA here is from genome assembly GCA_910586775.1 of uncultured Acetatifactor sp. Taxonomy (GTDB): domain Bacteria; phylum Bacillota; class Clostridia; order Lachnospirales; family Lachnospiraceae; genus Acetatifactor. Next base: position 55,200 of record CAJUJN010000006.1, on the reverse strand, counting down.
CTTCCTTGGCAGGGAACTGGCGGCATTGGTGAGAGGGATTCCGTTGATTATGACGACGCTGATTGTATATCTTGGAATCTGCATTCTGGAATTCATGGGAGTAATCCTGTTTATAAACAGAGAGGAAGGAGTCATGCTGTGGGCAGTGGAAAAGGCAGTTCTCCTGCTCGCGATTATGTATATTGCTCTAATCTGCAGGAAACTTCTGAAAGCCAGTCAGAAGCTGGCTGACGGAGAGGAAAATTACCGTGTGGATACATCCAGAATGTTTGGGGCTTTCCGTGAGCACGGGGAGAATCTGAACAGTCTGGGGCTGGGGATTTCCAAGGCGGTGGAAGCACGCATGAAAAGTGAGCGGATGAAGACTGAATTGATTTCGAATGTATCCCATGATCTGAAGACGCCGCTGACTTCGATTATCAATTATGCAGATTTGATTTGGGAAGAAGTGAACCTGGAGGAACAGGTTTCTGAAATCCAACCGTCAGAAAGCCAGGTTTCCGGGTATCCGGATCCGGAAGAGCGGCTGTGCGGGCAGGGCAGGTCAGGAGAGTGCGGGACAGAGGGGCAGGCGCTGCCGGCCGGGAGCAATGCGGTGTCATTCATAGACAATGGGAAGATAAGGGAATATGCGGAAGTGCTGCTGCGCCAGTCCAGGCGGCTGAAAAAGCTGCTGGAGGATCTGGTGGAAGCCTCCAAGGCGACGACAGGGAATCTGGAGGTGAATCTGGAGCCCTGTGAGGTGGGAGTGCTGCTTTCTCAGGCGGTGGGGGAATACCAGCAGCGTATGGAGGAGAAGCAGCTGGAGTTGATTACCCGACAGCCCGAAGCGATGGTGACTATTCTGGCAGATGGCAGAAGGTTATGGAGAGTGTTTGAAAATCTGTTGAATAATATCTGTAAATACGCGCAGGAAAACTCCAGAGTATACCTGAACGTGGGAGTCAGAGGAGATGAAGTACAGATCATTTTCCGGAATATGTCCAAGTATCCGTTGGATATCTCGGCGGAGGAACTGGAAGAGCGTTTTGTGAGAGGGGATAAATCCCGGCATATGGAAGGAAACGGTCTTGGGCTGTCCATTGCAAAGAGTCTGGTGGAACTGCAGCACGGGAGGATGGAGATTGTGATTGACGGGGATTTGTTTAAAGTAATGTTGTGTTTTCCGCTGTATTCCCGTGAGTAGTATCTACAGATAAACGGCGAGTATGACATCCTGTTCAAGCGGTTGAAAGCAGGGTGCAGCAAACTGTAAGATTGATTATAATGCTATTTGAAAGGAAAGACTATGATATGTGTATTTTGTTTGAAAATCGCAAAGGAAAACAGGACAAAAGGTGAACTGAAGGAAGGGCGGTTGAGATTGTTGAAACAGAATTTGAGTTTGGGTTTTCTGAAAATGATATCTTAAATGTCGGTTGGCCGGATCGGGGGACGAAAGGAAAACATTGAAGCAAAGGACTCTGGAACAAATCCAGAGCCTTTTGTTTTTCATTAAATATTTTTGGTACTAATTCCATTTCGCAGATGCCACATACTTCTCGTCACAGTACTTGCAGCGGTAGACCTCCTTTTTGGGATCTGCCAGATAAAAGATATGGGGCAGTTCCTGTTCGATGGAAGTAATGCATCTGGGATTGTGACAGTGGATGACATTTTTAATCTTCCCGGGTAGCGTCAGTTCCTTTTTTTCCACAATTTTGCCGTTTTTAATCACGTTGACTGTGATGTTGTGGTCAATATAGGCAAGCACATCCAGGTCCAGCATATCAATGTCGCATTCTACCTTCAGGATGTCCTTTTTTGCCATTTTATTGCTTCTGGCATTTTTGATGATGGCTACAGTGCAGTCCAGTTTGTCCAACTGCAGATGGTCATAAATATCCAGGCTTTTGCCGGCCTTGATATGGTCAAGCACGAAGCCTTCTTCAATTTTTCCTACATTTAGCATATTGTATCATTCCTTCTGTTTATTTTTGATGAAATTGTTGCATAAAATCATATCATTTACAGGGAACAGCTTATTTTGATAAAGATGTGATACCCAGCAGGGTCAGTATCAGTGCCATGCGCACATATACGCCATACTGCGCCTGCCGGAAATATACGGCTCTGGGATCATCATCCACCTCCACGGAAATCTCATTGACCCTGGGCAGGGGATGGAGCACAAGCATGTCCTCTTTGGCAAGGCCCATCCGCTCTGCATTCAGGATATAGAAATCTTTCAGGCGGACATAATCCTCTTCATTGAAGAAGCGTTCTTTCTGCACTCTGGTCATGTACAGCAGGTCCAGCTCAGGCATGACATTTTCCAGGCGGATGACCTCCTTGAAGGGAATGTTCTTTTCCTTCAGCATGTCCGTGATATAGTCGGGGACTCTCAATTCCTCGGGAGAGATAAAAGTGAAGCGGATATCCTCGTAACGCACCAGGGCATTGATCAGGGAATGGACGGTACGCCCGAATTTCAGGTCACCGCACAGTCCGATGGTGAAACCGCCCAGGCGTCCTTTCAGGCTGCGGATGGTCAGAAGGTCCGTCAGCGTCTGGGTGGGGTGGTGATGGCCGCCGTCTCCGGCGTTGATGACCGGGATGCCGGATTTTTCCGCGGCGACCATGGGCGCGCCTTCTTTGGGGTGCCGCATGGCACAGATGTCTGCATAGCAGGAGATGACGCGGATGGTGTCGGATACGCTTTCGCCCTTGGTGGCGGAAGACGAAGCGGCATCCGCGAAGCCCATGACCCTTCCGCCCAGGCGTGTCATTGCAGATTCAAAGCTTAACCGGGTGCGGGTACTGGGTTCATAGAAGCAGGTGGCGAGTATCTTCCCGTCACAGGCATGGGCATAGCTGTCGGGATTACGTTCGATTTCATTTGCCAGGTCGAAAAGCCGGTCAAGCTCCTCGGTGGTAAAATCAAGGGGACTCATTAAATGTCTCATAAATGTTTTCCTCATTTCTGCGCAGCTTTTTATATAGTTTTTGGGATTGCGGCGGCCGTGTCCGGACAGCAGTGTCAGAGGACAGGTAAAACGGATATGGGCGGATCTTTCCGGAAACAGGGGAGTCAGGATGTATGGCGGGTACCGGTGTTCCGGGAAAGCAGATTCCGCCGCAGTGCCGCAGCAGGCCGGGAAAAGCCCGGGACCGCGCAGCCCGGACCTCACCCAAAAAGAAGTCGAAGAGAAAAACTCTTCGACTCCTGGTTTTATGATTGATAGGATAATAAATCTTCTACCGCTTTGCGTCTGGGAGCGGCAGGTGTCTCATCGGGATATCCAACAGGAATTAAAGCCACCAGCTCTCTGTCCTCAGGGAGTTCCAGCAGCTTCGTTGCTTCTTCTTCATCAAACAGACCCATGATCACGGTGCCCAGTCCCTGTTCATAAGCGGCAAGACAAAAGGCTTCACCGGCCACACCGGCATCATACATCTGCCATCTGTCGCCTTTGGGAGTGGAAAAAGAGCCGTCGCGCTCATATCCGCTGCGTCCCTTGATCATGGTGACGGCGATTACCATGGGAGCGTTCTCCATGATCCTTCCGTTGCCGGGGAAAATGGAAGTACATTTGGCCAAAGCGGCCTTCTTTGCACCCTCTACGGCGATATAACGGACGATCTGGGTATGTTTCCAACTGGGGGCGTAGGAAGCGGTCTCAACAATCCGGGCCAACAGTTCATGGGAAACGGGCTGGTCAGTGAACTTGCGGATGCTTCTGCGTCCTTTGATACACTCGTTTGCAGTCATCGGTGGAACCTCCTTAGATTATTTTCCTGGAAATTTCTTCTTACAATAATACCACGTTATGGAAGGAGTTTCAATGAAATCTTTCAAGAATTGCAAAAGATTTGTGTGTAAAGATTTGCATATTCCGCCCGATTAGATTATAATGAGACTGAAAACGGATACAGAAAGGACGGGTGCAGAAGATGGAATATGTTGAGAGAAAAAGATGGGTGTTTTTCGGGCTTCCTTTTACTTTTACAAAGTACACGGTGAAGGAGGATATGATCACCATAGATGAGGGGTTGCTGAAGACCATAGAGAATGACTGTTTCATGTACAAGGTGCAGGATGTAAGTCATAGCGCAAGTCTGGCGGAGAAAGTCTTCGGACTGGGCACAGTGACCTGTTACACCGGTGACACCACCCACCCGCAGCTGGTACTGCAGCATATTAAGCATTCCAAAGAGGTGAAGGAATATATTTTGAAGCAATCCGAGGAGGCCAGGCTGAAGAGGCGTACGGTGAATATGCTGGATATCGGTTCCGAAGACCTGAGCGATATGGAGGATATGGACGACTGACAACCTGAGGGCGTTTGGAGATATCTGACACGGGTAAATTCGCTCGGGCTGATGCTGACGGTTGTCAGACGCAGGACAGCTTTTATGGAATGGAGATAAGTGCCGAACGGTTAAGCGGGCGCGGGGAGGAGCAGGGCATGTTGTGTCTCCGGATTATCTGTCGGAGTCCGGCGAAAGCAGATGCTCGAACAATAATCCTGCGAAAAACCAGAAGGGAGCATAGTCCAGGCGGATGACACGGCGTATGTTCCACCGGCTGCGTCTGTAATCCCAGGGACAGAGTCTGTGTCTGCCCAGATATATGCCGGAAAAATACTCGGCGGAAAAAATCAGGCCCATGTAAGCCAGTCCGCGTCTCCATGGGGATTTCCCGGCCAGGAGCCGGCTTAAGGGAGCCAGTACGGCAGCACTGCCGTAGATGGGGAACATCCAGAGAGAAGTATTGCCTCTGAGGGTCATATCCCGGCGTCGCAGCGAGTCCATGGAAGTGAACAGTATTTCCATGCACCAGCCTGCAAGCCCGCATTTGAGGAAGTTTTTCGTAAACGTGGGTAAAGTATGTTTCATAACAGGGCTCCTTTTGATGGAATGGCAAAGTCTGCCGTAATGGAGTGCCGGTGAGGCAGGAGGGGCTTTCAGGCAGTTTATAGTGCGGCAGTTTCTGCAGTAACAGACAGGAGCGGCGTTTTACATGATTGTTCAATGCCGCTTTCGTAACACTTCCTTAGTATGCATATCCGGGTGAAAATTATGCAGAAAGCTGCAATTTATACCGCGTATTGGGTAGAGTTGCAGTTATTTGATATTACGGAAGGTCGCCGGCAATATTCCTGCCTTGAACAGAACGGTAAATTCTGGCGGTCCTGAGTATAGCGCAAAGAACAGCAAACGAGTGTGCGCTTCTGCAAAGTCAAGGCACAAAGTGGAAAAGGAATGCGCTCACGAGTATATGTGGTGTAAAACCGACAGCCGCTGACAGCAGATCATAGTAAAGGGGGCGTATGGCAGGCGATGAATTACAGAGAAGCAATGGAATATGTGGAACAGACATCGAGGTACGGCGTATCGCCCGGGCTTGACAGTATTCGTGAACTCTGCAGAAAGATAGGAGAGCCCCAGAAGGGGCTGAAATATGTGCATGTAGCCGGAACCAATGGGAAAGGCTCGGTTTCCGCTTATGTGGCATCTGTCCTGAAATGCGGCGGATGCCGTGTGGGTAGGTATCTCTCTCCGGCCCTTTTTGATTACAGGGAGGAAATACAGGTAAATGATACTTATATCACACAGAAAGCGCTCTGCCAGGGAATGGAGTTGCTGAAAGCGGCATGTGACGGCATGGTGGCGGACGGGCTGCCTCATCCAACGGTCTTCGAGATTAAGACGGCGCTGGCGTTCTGGTATTTTAAAGAGAAAAAATGTGATATCGTGGTGTTGGAGACAGGAATGGGAGGCCTGTTGGACGCCACTAATGTGGTGGAAGAGACCTGTGTGGCAGTGATTACGTCCATCAGCAGGGATCACATGAAGTTTCTCGGCAACACGCTGCCGGAGATTGCGGCTCAGAAGGCGGGAATACTGAAAGCGGGGTGCAGTGTGGTTTCCGCAGCCCAGTGCCCGGAGGTTACGGAAGTGATTGCGGAGAAAGCTGCCGCTTTGGATTGTCCGCTGGTCATTGCGGACGAGAGAAAAGCTTCTCATGTGCGTTACGGACTGGAAAAGCAAAGATTTGATTACAGCGACTGGAAGAGCATGGAGATCACTCTGGGAGGACAGTATCAGATTGGCAATGCTATTGTGGCGCTGGAGACTTTGAGGAGTCTTGCAGGCCGGGGATTTGCGGTTACGGAGACACAGCTGCGCAGAGGGATGGCGGGGGCGAGATGGCCGGGCAGATTTACCGTGGTGGGTAAGAAGCCTTATTTTATTGTGGACGGTGCCCATGATGAGGACGGAGCCAGGCGGCTGGCGGAGTCTGTGAAATTTTATTTTCCGGATAAAAGAGTGCTCTATATCATGGGAATGTTGAAGGACAAGGAGTATGAGAAGGTGATCGCCCTGACCCATGCTCTGGCGGATCAGATCATAACCGTGACGCCGCCGGATAATGCAAGGGCGCTTTCTGCGTATGAGCTGGCACAGGCCGCTGCAGAGGTTCATGTAAATGTGACAGCGGCGGACAGCCTGGAGGAAGCGGTGGAGATGAGTCATTTGCTGGCCGGAAAGGAGGACGTGATAATTGCCTTTGGGTCACTGTCCTTTCTGGGGAGGCTGATGGAAATCACAGGATATGCCTCAAAGGAAGGACACGGCAAAGAACTGTATCAGACTGCTGTCTTCGAGAAAGCCGAAAAAGGCAGCAAAAATAACCGGCATGGAAAGGAAGCTGGCAGAAGATGATAGATCAGGGTAAAATAAGGGAGGCAGTGAAGCTGCTTCTGGAGGGAATCGATGAAGACCCCGGCCGGGAAGGGCTTAAAGATACCCCGGACCGGGTGGCCAGGATGTATGGAGAAATCCTGGCCGGGATGGAGGCGGATGCAGCCGTACCGCTGTCCAGGGTATTCTCGGTGGAAAGCAGTGAGATGGTGTTGGAAAAGGATATTACTTTTTATTCCATTTGCGAGCACCATTTGATGCCTTTTTACGGGAAAGCCCATATTGCGTACGTACCGGACGGAAAGGTGGTCGGATTAAGCAAGCTTGCCAGGACGGTGGAAATCTATGCCGCCCGGCTGCAGATTCAGGAACAGATGACCGGACAGATTGCGGACGCGCTGATGAAGCATCTGGCACCGAAAGGTGTCATGGTGGTTTTGGAGGCAGAGCATATGTGTATGACCATGCGGGGGGTAAAAAAGCCTGGCAGCAGGACGGTCAGCATTGCCGTCAGAGGTGCTTTTGAGGAGAATTCCATGCTGCAGGAACGCTTCTTTCAGATGCTGCGGATGGGGTAGGGACAGTGCGGGTTGAGGTGATTTTCTTTTGAAGGAAATGGGGATGATTCAGCAGATAGCTTTGAGACATGTATGACAGCAGTGCTTTTTGAAGGGAGGATTCAGAGGGCAGCAGTTTTTGGGGAACACTGTGGCGAAGTTTTTGGATGACAGAGTCGGGAGGAACAGAATAAGATATGAGAATTGGAAACAGAGAATTTCGGACAAAAGGGCATACCTATGTGATGGGTATTCTGAACATAACGCCGGATTCCTTCTCAGATGGCGGAAAATGGAATGAAAAAGACAAGGCTCTGCGGCATGTGGAGGAGATGCTGGCGGAGGGTGCCGACCTGATTGATGTGGGAGGCGAATCCACCAGACCGGGCTATACACTGCTGCCGGAGGAGGAAGAAATTGCCAGAGTAGTGCCTGTGATAGAAGCCGTGAAAAAAGCTTTTGATGTGCCGGTTTCGCTGGATACCTATAAATCCGGGGTCGCAACGGCGGGAATTGCGGCGGGGGCGGACCTGATCAATGATGTATGGGGATTGAAATATGACGCGGATATGGCAAAGGTGATTGCCGGAAGCGAACTGCCCTGCTGCCTCATGCATAACAGAAAGAGTACGGAGTATCGTTCTCTTGTGGATGATGTGGCGACAGAACTCAAGGAGAGTCTGCAGCTGGCGGAGAGAGCGGGGATTGCCAGGGACAGAATTATTCTGGATCCCGGTATCGGCTTCGGCAAAACGTGTGAGCAGAATCTGAAGATACTCCGTCATCTGGATGCAATTCAAATATCGGAATATCCGCTGCTTTTGGGCTGCAGCAGAAAGTCCGTGATCGGTCTGACTCTTGACCTGCCGGTGGAGCAGAGGCTGGAGGGTACACTTGCAACCACTGTTCTCGGTGTCATGAAGGGCTGTATGTTTGTCAGGGTTCATGACGTGAAGGAGAATGTGAGGGCGGTGAAGATGACTGAGGCGATTTTGAACGCATGAGAGGGTCGGCAACGGCAGAATGAAAACGGAGAAAGCAGTACGGTGTCAGAACGGATTATGCGCTGTGGGAGGTAAGGCTACAATGTATTCTGAATGGGCGAAAGATGAGATTCATATTGACAGATTGGAAGTATTCGCATATCACGGAGTTTATCCGGAGGAGACCAGGAACGGTCAGACATTTTACGTGAATGCCGTTTTGTATACCGATATGGAGAAGGCGGGTACCAGCGATGAGCTGGAGCATACAGTGGACTATGGAGCAGTATGCCATTTTATCACGAAATGGATGCAGGAGAACACCTGCAGGCTTCTGGAAGCCGTAGCGGAAAGGCTGTCGGAAGCATTGCTTCTGAATTACAGCCTGGTTTCGGCAGTCAGCCTGGAAATCGTAAAGCCGTTTGCGCCGGTCCTTCTGCCCTTTGAGGAGATTTCCGTCAGGGTTAATAGAAGCTGGCACAGGGCATATATTGCACTGGGTTCCAACATGGGAGAGCGGGAAAGCTTTCTTTCGGATGCCATAGAGGCGATGAAAAAACATCCGCTGATAGAGCTGAGGAAGGTTTCGGAATTGCTGGTCACGAAACCTTACGGCGGGGTGGAACAGGATGATTTTTTAAACGGCGCGGTGGAGATTGAGACTCTGATGAATCCGCAGCAGCTTCTGGAAGCCCTGCATGAAATGGAAAATGCGGCGGGAAGAGAGCGGACGATACACTGGGGACCCAGGACGTTGGATCTGGATATTCTTTTTTTTGATAAAATAGTGATGGAGAGCGATAATCTGGTGATTCCCCATCCTGACCTGGAGAACCGGCGCTTTGTACTGGAGCCGCTGGCAGAGATTGCGCCCGCTTTCAGGCACCCGGTAACGGGAAAGTCGATAAGGGTGCTTTTGCGGGACCTGGAAGATTTCAGGTAGAGCAGGTTCGGAAACCACAAGCTATTTTCCGGCAATTCCCAGGTATTTGTCCAGAAATCCGGCACACAATCCGGTAAAGAGACCTGTGATAACTCCGCTGAGGGCCAGGAAAGGCAGATAGGCAAATACGCCGCCGGTGCCGGTGAGCGCCCATGCAGTCAGAAGCTGTCCCATATTGTGAGTCAGTCCGCCCATGGCACCTGTAAGGTAAATCCATTTTTTCTGCAACAGCTTCATGACGAGACACATGATAAAAAGGCTCGCAAGTCCGCCGGCAAGGCTGTAAAGCAGGGACAGTGCATGGCCGAACAACAGCGCGGACAGCAGGATTCTGCAGCACAGCACCGTCAGCGCATCTTTGGCACGGAAGCGGCGCAGCAGCACCAGAGTCACGATATTGGCAAGCCCCAGCTTAATCCCCGGGATAGGGACAAGGGGCGGAATGGCGCTTTCAATGGTGTAGACAGCCAGGGATATGGTGGTGAAAAGGGATAAAAGTGTCAGTTTTTTCAGGGACATAACAGGCTCCTTTGGTATATGGGACAGGGGGCGGGTAGGTTTGGACCATGCTTCGATAAATGCCCGGGCACTGGCCGGAAAGCGGTCAGTAGGTGATGATATCCAAAACTGCGGTGTCTTTGGCGTCATCGGATGCAGGCCTTAGCTGAATGACCAGCCTGTTGGGCAGACAGGTAATGGGCAGTCTGGTATCGCTGATGAACCCCTGACCGACGCAGAGTTTGTCCGGGCAGTCGGCGGAGATGATGCCGATGCTGCCAGGCCGGACTTCAACTTCGTTGATACAGCCGTTATCTCCTTCTATGGTGAAAATGCGGCTTTCTGTTTCTCCGACTAACGGTATACTCATAATCAATATACCGTTTTGATAGATATCTGCCGTGTATTCCGTTTTGTTCCCGGCGGGCAGAAGCAGATAGATTAAGCTTATCAGGCATACGAGAATCAGAAAAGCGGCTGTCAGAACGGCGGCTTTTGGGGTGTTGGAATCTGTTTTCGCGTGTGTTATTGTTTTCATGGGCATTGTCGCTTTCATGCAGAATATTATTTATTATTATATGTAAGGCGCATCTTTTGCACTGCATTCAACTATTGTAACGGCATGTGCCGGCGCACTACAGGAAGATGAACTTGCTTTCTATAAATATGTGTTGCATTACATTGCTCTGGTTCTGTGCTTGGCCTGCAATAATACCGGAATACCGGAGCCGGCATCAGGGAGGATGGCAGAAATCATGCAATCATTTCCTATTGTTTATACTTGCCTTAAAAAATGAATCGACTTTCATGTATAACGAGTGAGCATGTATGGCGCAATGCAGCACAGATAAGGGAAAGGACTATACTTACGGGTATAGTATAGCAAAAAGAATGAGAAAAATGAAGTTTTTTTTTCGTACGGCGGTGATTGCCGCAGTTTTTTGCTGTAGCTGTGGAAGAGAAAACGGCAGTTACGGAACCAATCCGGCGGGAGATAATACGGATTCCGTAGAACAGGGCTCTGGCAGAGCCGTAGAACAGGATGTCATAGCCAGACGGTATGTGGACACTGCCATGGGAACAGTGGTACAGCAGACTGTCTATGCCTCCCGGGAGGCGGCAGAGAGCTTTAATGATAAATCCATGGCGCTTTTGCGGGAGCTGGAGCAGGAGGAGCTGTCCTGGCGTCTGGAGACATCCGAAGTATGGCGTATCAATGCGTCTTCCGGGAACGGAGAAGGATGCGGTATCTCTGAAGAGATGGCGGCATTGCTGGAGGATTGCCTGGAATTATATGAGCGTTCGGACGGTGCCTTTGATGTGACGTTGGGACCGTTGACGAGATTGTGGAACATTGACAAATGGGCAGCCGGCGGTACGGATGATGGGGGAGCAGAGGGCTTTCAGCTGCCTTCCCCGGCAGAGCTGGAACAGGCGTTATGTATGTGCGGAAGCGGTAAAGTGAGGTTAGTCCCGGCTGATTCCGGGGAGGGAGAAGCGAAGCTTTTCCTGCCGGAAGGAATGCAGCTTGATCTGGGAGCCGTGGGAAAAGGGCTTGCGCAGTCCAGACTTGGCAGTCTCCTGGAAGAGGCGGGAATCAGGGGAGCGGTGATATCCCTGGGTGGCAGCATCCTGACTTTCGGAGACAAGCCGGATGGAAGCACCTGGAAAGTGGGTATTGTCAATCCTTTTGACACTTCTTCCAATGTGGGGATTCTGTCTCTGGAAGGGCAGTGGTGTGTCTCTACTTCCGGGGATTATGAGCGGTATGTGGAGATAGACGGGAGACGTTATCATCATATTCTGGACCCGGATACAGGATATCCTGCCGTCAGCGACGTGCGGGGAGTGACGATTCTTGCAAAGGACGGGCTGCTCAGCGACGGACTTTCCACAGCATGCTTTCTTCTGGGGCCGGAGCGGGGGATGGAGCTGGCATCGGAATACGGAGTGGATGTACTGTTTGTTATGTCGGATGGAAGTATTGTCATGTCTGAAGGGATGGGGGTTTATTTTACAGAGGCATAGCAGGACCTTGCAGAAATATTGCATGGAACCCCGTGGAACAGGGATGCTCTGTGCCTTGAAGAAACAGGCTGAATATGTTATTCTATTATCCAAAAGAGATGCCATGCCCTGCCCGAGTGAGGTATCGGGAGGGGATATGCAGCACTGGAACAGGAGAATCAGATGTTCAGAAGAAAACGGATACAACAGGCAGATTACGACAGGGAAAACTGGAGGCCTGTATTGAAATGCAGCATTTGCAACGGTGAAAGAGTTGCGGGCTTCAAAAACATACATACAGGTGAATTTAAGGAAGAGTGTTTTATTCGGGATGACGAGGAACTGGAAGCATTCAAGCATAAGTATGCAATTACGGATCTGGCCAAAGAATACTGAAACAACCTGGAAAGGAAATACAAATGAAAGAATTTTTGTACGCCGTGGTAGAGATGATTGCGAAGATACACAGATTTCTGCTGCGGATGAATGACGCTTATGAGTATGATTTTACGGATAAGGAACTGCATTTTCTGATTATAGGCGCGCTTGGAATGGCGATGATATTCGTGGTACATCCACTGTTCAAATGGCTGGCGAAAAACAACCATGTCATGGCAATCAGCTGGATATACGTATTTACGCTAATTATTGTGATTACATTTGCCATTGAGATTGGCCAGAGAATCACCAATACAGGGGCGATGGAATTTGCGGACATCATGTTTGGGGTGTTGGGTTTTATCAGCATGTTTCTGGTGTTTTCCGTATTTCGGGGGATTTATCACGTGATTCTTGGGCTGCTGAGACATGAGGCGGCTGAAGAACCGGAATATGAGGAGTGGGAAGGATAAAAGGATTCAGGAATACCTGAAAAAGGAACGGGGGATATCGATGAAATTTCTGCACATATCAGATTTACATATCGGAAAGCGCGTCAACGAATTTTCCATGATTGAGGATCAAAAACATATTTTAAGACAGATACTGGGCATTGCGGAGCGGGAACGGGCGGAAGCGGTTCTGATTGCCGGAGATATATACGACAAGCCGGTTCCGTCCGCGGAGGCAGTGCAGATATTTGATTCTTTTCTGACGGCGTTTGCGGACAGGAAAATGAGTGTGTTTGTGGTCAGCGGAAACCATGATTCGCCGGAGCGGATAGCTTTTGGCGCGGAGCTGATGAGCGGGCGGAATGTCTATATGTCCCCGGTATATGGGGGAGAAGTCAGAGGAATCCCGCTGGCGGACGAATACGGGGAGATTTTCGTGTACCTGCTTCCCTATGTGAAACCTGCCACAGTGCGTCACGCCCTGGAAAATTCCGGTGCATCAGAAGGGCAGGAAATACCGCTTCCGGATAGTTATCAGGATGCCGTAAAGACGGCGGTCGAACGCATGCCGATAGACTCTGAGAAGCGCAATATCCTGGTGGCGCATCAGTTTGTCACAGGTGCGGGACGCTGCGACTCGGAGGACGTAGCCGTAGGAGGCATGGACAATGTGGATGCAGAGGTGTTTGACGGTTTCGACTATGTGGCGCTTGGACATATTCACAGTCCTCAGTCTGTGGGGCGGGAGAGCGTTCGCTATTGCGGTACGCCTTTGAAATATTCTTTTTCCGAGGCGGAGCAGATAAAATCCGTCACGATTCTGGAGATGGGCGAGAAGGGGAATGTGACGGTTTCCACGGTACCGCTGGTACCCCTGCGGGACATGCGGAAGATCAGGGGGACTTATCTGGAGGTGACTGCGAAGTCTTTTTACCAGGATTTTGACAGAGAAGACTATGTCCAGGTGACCTTGACGGATGAAGAGGATATACCTGACGGTCTGCAGAAGCTTCGCATTATTTATCCGAATTTAATGCGTCTTTCCTATGACAACCGCCGTACGAGACAGGAAAACGGTATAGAAGCTGCGGAGGCCGTGGAGCGGAAGTCGGAACTGGAGCTTTTCGGGGAATTTTACGAGTTGCAGAACAATCAGCCCATGAACGAGGAACAGACGGATTTTGTGAAGAGTGTGATCAGGCAGCTGCTTGGGGAAGCGTGAGACTTACGCTGAACAGGGGTGTACGGCCGCTGACGTATGGAGGAGTGTAAGATGAAACCGGTTAAACTGATTATGAGTGCCTTTGGACCATATGCGGACAGGACGGAAATAGATTTCGGCAGATTCGGGGGAAGCGGACTGTATCTGATCACAGGGGATACGGGAGCGGGTAAGACCACCATTTTTGACGCAATTACGTTTGCTTTATATGGAGAAGCCAGCGGAGGGGTGCGGACGGCGGATATGTTCCGCAGTAAATACGCGGAGGATACCGTTCCGACATATGTGGAATTTACTTTCGTATATCATGAAAAACAGTATACTGTAAAACGAAATCCGGAGTATTACAGGCTTAAGAAAAGAGGAACGGGATATACGAAGACGGATGCCGATGCAGAGCTGCTCTATCCTGACGGAAGGGCTCCGGTGACGAAAACGAAGGATGTGACCAGGGCGGTGACGGAGCTGATCGGGCTGAACCGGAAGCAGTTCACGCAGATAGTCATGATTGCCCAGGGAGATTTCCAGAAGCTTCTGCTGGCGGAGACCAGGGACAGAAGTCCCATATTCCGGCAGATATTCAATACTGCCCTTTATCAGGACATCCAGGAGAAGCTGAAAACGGAAGTCAGGCAGCAGGAGCAGGAATACAGCGAATTAAAGCGCAGCATCAGCCAGTACATGGACGGAATTGTATACCAGGATGCAGAGAATGTGCGCGCGGCAATGCGGCTGAGGGAATTGCAGAAGGAAACATTTGACGGCCGTATAAGGGAAGGCATGGAACTGCTGGAGGAACTGTGCAGAGAGGATGCGGAGGCGCTGGAGACAATGGACTCCGAACTGGAAGACCTGGAGGAAAAAATCAGGAGAGAAGAGCAGCTGCTGGGGAGCATCAGGCATGTGGAGGAGCAGAGAAAGACGCTTGAAGAGACACGGAAGCAGTTTGAGGAACTGCAGCCGGAGCTTGTGAAGCGGAAGGCGCGTTGGGAGGAGGCCAAAAAGGCAGGCAGCGAGTGCAGCCAGCTGGAAATCCGGATTCAGCAGGAGCAGAAGAATCTGGAACTTTTTGACAGCCTGGATGGGGAGAGAAAAGCGCAGCAGGCAGATGAACTGACAATTGCCGGGGAAAGGAAGCGGAAAGAGTCACTTGCCGGACAAAGGCAGGTTTCCAGAGAGACTTTGCAGGTACAGCAGGAACGTTACAGGGCTCTGGAAATGGCGGGGCAGGAAAAGGAGCGCCTGGAAAATAAAAGGAAGAATGCACTGCAGCAGAGACAGAATCTGCATCGGCAATCTGAAGGATGGAAACAGGAAATCCGCGGGCAGGAAGCCGCAGAAAAAGATATAGCGATAAACCGAGAAAAAGAAAAAGAATTGACATCCGACATTGAAGAGCTGCAGAAGAAAGAAGAGCGCCTGGCCGACCGCAACGAAATGCTTTTTACCGTGGAGGAGACGGGAAGGAAGCTGAAGGAACGGATGGAATGTCTGGAGGAGCTGGGAAAAGGTTTAAGCAGGACAGGACAGGAGAGGAGCCGTGCTGCCGCGGCCCTGGAGAAACTGGCAGTCCGTGCGGAAAAGGTACAGGAGGAAGAGAAGGAGCGAAGAAAGGAACAGGACGGGCTAAAAGGCATCCGGGAGAAGGAGATTGCATGCCGCAGCCAGGCGGAGGCAGCGGAGGACAGACTGAGACGTTTCCGGGAGCAGGCAGATAATCTGAAAGCTTCAGAGGAACAGGCGGCCGGGCTGAAACAGGCTTATGAACGGCAGTGTATGGCGGCGGAAAAGCAGAGAGAAGCAGGGAAAGTTTACGCGGAGGAATGGGAGCAGATTAAGGATTGCGAAGCGGACAAACTGATTTTAACAGGGCGGAAGGATAAGATGCTGGAAGCGGAGAGCATGCGGAAGAACCTGACCGGGGATGTGCTCCGTTGGGAAGAAAGCCGGAATAAGCTTGACGGCATCCGTCAGGAGTACAGAATCGCTTCGGATGAAAAAGAAAAACTGGGAGAGGCCTACCGGAAGCTGGAACAGTGTTTTCTGGATGCCCAGGCCGGGCTGCTGGCCCGGGAATTAAAGGAGGGGGAGGCATGTCCTGTCTGCGGTTCCACGCATCATCCTGTAAAGGCACTGATTCCGGAGCATGTTCCGGAGAAAGACGAGCTGGAAAGCAAAAAGAAACAGCTTTCGGCGGCGGAACAGAGAGCCGCAGAGCTCAGCGCAAGTGCCGGGAATCTGGGAGAGCAGCTTGAGGAACAATGGTGCAGGATTGGGGGACAGGCTTCGGAATTTTTTGGGGCATTGGGGATTGGAACACAGGAACATACTGAAGTCGGAGTAGAATCTGAAATTGCGGAAAGGCCGGGAGATGAGGCGGCTTCAAAACAGGCAGAAACTATTTCCGGGAGAAGCGGGCAGACACAGGAAGGTGAACCGACGCCGGAAGCGCTGCGTGATAAACTGTCAGAAGCAGGGCGTCTGATAAGACAGAAGGCAGAACAATTGAAGCTGGAATTGCAAAGAGCCGAGAGCGCCTGTCTTCGGAAAAGGGACCTGGATGCGCTGATGAAAGAGGCAGAAAGCCTGCAGAAGGAACTGGACAGCAGGCAGCAGGCTGCGATGCAGGTTTATCACACGGTGGAAGGTCAGTTGGAGGAACGGCAGAAACAGTGGAAGAAACTGATTTCGGAGTTGGATTTTCCGGAAGTGCTTATGGAAGGGCTGCCGGAAAAACGGGACAAAATGTCCGATTATCTGCAGGAAGCTCAAAAACAGGCGGGAGAAGCGCTTCAGCAGGCTCAGGCAGGACGCAGGCGTCTGGAAGCCCTGGAAGCGAAGGCTGAGGAGGCGGAGAGGGAAAAGCAGGAACTGGAGGCTGAAACTGCAGAACAGAAGGCGTATTGCGCACAGCTGAAAGGGCAGGCGGATACTGCGGAACAGCAGCTTACTAGGGAATACGAAGTGACGATTCAGCTTCTGAAAGAAGCCGATATACAGTTGAAAAAGCAGACGGAAATCAGAGGAATGGAGTTTTGTCAATCCGGGCAGGAATCAAAGAATATTCTGCAGGATGCAGGGGCGTGCAAATCCGCAGAGCTGCCCGAAGCGGTATTTTTCATACAGAGCTATCTGGAGGACCTGGAGAACTGGAAAAAGGGGCTCGAAGAGGAAATCGGATTCCGGGAACAGATGAAGGCAGACAGGCTTCGGAAAGAAGAGGTTCGGCTGCAGATAAAAGAATTGCTGGGTGAAATGGAAACACAGCTGACGGCAGTTAAGAGCAGGAGAATGGAAAAAGCCGGGCAGCTTCTGGAGAATCTGCTGGTGTATTGGGAAGGACAGGAGGATGAAAATGCTCCGTCGCCTGAGAACAGTAAGAAGATCGGGGAGATAAAGGCGGCACTGAAACTGAGAGGTGCAGTAGTCACATCTTTCGGGGAGAGTGATAAGGATATCCCGGTATCCGGGCGAAACGAGGAGGAAGCACTGAGAGAGCTTGCCTTTGACACGGAGAAGAGACTGGGAGAAGAACTGGCCCTGCTGGAAACACAATTGGAGAGAAAACAGGAAGAACTGCGAATCCGGCAGGAACTGGGCATTCTGATTCCTGAGACGGAAGGACGAATCGGAAAGCTGGAAGAAGAAATACAGAGATCAGAGCTGGCCGCCGCCGAAAAAGAGGCGGAACTCAGAGCGAGGAAGGAAAAGATTGACGGACTTGTCAGACAGCTGGGAGACGGCACGAAAGAGGATTGCGAGGAAAAGATTGCATGGCTTCAAAACTGCCAAATCTCCCTGGAGACAGCCTGGAAGGCCGCCGAAGAAAGCTATACGGAATGCCGTACACAAAGTGAGCGTCTTGCATCGGCGGCAGATACGCTTCGAAGACAGCTTGCGGGTGCAGGAGAGGCGGGATGCGCCAGGGAAGAGGACGTGCTGGCCAGAAAGGCGCAGCGGCAGGATGAGAAAAAGCTGCTGAGCGGAAAACGTGACGGAAAGAACCGGGCACTTTTACAGAACCGGGATATCCTGTCGAAGGTCAGGATACAGCAGGAAGACATAACTGTAGTAGAAAAGAAATATGTATGGATGAAAGCGCTGTCAGACACTGCCAACGGAACCCTGACCGGCAAACAGAAGGTCGAACTGGAGACCTATGTTCAAATGACTTATTTTGACCGCATCATAAGGCGGGCGAATCTGCGGCTTATGACCATGAGCAACGGACAGTATGAACTGAAGCGGGTACAGGAGGCGGAGAATCTCAACAGGAAAGCCGGTCTGGAACTAAGCGTCACAGACCACTACAATGCCACGGAGCGAAGCGTGAAAACCCTCTCGGGAGGAGAATCTTTTCAGGCCTCTCTGTCCCTTGCCCTGGGGCTGGCGGACGAAATTCAGTCCTATGCGGGAGGAATCCGGATGGACTCCATGTTTGTGGACGAGGGATTCGGCTCCCTGGACGAGGATGCCCTGAATCAGGCGATAAAAGCATTGACACAGCTTACTGAAGGAAAACGCCTGGTGGGAATCATATCTCATGTGGGTGAGTTGAAAGACAGGATTGATAAGAAAATTATCGTCACGAAATCCAGAGACAGGGAGGGTATTACGAGCACTGTCAGAGTAGAGTAAAGCAGGCGGAGCTGAAGCGGATTATGCTGTGCCGGCACAGGATATGATATACTGCAGACAGCCAGGATTTACAGTGATGCCTCCGGGAAAGTACCTGGCTGGCGGTCTGCAGTCGGGTTGTACTGTAATTTAACCGGTGCGCAGTATAATATTGCAGGATGTCATATCCTGTGCGGAGACTGCCTGATGTGGCGGTTTCAGTGTCTGAAAGAAGGGATGCACTAATTTTTTTCATCCCGGTTCCGAAATTCTCGAAACACCTACGTAAATATCCGAAACCTCATACCATGTGGCATAATCTGTCACCCCTGTCTGGGGCAGATTGAAAATTCCCTGAAAAGTCCGAATGGCATTAGCGGTAGCCGGTCCGTAGATACCGTCCGCAGTAACGGTGGGGACGGCGGGATAATTCCTTGCAATCCGGTTCAGCTGAGTCTGAAGCTGTCGAACCTTCTCGCCGGAGGAGCCCTGGCTCAGATTGTATCCCGGCCAGGAGGAAGGGACGCCTGAGATAATATCTGCCGTATTGATATACATATCATTTCCGTAGTAATAACGTATGATTTCAATGGCAGAATAACCCTGCTCCGCCAGGTACATGGAACCCCACTGACTTAACCCCGAACAGGTCACCCTGCGCCCGTCGCAGTAGGAAGTGAATATGGGCTGACGCACGCCGGGGCGGGACAGGTAATTTGCGAAAATCGTATCTACAAGGTAATCAATATTTTCAAAAATATTCCGTCCGTATACCCATTTCTGGTCATAAGCGGTGGAGGATGTGATGGTGAAATCATAGCCCTGGTTCCGGTACCACTCGGTATATACTCTGTTCAGCGTAAAGGACATAATCACCAGAAGATTTGCATAAATCGCATTTTCCGGCCAGGTGGAATATATTTCGCAGGAAGCCACATTCTTAATATAATCCTTGTACCTTACCCAGTAATTGCGTGCGGTGGGGTCGTTGGGAACCCCGTCATGAACTATGACATATTCAGGGATTACCACACGGCTCAGGACGATTTCGCCGCTTTCCGGCATGGGCTTGATCTCATCCTCCGGTATCTTGGGCGGAAAGTCCCCGAATAAAGTGTGGGCGGGAATAATGATGGTTTTTTCCCCTTCTTCCGTGGTCGCCAGGGGATTCATACGGATGGGCTGGAGAGAAAGCTCATCTGCGAAAATCTCCGAACCGGATACCAGTACCGGCTCATACCCTTCCGCCGTGACCTCAATATTAAATTCAGAATAAGGCTGCTGTTCGTTTTCCGGCTGCAGGGACAGATTCAGGGGCGGTGCCGGAAGCTCTGTTACGGGAGTCTGCCCGGAACTGTCAGTGGTAAGGACAAACAGGGGTTCTTCCGGGTCTCCCGTGTATGATATGGTGACTGTGGCATTTTCAATGGGAATCATTCCGACAGAAGAGACCACGCTGATTTTGATGCTGCCGGCGTAAGAGACGGTATTGGCTGCCGGTTCCTGTGTGATTGTTGTATTTGTATCAGGCATAATGTCCTCGGGCACGCATAGGGTGCAATTGATTCGTCATGTTAATATATGCATTTCCGGCAAAGAGGTTACGCTGTCCTGCTGTCTGTCAAAAAGATGTCTCTAAAATCCGGGGAATCCTGTTTTTTTCTTGAAATCCACCCACATTAATAGTATACTGAATGTGCCGGAAATTTTCTGCCCAGGAATTGTTGCGGCTGGGGAAGTGCGGAAGCGGAAAACAGCACTTGCCCACCCGGTGTCCGGAGGATTTACGGGAAAGTGCGGAAGCGGAACAGGAGGAAAAAGATGAGCGAACTGGTAGAAATCGTCGGCCTGACGAAAGCCTACGACGAACGTCATATAGCGGTAAACAATATCAGCCTGAAGCTGCCCAGAGGCAAGATTATAGGTCTCTTGGGACCCAACGGCAGCGGCAAGACCACTCTGATTAAGATGCTGAACGGGCTGCTGGCCCCCACGAGGGGAAGCATCTGCATTAACGGCCAGGAGCCGGGCGTGGCAACCAAGGCCAGGGTGGCATATCTCCCCGACAGGACCTACCTGGCGGGAAATAAAAAAATAAACGAAATACTGGATTATTTCTGTGATTTCTACGCAGATTTTTCCAGGGAGAGGGCAATTGGGATGCTGCAGAGCCTGGGCATAGAGCCGACTGCCAGGATGAGTACTCTGTCAAAGGGAACGAAGGAGAAGGTGCAGCTGATCCTGGTGATGAGCCGGAATGCGGATCTCTATATCCTGGATGAGCCCATTGCAGGGGTGGACCCCGCGGCCAGAGATTATATCCTGCGCACAATCGTCAACAATTACAATCCGGCAGCGTCTGTGCTGATCTCTACCCATTTGATTGGGGATATCGAGCAGGTGCTTGACGAGGTTATTTTCATGCGGTACGGCTATCTGGTGCTCTATAATTCTGCGGATAATATCAGACAGCAGCACGGAAAATCCGTAGACGCGTATTTCAGGGAGGTGTTCGCATGTTAGGCAAGCTGATCAAACACGAATGGAAGAGTACTTATAAGACAGGGTGCCTGATGCTGATAGCCATGGCTCTGATTACCTTTTTTGGCTGGCTGTCGTTCCAGACACCCATGTGGAGGTCGATGGGAGAGGGAGGGAGCCGTTTCAGCTGGCTGGATATCTTCGGGGCGTTTACGCTGGTCATGTATGTGATATTGTTAGTGGTGGTAAATGTCGGTATTCTGGTATATATCGGAGTTCATTTTTACAAAACCATGTATACGGACGAGGGATATCTGCTTCATACGCTGCCGGTGACGAAACACGAGATACTGATCAGCAAGATTTTAGTGGGCAGCCTGTGGGTTCTGATCGTTGTCTTTTCCATGTATCTGTCCATATTCCTGCTGGGGTTTGCCATGGCCTGGGCCATTGTGCCGGATCAGTATACGTTCCTGGAATTTTGGCAGGGGTTCAGCGAGGGAGCGGGAGACTTATTCCGGATGGCAGGGCTGGAGTTGGGGATTGAGTTCGATGTATGGTTTGTAACGGCGATTATCACTTCCCTGATTTCGCCTTTTATAACGTTGACCACACTGTTTGGCGCGATTTCCATCGGACAGCTGGCTTCGAGGCACCGGGTGCTGATGGCAATACTGAGTTATATCGGCATCATGATAGCGGAATCGCTCCTTTCTTCCATAATCCGCAGCTTTGTGACATTCAGCAGCCTGTCCAGCTTCGGCACATATGTGGGCAGGTCGGCTCATTCCAACTTCCTCATCAAGCTGTTGATTGCCGTGTGCCTTTACTTTGTATCATGGTATGTGACGAGTAATAAGCTGAATATGGATTGACACAGGCTGCGGGCACGACTTGACAAATAAGAACGGATGTGCTATTTTCTATAATTGTTCCGTGGCAGGAGCAGGCTATTCAGAAGCAGAAACGGGTGAAGAAAATGCAGAAGCAAAAACAGCAGAGAATCGAACAGATACTGGAGGGAAAATTCGACTATGAGAATGGCTCTCTTGAATTTTCCTGTGCAAAAATAGAGCTGAATATAAGGAAGGGAGAAATTTACGAAGGTACCTTTCATGTGTATGCTCAGCAGGGGGTGTTTGTCAATGGAAGCGTTTTTTCTTCAGACTGGCGGATGGAGTGCCTGACAGGGGAATTCTCCGGCTCTGACGGGGAGATTTCTTTTCGTTTTCACGGGGAGAATCTTGAAGAACGAGATGTAGTCAAAGGAACTTTTGACATTGTCAGCAATCAGGGGGAGTATTATCTTCCCTTTGTGATATCGGTGACACGCACGGTGCCGGAGTCTTCCATAGGGAGTATCCGAAATCTGTTCCATTTTGCAAATCTGGCGAAAAGCAACTGGAAGGAAGCCGTGCAGTTATATTATACCCCGGAATTTGAGCAGATTTTTTCGGGAAGCGATGCGGGATACAGGCAGGACTACAGGGCGCTTTCGGTTTATGAGGGAAGCGGACAGCATGTAGAGGAATTCCTGATACAGGCTAATAAGAAGCAGAGGATAGAGTTCCTGACGGAACAGGATTCCCTGCAGGTGGAAATGGAAAGCAGCGGCGCAGTGCTGAAGCAGGAGCTGAATGTCCTGCGAAACGGCTGGGGTTTTACGATGCTCTGTGTGGAATGCAGAGGGGACTTTTTCTATACGGAGCGGGAAATCCTGACGGAAGAAGATTTTCAGGATAACCGATGCGGTCTTCAGGTGTTTTTTGACGGAAGTACTTGCCATGGCGGGCAGAATATGGGAGAGATTCGCCTGTACAATGCCTATACGGAGCTGAGGATTCCGGTGACAGTGCGTTACGGCAGGGGATATTTTTACGGCAGGCCGGATGCGGACAGGAAGAGGTGCATTGTCCGGCTGATGAAGTCATATCAGGATTTCAGACTGCGTAAGATCGGGACGAGCGCATGGCTGAAGGAGACGGGCAGGCTGGTGGAACAGTTGGTGGCCATGGACGAGAATGACATCGGCTTTCGTCTGTTCCAGGCACAGCTGCTGATTACGGAGGAAAGGTACCAGGAGGCGAACTGGCTGTTGGACCATGTATCCGATCTGTTCGAAAACGGGCAGACGGACGATACCCTTCTGGCATATTATCTCTATCTGACTACCCTGATCCACGGAGACGAGGAATATGTGGACAAGGTGGCGGAAGACGTGGGGCATATATTTCGCCGGGACCCCGCGAACTGGCGGGTGGCGTGGCTGCTTCTGTATCTGTCGCGGGATTATCGCGGCTCGGACAGGGACAAATGGGGGCTTTTGGAGAGGCTGTACTCCCGGGGCTGTACAAGTCCTGTGCTGTATATAGAGGCCCTTTCCATGATAAACGGGAATCCTGCTCTGCTGAGGAAGCTGGGAAGCTTTGAGCGGCAGATATTAAGCTATGGTTCCAGACAGGGGGGTCTGAAGCGGGAGGCAGTGGACCAGATGCTCTATCTGGTCAGCAAGGTGAAAGAGTATTCGGAGCTGCTGTTTCAGACGATGAGCAGGCTGTACGGAAAGAAAAAAGACATACAGCTTCTGCAGGAAATCTGTACTTTGCTGGTCAAGGGGGGCAAGGCGGGAAAGGGGTATCTCGACTGGTACAGGGCAGGGGTGGAGAATCAGCTGCGGATTGCCAATCTGTATGAGCATTTCTTCCTGTCACTGGACCCGGATAGGGCGGAGGAACTGCCCAAATCGGTGCTGAAATATTTTTCCTACCAGAACAATCTCGACTATGTCCGCAGCGCCTTCCTTTATGACTACATATGGCAGCACAAGGATAAGTACGGGGATATTTATGAGGCTTACCGGCTCAGGATAGAGGCCTTTGTCCGGGAGCAGATCGGAAAGGGACGTATCGACAGGCACCTGGCAAATCTGTATCAGGGAGTGCTGCGGCAGGATATGGTGGACGGGTCGGGCTGTTGGCAGCTTTCGAAGCTTCTGTTTGCCCATTTGATCAAAGTGGAGGATGAGAGTCTGCGGAAGGTGTATGTGTACCAACCTGGAAACAGACATCCTGACGAATATATATTAACGGAAAAACGGACATGGGTGGCGCTTTACGGCAGCAGATATACCATTGTGTTTGAGGATGCGGCAGGCAACCGCTTTGTCAAAAGCGTGGAGTATACCATGGAGAAGCTGATGATACCGGGGAAATTCCTTCGGTGGCTTCTGCCGTTCGAACAGGTGGAGCCGGGACTGGAGCTCTATCTGTGCGACAATGAAAGTGTGTGCAGGGAGGAGCCTGTCGATCTGGCAAGACGGGAACTGCGGGTACTTGTGTCCGATTATGCCGATGCATCCGTGAAAAAGGATATGTATATGCGGCTTCTGCAGTTTTATTACGAAGCGGACGAGATGGAGACATTGGACAGACATCTGGAGGCGGTTCCGGCAGAGGCACTGGACTCTGCGGAAAAAGATACTGTATTGAAGTACATGGTGCTGCGCGGAAACCACAGGCTGGCGGGCCAATGGATTCGAACATATGGGCCTTATTTTGCGGATGCAAAGATATTGGTGCGGCTACTGCGGGTTTTGCTGGAAGAAAGCGGGATGGCGGAGGATGCTCTGATGACGGCTGCCGCAATGTATGCATTTCAGCGGGGAAAATATGATGATATGGTTCTGGAGTATCTGAGCATGTACTATCAGGGGATGACCAGGAACATGCGGGATATCTGGAAGGCGGCCAGGGCTTTCGGCAGGGACTGTTATGACCTCAGCGAGAGAATTCTGGTGCAGATGCTGTATTCAGGCGCATTTGTGGGAGAGCGGATGGAGATTTTCCTATACTATATCTCTCAGGGCGCGAAGGTAGAGGTGGAAGAAGCATTCCTGGCCCAGTGTGCATATGACTGTTTTGTGGGAGAGCGGGTGATGGAGAGAGAAGTCTTCCGGGAAATCCGTTACATGGATTCCCGCGGAGAACCGGTACAGAAGGTCTGCAAGTTGGCTTTTCTGAAATATTTCTCGGAAAACCGTGATGAAATGGACGAAGAGACGGCCGCAACTGCCGTAAAACTGTTGGGTGAAATGATATCGGAGGGGATTTACCTGGAATTTTTCAGGAAATTCAGAGAGTGTCAGTCTCTGCAGGAGGAACTGGCGGACAAGACCATCATCGAATATCGCACTGCTCCCGGGACGAGGGCGTGCATTCATTATACGATTCTCAACGAGAACGGGGAGACTGACGGATACCGGTCAGAATATATGCGAGAGGCTTACGGAGGGGTGTTCTTTAAAGACTTCATCCTCTTTTTCGGAGAGAGCCTCCAGTACTATATCACAGAGGAAAAAGACGGGAATACGCAGGTGACGGAGAGCAGTACGATTCAGAAGGGAGACGGTGCCGGCGAGGAAGAGGACAGCAGGTACCGTCTGCTCAATGATATCGCTATGGCCAGGTCGCTGCAGGATTGTAATACCATGGATAACCTGCTGGAGGAATACTATAAGAGAGATTTCCTGAACAGCAGATTGTTTGTACTAAAGTAGAGGGGAAGGTAGCAGTATGGGATTTCTGAACGGTGCGAAATTGATTGCCGGATACGATTTGGGAAATGAAGTCAGCCAGATCAGCTTTGCACTCTCCGTAAGCGGGGAGGCAGAGACCATTTCCCAGGTGGCAGGGGAGCAGAAATATCATATACCGACCGTACTCTGCAAGCGGCATGGAGTAAACCAGTGGTTTTACGGCAGGGAGGCGTTGCGGGCGGCTGACAGACAGGAAGGTATTCTGGTGGAGAACCTTCTGAATATGGCATTGGACGGGG
Source organism: uncultured Acetatifactor sp. (assembly GCA_910586775.1). GTDB lineage: Bacteria > Bacillota > Clostridia > Lachnospirales > Lachnospiraceae > Acetatifactor. The sequence goes on along the minus strand of CAJUJN010000006.1, from coordinate 29,542 downwards.
AACCGGTAGTAGTGGAAGGGGAAAGCTATGACCCGATAGCGTTGCTGGCATTGTTTTTCAGACGGAGCCTGGGACAGCTTTCCCAGACAGGCGAGAAGCTTTCAGCGCTGACGGTCACCTGTCCCGTAATTGATAAAAAGCTTCTGGAAGTGCTGGGACAGGTGGTGGAAGGGAGCAGGCTTAAGGTTGACAGGGTTTCTTTCCAGGGGCATGCGGAGAGTTATTACAGCTATATGCTTCGGCAGCCGAAGGAACTTTGGACGTATCCTTCCCTGCTCTTTCATTACAGACAGGACAGTATCAGGGTATATCGGATGGAGGCGAATAAGCGGACTACGCCCATTGTGGTATTTATGGAGGAGAAGGAGTATGCATTTCCGGAGGTACGGGACGAGGCGTTGCTGGAGATCGTGGAGGAGGCCTGCGGAAAAGGGCTTATCGGAAGCATCTTTCTGATCGGGGACGGCTTCCAGGGAGACTGGATGAAGGAGTCCCTTCGCTTTCTGTGCAGGGGAAGGAGAGTATTTCAGGGGAATAATCTGTTCAGCAAGGGCGCGTGCTGTGCAATGCAGGAGAAAATCGCTCCCGGCGAGCTGGGGAAAGCCCATGTTTTTCTGGGGAATGAAAAGCTGAAGGCCAATATCGGCATGCAGATTCTTCGCAACGGCGAGGAATCTTACTATGCGCTTCTGGATGCAGGCATCAGCTGGTATGAGGCCGAGCGGACGTTGGAGGTGTATCTGCAGGACGGCAACGAGATTGTGCTTACGGTGCTTCCTCTGATCAGGAGCAACACAAAGGCAGGAAAGGGTTCCGGAAAAGAAGGCGTGATGGTTCGGGTGGTTCTTGAGGGATTATCGGAAGGAGTAGCCAGGCTGAAGCTGCACTTCTTTATGAAGACGGAGCATTGTCTGGTAGTGGAGGCGGAGGATCTTGGCTTTGGAGAATTCAGAGCAGCGTCCGGACGTACATGGAAAGACGAAATAGAGATAGAGCAGTAAATGGACGGATGGGGGTAAACAAAGGATGCGAGTCAGTGTCTGTGTGGGGAATTATGCAAAAGAGCCATATCGGATTCCGGGACTGGAGATGAATGTCTTCAGCATGGAGGAACTGTGTTACTGTATGAAGGAGAATGCGTTCCTGTTGGATTTATCGCTCCTGGATGACGGACTGCTGGACTGGATTGAGCGGGAGTGCGGGTTGGGGGAGCTGGCGGACAGGCTTCACCCGTTGGTGCACAGGCGCGGCCAGTTGAGCGAGTTTGTGGTAGCAATTCTACGCTATGTGGGATTCTGTGGTGAGGAGGCCATACAGGAGACCGAGCAGGCGCTTAAAAAGGGAGCCGGTCTGAGCGGCATTGAAAAGCGCAAGAATCAGGTAGACTATCTGGTCCGAAAGAAAAAATACAGGCCGGCTTTGAGAGGATATGACGAGTTACTGCAAAAGTGGCAGGCACAGGAATCAGAGGGCGCGGCAAAGCCGGCATCGGATTTTCAGGCAGAAATATGGCATAATAAAGGTGTGGCCTATGCGGGGCTGATGCTTTATGAAAGTGCCGCGGAATGCTTTCGGCAGGCTTATGAATTGAGCGGGGACGAAGCGTATTGCGTGGATTATCTGGCGGCAAAGAGAATGCGGCTTTCCGAAAAAGCGTATGTGGATTTTGCGGCGGGGTGTACGGAGTGGTACCCACAGACGCAGGAACTGGAGAAGAAATACAGGGAGGCGGCGGAAGAATGGGAAAAGCACCCTGACTATCTGCAGCTGTATAACCGGAGAGATTTGAAAAGCCGTGACCGTCAGAAGTATAACGAGGAAAATGAGCGTCTGGTGCAGGCTCTGAAAGACAGCTACCGATGCAGCTGAATGTCTGGCAGCAATCGGTCGGCGGATGCGAGAAGGAGCAAGGGTGAATGGGATTTTTAAAAAATTTATTCAGTAAAAGAAAACAGCGTGAAATCGGCACTGACGACTGGGAAAATGTGGTCTATGAGCGGGATCATGTGGATTTCAGGGATGATGCGCAGCGGAATCGGTATGTGACAGGATGTCTGGAACAGATGGGAGAGGCTTCCAGAGAGCTGAACCTTCTGACAGGAGAGTATTCTCTGATTACTTCTTATCTGACAGATATGGAAGAGATAGAAGCGCTTCCGGACAGTGAGCGGGTGGAGCTGAACGGCATTGCAGGCAGACTGGTTGCCATGGAGCAGGAGGGAGATAAATACCGCGGGAAGAAGAATCGGATGACGGATGTGGACTACTACCGTCTGCGGGAGCAGGAGACAGATGTCCAGGAAGGTATTGCCAAGCTGAAGGAATGCGAAGAATACGGCGAGAAGGTCAGGCATGATCTGAAAAGGCTGGATATGGAGCGCCATGCTTACGAGTTCCGCAGGCAGGAGCTGGAGGCCATCCTGAATAATCTGCGGGGGATGTCAATCATTTTCGTGACAGCTTTTGTCATGTGCCTTGTGATGCTTCTGGTACTGCAGTTCGTCTTTCAGATGGATACGAAGCTGGGGTACCTGTTGGCAGGAGCAGTGGTGGCGCTTGCCGTAACGGTCAGTTGGGTGAAATATACGGACGGAGACAATGAACTGCGCCGGGTGGAAGTAGACATCAATAAGCTGATCCAGCTTCAGAACAAGGTGAAGATCCGGTATGTGAACAATCGGAATCTGACGGATTATCTCTGCATGAAGTACAATACGGAGAGTGCCGCCGCGCTTGACAGACTCTGGAAGAAGTACCAGAAGGAAAAAGAGGAGAGAAGGGAGTTCGCGGAAGCGGAATCGAAGGCGGAATATTACCGGAAGCAGCTGGTTTATGAACTGTCGCGTTATCGGATTTCCAGTCCGGAAAGGTGGCTGGGGCAGCCGGCGGCGCTTCTGGATAAGCGGGAGATGGTGGAAATACGTCATGACCTTATCCTTCGCAGACAGGCTCTTCGGAAACAGATGGACTATAACAATGACGTGGCGGAGACAGCGCGAAAAGAAATCATGGACATCGCGGAGAAATATCCGGAATTTGCGTCCGAAGTCATGAGCATGGTGGAACAGTACAGAGTGGATTAAAGACTATTGACTAATGAGATTTTGTAGGATATGATATTTCTGATATATAAACTGTCGAAATAACACAAAAAAGATGCGGATGCGGAACTGGAAAACAGCATCCGCCCGGACGCTACCCAGAGGATTTACGGACGCATCACTTATCGGCCGGAAATTCTCTGCTCATGCAAGGGTACCGGGAGGGCGGATGCGGAACTGGAAAACAGCATCCGCCCGGACGGTACCCCAGAGGATTTACGGACGCATCACTTAGCGGCCGGAAATTCTCTGCCCATGCAAGGGTACCGGGAGGGCGGATGCGGAACTGGAATAAGATAAGATAGGAGGCAGGAATGAGTACGGACAGATATGTAAGTCCTTTGTCAGAACGTTATGCCAGCAGAGAGATGCAATATATTTTTTCACCGGATATGAAATTCCGTACCTGGAGAAGGCTGTGGATTGCCCTGGCTGAGACGGAGAAGGAGTTGGGACTGAGCAGAGACGGCAAGCCGGTCATTACAGATGAACAGATTGAGGAATTGAAGAGCCACGCGGAGGATATCAACTACGAGGTGGCCAGGGCCAGGGAAAAGGAAGTCCGCCATGATGTCATGAGTCATGTGTATGCTTATGGGCAGCAGTGTCCCAAAGCTGCCGGTATCATCCACCTGGGTGCCACTTCCTGCTATGTGGGAGATAACACGGATATCATCGTGATGCGGGAAGGCCTGAAGCTTCTGAAGAAGAAGCTGGTGAATGTCATTGCCGAGCTTGCGGATTTCGCGGAGAAGCACAAGGCACAGCCAACCCTTGCGTTCACTCATTTCCAGCCTGCCCAGCCTACTACGGTGGGAAAGCGGGCCACGCTTTGGATGCAGGAATTCTATCTGGATCTGGAGGATCTGGATTATGTGCTGGGAAATCTGAAGCTTCTTGGCTCCAAAGGAACCACGGGGACTCAGGCTTCTTTTCTGGAGTTGTTTGACGGGGATCAGGAGACGATTGATAAGATCGATCCCATGATTGCGGAGAAGATGGGCTTTGGAGAATGTTTTCCCGTATCCGGGCAGACGTATTCCCGTAAAATAGATACCAGGGTAGCGAATGTGCTTGCGGGGATTGCCGCTTCTGCCCACAAGATGAGCAATGACATCCGCCTGCTCCAGCATTTGAAGGAAGTGGAAGAGCCTTTTGAGAAGAGTCAGATCGGTTCGTCTGCTATGGCCTACAAGCGGAATCCCATGAGAAGCGAGAGGATTGCCTCTCTTTCCAGATATGTGATGATTGATGCCCTGAATCCGGCCATCACTTCCGCTACCCAGTGGTTTGAGCGCACCCTGGACGATTCGGCGAACAAGAGACTGTCCATTCCGGAAGGGTTTCTGGCAGTGGACGGTATCCTGGATCTGTGCCTGAATGTGGTGGACGGCCTGGTGGTGTATCCGAAGGTGATAGAGAAGCGCCTTATGAGCGAGCTTCCGTTCATGGCTACCGAGAATATCATGATGGATGCCGTGAAGATGGGCGGGAACCGTCAGGAACTGCATGAGCGCATCAGGGAGCTTTCCATGGAAGCCGGCCGGAATGTGAAGGTGGAGGGAAAGGAAAATAATCTGTTGGAGTTGATTGCTGCAGACCCTGCCTTTCATATGAGTCTGGAAGAACTGCAGAAAACCATGGAGCCTGCCAGGTATGTGGGACGCTCCAAAGAGCAGGTGGATGCTTTCCTGCAGGATGTAATCCGTCCGGTGCTGGAGACGAACAGAGATTTACTTGGCGTGAAAGCCGAAATTACTGTATAAATGCGGATGTTGCCTGGCAGATGTTGATATGAGATATTCTGCATCTGTATACAATACTTTGAGGACAAAACAGAATAAAGATAAATCAGGAGGCTGGTATGGGAGGATTTTTTGGCGTAGCATCTAAGGAAGACTGTGTATTTGACTTATATTTCGGGACAGATTATCATTCCCATCTCGGAACCCGGCGCGCGGGCATGGTGGTGTGCAGCAAGGAGAAAGGTTTTGACAGGGCAATCCATAATATTGAAAATGCTCCTTTCCGTACGAAGTTCGGCAAGGAGATCAACGAGATGAAAGGGAACATCGGAATCGGATGTATTTCCGATTTTGAGCCTCAGCCTCTGATGGTCCGCTCCCACCATGGAACCTATGCCATTGCCACCGTGGGGAGGATCAACAATATAGAGCAGCTGACACAGGAACTGTTTTCCAACGGGCACGGGCATTTTCTGGAGATGAGCGGCGGAGATATCAATGCCACGGAACTGGTGGCTTCTCTTCTGGACCAGAAGGACAACCTGGTGGAGGCGATTCAGTATGCCCAGGAAGTCATTGACGGCTCCATGACCATACTGGTTATGACCGAGAAAGGGATATATGCCGGCAGAGACAGATATGGCAGGACCCCGGTATCCGTCGGCAAAAAAGAGGGAGCCTACTGTGTTTCATTTGAAAGCTTTGCCTATTTGAATCTGGGATATGTGTGTGACAGGGAGTTGGGACCCGGTGAGGTCGCTGTGGTGACGCCTGAAGGCATACACACGTTGGTGCAGCCTGGAAAAGAGATGAAAATCTGTACCTTTTTGTGGGTATACTATGGGTATCCTTCTTCTTCCTACGAAGGAGTCAGCGTGGAAAAGATGCGTTACAACTGCGGTGCGCTGCTGGCGGAACGCGATAATGTAAAACCTGATACGGTAGCTGGGGTACCTGATTCCGGGACTGCCCATGCCATCGGTTACGCAAATGTTTCGGGAGTGCCTTTTTCCAGGCCGTTCATCAAGTATACGCCTACCTGGCCCCGTTCTTTTATGCCGGTGATTCAGACACAGCGGAATCTGATTGCCAAGATGAAACTGATTCCGGTTCAGGATCTGATTGAGAATAGGAGTCTGCTGCTGATAGACGATTCTATCGTGAGAGGAACGCAGCTGAGAGAGACGACGGAATTTCTGTATCAGAGCGGTGCAAAGGAAGTGCATATCCGCCCGGCATGCCCGCCGTTGCTGTTTGGCTGCAAGTATCTGAATTTTTCCCGTTCCACTTCGGAGATGGATTTGATTGCCAGAAGGGTATTAAAGGAGATGGAAGAGGAAGGGCGGATGATTGATTTAAAGGATTATGTAAATCCCGATACCGCAGAATATGCGGAGATGGTGGAGCGGATCGGAAAGAAGCTGAATTTTACCACTCTGCGGTATCACAGGCTGGATGATATGATCGCTTCTGTTGGAATTGATAAGAATAAGCTCTGTACCTATTGCTGGGATGGGAGAGAGTAGTGTGAGAAAGGCTTGTGAAGCGGACCTTGCTCACAGGGAAGCATCCGTGGGCGGATGTTTTCGAATGTCTGTATGTTTTTGGCGCCGTTGGTGCGGCAGATGAATAGGGGTGTTTGAGCGTGTTAAGGTTATTTTATGTGGTAGTCGTGTCGTTTCCCTTTGTTATATACTATGTCTGCAAGGCTCATTATATTGAGCATCATGGCGAGAAATTTTCGGAGGAGAAACGTTACCGGATGGCCCGCAGGTGTATTTCCATTATGATGCACAATGGCAGGATTAAGACAGAGAGCCGTGGGCAGGAGCTTCTGCCTGAGGAGGGCGGTTATGTCATGTATTCCAATCATCAGGGCAAGTATGACACTCTGGGGATCATGGGCTCTCATCCAAAACCCTGTACCATTGTCATTGATGCCTATCGCTCCAGGCTGCCGATTACGGATTCTTTTATCGATCTGGTGCAGGGCAGCAGGCTGGACAGGCGTGATATGAAGAAGCAGATGAAGACAATTCGGGAGATTGCGGAGGAAGTCAAGGCAGGAAGGCGCTATATTGTCTTTCCGGAAGGCGGCTATGACCATAATAAAAATGATCTGCAGGAATTCATGCCCGGGGCCTTTAAGTGTGCTGTCTGGGCGAAAGCCCCTATCGTGCCGGTGGCCATTATTGATTCCTACAAACCTTTTGGGGTGAACTCACTCCGCAAGGTCAGGACATATGTGCATTTTCTGGCACCCATTTTTTTCGAGGAATACAGCGGGATGAGGACGGCGGAGATTGCGGAACTGGTAAAGTCCAGGATTGCGGCGGATATTGACGCGCAGCTGCAGTGTAATGCGAGATTCCGCAGGGCGGGATGAGAACGTGGCCGGCAGCCTCATTGGTTTATAAGAAACCGGAACTGAATAAACCTCCTCATGCAGGCCGTTAAGGAGATGGCTTTCGCCGGTTTCCGAACAGAATACGGACTGGATGAGGAGGTTTTCCATTTCTTTGAAGTTTATAAGGGCGTTCCGGTCAGCAGTTCATAAGCCTGAAGGTATTTGTCGATGGTCTTCTGCACTACATCATCCGGCAGTACCCAGTCGTTGCCGGGATTCGCTTTCAGCCAGTCCCGGGCGAACTGCTTGTCAAAAGAGGGCTGGCCGTGTCCGGGTTCATAACCGTCTGCTGGCCAGAAACGGGAACTGTCGGGCGTCAGCATCTCATCCGCCAGAACAATATTGCCGTTCTTATCCAGGCCGAACTCAAACTTGGTGTCAGCTATAATGATGCCGCGTCCCAGTGCATATTCGGCACATTTTTTGTATAAGGCAAGCGTGTATTCACGAAGCTTTTCGGCGTATTCCCGACCTTTTCCGGGGAAGCGCTTCTCCAGATAGTCTACACTCTGCTCAAAGGAAATATTCTCGTCATGGTCCCCAATTTCCGCCTTGGTGGAGGGGGTGTAGATGGGCTCTGGCAGCTTGTCCGCTTCCTTTAAGCCTTCCGGCAGGCGGATGCCGCATACCGTGCCGTCCTTCTGGTAGCTGGCCCAGCCGCTTCCGGTAATATAACCGCGCACGATACACTCTATGGGAAGTATGTCAAGCTTGCGGCAGAGCATGCTTTTTCCGTCGAATTCCTCGTTCCGGAAAAATTCAGGCATATCTTTTACATCCACGGAAATCATGTGGTTGGGCAGAATATCCTTCGTCATATTGAACCAGAACCTGGACACCTGGGTCAGCACGGTGCCTTTTTTGCGGACCTTGTTGCCAAGAATCACGTCAAAGCAGCTGATACGGTCTGTGGCCACCATAATCAGGGTGTCGCCGTTGTCGTAAATCTCACGTACTTTGCCCTCTTTAATGGGCTTAAGTTCCTGTATGCTCATGTTCATTCTCCTTACTGATTCATTGCGTTACTTCTATTATAACGATTAAGCCGTAATAAGCAAGAGGCATTTTGACTTTTTATCGGTTTAAATTTTTCAGACAGTCTTTCAAAGGTGCAACAGCAAAGAAGCGACTAAGTGAATTTTTTGTAAAGTCTATTCCATCAGGAAAGTTATTACAGTATAATGGAGCCAGTGACAAATCGATATTTTTAGAGTCAATATGAGTGACTGCTGTACATACTCCGCCGCAAAATAGAAGAAGGGAATTCCACAGAAACGGGGAAAGTGGAGATTGTAAAACAGATTTTTAAGGGAGCCGGAGAGCAGAGACAAAAACAGGAGGATTAGGGCAGGAATGAAAAATTTGGACAGATATCTGGATGAAATTAAAAAGGGGATTCCCGATATAGAAACGCGCCTGAATGTCGGGGCGGAAGAAGGCCGGCTGGAGCAGCTTGCCCGGAAGGCCGGTGTGCTTCCTGCACAACTGCTGGAACTGTACCGGCGGTTTGACGGGGAGGATATGGCAAAGGAAACGGGTTTTCTGGCAGGGCTACAGTTCCTTCCTCTGGAAAAAGCACTGACGGATTTTGCTTTTTTACCGTCTCAACAGGAAGTCCGGCCAGCCCGCCGCGGTCTTTTTTCAGGCATATCTCGAATCCTCTTACAATGCACTCAGCGGATAATCCGTGCCCGTTGTCTGTGAACTGCCCAACCGGGGAAGGCGCCTTTTGGGGAGAAGATATATTCCGGCACTGGGGGATTCCTGCTGCTTCTGCAGGGGCTGCCGGAGGAAACAGGCCCTTCCGTGCAGCAGTCAGCCCTCATTGACATAGATCCGGGTACGGCTCTGGATGATTTTCGCCACTTCGTCAACCGTTTTCTGTCCCTGGTAATAGCTTTCGGCTTCTTCGCTGATGATGCGGATGATTTCTCCGGTGTCACTGAAAGGCATCGGCTTTGCCGTATCTATGAAAGCCAGAACGGCCTCAACCTCATCCTGTGAGGGGGTACGGTAAGTGTACTCCCAATCGGAATAGGAGACTGCCATGCCGGAGTTTTCGGGAATGGGATTCCCGTTTTCATCAAGACAGACTTCACCGTTTTCATCGGTAAGATATCCCGCCTTTACGGCCTCTGCGGCTTTTTCCTCCAGTGCCGCTTTCAGGGGAGGGAAAAAGGAGGAGCTGCTGTCTGCGGAGGCCAGCAGGTTTTCCAGGAATGTCCATGCGCCGTCCTTCCGGTCCGATTTCACGGTAATGGCATAAGCCCCGTAGGGGATGAGGATGCAGCCTGCGCCGCCGTCCTTTGAGGGGAAACCGATGCAGGTTCCGGCATCGCCGTAAATCGCCAGGGGCAGCTGTATGGAATCGAAATCCGTAATGTACGCTTCATACAGAAGAACCTCCCCGTTCCGGATTCGGACGGGCGTGGAGGGCTGCCCGGGATCCCTTTGCGCTTCCCCGGGAAAACGGGCCGTGAATTCCAGCAGCCGCCTGAAGTCATCGGAATCAAAACGGCATTCCCCGGAAGACCAGTCGATAAAGGCATCCCCGTTGCAGGCCATCAGATACTGCATGATATCGCTCCTGGAAGCATTGTCGAAAAGCGCCGCCTCCGGATGGGCATCTGCGTAAGCCAACAGTTCATCCAGTGTCCGGCCGCGGCCATCCCCTGCCCCGTCGCTCCATCCGAACACGGTTCTGAGGGAGAAACTTGACGGAATGGTAATCAGTTCATTGTCCACGGAATAGGAATCCAGAAGGCTGTCCAGAAAGTCTGAACGGTCCAGCAGGCTGCTGCTTTCCAGATAAGCATCCAGATCCTCGAACAGTCCTTTGGCCGCCAGGGCTTTCAGGTCAAGGTCCGCAAGGTCAAGGAGATCAGGGCAGTCATCAGAGAGGATATCATTGTTCATCCGGATGAGGGCGTCAGCCCTGTCATGTGTCAGGGGATCCATATATTCCCTGATTTTCACCTGGTACTGATCGTTTCCGCGGTTAAACGCCTGGACAGCGCCGCGCAGGGCGGAACTGCTGTAGAGTGTGCCCAGGACAATGGTTTCTTTCTGTGCCGCCTGGGAAATGTGGGCTTTTTTCAGCAGGGCCAGTTCGCTGTCCCCGGATGAAAAGTCCCTGGTGACAGCGAGGACCTTTCCGTCTTCCAGTACATTGACCGCGGCTACCCGGGAGCCGTTGATACCCTGGTCCAGCCAGTCGAACAGGGCTTCTCCTTTCCGGCCGGCCAGGTCATAGGCATAGAGGGTGGTCCGGTCATAGGACAGGAGGCTGTCTTCCAGGTAAGGCACCAGGACGGAACTGTCCCCTTTTGGGAAATCAGGAAAGGGTTCCCCTGTCTTTGCGCTGTCAAAATCAATCTCTGTCAGGAAATAATTTTCACCGCCCCCGCTGTCGCTGCAGCAGCCGGCGTATACTTTGCCGTCCTGTCCGCATCCCATGCTGCTGATCCTTCCGTTAGAAATGTCGGGAAGGGCAGTCCCGCTGTAGGTTCCTTCCGGTGTATAAAGCAATACACAGGGCTTGCCCAAGATGCTGCAGGAAATATATGCGCGTCCCATGCTGTCCACCGCAAGCAGGTCCGCATTGTCCGTTTCACCGGAGATATCGGTATCATAAACCGTTTTTCCCTCTGCATCGAATTTGCACAGGTGCATCCTGGAACCGTCCTCTTCCGTGACATAGGCAATGACATAAAAACCGCCGTCCGCATCCATGGCAAGCAGGCTGGTGATAAATATATCCTTTCCGTCCTCCCGGTTCAGAGGAATGTCAGGCAGGGGGCCGTCTGCCAGGGAATAGCCGCTCAGACGGTAGGTGAAGCCTTCCGCCTGCTGCCGGTAGGAGATGTAATAAAGCGCATCCCCGTGGAATGCCATGGCGCCGTAAGAATCCTCCTCAAGCTCAAAAGGCAGGAATTCGGAAACCCATACCTGGCTGCCGCTGTCTGCGGCTTCCCAGTCCCCGCCGCATGATGTGGTCAGAATGGCCAGAAGCATTGCCATGAAAGCGATCCATCCAGGCCGTAAGTCCTTTATTCCATGCCTTTTACTACTATTTTGCGATTCCCTGCAATATATACTTGACACTATTGCATGCCAGTCAAGCCTGCACAGAAGGTAATGAAAGCCATTTAGTTTGCTTTAGCTATAACGGAATTACAGCATGATTGATAATATGCTGAATAACTGCACAGGGGAAAAGGTACAGAAGGAAGAAAGTAAAAAGGAGCAGGAGCATCATGCAGCAAGGGCTTCTTTATAAAGTACGCCTTGCAGAGAAAAAGGCTGGAAGAGTAGGAGCGAGGTCATAGAGGATATAGGAAGAACCTTGCCGTACCTTGATAATCAGGATATGATGGAATTGTCCAATAGGATACTCGGAAAGCTAGCTATGCAGGGATTTTAAAAAATATTATAGTCCTCTCTTGGATATGAGGAAAAGCTAGTTTGGAAAGGGGGATGGAGTGGACTCCGCCTCCTTTCCGTCTTTCTACTGGGATTCCTGCATAGATATTTCCACAAACGCCCTGTATTCTTTTATTGTCATATGATAATAAGCTTTGAATGCCTGTAAAAAACTGCTGAGACTGGAATACCCCACGGACTCTGCTATTTCGTCCACGCTTAAATCGCTGTAAAGCAGAAAAGCAGTTGCCGCAGCCATACGGGAAGCCGTTCTTTTTTTCTGAAACCCATATCCGTAATAGTTCTCTAACAGCCGTTGGGTCTGGCGGCGGCACATGCCTGTAATATCACAGATGTCATCCAAAGTGATATCTCTGTACTGATAGAGAAATGCATCTTCGATTTTCAATTGTACAGGTCCGATTTCCATTTTATCTTGTGGAATAATGGTTGCCATATTTCTTGCCAGCTGGACGAGGTAACGCTGGAAACATGCATTTAGAGAAATCACTTGGCCAATCTTATGTGTAGTCAGTTCCTCGTGAATCAACTGAATCGATTGGACAATATTCTGGGTGTCCCGGCCATACCAGAATGGGTGGGTGCGTAGGATGTTGATTATGTGGGCGCTTTTGGGGATAGGATTTGGGGTGTCCATGTAAAAATACAGGCAATCTTCCTGCATGGGATCTGCTATGTCTGGATTCTGCTCATGCTCAATTTCAGGACCTGTGACAAATAGAGTGCCTGGGGACAGGGCATAGGTTTTTCCCTGGGCAACCAGAGTCCCTTTTCCCCCAAAGATATAATGCACCTCATAACTGCTTTTGCTGTGCCTGTGTTTTGGTATGGGACTTGTGATTGTTCCGTGAGTAATCATTAAAATATTTATTTTCTGGTTTTCCAGCATGAAAGAATAATTTACTTTGTGTTCCATGATAATTATCTCCTCATTATTGATATTATATAATCTTTTTACTTTAATTGCAAGATGCTTTAGAAAATATGACATAAATTGTGAAAGCTTGTCACTGTGGAAACTGTTATATTTTTGAGGGATGTTTTATCATAAATGTAAATAAAAAGCACATTCAACAAGAGTATGAGGAGACAGATATATGGAACACGTCTTGGAAATGCAGTATCCATCATCATGGTGGCATGATTTATGGCGGGAGGGGCTTGCAACGGGAAATGGTATAACCGGGGCAAACTTGTATGGCGGCGCAAAGCGGGAGATTTTGCAGCTGGGACGACATGACTTATGGTATAACGGTTCACAGGATGAAGTCCCGGATGTTCATGAAGCATTCATCAGGCAGCGGCGGATGATGGATGAAGGGAATTTTCGCGAGGCAAGCTGGGAGATAGTAAATGCACTAAATGAGGCGGGATATGGTTCGTGCTTGGAAGCCCAGCTGCCAGTAGCAAATTTGATTGTAGAGCAGACACCAGTCAAAGGTTTTCGTTCTTTTAGGAGACTGCTTGATATGGAACATGCCGTAGCCGTGCAACAATGGAATGATGCCCATATGACTATGCGCCGTGAAGTTTTCGTATCCAGAGCAGAAGATATGGTTGTCTACCGGCTTTCTGCGGAGAATGCCGAAGAGTCAAAGGAATTGCTGGAATACCAGCTGAAACTGGAGGCATTCCACAATGAAGGGGAGCCAGTAAATGACGCAATACAGGCTGTGTGGAGAGAGGCACAGATAAAGGCAGTTTGCGAAAATCAGCAAACGGGATATTTATACTTCAATTCCAAAAGAGACCAAAAGGGTGTCCGGTATACCAACTTCGGCGCAGTAGCCAGAATTTCTGTTACCGATGGCAGTTTAGAATGCCTTGAAGATAAGATAAAAGTGAAGGCTTCTAATGAAGTTTTGATTACCATTTGTACGTATGTAAACGAAGAAAAAGAGAGAGCATGGCAGCAGCTGCATGGCAGATTGGAATGCCAGACCAGAGGTTTTGAGGAACTGCTTGCTGACAGCTCGGAACTTCATAAAGCACTATATCATAGCGCAAAACTGTATCTGGGAGACAGTGACGGTCAGGTTACATGGAACAGGACAAATGAGGAACTGGTGGCGGAGGCTTTTGCGGATAAGCAGTCTCCGGAACTGATTGACAAATTGTGGCATTATGGTAGATATCTGTTTATCTGCGGTAGCAATCCAACAGCCAATCCATTCCCGCTTTATGGATTATGGGGAGGCGGATACCAGTTGCAGTGGTGTCACAATATGGCAAATGAAAATCTTCAGATGGTTTACTGGCACAGCCTTTGCGGTAATCTGGTAGAGTACAATCGTGCTATTTTTAAATATATGAACGACAGGATTCCGGCGTTTAAGGAGAATGCGCGGAAGCTGTTCGGAATTGACGGCATTTACATGACGGCAGGCACCACTCCGGGAGTATCTGCGCCTACACAGGTTGTTCCCGTAATCATTAACTGGGTAGGAGCTGCCGGATGGATTGCCCAGCATTATTACCAATATTTGCTTTATACAAGAGACATGGAATTTGCCCGGGATGTAATGCTGCCGTATATGGACGGGGTGGCGGCATTTTACGAAGAATTTGTCCAGTTTACAGTGGACGAAACAGGTCATGAGAGAATCAGATTTTATCCCAGTGTATCTCCGGAAAATACACCGATGAACTTTATGCCTCACGAAAGTATACAGATGGATCATCCCATGCCTACAACCATCAACTCCACTATAGATCTTTCGATAATTAAGGAATTTTTCACTAATCTTCTTGCGGTCACGAAAATGTGTGAAGATTTGCCGTTCGCACAGGAGCGCATTGACAGATGGAGGCGGATTCTACAGTCTATACCGGAATTTAAAAAGAATGATAAGGGTGCCGTCAAGGAATGGCAGGAAGATATCTTTGAAGACAGATATGATCACAGGCACCTGTCTCATATTTACCCGGTATTTCCGGGGTATGAGCTGTATCCTGAAAAGAATCCAGAGAAAATCGAGGAATACGAGAAAGCTGTCAGCCTGCGCAAGATAGATGCCCAAACCGGCTGGTCTATGGCGCACATGGCATCCGTCTATGCACGTTTCCGCAATGGGGAAGCGGCCATGGAATGCCTTGATAACATGGCGAGAAGTTCGCTGTTGAACAATTTCTTTACATTACATAATGACTGGAGGGGGATGAACATTTCCTTGACGGTGGATCCGGCAGTCGTGCAGTTGGATGCAGTTCTGGGATATGTGAACGCAATCCAGGAGATGCTTTTGTATTCGTCACCGGGGTATATTGCACTTCTCCCCGCACTGGAGGACAGGATTTCCGCAGGAGAGGCGGAGAATTTTCGCTATTGTGATGGTTTCTTGCACATGAAGTGGAACAGGAAGAAGAAATATTTAGAATGCGATATTACTCCGTTAAGAAATCATAAAGTGCAGATTGTTTTGCCGGATTTTGTAGAGGCTGCAGAGTGGAGTCAGACCGATACAGCACAGATTACAAAGGTACGGAACAATGTATGGGAAGTGGAATTTCAGGCACCGAAACTAAAGCCAGTGCATTTCCTGTCCATGGACATCTCAGATAATGGGGATGCAGGGATAGTGAAACCTTGACAAGATTGACAGGTGGCAGCAGAAAGGAGAGATAGGAATGTATGAAAGAAAACGACAGGCTACATTGGGTAAAGGGAACAGGGCGCTGTATTTCAGGAAAAGCTGGCAGTTATACGCATTGTTGATTTTGCCATTGATATTTACAATCGTGTTTAAGTATGGTGCGTACAGAGGGCTGACGATTGCTTTTCAGGACTATAAAGTGGCTAAAGGTTATTCAGGGAGTGAATGGGTAGGATTTGATGTCTTTGAGAGGATATTTGCCCACAGGGATTTCGGAAAGTCAGTGAGAAATACGCTGCTTCTGAACATCCTTGACCTGATATTTGGCTTTCCGATGCCGATTATCCTTGCACTGATTCTGAACGAAATCAGAGGAAAATGGTTCAAGAAAGTTACGCAGACGCTGCTTTATCTGCCCCATTTCCTTTCCTGGGTAATAATTGGGGCATTAGCATATCAGCTGTTTTCTGTGGATACCGGTGTGATAAATGCAATGCTTTCCAATGCGGGGGGAAGCCCAGTTCCTTTTTTACAGGATGATACATGGTGGTTGATTACTTATGTTTTTATTGGCGTGTGGCAGACGATGGGGTGGGGAACGATTGTATATCTGGCGGCCATTACCGGAGTTAATACTGAGTTGTACGAAGCGGCGAGAGTGGACGGTGCCGGGCGCTGGAAGCAATGTCTTCATGTAACGCTCCCTTGTATCCGTAGCACTATCGTAACGATGCTGATTATGAATCTGGGAAGAGTCATGCAGGGCTCCTTTGAAAGAATCTATGCACTGACAAATGCAAAGGTAACAGAGTATACCACCACGATTCCAGTATTGATATACCGATGGGGTATCACAGGCGGGAAATTCAGCGAAGCCACTGCACTGGGATTGTTCCAGTCAATTATTGGGCTGTTGTTGGTATTATTGTCGGATTATGTTGCAAAACGCCTCGGTGAAGACGGCTTGTTGTAGGAGGGGAAGCGATGAAAGAAATCAAAAGAACATTAACGGTATCCCAAAAGAAGGATTTAGCGGTGGACTTTTTTTCCCGCGTAGTGCTGATTTTGATGTCGGTTATCTGCCTGTTCCCGTTTATCCATGTATTCTCGAAATCTATCAGCGAAGAGTCTTTTGTCATAGCAAATAAGGTAGTACTTTTGCCGAAAGGGTTTTCCCTGAATGCCTATAGCAAGATTTTTGCAGATTCTTCTATCCTACGCTCCATGTTTGTGACCATAGTAGTCACAGTCAGTTTTACTTTGATAGGCATGTTCCTTACAGTGTGTTCTGCGTATGCATTGAGCCGCAGGGAGTTGAAGGGAAGAAAGATAATTACTTTTCTCATCTTGGCAACCATGTATTTTACGGCTGGAACGATACCTGATTATTTGCTGATGAGCAACTTGAAAATGCTTGATACGTGGTGGTGCCTGATATTGCCTTTGTGTTTCGCACCATATAACCTTTTGATAATGAAGAATAGTTTTTCGTCGAATATTCCGGACAGCCTGGTGGAATCGGCGCTTATTGACGGTGCCGGACATTTCAGGATCCTCTGGAGCATAGTAGTGCCGCTATCCAAGCCAATCATGGCCACTATTGCATTGTTTTATGCGGTAGGACGCTGGAATACATATTCGGATGCATTATATTATATCAAGCAACGCACGGATTTAAGGCCATTGCAGCTAAAACTTTACTATCTGGTGGTGGCGGCATCGGAATCTTTTCAGGCAGAGGGCGGCAGTGTGGGAGTCCTGACAAATCCTGAAGTGATGAAAGCGGCATGTGTCATGTTTGCAACGATTCCGATTATCTGTGTATATCCGTTTATACAGAAATATTTTGTACAGGGCACAATGATTGGTGCCGTAAAAGGATAGGTATGCATGGGATTTACCTTATTTCTAATTTGTGGTTCAGGTAAAGCGTGAAAACGTTGAAGCCAAAATATAAACAATATGAATGACAGGAGGGTTTTTTATGAGAAACAAACGTTACATGAAAAAAGGTATAGCAGCATTACTTGCTACCGCTATTATGGCTGGATTGGTGACTGGCTGCGGTTCTGACAGCGGGGCAGATTCGAAATCAGATGCTTCATCACAGCAGGAAGAGGGCAGCGCAGCACAGAATGGTAGTGCCGCAAATGATGGCAGTGTGGCACAGGATAGCGGCGAGGAGAGTTCTGGTGGTGCCTATGCCGACTATTCCAATGGTTTTCCGGACACGGTAACCATTCAGATACCGGTGTATGACCGGGCATTTGAGGGATGGAATGTAACCGATAATTATTATACGCGATGGATACAGTCTGAATTTGGCGACAAATACAATATAAAAGTGGAATATGTCGCGATAGGAAGAAGTACGGAAGTACAGGACTATATGCAGCTGATTGCCGCAAAGAATGCTCCGGATATCATCATGCATTATGATATGCCGCAGGCTGTAAGCTATTATGGCGAGGGGGCTATGCAGACGCTTGATTTGGATGAGATTGCATACTATGCCCCTACTTATTATGGAAAGTTAAAGGATACGATAGAAAAATACGGCACTTTGAATGGGGAGAATATTTTCTTTTTTGCCGAGCGCGATGCCATATATTATAATGATGTAACCCTGATACGGCAGGATTGGCTGGATGCGGTAGGGGCAGACATGCCTACTAATCGTCAGGAGTTGGAGGATGTGGCAAGAAAATGGAAAGAGGCAGGGCTTGGCACCATAGGCGAGACCCTGAAAGTGAAAAGCTTTACCTATGAGTATCCGTTTTTTGATGACAGCATCAGCGAGGAAGAGTATGCACAGTATCTCGACTTGAATGTGGCACCCTTTACTTGGAAGCCTACGGAAGATTATCTTAGGACTTTGAATACGGAATATAACGAAGGCATCCTTGACCCTGAATTCTATTTGAGGACAGATGATGCGGCATGGAAAGCAGCTTTCGTGTCAGGGAATGTAGGGACTATGACGTTCTTTATCAGCAGTTCTACAGATGCTATTTCCTCGCTTATCGCCAATGATTCGGAGGCGAAAGTTGCTGCTATGGATCCGGGAGCAAAAGGCACCACAGGCAATGGTTATTACTATGAATATCCGCCTTATGGCATGATTATGGGAATTAATACAGAGACAACGGATGAGGAAAGAGCGGCAGTATGGATGTTCCTTGACTGGATGATTCAGCCTGAGAACCTGTTCTATCTGCAGAATGGAGTGGAGGGAGAAACCTATACGCTGGATGCGGATGGACTCGCGATTTTGGATTCTGAATACAGTGGCGAGGCTAAGCTGTCACAGAACAACAACAAAGATTACTGGTGCATCGTTCAGGAAATTGCACATTATGATGACGAGGAGCAGGATTATAAATATCAGTTAAGCACTTTGGCACCGGCAGGGTATGAGTATTTAATTGAGCAGTCATATGGCTATGCTGAGGAAAATGAGCAATTTGGCATAATCACTCCCATTTTTACGAAGCAGGTGGAATCCAGCGGTGAATATGCTACAGACCTGAATGCATTATGGCAGGAGGCATCGACAGCTTGTATCACATGTGCGCCTGAAGAATTTGATGCTATATATCAGGAATATTGTACAGAGTATTTGGATGCGGGTTATCAGGCGATTTTGGATGAAAAAGCGGGATATTATTCGGAAGGCAGCTATATTTCTGATTAAACTGACAGCATATTTTTCGTTTATGTCTATAAGTAATCGGAATAAGCCTGGAAGGGCTGCTGCACTTTAAAGTTGCAGCAGCCTTTTTCAAACCGGCAATATTCAGGCAGTTTCAGGAAGATTGAAGAGGTATCTGGATGAGAAAAACAAAGCAGATATTTGCAGGAATTCTTACAGTATTGATAATAGTTTCTACACCGGGGGGAAATCTTCAGTTACATGCGAGTGAGCTGACTTCACAGGCAGCGGCTGTTTCGGGAGAGAAGGATGGTATAGAGACATTGGAACCTGAGCAGGAAGAGAACGGAGCTGATGTGGCAGAAGCTGTAGAGGAAGAGATTGGGGCTGATGGGGTGGAACCCGGGCAGGAGAAAAGCGAAGCCGATGGGACAGAAGCAGCAGAGAAAGAAGTAGGGGCTGATGGGACGGAATCTGGACAGGTGGAAAGTGGAGCCGGTGAAACAGAAGAAACCGCCCAGGAAGAAAACGGGGCTGATAAAACAGAAACCACCCAGGAAGAAAGCAGAGACGATGGGGCAGAAGCAGTCCAGGAAGAAAGTGGAGACGATGGGGCAGAAGCAGTCCAGAAAGAAAGCGTAATTGATGAGGAATTGACGGAAAATGCACAAGATTCCACATTTGTGGAGCAGGATTCAGAAGACGTTGAAATGTATGCTGCTCTGAACGCCGACGGAGATTTGCCTGATGGCTGGACTACTGCACAAAATTCGCCTGTCACACAGTTTGTGAGAGATGGTAACGGTGGGTATTACTACAAAATATCGAATGAGTCCACCAGTGGGAATTCCTATATAGGGAAAATATTTGATGCCCAAGGTGATTTGAAGGAGCAAAACTTAACGTTTTCTTTTGATTTTATGTATGAGAATATAGGTGATGGCGCGAAAACACAATTTTTTATGGACAGTAGCAATATAAAACCGGGAACATGGGCTACGCGCGTAGAAATCGATGCCAACGGATACTTATACGTAAATGGTGTAAATAAACATGTGGAAGTCAGTGGTTCGAGGGTTACTACAAATAAGAATCAATGGTACACATTGCTGTATACGATTGATAATAAGGACAAAAAGTACACAGTACAATTGCTGGATGCTGACAAGAATACATTATATTCCAGTGAAGAGCTTGTATTTAATAATAAAACGACATCGGGGGATGTACCGACGACAGTCAGAGTAGGGTCTTTTTCAGTGAGTCCATCAATATCTAAGGCGAATACGAATACCAGAACGGATCTCTGTATAGATAATATCTGCCTGATGTCAGAGGATGGGACAAATGAATTTTGGAGTGAGAATTTCGGGGAAAGCGAAATGGGCGGAGAAGAGCCTGCAACTCCAAATGAAGCCGATTGGGACTACATACAAAGCTTTATGCTTCCGGATGAAGTAAACGGAGAATTCATACCAGATGGTTGGGAAACTATTAATCCAGATAACTTATCAGCAGTAATTGAAAAAGGAACGGAGAATTATTTTTACAAAATAACGAGAACCGGAGCGACCAGTACTTATATCGGCAAAAAATTTGATGTAGCAGATCAATATACTCTTTCTTTTGACATGAAAAGCGATGCGGCAGGGACGGTTAACCTCAATATGTATGCAGGAGCATTAAATGCAAAGGATCTGGCAGTCCGCGCAAGCATTTCTAATGACACATTGAAGGTATATAATGCCGGAGTTGAAGAAAATTTACTCGAAGAGGTATCAAGTTATGGATGGATTAATCTGTCCTATGTAGTCGATAATACAAAACAGACATTTGATGTCATCGTAAAAGATATCAAGGGACAGAGCATAAGTAGCCTGACTGGAATGGCATTTCACAAGGAAACGGATAAGTCAGGCACATTTTCCATAAGTTTTGGCAGCGCCAATTCTTGTATTTGTATTGATAATGTCTGCTTTAAGGACAGGACACATAAGGATGAACGGCCAGTGCTGGAAGCGGATGTGGACGGGCTGACTGTATTTTACGAAGAAACTTTTAATAATCCGGATTGTTTGGACAATAATGGCCTGCCAGAGGGTTGGACATCAGCCGGAGTTCTGCCGTCAGGCATGAAGATTTCCCAGGCAGAGGGAGAAAACTATTATTATGCGGTGTCGAGAAGCGCCGAATATGAGACAGGTACCGGTTCTTACATTGGCAAAAAATTTGTAACCATACTGCCGGATAAGTTTACGCTTTCTTATGATTTCAAGTACGAGGGCGGGCAGGTTGATATGCCGATGTATACAAGCGCACTGAATGGTGGGGACTTAGCTGTCCGCATGGGAATTAAGAATGGTAGATTGTATGGATATGACGGCGCGAATGAAAAGACGATATGTGAAAATGTCGGAAACGATTGGGTGACATTGACGTGCATTATTGATAATGCGAATAAGATATACAGGATATTGCTTAAGGATGCCAATGGCAACGAAGTAGCTGACTCTGGTACACAGTATTTTTACCACAGCAAGGCCAATATGGGCGCCTTTGCCATAAGCTGCAGCAGAGGAGTGGAAACTTCCTTAAACATTGATAATATTGTATTGAAAGGAAAAGAAGAGGAATACGTACCGAAACCAGAAGATGATTGGGTGAGGGACGGCAAAGTACATGTGGCGGAGAGTGAGACAGAACTCAGGCTTAGCAATGATTATACATCTGTAACGATTACCAAGTCTAATGCTGAGATAACAAGCATGCTCCGTTATCTGGAAAATGGGTCTGGACTTGCGGAGGGTGCTTACAATGTGCTGGGAAATGGCGGCAGAGGTTATTACCTGCTGAATTATACGCTGGATGGAAAGAAAGGTGCATGTGCAATCGAGAAAGCACAGGGAAAAATCCTGACGAGCACCGATGATTATGGGGAAGTTGTGGTCACTATGGATTGCTTTGACAAGGATTTGTATACGTCAAGTCCTGATACGAAGAACTATCCGATTGCATTTGAACTCCATTATGTGTTGGAAAAGGATACGAAAGGGGTTTATATGTACGCATGTTCAAAGGTGGCTACAGATGTTCCTGATGATGTGGAAGTTGGAATTGAACAATCAAGATATGCGTTCAGACTGGATTCCAGATTGTATCAATATGCTTCATCAGCAGGCGGGGAGTTGATGAGGTTACCGGAACTTGCTGATTATGGGGAGAAGCTGTTTGATGCGACCTATCTGATTAACGATGGCGAGGGGACGGGGCATGTTTATACAAAATATATGAGCACATCGTATCAGTTTGAAACACAGTTAAGCGGCGTATATGGAGACAGTTTTGGATTTTCCATGATTATGCCCAGCAGAGAGTGGGCAGGCGGAGGGTATGCAAAACAGGATATTGAAGTACAGGATTCCGGCAATGAATTAACCAGATTGGTCAATTGGCACTTTTCTACTGCCCATGGCGGAACAAGTATAGCATATGTATCGAAGGACTGGGAAAAGCTGTATGGGCCGATTCTATGGCATGCGGATTATGGAAGTTCCAAGGACGAAGTTCTCGGGAATGCGAAAGCAACAACTATTGAAGAAATGGAAGCATGGCCATATAAGTGGGTAGAAAATAAAGATTATGCGGCAGATGCAAGGTCTGTTGTTACAGGCAAGATTTCCGTTACAAATGGAAAAGGGGTTGCCACACATTCAGAACTTAGTCCGGAAGGGATTGGCTGGGCAGTTCTTTCAGATGCAAGAAGTGAATCGTGGCAGAGTGATAATGTATACTATGAATTCTATGCGCCAGTAAAGGAGGACGGAAGTTTTACAATTACGGGTGTCCGTCCGGGAACCTATCGTCTAAACATTGACATTAATGGTGTAATGGGGGAATATGAACAGTCTGGAATTGTTGTCAGTGGGGGAGAGACAAAGGATTTAGGCAGTATGGTCTGGGATAGCCCTGATTATGGCGAAACATTGTGGGCAATAGGAATTGCTGACAGGACAGCAGAGGAGTTTGCTGGAGGGGATAAGACGGCATTGGGGTCTGATTTCCGATATTGGGGTGCACATTTACTGTTCAGCCAGTTATATCCGGAAGGAGTGAATTTTAAGGTTGGAGAAGATGATGTGTCGAAAGACTGGTATTTCTTACATATGGCATCTCCTACAGCCGGCCAGAAATCCCATTATGATGGAGGTTATTTCTATGAAGATGGAAATATAAAATACAGCGCTGAAAAGGCAGAAAAAACAGAATTACAATGGAAAGGAACGGATGTGACTCCGTGGAACATTCTGTTTGACAGTAGTGGTTATAAGAATGGAACGGCCACCCTTCAGATAGCGATAGCCAGCTCTAGGTCAACATCACTTGTGGTTAAGCTGAACGGTGAAGTGCTGAATGATTCTATTACTGTAGATGGGAAGGAAGCGGCAAGTCCGATTCCGGTCAAGAGCAGCGGGGCATATCCAAGATGTACAATAGTTGGGCAGTATAGCTTGATAGTAATTCAGTTTGATGCAGCTATGCTAAAAGAGGGCGAAAATGTAATTGCTTTTGAGCATGAGTCACCAGCTTATGCAGAAGGAGAGAGCGCTGGCAATCTGGCATCCGAGAATAATATGGGGCCTTACAAGAATATCATTTATGATGCTGTAAGCCTTTCTGTAGATGCGCCGGAAGACACTGAGGCGGATAAAAATGATCTACAGGAGCTGTATAATGCAAATATGAATCTTAAAGAGTTGGATTATACAGCCGAAACATGGAAGGATTTTGATGACGCAATGAAGGCTGCAAAGCAGGTATTGGATGATGCGAAAGCAACACAGCAAGAGGTAGATTCAGCATATGAGGCTTTGATCGATGCGACCGAGAAGTTGGTTGAAAAAGAGGAAGCAGTAGATAAGAGTCAGTTGCATAAGCTCTACAATGATAACGAAAGCTTGAAAGAAGAGGATTATACAGCTGAAACATGGAAGGATTTTGATGACGCAATGAAGGCTGCAAAGCAGGTATTGGATGATGTGGAAGCAACGCAGCAAGAGGTAAATTCAGCATATGAGGCTTTGAGTGATGCCGTTGAAAAGCTGGCTAAACTTGAAACGAATACAAGCCCGAGCCCGAACCCGAGCGGAGAGCCAGCAACAAGCCCGAGCCCGAACCCGAGCGGAGAGCCAGTAGCAAGCCCGAGCGCGAAGCCAAGCGGAGAGCCTGTAGCAAGCCCAAGTGCGAATCCAAGTGAAGAGCCCGTAGCAAGCCCGAGTGCAAACCCGAGCGGAGAGCCTGTAGCAAGCCCGATTCCGAATCCGAGTGAGAATCCTGCAACGAATCCGACGGCAGTGCCTAGTACGGAGCCGACGGCAAATGTACAGTATCACTTGGCAGTAGAAAACGGGATTTCAAAAGTGCCCCCAGCTTTTGCAAATGATGAGAATTTGAATACACCGGAAAAAATCGAGACACAGATGAAGCTGAATATCCAGAAGCATCCAGAAGGTATAGCAATGGAGAATATCGTGGTCTATGATGTTGTATTGATGATGAACATAGGCGGAACGGAATGGCTGCCGGCAAGCAAAGAGAATTTCCCGAAAGACGGCCTGACAGTGACATTGCCATATCCCGAAGGTACAGGTAAAGACACACATGATTTTGTTGTATGTCATCTGTTTACGGAGGATATGAACGGAAATCATGCCGGTGAGACAGAATATCCGGAAGTGACGAAAACAGAAGATGGCATCCAATTCAAGGTATGTGGCCTGTCACCCATTTCTGTCGGATGGAAGCAGATTGTTCCTGTGAACGATGAAAGCGGTTCGGACAGACAGGAGGGAGCAGTGAATGAAAGCCAGGCGGCAGCTCCTGAAAGTCCGAAGACCAGTGACAACAATCATATTGGATGGTATATTTTAATCATGATTCTGTCAGTAAGTTTCCTTGGTGTCTTAAGCTTTGAAACATACAGGCGGAAAAAGAGATAGGGCAATATCAGATTGCTAAAAGTTTTGAGAGGAGAGAACGCAAAGATGCTAAAAGGAATACCTAAAGTCTTGTCGCCGGAATTATTGAAAGTATTGTGTGAAATGGGACACAGTGACCGTTTGGTTATTGGGGACGGCAATTTTCCGTCAGAGTCTGTGGGAAAAGATTCTATTGTAATCCGTATGGACGGTCACGGTGTCTGCGAGATATTGGAGGCGATATTACAGCTTTTTCCGTTGGACACATATGTGGAACAGCCAGTAAAATTGATGCAAGTGCTTCCGGGGGATTCGGTGGAAACCCCCATTTGGGACTCTTACAAAGAAATTGTGAGCAAAGTGGATGCGCGGGGAGATAGCGCGATAGGACAGATTGAAAGATTTGCTTTTTATGAGGAAGCACGGTCGGCCTATGCTGTCATTGCGACAGGAGAAAGCGCTTTATATGCGAATATTATGTTGCAAAAAGGAGTTGTCATTTAAAAATAAAGTACATAATACAGAAAGAGAGGAAAAACTATGGCAGTAAAAATGTTGATGAAGGGAGCTATCTTGCCCGGAAACAGTACTGTGGAAATGAGGGATTTTGAAGTCCCTACTCCAGGACATGGTCAGGTATTGATTCAGACAAAGGCTACTACAATCTGTGGGAGTGATATCCGGTGTATCTACCGGGAACATACGGGAAAAGGCCCTGAAGGCTATATTCCTGGTATGGTAGCAGGACATGAGCCTTGCGGCATTATTGTGGAGGAAGGGGAAGGTTTGAAGCGCTTTAAGAAAGGTGACAGGGTAATTGTGTACCATATCTCTGGCTGTGGTGTCTGCAATGACTGTAGGCGTGGATATTATATTTCCTGTAAAAGTAAATTTCGTCAGGCATATGGATGGCAGCGGAATGGCGGAATGGCACCTTATATCCTGGCAGAAGAAAAGGATTTGATCCTGCTGCCGGATGAGCTTACCTATAAAGACGGTGCGCAGGTTGCCTGCGGATTTGGAACTGTATATGAGGCAATTGAAAAGATTGGTATCTGTGGAAATGACGCTGTCCTGGTGGTTGGACTGGGGCCTGTAGGCTTGGCTGCCTTAATGCTGGTAAAGGCACTGGGTGCAAATAAGCTGATTGGTATAGAGATGAATGATTATCGGATTGGACTGGCGAAGAAGTTAGGGCTGGCTGATTATGTATTCAAGCCCGGCGAGGATGCTTTGGAACAAATCCTGGCAGTCACTGGAGGGAAAGGCGTAGAGCGGGCAATCGATGCATCGGCAAATGACGCTGGCAGGCAGCTGGCAATTCGTGCAACCAGAGAGTGGGGTAAAATTGCGTTTGTAGGCGAAGGGGGCACCTGTACCTTTAATCCCAGCCCAGATATCATTCATGGGCAAAAGACTATCTATGGTTCGTGGGTGACTTCCCTTTGGAGGATGGAAGAACTGGTGGAGAGGCTGGTTCGTTGGAATATTCACCCGGAAGAGTTGATTACACATGAGTTCCCTATTGAAAAAGCAGATGAGGCATATCGGCTTATGGCAGGCGGTGAGTGTGGCAAAGTTGCGGTAACATTTCCTGATTAATTTATGGCAGATATCATGATAAGGCACATGCTAACAAAAATGTAAAAAGGTTGGGTAAAATGGAGAGAAGAATCGATCAGCAGAAAATACCTGTAAGAACGTTGTATACCGGAGAGAAGATTCCCTGTATGGGACTCGGAACATTCGGCTCGGACAAATACAGCGCAGACATGGTATCTGAGGCTATTTATGGAGCCATAAAGTATGGTTACAGATTGATAGATTGTGCAGCCGTCTATCAAAATGAGGATAAAATAGGTCAGGTGCTACAGCGCCTTTTTGAGGAAAAAGCGGTAGAGAGGAAAGAGTTATTCATTACCTCAAAAGTTTGGAATGATATGCATAGGGAGGGGCAGGTAAAGGAATCCTGTAAGAAAAGTCTTCTGGATTTGAAATTGGATTATCTGGATTTGTATTTTGTCCACTGGCCTTTTCCAAACTACCATGCGCCTGGATGCAACGGGGATGCAAGGAACCAGGATTCTAAACCTTTTTCGGTGGAGGAGTTTATGTCAGTATGGCATCAATGCGAGGAACTGGTGGACGAGGGACTGGTGCGATATATTGGCATGAGCAATATGACAATTCCAAAGTTAGAGGCAGTCTTGCCGCTCTGTAGGATACAGCCTGTTGCATTGGAGATGGAACTGCATCCATCATTTCAGCAGCCGGAGCTCTTTGCCTATGCGAAGAAGCATGACATTTTGCCTGTGGGATACTGTCCTATAGGTTCTCCCTCGAGGCCGGAACGTGACAGGACTGCAGAGGATGTTGTAGATACGGCCCTTTTGGCAGTTAGGAAAGCCGCTGAGGTGCATCAGGTACATCCGGCAGTAATCTGTCTCAAATGGGCAGTGCAGAGAGGTCAGGTTCCCATTCCTTTTTCTGTAAAGGAGCCGCAGTATATTTCGAACCTTAAATGTGTTACCGAGGATCCGCTGACAGAAGAAGAGATGGAGGCAATCCGGCTGGAGGATAAAAACTGCCGCCTGGTCAAAGGGCAGGTCTTCCTATGGGAAGGAGCTAAAGGTTGGGAAGACCTTTGGGATTTAGATGGTACTATAACTGGTAGATAGATAAAAAGAAAAAGGCTGCTGTAATGTAGATTTGCGGCAGCCTTTTCCATACAGATAATTTTTTACAACATGAGAAAGGACAAGGTGTCAAATATGGCTGGACTGGAATTTGATAAGGATGAGATTTATGAATTGATTGACAAAATCATTGAGCGCACCATGCGTATGGACATGAGTTGGGACTGGCCATGTGGAGTGGCATATTATGGAATCAGCAGGGCATATGAGACAACTGGGAACGAGAAGTATCTGAATCTGATGAAGGACAGGATTGATGAATATATGGAGCTTGGGCTTCCGGATTGGACTGTGAATACCTGTGCAATGGGACATTGCCTGATTACGCTTTACGAATCAACAGGGGAGGAAAAATACTGGGAAATAGTAATGGAAAAAGCGGAGTATCTCAGGAAAGACGCATTGCGTTTTGGGAATTCTGTATTGCAGCATACGGTATCGCAGAAAAATGATTTCCCTGAACAGGCATGGGCTGATACTCTGTTTATGGCAGCATTCTTTCTGCTGCGTGTAGGGGTGAAACTGAAATCAGAGGATATCATCCATGATGCATTGAATCAATGGTACTGGCACATCAAGTATCTTCAGAATGCAGAGACCGGACTTTGGTATCATGGTTACAATAACCTTACCCAAAATCATATGTCTGGATTTTATTGGGGGAGGGCAAATGCATGGGCGGCATATACCATGGCGCAGGTGGGTATCGTGCTGCCGGAATGCTATCTGTATCCGGAGTATCTGGATATAGTTGGTTCTTCAAATGAGCAACTGGCAGCATTGAAGCTGTTACAAACAGAAAATGGATTGTGGCGTACTATATTGGATGACGAAGAGTCCTATGAAGAAGTATCGGCATCCTTTGGAATTGCAGCAGCAATGTTGGTAAGGGGGAATCCGCTTCATATAAAATATATCAATCATTTCATTCAAGGTGCCAGGAAAAATATCAGTGTGGATGGGCGGGTGATGAATGTATCTGGAGGGACGGCGGTGATGAAAGACCGGGATGGCTACTGCAGAATATCAAAGGATTGGATACAAGGATGGGGGCAGGGCCTTGCACTAGCGTTCTATTCGGATTTGTTGGACAGCGAAAAACACAGGCGTGATGGCGCATTGTAGTCCTGAAATTTTGTATCTATATTATTTCGTGCAGTTTCAAAAGTGTAAGTTCCACATGCAATGCTTATACAGTACCACCATCTGTCCAATCGGATAAGGCAAAAAAACATACAAACTATATTGTAATAATTGATTTGGACAAGATGGTGGCAACTGTTTCAGGATGAAAAAACTAGGATTTTTCTGGTGGGGAATGGAACACGTTTTTTATTGCTTTGTAAAGGGCGTTACCGCCCGGTCTTTTGTAAAGCCCTTCGGGTATTGGGCTGTAAGAGGATTACTTTGGCAATTAAAAAACTGCCATAACCAGGACAGGGCAGAACTTACCCTGTTCCGGCTCATAGCAGTCTGAGTGTCAGTTTATGAAGTTATGATTTTATCCACTAAAGATTTTAACAAGCGTCAGGAGGAAAGTCAACAAAAGATAGAGGACACATACCGGCGCTGACCGCACATTGCTATTTGGAACCGGCCGTGCTATAATCAGTACAATAATGTGGATGTTACAAAGCAATCCGCAATTTTCGAAGATTGCAAGGAACAAAGACTATATCTATAAAAGAAAAGGAGCTGATAAGGATGGCTAAATCAACGTATATCCCGCCCGAGGACTGGACCCCGGAGCAGGTTCAGGCAAAATTACAGAATCTCATCGATCATGTGGAGCGTTTGAACGACGACTGGTGGGACGACGATCTGAAAGGACTCATCAATGTCCACGGCGTCTTTTCCCCGGAACTGGCCCGGGCCGCCCTGGAGAAGGAAGTGTACCGCCCCAGCGAGATTTATTACCACGCCCCGGAGG
>CAJUJN010000005.1:107597-112910 GCA_910586775.1 uncultured Acetatifactor sp. | reverse complement strand
TGTTCTTTTTTCTGATGGAATTTAACATTTTTGTAATTTTATAAGTTTATCCTGATTCCTGGAAAGCCTGATACTGGTTCCAGGGCGTATTCTCATGGCGGAAGAGGATAAGTTCGACATTGCTGTTGATGGCACTCTGTATATGGTTGATGGATGCCAGCTCATTGTCTAATTCTTCGGATACTTTTTGCAGCCCTGCGCTTGCCTGATTCTGCAGTTTTTCAAAATAAAAATCGGAAACCTGATTCCGCAGGATGAAATAAAAACCCAGAAGAAGTACACTGAACAGAATGAAATAAGACAAAAAGTACTGAACAAAGGTATTGCGTCTGGTGCGGTGAGAAAACAGCTTTTGAAAGCTAAAGTGTTTCATATATGGAAGGAGCCTCCGCTGTAAAGCAAAAAACAAAAACAAAAGTACGTAAGTACAGTGCTGCATTAATGGTAAATATACAGAACCCAAAACACAGTCTCATTATATCGCAATTATTTCAGAAAGTCTATCTTTTTTTGAGTCCTGTCCTAATTTTATATTTCTATAATCATAATGTATGGTGACGGCATTTTACCGGAGTGATCAGCTATTCAGAGAGTGACAGTAAGGAGATCGGCACTCTGTCAACGGATATGAATGCCTATATAGACCGCTATGCGGTAGAGGTGGTGACCGGAGAGCGGGATCTGGAAGAGAGTTGGGAGGAGTATCTGAAGGTGTTGAAGGGAATGGGAGTGGAGCGCCTGATTGAGATTTATCAGGAGGCTTATGAGGCTGCGGCCCCCAAAGCCGGTCTGGGGAATACGCCGGACCGATAACAGAAAGGAAGAAGTAGTTATAAAAACCATATTAAAAAGGGTGAATATGATAAAAAGTGATATAGATAAGTGTTTGCTATTGCTATTTCTTCCAGGACATGGTATCCTATACATGATAAATGGATCTGTAGGGAGGCGGCTGCATTATGAAAGAAGCGTATCACATTATCAGCGATGGTTCCTGTGACCTGCCCCAGGAATTGGTGAAGGAAAAGAATATTACGGTGGTACCGTTTTATGTATCGTTTGACGACGAGAATTATCTCAGGGAAAACGTAGATATCGGGATTCGGGATTTTTATCAGCAGATGGTGGAACGCAAGGGAGTTTACCCCAAGTCGTCCATGCCTTCCACTCAGGACTATGTGGAAGTGTTTATGCCTTACGCGAAGGACGGGATACCGGTTATCTGTATCTGTATTACCACCAAGTTCAGCGGTTCCATGCAGTCTGCCGTGAATGCCAGATCGATTGTAGAGGAAAGCTGTCCGGAGGCCAGGATCACGGTGATTGATGCCCGCATTAACACTGTTCTGCAGGGGCTGTATGTGTTGGAGGCGGTAAAGCTTCGGGACAGTGGAATGGAATACGACGCTGTAGTGAAACGTCTGGAGGAAATGCGCAGCAGCGGGAGGATTTTCTTCACGGTGGGGGATATGGAATATCTCAAGCATGGCGGAAGGATCGGAAAGGTATCCGCTGTGGCAGGCAGTGTACTGGGTATCCGGCCGGTTATCACATTGAAGGATGGGGAAATCTTTCCCTCCGGTATCGGCAGAGGAAGAAAGCGTACTACAGAGAAGGCCATAGAGCTTTTGCTGGATTACCTGGACAAAAGCAGTCTGGGGATTGGTAGCTATAGCATTGCCATAGGATACGGCTATGATTACGAGGAAGCCGTGGAATTCCGGGAGCGTGCCCTGGAAGCCCTTCATGGAAAAGGGTATGAGATCAGCAGGGAGGAAATTCCGCTCTATCAGATAGGGGCTACTATCAGTGTGCATACGGGACCTTATCCCCTGGGTTTCGGCATTATTGAGAAAGGTATCATATAGAAAAGCGTCAAATAAAAACGCCTCGAGGGAGGCGTTTTCCGATTCGGATCAGCAGGATGTAAGAGTCTGCCATTACAGAGCTTCGGTGCAATGCATCAGAAGCTCTTTTACATTTTCAAAGCAAAAAGTCGCGGGATAAGGGGTGTCCGACATGTCGCCGGGCTTTGCCTCTCCGGTAAACAGGACACAAGTGTCCACTTTGCCGTTGATACCGCAGGCAATATCCGTATAAAGACGGTCTCCCACCACCAGGGTTTCGTCATGGGAAAAGCCGGACAGCTCCAGGCATAAATCCACAACAGTACGGCTGGGCTTGCCCAGATAGACAGGCTTTTTACCGGTGGAATCCGTGATCATGTTGCAGATGGCGCCGCAGTCCGGAATAAAACCGAAATCAATGGGGCAGCACAGATCGGGATTGGTGGCATAAAAGGGGACATCCGTGGTGGAGAGTATTTTACACGCCTGAATCAGCTTCTCATAGGTCAGCTCGCTGTCATAGGCAACTACAACACAGTCCGCACCTTCGTCGGCGGTCTCGGTGATGTGCAGGCCGTTTTTGCGGAGTTCCGCTATGAAGGAGACGGTTCCCAGCACGAATATTCTGCCGTCCGCATAGTTCTTCCGGAGGAAGCGCAGAGTCATGTAGCCGGAAGTGATAAACTGATCTTCCGTGGTCTCCAGATGAAATGCCCTGCGGAATTTCTCCACATAATCTCTGCCGCTGCGGGTGGAATTGTTGGTGATATAGTAAGCTTTTCCACCGATTGCTTCTATATGATGAAGTAATTCGGCGCTGCCGTCATACAGGGTGTCGCCTAAGGCCAGCGTTCCGTCTATGTCGAAGAGGAAGAGTTTTTTCTGTTTTAAGCTGAGTAATGCGTTGGAATTCATGGTGCCTCCGTTGATTGGCGTTGCTGATACAGTTTTCAGAGCCTGACTTTGACAAGTATAACACAGTTGGCTCATATGTGCAAACTAATATATTTTTTCTGCATTCAGTGGCGTAAGTGAAGTAAGTGTGATATGATAAGTATCGGCGGTACGGGAAAGCGGCTGCAGGTCGGAAACCGGCTGCTTAACGGATATCTGCAGGGGAGTCTGTGAGATAATGACAAAGAAGACAATTATGCGGAATGCGTTGCAGGAACTGCTTTGCGAAATCAGTGAGTTACCGCAGAATGGACGCCCCGGGCGGGCAGGAGGGTATGAGATGAAATTGATATCATGGAATGTAAACGGGCTGCGCGCCTGTATGCAGAAAGGGTTTATGGATTTTTTCCGGGAGGCGGACGCGGATGTTTTCTGCATTCAGGAGACGAAGCTGCAGGCGGGCCAGATTGAGCTGGAGCTGCCGGGCTACCATCAGTATTGGAATTACGCGGAGAAGAAGGGCTATTCCGGCACGGCGCTTTTTTCTAAAAAGGAGCCGATGAAGGTCACACGCGGCATCGGGGTAGAGGAGCATGACCACGAGGGACGTGTGATTACGGCGGAATTTGAGGATTACTATGCGGTGACGGTTTATGTGCCGAATTCCCAGAGGGAGCTGACCAGGCTGGACTACCGCATGGAGTGGGAGGAGGCCTTCCTGAAATATCTGAAAAAACTGGAGGAGACGAAGCCGTTAATCTACTGCGGGGATTTGAATGTGGCTCATAAGGAGATAGACCTGAAGAATCCCAAGACCAATCGCCGCAACGCCGGTTTTACGGATGAGGAGCGGGAACGCTTCGGCAGAGTCCTGGAAAACGGATTCGTGGATACATTCCGTCATTTTTATCCTGAGCTGAAGGATGCCTACTCCTGGTGGTCCTATATGGGACAGGCCCGGGCTAAGAATGTAGGGTGGCGTATCGACTATTTTGTGGCGTCGGAAGCGCTGAAGAGTCGGTTGGAAGATGCAAAAATACACGCGCAGGTGATGGGGTCGGATCACTGCCCGGTGGAGCTGGATTTGAAGGATTGAATGTGGTCCGGGGCGTACAGGAGGAGAAGGGAAACAGGAAAATGAAATTTGAGCCAGAAGCATTGGATTACGATTTAAGCCCGTATACTGGCCTGACCAGAGAAAGCTGACTGGAAGCCGGCAAATACATGCTGGAAGGTATTTTTCGGAATATCGACGATTTTCGGAAACCGGTGGTCATGCCCAGGAAGGAGACGGAGATCACATATCCGCATTTGAATGCATCTCCGGAAGCCCAGGCAATTCAGCGTACTGCGGAGGTGTTTGAGGGATTGACCCGTTCCTTCTTTATCGCGGCACCGTTAATCGCCAACATTCCGGACCTGGAGATATGCGGTTATTCCATAACGGAATATTATAAGAGCCAGGTTCTCAGCGTGTGCACCAAGGGAGATCCGCTGTATGTGGGAACTTATGAGGATCAGCAGAGCATCAGCGGGCATACGGATCCTTTCCGGACATTTCAGCAGACGGTGGAGACTTCTGCTCTGGCAATCTGTCTGTGGGAAAGCAGGGCACAGATTTGGGATACTTATACAAAAGAAGAAAAGGATGCAGTCGCCGGGTTCCTGGAGGGGTATGCCCATGCGAACACCGTGCCGCAGAACTGGCGTCTGTTCAATATGCTGGACATGGCGTTTCTGCATATGGAGGGGTATCCAATCCGGAAAGACGTGATGCGGGACCATGCCCAGGCAATCCTGAACTATTATGCCGGGGACGGATGGTACCGGGACGGCCATTCTTTTGATTATTATTCCTGTTGGGCCTTCAATGTGTATGCTCCCATCTGGAACCTCTGGTACGGATATGAGAACGAGCCCTATATCGCACGGAAATTTGAGGAAAACTCCAATAAACTGATGGAGACCTACGGGGATTTCTTTGACAGGGACGGTTGGACGAATATGTGGGGACGCAGCAACATTTACCGCAATGCCGCCACCAGCTCCTTTGCCGGTAACCTGATGATGCAGGGAGGCAAGGCGGAGCCGGGGCGGGCAAGGCGGATTTCCTCCGGCTCCCTGATGCAGTTCCTTGGAAGAGAGGATTTTCTGTACAAAGGCGTGCCAACGCTTGGATTTTACGGGCAGTTCTCCCCGTTGGTGCAGGGGTATTCCTGTGCGGAGTCCCCGTTCTGGCTTGGCAAGGCGTTTCTCTGCCTGCATCTCCCGGAGACTCATCCCTTCTGGACGGCGAAGGAAAATAACGGCACCTGGGATGAACTGGCAGAAGGAGAGGTAAAAGAGACCTGTCTGGACGGTCCCGCATTGTGTTTCTCCAACCATCAGGCAAATGGGGAGACCATCCTGCGCACGGGGAAGGTGGTAAAGAGCCGGGGAGATGTACACGGTATGTGGAATTATTCCAAGCTTTGTTATAATACCAAATATCCCTGGGAGGCGATGCCGATGTGTGAAGAGGCATCCGATTGCGGAGAAATGGCGGCATGTGAGGAGGCATCCGATTGCGGAG
>CAJUJN010000005.1:0-107497 GCA_910586775.1 uncultured Acetatifactor sp. | reverse complement strand
GAGGCATCCGATTGCGGAGAAATGGCGGCATGTGAGGAGGCATCCGATTGCGGAGGCATGGCGGCATGTGAAAAGGTGCCTGATTGCGGAGCGGCATCTGCATATACCGCATCATTATCCCACGGAAAAATGTTAAGACATCATGAAGTGTATGATATCGCCAATATAAAGAAGAAAGATGATATATCCTGGGTGGAATCCCAACAATATGTTCTGCGGGACAGGACACTTTACCCGGAAGGAAAATCAGTACCGGATGCGGGTAAGAAGGGCAGGGCAAACGTCACCTTCTGGCATGGACAGAGAGACGGCATCCTGTACCGCAGACAGTTTTTTGACTATTCTCTGGAAACGGAATCTCACTGGATACAAGCCATGAACCTGGCGGATTTTGCAGTACCCTGCGGTATCATGAGGGTGGATAAGCTGCGGATTCACAGAGCGCCGGTTTCACTGACGCTGGGGTCCTACGGATTCCCGGATAACGGAACGGAGATTTCTGAAAAGGCCTGCGGCTCTGCCAGGGCGGTCATCCTGAAGGGAAAGGATGCCGCAGGCAGGGAAAAGCAGATGGCCATGACGATTTATGACGGTTGGAAAGATCTGAACATACTGCACAGCAGAGGAACCAACCCGGATTCTGACAAATCTGTCATATTGTATGCCTCCATGGAGCGGAAGAAACAGTATGGGGGATTTGAGCCTTATGTGCTGATTTCTCAGGTCATAACGAAGGAGAGCCATGAGGATTTCACGGAGGAGGAATTGTTTCCTGTTGAGAAGGTAGTTTACGCTGACCCGGAAAGCTGCGGCTGCTATGGACCGGTGACATTGAAGATGAAGGACGGCAGTGTGAAGACGGTGGAGCATGACGGCTTGGAAGGCTGCCTGATGCTGTAGAAGTATACCCTGGATACAATTCTGTATTTACCTTATAGGAAAGTCTGTCGTCAGACGGACATGGAATGGGTAAGGTGCCGAAGGCACTTTTTTATGCACCCGAGCGTATTTTATGGAAAGGTATGGAGAAACGTGTTTGAAGCGTTTTGCCATACCTTTTTTCGCGGACGAAATCAGCCGTACATGTAGTATTGATAAATTAATCATAATAATTTATTAGGAAAATCTTAGCCGGGAATTTACGCCGGGGTTACATTTGGCTGTTATAATGAGACTCATCACAGGGCAGAGAGTGTTTTGGACGCGGAGATCTGCCTGACGACGGGGTGGGGAAGATACGGGAAGGAGGAATGCTTTCATGATGAGATTAAGAAGCAGATTTGCGATATTTTGTGCCAAACTGGCTTACAGGGCCATTCGGAGGACGGACAGGGGAAGCGGTTCCGCATTTCCCGGCTATGTGGCAAGGCGGATTGACCCGGAAATCCTTTCCGTGATGTCCCGCATGGTCCGCAGGAAGATCATAGCCGTGACGGGAACCAACGGAAAAACGACTACCAACAGTATGCTGTACCATGCCCTGAAGGCGGAAGGCTGCAAGGTTCTCTACAATGAAATGGGAGCCAATCTGTTGGACGGCGTTATCACCGCATTTGTCCTGGCAAGCGGGAAAGGCGGGAGGCTGGATGTGGATTATGCCTGCATTGAAGCAGATGAAATGGCCAGTATGTGTATCTTTCCGGAGCTTAAGCCGGACTGTGTCATTGTCACGAACGTTTTCAGGGATCAGCTGGACCGGACCGGAGAAGTGGACATCATCTGTGACAGGATTCGGAGGGCGGTTCAGGAAGTGCCGGGAGCGGTGTTGGCTGTAAATGTCGATGATATCTGCTCCTGGGCGCTGCGGAGCGGATGTGTCAACCCTGTGATTACTTATGGAATCAGCGAGCGGATGGGAGCGGATATTCCCGTAGGGACCGCAGAAATGATTTTCTGTCCGGTTTGCAGGAACAGGCTGGAATATGATTTTTTCCATTACGGGCAGCTTGGCGTATATCACTGTTCCAAATGCGGCATGGAACGTCCCCGGCCGGATATCAGTGCGGCGGATATTGTCTGGAAGAATGGTACCTGTTCCTTTATGTTGGACGGAATGCGTATAGAGTCCGGAGCGCGCGCGCCCTACAATGTGTATAATACGCTTTCCGCCTATACAGCCCTGTATGCAGCCAGTGCGCCGAGAGAGAAGTTCGGTGAAATGATTTCCGGTTTTGATTACGGGAATCAGCGGGAGAGTATTTTTACCATAAATAAGGCCCGGGTGCAGCTTTACCTGGCAAAAAACCCCATCGGATTCCAGCAGAAGATATTCCTGCTGATGAAGGACCTGCAGCCCAAGGATGTGGTGATTCAGATTAATGACACCAGGCTGGACGGGGAGGATGTGTCCTGGCTCTGGGATGTGGATTACCATTATCTGGCCGGTGCCAATACTGCCACGGTTACAGCAGGGGGAGCGCGCTGCGACGATATGGAATTATGCTTGAAATATGACGGAATTCCGTGTTCCTCCACACGGGATGTGCGGAATACCGTGGAGGAGCTTACGATGAAAGGAAGTAAAAACCTGTACATAATCACAAACTATTCCGGCCTGTACAGGACGAACCGGATGCTGGGAGAACTGCAGTCCGCCGGGAGAGAAGGTGCGGTGTCATGAAACTTTCGATAGGGCATCTGTACCCGGAACTGTTCAATCTGTACGGAGACAGGGGCAATGTGCAGTGCCTTTTGAAGCGCCTTCAGTGGAGGGGGATAGAAGCTGAGGTAATCTCGCTGCCGACGGGGGAGAAGGTTGATTTTGCCCGATTGGATATTATCTGCTGGGGAGGCGGTTCCGACAGGGGGCAGGAGATTGCTGCCGGACATTTGAAGGAAATTAGAGATGATTTCAAGGCTTATGTGGAAGACGGAGGCGTAGTGTTGGCAGTATGCGCCGCCTATCAACTGCTTGGAAACTATTACAGAACGGAAACGAAGACCATAGAGGGACTGGGAATCCTGGATATCTGCACGGAGTGGAAGCCGGGGCGTCTGGTGGGGAATGTGGTGCTGGAGAGTCCATGCTTTTCCACTACCGTAGTGGGGTTTGAAAATCATGCCGGGCGGACGGAGACAGGGAATTATGCACCCTTTGGAAAAGTGCTTTTCGGGCATGGAAATACGGGGAATGGCGATTATGAGGGGGTTGTCTACAAAAATCTGATTGCCACCTATCTGCACGGGCCGCTGCTCCCGAAGAATCCGGAGGTTTGCGACGGGCTTCTGGAAAGGGCGCTGAAGCGCAGATACGGAAAGGAGATTGTGCTGGAGGCGCTTGCGGACGTACAGGAGCACAGGGCAAACCGGAATATTGTGGAGCGGTTTACAACCTCCGGCAGCAGGCGATGAGAAGTTGAAGATTTGGACTATGTAACGTCGATACGGCAGAAGAATGACGGGATACGGACGGGAAAGCGGGGAGAGATACGTTATGGCGGATAAAAAAGAGGAGAGCAGAACGGGCAGCAGGGGGAGGACGGATTTTGCGGCGGTAGTGCTGGGATGC
The DNA here is from genome assembly GCA_910586775.1 of uncultured Acetatifactor sp. GTDB lineage: Bacteria > Bacillota > Clostridia > Lachnospirales > Lachnospiraceae > Acetatifactor. Next base: position 103,989 of record CAJUJN010000005.1, on the reverse strand, counting down.
ATCTGTATGGCGCTTCCGGCAGTGTTGGTTCCATGTCAGGATGTAATGGCCGGTTACAGGGCAATGGCAGAACCGGTGAGCCGGACAGATGGCAATCGGACAGATGGCGATTCGGATGGAATTGAAAGGACAGAAAAGAATATACGGGAAAGTAATAACAGAAAAGGGAAAAAGGTTTATGAAGAACAAAACAGGATTTCGGAACAGATTCTGAAGAATGTCGGAAAAAACATGACAGGAGTGTCGGATAAAACAAAACCAGAAGAAATGACAGATGTGTCAAAAAGTGAAGAAAGTCAAAAAGGTGCGGAATTATCAAGTTTATCAGGTGAAAACGAAAGCGGTGAGAGTACCCGTGATAAAGAAACGACATATATGTCAGAAACAAAGCTGCCACAGTCAGATTTTTTCCAGCAGGCAGCAGGTAATATCTGGGAGAAGGACTATGATTCTATTACGGCGGAGGAATATGCCTGGCTTACATCCCTGCAGATCGATGCTTCGGAGAAGACAGTTGCCTTTCAGCTGAACCATGGCGCTGTACAGATAATGTCATACGGAGAGGAATCAGAGATGAATACGGCGGACTTGTCCGTTTTTACCGGACTGGAGTGGATTTCCGTTGACAGAAAGCTCAGTCCCGGCGATTTGCAGGGGTTGGACAGGCTGTCAGGGCTGTATACACGGAATACCGTCAAAGAGATGGCGGATATCATTCCTTATCCGGAAGCGATAACGGCGCTGGGGATTGCAGACGAAATAAGCGAGCCGGCCGAACCGGGGAGCGGTGAGGAGACAGGGGAGAAGAATCTTGACGGAATAGAGCTGTTTCCGAACCTGGCATATCTTTCCGTGGATTACAGGGCGCTGGAGGATATCTCCGCACTGGTGAAATTCCCCGCACTGCAGGGCCTGATGCTTGAGGAATGTGACGCTTTGACGGACTATAGCCCGCTGTTATCCCTGGAAAATCTGGAATGGCTGAAAATTGTGTCCGATTCGCTGGAAGATATTTACTTTGTGGGTTCCATGGGACGCCTGTCCAGCCTCGACATTGAAAAGAGCAGGGTAAAATCTCTGGATGTGCTGCAGGAATGTGGCGGGCTCACTCTGTTGAATCTGACAGGTAATTCCATGATTGAAGATTATTCTGTCGTTGCCCGGCTGTATGAGTTGGAAGAACTGACGCTTGAAATGGGACACGGCGGGAAATTGCCTTCCTTTGAAAAGCTGACAAGGCTGGAGCGGCTTTCCCTGAAGGATGTGGACGATCTGTCGCCGTTGAAAGATGCCGTAAGCGTCATCTCCCTGTTTCTGGAGCACTGTTCGGGAGCGCAGCTGGAGGCGGTTTCTGCCATGACGGAACTGGATACGCTGGAAGTACGCCGCTTTTCCACGACGGTGGAGTCTCTGGAACCCCTGACAAGACTGCCGAAACTTACATCGCTGCACCTGCAGGATGTTGCTGTCAACGGCAATATCGAAGAGGTATTCGGTATTTCGTCCCTGATAAGCCTGTGTCTGGACGAGTGCAGGGTGGGTGTAAACTTTGCACGGCTTCCGGCAAACGAAAATCTGGAGTCTTTGTCCATGAATGGAATCTGTATCATGAGCAGTCCCGGGGAGGAAGGCGCAGAAGAAGTCAGGTTAGCGGAACATTACGAATTGTTTGACTGTTTTCCGAATCTGACGGAACTGTCTCTGAGGTCTCTGGGGCTGGAGAATATTGCCTTTACAGAAAAACTGCCCCGTCTGCAGCACCTGGATATCAGAGACAATCCTGTCACCAGCCTGAAGGAACTGCGGAATCTGGAAGAGATCAGGACCGTGTGGTATGGGGGAGGGACAATCGTGTTTCCGTGAAGCCATAGCGTCCCGTTACTGTTCACTTGATGCCACTTGATGCCACCGCGAGGGGGTTCTGTAGACGGCGGTTGCCGATTTTGGCTATGTATGCTATACTTATCCATGAGTTCGGCGGAGCCCTGGCATGGCAGGGAAACAAGTTCTTACTCTATATGTGATGGAAAAAAGGGTATATGCAGGAAAGATAAGGAACGAGTAAAGAGGAGGATTGCAATGGTATTATCAGACAGAACGATCAATAAGATGCTGGAAAGCGGGACTTTGCAGATTACACCTATAGAAAGGGATCAGGTGCAGCCTGCCAGCGTGGATATTCGCCTCGGCAATACTTTCAGCATCGTGGAGGATTCCCCCACCGGTATCATCACGTTGGATAAGGAAATAAAATATAAGACTATCACAACTGACACCTATGTTCTGCTGCCGAACCAGTTCGTCCTGGCTACCACCATGGAATATTTTGAACTGCCCGACGATTTGACGGCCTTTGTGGAGGGGAGAAGCTCGCTGGGAAGGATGGGGCTGTTTATCCAGAATGCCGGATGGGTGGACCCGGGGTTCAAGGGGGAGATAACCCTCGAACTGTACAATGTCAATCGCTGTGCCATTGAACTGAAAGCCGGACGCCGGGTAGGGCAGCTGGTCTTCTCCCGGACGGATGATGTGGCGATGCATCCTTATAACGGAAAATATCAGGGGCAGAAGGGCGCTACGGGTTCAAGGGCTTTTATGGATATGGATGCGGTAAGGTAAATGTTTTTTGTCAGTGCGCCCTTTTTTGCGGAGGTTCAAAGGTGGAATCAATGCGTCGTGTCAGGATGACTGCCAGCAACATGCCTCCGATAACATCGCCGCGCACCGCTCCAGACCTTCCCGGTCGATTTCCGTGAACCGATGAAAGACAGGGCTGTCAATATCCAGCACAGCCGTCAGTTTTCCCTCATGAAACATGGGGATGACAATCTCTGAATTGGAGGCGCCGTCACAGGCGATGTGCCCCGGAAACTCATGCACATTCGGCACGAGCCGGGTGGCGCCGGTGGCGGCAGCGGTTCCGCATACTCCTTTCCCGAAATCGATCCGGACACAGGCAGGCCTTCCCTGGAAGGGCCCCAGTATCAGCTGCTCCTTCCGCACCAGGTAGAAGCCCACCCAGTTGATTTCGTCCAGATTTATCTGCAGTACGGCGGAAGCATTGGAAAGGTTGGCGATGGTGTCCGTCTCGGATTCCGTCACGGCTTTCAATTGCTCCAGCAGAAAATCGTAATCTGTCTGATACTCCATAATAGAATTTCCTTTCTCAGCCTTTTTCTTTGCGGCAACCGGGAAAACAGTTAATGAACGTTGATTTTCAGCGTCATTTTTTCCGGTAGCACACCGTCATTTACCACGAAAACAATCCCGTATTCTCCCTGCTGCCCATCTGCGGGTGTCCACGAGAAGCGGCGGCTGTAAGAGTCGAATGCAGCGCCTTGCGGCAGATTTTCACAGCTTAAGGTCAGGGGGACATCCATGCCTTTGACGCCGTAATTCAAACGTGTCGTCTGTTCATTGTAGATAATGCCGTTATCTGCTTCCTCCGAGATATCGCTGGCGGGATTGCGCACCGTCAGGACAACGCAGTATGCCTGTCCCGGGGAAAGCTGCACAGGGGCAATAGGGTGTATAAAGGGACGGTGTACCGTCAGCGGAAGCGGATAATCGTCCGTATCCACCTGAAAGCCATATCCCGATTCCGCGCAGGGCACGGTGGGATACGGATACAGGCTGTCCGGGGGCGTGCCGGGGGCAGGGGCATGGATTTCCACTTCCTGAATCCAGGCAGTCCGCGAGACTTCTTCCGGTGCGCCGGTTTCCTTTGCAGGGTGCTCTGAATCGTTATAAAATTCCGAGGCCCGGAAGTCTCCGCAGTGCGCCCGGGCAGAAGAGGCAGCCTCCGTCATAGGGCTCCCGGAGAGGGATGCAACGGTGGAATGACTCACTTCTGCATCTGAGTTGGATAGATAATTTGCGACGCGAGTGTCATTTCCTGTGTGCAGCAGGAAAGGCTTTAAAATCGACAATCCTGTCACTTTGGTGGTGAAATATGGCTGCTCCGGAACGTTTTCCGCATTGGTATGTCTTCTGTAATGATCAGTCACAACAGCGACAGGAGCCAGTCCTTCTTTGCACCAGGCTTCCAGTCCATCCACGGATACGCCGTTCACATCGTCAAATACACACACATGCCTGCCGTCGGGCACCTTGCAGGAAAAATGCACATTCTTAAGCGTCAAACCGTCTACATGTCTGGCAAAAAGCCCGTAAGCCGGCAGAATCCCCCAGTTGCTGGATTCCGGATACACATCGGGAAGCTCAGGCACATTGTAGGGATTTTCACGCCAACGGCCGTTTCCGGCATCCCAGTCCGCCCTGGGCAGCAGCCCTTCGTTTTTCAGGAAAAAGGCATTCACCAGCCAGGGAAGGCTCTGCACATGCTCCTTCGCGTGGAACTGGGAGTATTTCCATTCCGTGTTCAGCTGCCGCTGTTCCACTGCATGCTCCATGGACAGTCCGCCTCTGTATTCCACGGAAATATTCTCCAAAATGACATTTCCAATATGGGAATCCGTTAATCCCATGAGTAGAATGGGGTAGCGGGGGTCGGCGTTTGTGACAGTAATGTCACGAATCAAAATATCTGACACGCGTGCCATGTTTTCGCTGCCGATTGCGTTGGCGTATAACGGCAGATCGGTTGCCGTCAGTTCATGAGCAGGGTCAGCCTGGTAGATTCCCGGACCTTCTTTCGCTTCACAAGCCGCGTATCGCCAGGTTTTCAGATAAAAATGACCGTCCCGTTCCTCATAATTCGCAGGATTGCATTCCACAGGATGTTCTCCGTCTATGATTTCGAAGAAAGAATGTCCATCTACCGTGACTGTCCTGGTTCTGTTGTAATGGGGCGCATAACGCCTGGCGGGATAGCAGTGGTAAGCTTTGTCATCAGGAAGAATCCAGTTTCGGTTATCCAGGCGTACATTTCCTTCGGCGGCGGGATACTTCCCGGAAGGGCTGTTTCCTGTTACGGGAAAGCGCCCTCTGTCTCCGGCCCGGATGAAAATGGGGGAACTGGACACATTGTCAAAGCTGCAGCTTTCGAAAATCACATCCGTCAGAGAAGAGCAGTCCACCGCCTCCAGGCAGAAGCCCCTGGAACGGTCGAAATTCACCCGGCGTATGGTCACCCGGTGGTAGCCGCAGGTGGATTCCGTGCCGAATTTTATCCGCCCGGTGGGGCCGCAGCGGTCCAGGGCGATAAGCTTGTCCCGGGTATATGCTCCGGCGTAGACGCTGCCTGCATCATAACCGCTGACGGTGCAGTCTTCGATCAGCACATTTTCCAGCGGTTTAAAAATGCCCGCGCCGAAAGATGCTTTCAGACACAGAGCGTCATCGGTGAGGGAATTGCAGACGGTATGCCGTACGGTAACGTTCCGGCAGCAGTCAATATCGAAAGCATCCCTTGTGGTATCCACCAAAAGATGTTCCGCGTACAGGTTTTCGCAGCCCTCGGCAATGATGGCGAAATGTCCCCCGATGGTGACGGAAAAATCCGCCAGAACCACATTTTTACACCGGACCAGAGCGATTCCCTTATTGCCGAACCATTCGCCCTGATGCCCTTTCGCCTCACGGGAGTCGGGCTCTGCCGGGTCACCGCCCTGAAGTACATATTCCAGAATCCCATTTTCGCCAAAGTGCCCTCCGGTAAAAAGCCCTTTTCCGTAAATCATGATGTTTTCCAGGTCAGCGCCGTATACCAGGCTGTTTGCAAAGTAAGTATGCCCGTGGTCCTGAATCCCCACGTAAGTGTTTGCTTCAGGTTCCTCATAATTGCCGCCTTCTCCGTTCTGTTTCTGGTAGGAATGGCGGATATCTGTTTTGGCTGCCGCCAGAACGGCACCGTCTTCAAGGTAAAGGTTTACATTGCTTGCCAGAAGAATGGTGTAGACGGAATAAGTGCCTTCGGGAATCAGAACGGTTCCGCCTTCTGCGGCTGCCGTCTGAATGGCGCGGTTGACAGCCAGCGTGTTTCGGACGGGGGAGGCATCTGCGGATGCCCCGAAATCCGTAATCGTGTAATAAGTCTGTTTCAACAGTTCTTCGGGCCGGAGGTCAGCGCCGGTGGCTTCATTCACATTGTATGTGGACATATAGGCTCCTTTTCATTAATATCGGATTTCATTCCGCATGGCTCCACCGCAAACGGATATGCCCGTGAGTCTGGCATTTTCCTGTTCCGGGCGGGAGAATATCGCGCAGTCATACAGCAAACTCCTGCCCTGCAAATATAATCTGGGTGTCAAAGCATAGAGTTTCTGAATGAGATTTAGAAGACTTGGAATTCATGGCGATATGTTCAGGAAATGAATATGCTTTATGAATATAGGATAGCATAATTCCTGATATTGTCAAGGTTTTCCAAAATTTTATCAGATATGCTATTGACAAATCAGGTTCTCCGCGTTATCATCATAAAAGTTTGAGTGTCAAATATTTTGATGTTCAAACAAATCGAGTTACATACTATTTTATCTGGTAATAAAAACCATATATCACCGGGTGCATGTGATAAAAGAAAAGGCGGGCATGTTTTCCGGAAAATATGTAAAATTTCAAATCAGCAGGAGGAGAGAAAATGTTTGAGAAATTAAAGGCAGTCATCGAAGAGAAGTTAAACGCGGAAGGGGCACAGATCACTGAAAGCACCCGTTTCAAGGAGGATCTGGATGCAGATTCCCTGGACCTGTTCGAGATGGTCATGGCATTGGAGGACGAGTTTGGCATTGAGATTCCGTCAGAGGATCTGGAGCAGCTGCTCACTGTCGGTGATGTGATGAAGTATCTCACGGACAAGGGCGTGGAAATGGATTAATATGAGGGCGGACATGAAGACGAGGATAACGGAACTTTTGGGAATAGAGTATCCGGTCATTCAGGGAGGAATGGCATGGGTGGCCGAATATCATCTGGCGGCTGCGGTTTCCGAAGCAGGAGGGTTCGGAATCATCGGTGCCGGCGGGGCCGGAGCGGATTTCGTCCGGGAGCAGATTCGCCGGTGCAGGGAATTGACGGATAAGCCTTTCGGCCTGAATATCATGCTGATGAATCCGGAAGCGGACAAAATAGCCCAAGTGGCGGTGGAAGAAGGCGTGAAGGCCGTGACCACCGGCGCGGGCAATCCGGGAAAGTACATGGCTATGTGGAAAGATGCCGATATCAAGGTCATTCCCGTGGTGGCCAGCGTCGCCATGGCGAGGATGATGGAGCGGGCAGGCGCCGATGCGGTAGTGGCGGAGGGCATGGAATCCGGCGGACACATCGGCCAGACCACTACATTTGCCCTGGTTCCCCAGGTGGCGGATGCGGTGCGGATTCCGGTCATTGCGGCCGGAGGGATTGCGGACGGAAGAGGTCTTGCGGCGGCATTTATGCTGGGGGCCGAGGCGGTGCAGATGGGCACCCGTTTTGTGACGGCAAAGGAAGCTGTGGTTCACCCGAATTATAAGGCGAAGATTATCGCCGCCAAGGATATTGATTCCGAGGTGACAGGGATGAGCCATGGGCATCCGGTACGGCAGCTGAGAAACGGTATGACCCGGGAATACCTGAAGCTGGAAAAGGCTGGAGCGCCTTTCGAGGAACTGGAGCAGCTGACTTTGGGTGCCCTGCGGAAAGCCGTGGTGGAAGGAGATACCGTGAACGGTACATTGATGGCGGGACAGATTGCGGGCCTGGTGAAGAAGGAAGAAAGCTGCAGCGAAATCATTCGGGATGTGGCGGAAGGCGGCATGAGGCGCCTGCAGGAAGCAGGCGCAATATCCCGCAGCTGAATGCGGCGCAAAGGACGCGTCTTTGATTCGGAAGGAAGATAAGAATATGGGAAAGACGGCATTTATTTTTCCGGGCCAGGGAGCGCAGTACTGCGGCATGGGAAAGGATTTTTTCGATGCCTTTGATACGGCGAAAAAAGTCTATGTGACAGCCGGCGAGGCAACCGGGCTGGATGTGGGAGAACTGTGCTTTACGGAAAATGACAGACTGGATATAACAGAGTATACGCAGATTGCCATGCTGGCCACGGAAGTGGCGATTCTGAAAGTATTGGAAGAAAAAGGATTCCGGGCGGACTGTGCTGCGGGACTGAGCCTGGGAGAATACGGCGCGCTTGCTGCCGCAGGCGTTATGGAGCTGCCCCAGCTGTTCTGGCTGATCCGCTGCAGAGGCATTTACATGCAGGAGGCATATCCGGAGGGCGGTGCCATGAGCGCGGTTCTGGGACTGGATGCGGAGACAATCCGCAATATCTGCGCAGAGACGGAAGGTATCGTTTCCGTTGCCAATGACAACTGCCCCGGGCAGATCGTGATTACCGGAGAGGCGCGGGCGGTACAGGCGGCTTCCGCCAGACTTCAGGAAGCCGGGGCAAAACGCTGCATTCCCTTAAAGGTCAGCGGTCCCTTTCACTCCGGGCTGCTTGCCGGGGCCGGGGAGAAGCTGGCGGCGGAACTGGAGGGAGTGGAGGTGAAATGTCCTGCGATTCCCTACATATGTAATGTGGAGGCTTCTTATGTAAGGTCGGCTGCTCCCATAAAAGAGCTTCTGGCCAGACAGGTGTCCTCCACCGTGAGATGGCGCGAAAGCATGGAGCTGATGCTGGCGGACGGAGTGGATACTTTCATTGAAATAGGTCCGGGCAAGACCCTTGCCGGCTTCCTGAAGAAAATGAACCGGGATGCGAAGGTAATAAATGTAGGGACGGTCAGTGACCTGGAATGCATTCCGGGTTTAGGAGTATAACGAAAGCATCGCAGGCATCGGAAAATAAAGCAGTCATAAGTGTGCTGAAGCGGAATAAGAGAGGATAAGTGAGAGTGGAAAAGGAAGAATCGGAAAAAAACGCATATACGGCAGAGGGAGAACTTGCGGGCAAGGTGGCCCTGGTGACCGGCGCAGGGCGTGGGATTGGCAGAAGCATTGCCCTGACACTGGCGAAAATGGGAGCCGTAGTGCTGGTAAATTATAACGGTTCCAGGGAGCGTGCCCTGGAAGTGGTGGAGGAAATCGAGAAGGCCGGCGGACAGGGAGAGACAATAGGCTGTGACGTGTCCGATTATGAGGCCTGCGGCAGGATGGCGGAAGAAATCATCCATAAGTATGCCCGCCTGGATATCCTGGTGAACAATGCCGGTATCACGAAAGACAATCTGATCCTGCGTATGACAGAGGCAGAGTACGACAAGGTACTGGATACGAACCTGAAAGGCGCATTCAACACCATTCGCCATCTGTCCAGATATTTTCTGAAGCAGCGCAGCGGCAAGATCATCAACATTTCTTCTGTGTCGGGGGTGGCGGGAAATGCCGGGCAGGCCAATTATTCCGCGTCCAAGGCGGGACTCATCGGCCTGACCAAAAGCGTGGCCAGGGAGCTTGCCGGCCGCGGTGTATGTGTCAATGCGGTGGCACCGGGCTTTATCGATACGGAGATGACAAATGCTTTGAGCGGAAAGGTCAGGGAAAATGCGATTGCGTCCATTCCAATGGGAAGAATAGGAAGCGGCGGGGATGTGGCCGGACTGGTGGCGTTTCTGGCGGGAAACAGGTCGGACTATATCACGGGTCAGGTAATTTGTGTGGATGGCGGCATGGCCATGTGATGTGAATTACTATTCCTTGAGGACGGGGAAAGGATTGGATATGAACAGGAAAAGAAGAGTTGTGGTGACGGGCCTGGGGGCAGTGACACCCATCGGAATCGGCATGGAAGCATTCTGGAATGGAATCAGGGCGGAAAAAACAGGCTTTGCACCGATTACAGGCTTTGATGCGGCTGATTACAAATGCAAACTGGCTGCGGAGGTTAAGGATTTCAAGGCAGAAAATTACATGGATAAAAAGGCAGCCAGGCGTATGGAATCCTTCTGCCAGTATGCGGTGGCAGCTGCGGGCGAAGCCATCAGGGACGCGGCTCTGGATATGGAAGCGGAGGATCCCTACAGGGTAGGCTGCTTTGTGGGAAGCGGAGTGGGAAGCCTGCAGGCGGTAGAACGGGAGCACGCGAAACTTCTGGAAAAAGGCCCCTCCAGGGTAGGTCCTCTTTTTGTGCCCATGATGATTTCCAATATGGCTGCAGGAAACGTCAGCATTGCCTATGGCCTGAAGGGAAAGAGCCTGAATGTGGTGACTGCCTGTGCCACCGGGACGAATTCCATCGGCGAGGCTTTCCGTTCCATTCAGTACGGCGAGTTGGATGCCTGTGTGGCAGGAGGGACGGAAGGAGCGGTGACACCTTTGGGGATTGCCGGATTCGCGGCGTTGACGGCACTTTCCGGAAGCACGGACCCGGAGAGGTGTTCCATTCCCTTTGACAAGGACAGAAGCGGATTTGTTATGGGAGAGGGCGCGGGTATCGTGGTGTTGGAAGAATTGGAGCATGCCAGAAAGCGGGGAGCCCGTATTTACGCGGAAGTGCTGGGATATGGCTGTTCTTCGGACGCTTACCATATCACATCTCCCGCGGAAGACGGAGCCGGCGCCGCCAGAGCCATGCTGAGTGCGCTGGAAGACGGCAGTGTAAAACCGGAGGAGCTGACTTATATCAATGCCCACGGTACGGGAACCCATCATAATGATTTGTTTGAGACAAGGGCGATAAAGCTGGCCTTCGGGGAACACGCCGGGAAACTGCGGGTCAATTCCACCAAGTCCATGGTCGGGCATCTGCTGGGGGCTGCGGGGGCAGTGGAATTTATCGTCTGTGTGAAGTCTGTGCAGGAGGATTTCATACACAGAACAGTGGGACTGAGAGAGACGGAAGGCGAGATGAATCTGGATTACTGTATGGAGAGCCATGAGGAGGCTGTTCCCTTTGCCCTGAGCAATTCCCTTGGTTTCGGCGGGCATAATGCCAGCATTCTGGTAGGCAAGCCGGAAGACTGAACAATGTGCCGGCAGTTCCTGAGGATTTTGAGGTAATGAATCGGGCGGCGGAATGCTTCCGTCAGAGGCGAATGGCTGCTTTGGAACGGATATTTCCGGGGGCGGAGCCGCCATGGAGGGCGGAAATGAGCAGGGGAACAAGAAGTTTCGGACAGGAGTATACGATATGGCGATATATAATACACGCGAAATCATTGATATCATACCGCACAGATACCCGTTTTTATTGATAGATACCATAGAAGAGCTGGAGGAAGGCGTGCGTGCGCTGGGTAAGAAATGCGTCAGCGTAAATGAGCCGTACTTCCAGGGACATTTTCCGGGGAATCCCGTGATGCCGGGGGTTCTGATTATGGAAGCCCTGGCGCAGGTGGGAGCGGTAGCCATCCTTTCCCGGCCTGAGTGGAAAGGGCGCACGGCCTATTTTGCCGGGATTGACAAAGCAAAATTCCGTAAAAAGGTGCTTCCCGGCGATGTACTGATGCTGGAGACCGAGATTATCAAGGTAAAGGGGCCCATAGGCGTAGGTAAAGCCAGGGCCTTCGTGGACGGCAAGACAGTGGCGGAAGCAGAGCTGACTTTCGCTGTCGGACAGTGACTGTGGAAGTAAGTCCGAGTGAGCCGGGGACAGCTGATGACGGGGCGAAGCGTAGCTGCGCTTCCGGCAGGAGCTGTGGGAAAGGCTTTGGTTTTGTCCGGGACGAAAAGGTGTACAGGAGGCATTTGAACATGAAAAAATCGATAAAAAAGGATGGCAGAGAAAAACGGGCTACTTTTTTTACAAGGTTGTCAGAGCGGCAGAAACTCTCTGAAAATGCCCGGACACAGACAGATAACGGAAAGCAGAATTCCGGGGCGCAGGAGGGGGATGACGGTTATCTCATCCGCTGCCCCAAATGCGGTAAAATGGTAGATCGGGGACGGGTGGCAAAGCGGAAATATATTTGTTATGAATGTGAAGGCTACTTCAGAGTCAAGGTGCCTAACCGCATCCGTATGGTGGCGGACCCCCATACTTTCGAGCCATGGTTCACGGATATGCCGATACGCAATCCCCTTGCTTATGAGGGCTATGAGGATAAAATCATGGCTGCAAGGGAGAAGACAGGCCTGGACGAGGCTGTCACCGTGGGGCAGTGCAAGGTGTTCGGCGAAGATATCGTGTTGGGAATCTGTGACTCCAGATTTCTGATGGCAAGCATGGGTCATGTGGTAGGAGAAAAAATTACCGCGGCCGTGGAGTGTGCCATCCGGAAGCGGCTGCCGGTCTTTCTGTTCTGCTGTTCAGGCGGTGCCAGGATGCAGGAGGGACTGATCTCCCTGATGCAGATGGCGAAGACTTCCGCGGCGATTCAGAAGCTGGGGGAGGCCGGGCTGCTGTACACTACCATACTCACCGACCCCACCACGGGAGGCGTTACAGCCAGCTTTGCCATGCTGGGAGATGTGGTCATGGCGGAGCCGGGGGCGTTGGTCGGCTTCGCGGGACCGAGAGTCATCCGTCAGACCATCGGGCAGGAACTGCCGGAAGGCTTTCAGACCGCCGAATTTCTGGTGGAGCACGGTATTATAGACGGTATCGTGGAACGCAGAAACCTGAAGAAAACCATTTATTTTCTGATCAAGGCGCACCAATGCCGGGAAGGGGAGTACGCCAGCTTCGCGCCGGACAGGGAATTCCACTTCATTCTGAATGAAATATTGAAGGAAAAAGAGTGGACCCTCAAGCCGACAAGTGTCTGGGAGAAGGTAAAGGCAGCCCGCAGGCTGGAGCGTGCCAGCGCACTTGACTATATGAATGTGATATTTGACTATTTTGTGGAAGCCCACGGGGACAGATGCTTTCGGGATGACCCGGCCATTGTGGGTGGAATCGGCTTCCTGGACGGTCAGCCGGTGACCGTGATTGCAGACCATAAAGGAAAAGAACTGGCGGAATGCCAACTCCGGAATTACGGAATGCCTATGCCGGAAGGTTACCGTAAGGCACTGCGTCTCATGAAGCAGGCGGAAAAGTTCAACCGTCCCATTGTAAGCTTTATCAATACATCGGGTGCCTTCTGCGGCATCGAGGCCGAGGAACGGGGACAGGGAGAGGCAATTGCACGCAATCTGCGGGAGATGTCGGCTTTGAGGGTACCCGTGTTGTGCATTTTCATCGGAGAAGGCGGCAGCGGGGGCGCTCTGGCTACGGCAGTGGGCAATGAGGTATGGATGCTGGAAAATGCCACTTATTCCATTCTGTCCCCGGAGGGATTTGCTTCTATCTTATGGAAGGATTCTTCCAAGGCAAAGGAAGCCAGTGAAGTCATGCGCATTACGGCGCAGGATCTGAAACAGCTTCATGTCATAGAAAAGATCATTCCGGAATTCGGAGGCGCGGACCAGGATACTGCCGAAGCCATCGGCGGCTACCTGAAAGAACAGATCAAGACATTCCTGGAGGGCTATCGCGGCAAGTCCGGCGAAGAGATAGCCGCTCAGCGATATGATCGTTTCAGGAATTTTTAAATATAAAATGTGAAAACGAGAGCGAGAAAAGTGTCTGCCGGAAGTCCTCTGCCATGCCTTGGTACTGGCGGGGCGGATGCGGAACTGGAAAACAGCATCTGCCCGGCCAGTGCCCAGAGGGATTACGGACGCATCACTAAGCGGCCGGAAGTCCTCTGCCATGCCTTGGTACTGGTGGGGCGGATGCGGAACTGGAATAGGAAATCAAGATGTCAATACGGATATTGGGAACGGGAAGCGCCCTCCCGCACAGGGCGGTTACAAACGAAGAAATTACAGAACTGGTAGATACTTCCGACGAATGGATCAGGGAGCGCACCGGAATTGCCGGCAGGCATGTATCCACGGGTGAGACGGTTGCGTCCCTTGCGGCGAGTGCGTGCGATTCGGCGCTTAAAAATGCGCAGAAAAGCGCAGACGAGGTGGAGCTGCTTCTGGTGGCGACCTGTTCGCCGGAGGATGTGGCTCCCTGTGCGGCATGTCAGGTGCAGAAAGAAATCGGAGCCGGAAATGCCGTAGCATTTGACTTAAATGCAGCCTGCGCCGGCTTTCTGTTTGCACTGCACACGGCATGGGCCTATGTGGAAAGCGGAATCTACAGAAATGCGCTGGTTGCGGGCAGCGAGGTGCTCTCCAAGCTTGTGAATTGGGAAGATCGGAGTACCTGCATTTTATTCGGAGACGGCGCAGGCGCGGTGTTTGTGGAAAAAAGCGAAGAGGGAGGCATCCTGGGCTTTGTGCAGCACTCCGACGGAAAAAAGGGAGAGGTGCTGTCCGGTGTGGGCAGGCCGCTGGAAAATCCATGGTTCCATATGAACCTTACAGGGAATTATTTAAGCATGGACGGCAGGGAGATTTTCTCCTTCGCGGTTCGCCAGATTCCGAAGACCATCGAAGAAGCGCTTTGGAAAGCCGGGATTGCCGTGGGGGATGTGGATCTGTTTCTGCTGCACCAGGCAAACCGCCGCATCATAGAGGGCATATCCAAACGCCTGGGTGTGGATATGGCGCGTTTCCCAATGAACCTGGAGCGGGTGGGGAATACTTCTTCCGCATCCATTCCTCTGCTGTTGGATGAGCTGAACCGAAAGGGGGAGCTGAAGCATGGTATGCGCCTGGTGCTTTCAGGTTTCGGCGCGGGACTTACCTGCGGCGCATGTGTTTTGGAGTGGCAGTAGCGGCACGGTGACTTGTCAGACCTGTTATAAGCGGCAGGAATTCGCAGCAGTTTAAGGCGGTAAGTCGGACTGCTGCGAATTTTCTATTGACTTTTTTGCGAAAGTTGGTAAATTTATATTTATAGCGTAGCACTGAATCCCAGTATTTTTACATGGGAAGACGAAGCCGGAGGCGTTGGGATTGATTGAACTGATATAGAATTTAGGATACATCCCGGAGAGGATAAGCATAGACGAAATGGCACAGAATACAAAATGTTCCATAAATGAGCTGCTGGTGAGCCTGTTTAACCATGTGATGGACATGGAGGCGAAAGCGGTCATTACGGAAGAGTACAGCGACATTACCAATAATGACATGCATATTATAGAAGCAATCGGTGTGGAGGATCCCAGAAATATGTCCGAGATAGCTCACCGGCTGGGCGTCACTGTCGGTACGTTGACCACGAATATGAACGGTCTGGACAGGAAGGGATATATTAAGCGGGAGCGCAGTGAGAAAGACAAACGTGTAGTATACATTATCCTTACGGAAAAGGGGAGAAAGGCATTTTTTCATCACCGGGACTTTCATAAGAAGATGATAAAAGCCATCGTGAAGGATTTGAATGAGGAAGAAATGGAGATACTGTATCGGTGCCTTGTAAATCTGGACGGATTTCTGGAGCCCGGAAGGGTATGAGAAGGCTGCGCCGGCAGCGTGATTGTAAGCTGTAAGGTTGATACCTGGGAGATAGAAAATGAAAAGTACCATGAGCATGGGAGAAAGGGTTAATTCGACAATCAGAGGGATCAAGACCGTCATCTACGGCAGGACGGCGATGATCCTGCTGGGGTTTCTGGCGCAGCTGGTGCTGCTTTGCGTAGGCTATATTTTGCTGCGTAATTACAGCTACCTGTTTTATGCCTTTTTTCTGTCGGTCAGTGCCGTGGCGGTGGTGTATATTTTCAATGCGCCGGGCAATCCGGACCTGAAGCTGTCGTGGATGCTTCCCATTGCTGTTTTCCCGGTGTTCGGCGCTATTTTTTATGTGACCATAGTAAGCCAGCCGGGCACGAAAGTATTGTATGCCGGACTGCTTGAGCAGGCGGAAAATACAAGGAAATATGTCCGTCCGAGAGAGGAGATCAGGGAGAGGCTCCGCACTGAGAGCCCGCATATGGGACAGCTGGCCCATTACCTGGAAAAATGCGACGGCAGCCCCGTATACGATTGTACGCAGGTAAAATACTACCCGCTGGGTGACAGCCAGTTTGTGGATATGGCGGAAGAGCTGAAGAAAGCGGAGAAGTTTATTTTCATTGAGTTTTTTATCGTGTCCAGCGGGAAGATGCTGGGCGATATCCTGGATATCCTGAAGGAGAAGGCAAAGCAGGGGGTGGAGGTGCGGTTTATGTTCGACGGCACTAATATGCTGTGGAATCTGCCCGGATTCTTTCCGGATATGCTGGAGGAGGAAGGTATCCACTGCAAGGTGTTTGCTCCCATCAGGCTCCTGTTTTCGCCTCATTACAATAATCGGGACCACCGCAAGATCCTGGTCATTGACGGGAAAGTGGCATTTACCGGCGGCATCAATCTGGCGGACGAGTATATCAACCAGAAGAACCGCTTTGGGCACTGGAAGGATGCAGGCGCCATGGTGAAGGGGGATGCCGTGGAGCGCTTTACGTTTATGTTTCTGGAAATGTGGAACGAGTCGGAGCGGATGCCGGAGTCATACGAAAAATACAGACTGCCGCAGGATGCCGCCGTGTCCAGTGACGGCTATGCCATTCCCTACAGCGTCTGCCCGCTGGGAACGGAGCGTGTGGGCGAGATGGTCTATCTGGATATTATCAATACAGCCCATACCTATGTTCATATTATGACACCTTATCTGATACCGGATGACCGGATGACTATGGCGCTGACTTACGCGGCAAAGAGGGGCGTGGAGGTGATCATCATCATGCCCCATATCCCGGATAAGAAGTATGCTTTTATGTTGGCGAAGACTTATTATAACCAGCTGCTGGAGGCAGGGGTCAGGATCTATGAATACGAGCCGGGATTTGTCCATGCCAAGGTGTTTGTATCCGACGGCGTGAAAGCGGTGGTGGGCACGGTGAATCTGGATTACCGCAGTCTGTACCATCATTTTGAATGCGGCCTGGTTCTCTACCGGAATTCCCAGGTTGCCGTCATGGAGCAGGATATTCAGGATACCCTGAAAAAATGTATCGAGGTGAAGGTGGAGGATTACAAGAAGCTGAAGCTGACTGACAGAGCGCTGGGGCGGATCATGCGGATCGTGGCGCCGTTGATGTAGGGCTTTTGTCTGAAGCAATTGCAGAAGTTATTTTCTGACAATTCCTAAAGTTTTTCATCGCGGTTGAGGATTGCTCATTTTGGGCAGTCCTTTTTTGCAGTGAGTGAAACTTCAGCTGCCGGTTATCGTCTATAAAGGCAGAAAGGCGATTGCGGCAAGCGTGTTTTTGATGGTATAGGCATATCAAAGGCGAAGCTGCTGCAGGCGGAGGAAACAGAAAAAGGAACGGGAAGCAAAATCGGGAGGGCGGACATTGAGAGATACGGAGATACTGGATTTATACTGGGCCAGGGAGGAGAGGGCGATTTCCGAGACACAGCTGTCATACGGAAGTTACTGCTACAGCATTGCCTGGCGTATTCTATATGACAGGGAGGACTCGGATGAATGTGTGAATGACACATGGCTGCGGGCATGGAATGCCATACCCCCGAAACGGCCCAACAGGCTGGCCATTTTTCTGGGAACAATTACACGCAATTTATCTCTGGACAGATGGAAGGAAAAGCATACCATGAAAAGGGGAAACGGTGAAATGATGCTGGCGCTGGACGAACTGGCCGAATGTGTGCCCGACAGGCGCAGCACGGAGGAAGAAGTGGAGGCGGCGGAACTGGAACGGATGCTGAATGATTTCCTGCACACGCTGCCGGAGCGGGAATGCAATGTGTTTCTGCGGAGATACTGGTATGTGGAGGAATACGGCGAGATTGCGAAGCGCTATGGCATGAAGCTGAATACGGTGAAGACCTCTTTGTTCCGCACCAGGGCAAAGCTGAGAGAGTATCTGGAAAGGGAGGGCGTGATATTATGAAACATAATGGTTATGAGGAATCTGAAAAAGGGATGTCCTTCTCCGGAGAGAGCAGACAGGGGCAGGCGCTGCGGATCATGGAAGCCTTATCCGGTGCGGACGAAGAACTGTTGGAACGTTCCGAGAACGAAAGGGCACAAAGTATTTCTACTTATAAGAAACGTAAATACGCAAAAGGCAGGGGATTTCAACCCCTTTGGCGGTATGCCAGACCCTGGGCCGCTGTCCTGTGCCTGGCTGTCGTGGGGGCGCTGGGCTGGGGCGGCTATCAATTGATCTTAAAAGTCGATAACCCGGCATCCGGAGGAAATATGAATGATATGGCGATGCAGCTTGAGACCATTGAACTTGACGCCGAAGGGGAAGGCGCTTTGCCCGAAGAGGCAGGGGCGGCAGAATATAATGCGGAAGATATGGCAGCACAGAAAGCGGACGACTCGATGAGCCAGGACAACGGAGGTGATTTTGACGAAGGTACCGACGCAAACGGCACAAATGTCACCGAAGGATATTCCGGTTCCCAGGAGAGGTACGGAACTTCCGGAACATCGCAGCACGGAAGCGACGGAACGGAGGAAAAGAGCAGTGAGACCGCAACGGGTATGGGAAAAGAGCAGGAAAGCGTTTCAAAAGAATCGGCCGCAGAAGAGAGCGTCATGATTGACAGTGACGGATGCCCGGCTGTGAACCTGAATAAATTCACGGAAGCGGAAGCCAGAAGTCAGGAGGGACTGGGAGACTATATTCCGGAGAAGGTGCCCCAGGGCTACTCTTTTGAGAGCGCCTTCAGCAATGCGGATGGGCAGGAGGCAAATCTGACGCTCACCTGGAGTAAGGGGATGGATTCCATTATGTGGTCTGTCGAGGAGGTGGCAGAGGCTCCTGAAACCGTGGACATAGATGCCGCAGAGACTTATGACGAGCGCCTGTATGAGATTCCGTATGCGGAAACCGTGCCTCAGGAGTATCGGCAGAGCATGGATAATCCTACATTCGCCTGGGAAGATTTCACTCTGGAGACAGTAAGAAGCCGTATGATTTCCCGCGCCGACAGAGGGGACACGGATACTCCCCGGGGGAATTTTGCGGTGTTGCTTCCGAACAATATTGTAGTCAGATTTAACGGAAGGGGAACTGCGGAAGAAGTCTGGGAGATGTTTGATTCTATAAAGGTAACGGACTGAAAGTTACTGTTCACAGCAACGACTGAAACTCCTGTTTCTTAAATCTTTATGTAGAACTTGCACTGCCTTCCGCAGACAGATATAATATACTCGTGAGCGCATTCGTTCCTTACAATAGAAGAACTGCTTCTGTTGTATGCTGCTTTTTGTACCACGCGGCGGAACCGCTCACGCGTTACGTGTATACGGAGACTGGATGGGAGAGCGCGGATATGAAAGAACGGGCAGTGTTTCTGGATAAATTGAGAGTGGCGGCAACCTGTGCGGTAGTTCTGCTGCACACGGTCACCGGAGTCATGGACCATACGGATATGGGGGACTACCCCGTGGAGAAGACGGTGTTTCTGGTACTTTTGGATCTGATCTGCTGGTGTGTTCCCGTCTTCCTGATGATATCGGGCTATCTGTTCCTGAATCCGGACAGGAAGATAACCATGGGAAAAATGCTCTGCAAGTATTGCAGGAGAATAGTGTCGGCATTGTTTGTGTTCGGCGTGCCTTATGCCTGTCTGGAACAGATTGCCACGGAGCGGTGTTTTCGGTGGCATATGATCGGAAACTCGTTTTTGATGGTATTGCGGGGGGAGAGTTGGTCGCATTTATGGTATCTGTATCTGATCCTGTTTTTGTATCTGCTGACTCCGGCGATGAAGAAGCTGCTGACGGTTCTTCCGCGTCCGGCGCTCTACGTATTACTGGCGGTGCTATTTGCCGGCAGCAGTGTTCTGCCCTATCTGGCAAAATTATTTGGCATGGAGACTGTTCCTGCACTGCCGGATTGGGGAATATATCTTTTCTATTATATAAGCGGCGGGATGTTTGTGAGGAAGCCGGGTGATGCAGAGTTTATTAAGTCTGCGGATGAAACGGGAATGGCCGGGGATTGCGGTTCAACGGAATGTGGGGAGACAGCCAATGAAAGGGTAAAAAGCGGGGATACTGCAGGAAAAGCCCGGATTTTGCCCATCCTGGCCGCAGTGTTGGCCGCAGCCATGGCAGGCAGCAGGCTGTCCGGAGATTATACCGTGCAGATGGCATACAACTATCCCTTTACGGTAGTGCTTTCCCTGCTGCTCTTTGGCTGGGGGAATGCCGTGCATGGGAATGCCTCCCCCGGGGATAAAAGGGCGGATGGTTTCTGGAACCGGGCTGCGGGTTTGAGTTTTACGATATATCTTGTACATCCGGTTTTTTTAAATACAGCCTATAAATTCTTCCATGTAACGCCGCTGTCCTTTTCAATGGGAAATTTTTTTTCAATGGGAAATTTTTTTCCAATGGGAAAAATTTTTCCCATTGGTATCTCGCTTCCCGTATTCTGGGGGCTTACGCTGTTGCTGTCAACCGCCGTTGCCCGGGTGCTGTACAGGATTCCTCTGCTGAGAAAGTATGTGCTGTGAGACAGTTTCGGGCAGAGCGGGTTACCTCTGCCAGCGTCCCGAGGCACCGCAGGGAAGAACCAGTCCGCTTTCTTCTACAGGCAGCCCGATTTCGTCTGCCGCTACATGGCCGCCGAAGCGCTTTACAATCGCCTGATTCATCATATAGGAAAGCACGGCAGGCTGTAGTCCCGTGGTATAAGAGTTGATCAGGAAGAACAGCGCGTCCCCGGACAGCAGCTGAGTGACCAGCTCGATAAAGGCCCAGATATTTTCCTCCATCTTCCAGATCTCTCCCTTCGGTCCCCTGCCGTAGGAAGGCGGGTCCATGATGATTCCGTCATATTTATTTCCCCGCCGTATTTCCCGTTCCGCGAATTTCACGCAGTCGTCTACCAACCAGCGGATGGGGGCATTTCCCAGAGCGGACGCGGCGGCATTCTCCCTTGCCCAGTTTACCATGCCTTTGGAGGCATCCACATGAACCACGCTTGCCCCGGCGGCAGCGGCAGCCAGAGTAGCGCCGCCCGTATAGGCAAACAGATTTAATACCCTTGCGGGCCTGTCCGCCGGACGATTTGCTCTGCGGATGATGTCCGAAAACCATTCCCAGTTCACAGCCTGTTCCGGGAAAAGTCCTGTATGCTTGAAGCTGAAAGGCTTCAGGCGGAAAGTCAGGGAACGGCCCGCTTCGGTTATCTTTTCTTCGGAATCGGATGCGGCCGTTTCGGATTGCGGAAAGGCTCCTTTTAACAGGTAGGAAATGCTCCACTCATCCGGCAGATTGAAAAATTCCCATTCCCCGCCGCCCTTTGAACTCCTGTGGTAATGGCCGTTCTTTTTTTTCCAGCCTCTGTGGCCATGGGGGGTATTCCAGATGACCTGGGGATCCGGACGGACCAAGATATAATCCCCCCAGCGCTCCAGTTTCTCTCCGCCGGAAGCGTCCAGTACCCGATATTCTTTCCAGTTATCTGCTATCCACATATATTTCTCCTAATTAAGTCGCTGCGCGACAGCACTAAAGTATAAAGTCCCTTCGGCGCACCTTTATGAGAGAAACTTTCATTCGAAAATGCCCTCATGAAAGTTCCTCTCGTGCGCCTTCGCGACTTTATCAGGGGTTAAGTCGCTGCGCGACAGCACTAAAGTATAAAGTCCCTGAAAATTTCCTGCAGGGTAATTACAGAGCTTCGGAGCTTCTGTACAGGAATGTAATGAACAGAATGCCGGCAATCAGAGAAGCGACGGGAACGATGATGCCTGCCGGACCGGTAAGGATATTTAGGAGCGGAATGTGGGAGAGGACGGATACAATGATATTTACGGCATAGCATACCAGGTTGAGCTTCCAGACCAGTTCTCCCCTGGAGGCGATGTCGTCATGGGAACGCATACGGAGTACTTCCGCAACCGAGGAGCATACGAAATAGGTGACCAGGAAGCCGGTTACGGAATAGGCCACGGATACAATGGTTCCGATGAAACCGCTTCCGGCAAAGTTGGAAATAACGCTTAATACAAGCTGCGCAATGGTGAACTGGAATGCCTTCTGGCAGCCGCCGATATCTTTGCCTGCCTGATAAAGCCCGATCAGACTGATAATCAAAAAGACGAGCACGCCGACCATCGCGATCAGGTTGATCAGCGGAATAATGAGAAGCACGCTGCATATAACGGAACCGATCTGAGCGATGAACATTTTTTTCAGGCCCGGGCCTGCATTTGTGTACTGCATTTGAGATATCCTCCTTTATGTGTATGAATAAAATAGTCAGGATGCGAAAAACGCTCCTGCATTAATTAATGATAAAACACTTTCGCGGTAAAGTCAATGTATGTAACCGCGGAATAAACGAATTTTACCGGAAAATTGTATTAAAAAAAATACAAAAATTTTTAAAAATATCTTGCAAAGTCAGGAATTCCCATGTATACTAACAATTGCTGTGGCATGATAGCTGTGAAGCGTGAGGTTGCTGGTTTTCAGCAATGAGAATCAGGTTTTCCGTGGAGCGAATGTCAAGTTACAAAACTGACGACAAGTCACTGTACCAGATTATATCTGCCGGAGGGCAGAAACGATGTGTCAGGTCCTGAAATCGAAAGAGTTGCGTGAGAGTTTAGGACACACACGGGAGAGTGTACAGTCACCGCTTGTCGTACTAAGATGAAACTATTATTTCATCTTCTCAAAAGTGCGAAAAGGAGGCGACTTTTTTTATGGCAAGTCAAGTAATGAGAATCACACTGAAGGCATACGAGCATCAGCTGGTGGATGCATCCGCCAGAAAGATCATCGACACTGTAAAGAAGACCGGATCTGAGGTGAGCGGCCCGGTACCCCTTCCCACCAGGAAGGAAGTAGTAACCATTCTGAGGGCTGTACACAAGTATAAGGACTCCAGAGAGCAGTTCGAGCAGAGAACCCACAAGAGGCTCATCGATATCATCGCTCCCACACAGAAGACTGTGGATGCGCTGCAGAGACTGGAGATGCCCGCAGGTGTGTATATCGACATTAAAATGAGAACCAAATAATAAAAATAAACCTCTACTTAGACGTAAGAACACATCCCCGGCATACGGGGAGGATGTATGAAACATACATTCAGCGCGTAAAACGTGCAACGGTTATAAGGAGATATTCCCTGCGCAACGATAACCGTGTGGTCCGCTATGTAGACTTTAAGCCTTATGGCAGAAAGAGAGGAAAAATGAAGAAAGCAATTTTGGCGACAAAGGTCGGAATGACCCAGATCTTCAACGAAGACGGTACGCTGATCCCTGTAACTGTCCTGAATGCAGGTCCCTGTGTGGTGACTCAGGTCAAGACGAAAGAGAATGACGGCTACAGCGCAGTACAGGTTGGCTTTGTTGACAAGAAGGAGAGGATCATCAACAAGGACGCAGGCGGCAGGAAGGAGATCATCCACAGACACGGCGCGAATAAAGCCGAGATGGGTCATTTCAAGAAGGCTGGCGTAACTGCCAAGAGATATGTCAGGGAGTTCAAGTTCGAGAATGCTGACGAATATACTTTGGGTGCTGAGATTAAGGCCGATATCTTTGCGGCAGGCGACAAGATCGACGCATCTGCCATCTCCAAGGGAAAAGGATTCCAGGGCGCAATCAAGAGACTGGGACAGCACAGAGGACCCATGAAGCACGGTTCCAAGTTCCATCGTCATCAGGGCTCTAACGGTGCATGTTCCTCCCCCAGCCGTGTGTTTAAGGGAAAAGGAATGCCCGGCCATATGGGATGCAGGAAGGTTACCGTACAGAATCTGGAAGTTGTGAGAGTAGATGCGGAGAAGAATCTGCTGTTGGTGAAAGGCTCCGTACCCGGGCCCAGGAAGTCGTTGATCACCATCAAAGAAACCGTTAAGGGATAACGCAAGTTTAGTGCGAAAGGAGGGCCAATCAGATATGGCAAGCGTAGCTGTTTATAATATGGAAGGCAAAGAAGTTGGTACGATCGAATTAAACGATGCGGTATTTGGTGTGAAGGTAAACGAACATCTGGTACACATGGCGGTTGTACAGCATCTTGCAAATAAGCGTCAGGGAACACAGAAGGCAAAGACCCGCGGGGAGGTATCCGGGGGCGGCAGGAAGCCCTGGAAGCAGAAGGGAACCGGACATGCAAGACAGGGTTCCACCAGATCTCCTCAGTGGACAGGCGGCGGTATGGTGTTTGCACCCGTTCCCAGGGATTATTCTTTCAAGATCAATAAGAAAGAAAAGAGAGCTGCTCTGAAGTCCGCATTGACCAGCAAGGTTCAGGACAGCAATCTGATCGTAGTAGATGAACTGAAGTTCAATGAGATCAAGACAAAGAATTTCGTGGCAGTGATGAACAATCTGAAAGTGGAAAAAGGACTGGTAGTCATCGAAGGAAATGATGCAAATGTGGTATTGTCCGCAAGAAATCTTCCCGCCATTGATACTATCCAGGCTGACGAGATCAATGTATACGATATCATGAAGGCGAAAAAGGTCGTCCTGACCAAAAACGCAGTTGCGAAGATCGAGGAGGTGTACGCATAATGGCAGATATTAAGTACTA
This sequence comes from uncultured Acetatifactor sp., assembly GCA_910586775.1. Taxonomy (GTDB): domain Bacteria; phylum Bacillota; class Clostridia; order Lachnospirales; family Lachnospiraceae; genus Acetatifactor. The sequence goes on along the minus strand of CAJUJN010000005.1, from coordinate 79,688 downwards.
TGACGTGATCCTCAAACCGGTAATCACCGAGAAGAGCATGAATGGCATGGCTGACAGGGAATATACATTCCTGGTTCACCCTGAAGCAAATAAGTCCCAGATCAGGGAAGCTGTAGAGAAGATGTTTGAAGGCGCGAAGGTAATGCGTGTCAATACCATAAACTGCCAGGGTAAGAATAAGAGACGCGGTATGGTGACAGGCAAGACAGCCAGGACCAAGAAAGCGATTGTCAAGCTGACAGCGGACAGCAAGGAGATCGAGATTTTCTCCGGACTGTAAAGGACGGAAAGTTGTTCTGAGGCGTCAAAGAACGCCGCCTTAAGAACAACTATGTTCCGTCCGGAAAGAATCGCGGGGCGATTCTTCCGGGCAGCTGACTGAGATTTAGGTATGCGGCCGGTATGAGCCGCGCAAAGAATCATCGAAGAAAAGGAGACAAAACAATGGGAATTAAGACATATCGTCCCTATACACCTTCCAGAAGGCATATGACAGGTTCTGACTTCTCCGAGATTACAAAGCAGGAGCCGGAGAAGAGCCTGTGCACTTCCCTGAAGAAGAACGCAGGACGCAACAATCAGGGCAAGATCACAGTGAGACACCGCGGAGGCGGTTCCCGCAGGAAGTATAGAATCATAGATTTCAAGAGAAACAAGGATGGCATTCCCGCAACCGTTATCGGTATCGAGTATGACCCCAACAGATCCGCAAACATTGCGCTGATCTGCTATGCAGACGGCCAGAAGGCTTATATCCTGGCTCCTCAGGGGCTGACAGACGGCATGAAGGTCATGAACGGGCCGGAAGCGGAAGTAAGAGTCGGCAACTGCATGCCGTTATCGGAAATCCCCATCGGTACTCAGGTGCACAATATTGAGTTATATCCCGGCAAGGGAGGACAGCTGGTTCGTTCCGCAGGCAACAGCGCGCAGCTGATGGCCAAGGAAGGAAAGTACGCAACACTCCGTCTTCCCTCCGGCGAGATGAGAATGGTTTCCCTTGTATGCCGCGCAACCATCGGAGTAGTAGGGAATGGCGACCATAACCTGATCAACATCGGTAAGGCAGGACGCAAGCGCCACATGGGCATCCGCCCTACGGTACGCGGTTCTGTCATGAACCCCAACGACCATCCTCACGGAGGCGGTGAAGGCAAGACCGGTATCGGACGTCCCGGTCCCAGCACCCCCTGGGGCAAGCCTGCTCTTGGTTATAAGACACGCAGACCCAAGAAGGCTTCCAATAAGCTGATTGTAAGAAGACGTGACGGCAAGGCAATCAAGTAATAGTTGAGGAGGAGAGACAATGGCTAGATCACTTAAAAAAGGACCTTTCGCAGATGAAAGCCTGTTAAAGAAAATAGATGGTTTAAATGCTTCAGGACAGAAGCAGGTTATCAAGACCTGGTCCCGTCGTTCTACAATTTTCCCTTCTTTTGTGGGACACACGATTGCAGTTCATGACGGAAGAAAGCATGTGCCCGTATATGTCACCGAGGACATGGTGGGCCACAAGCTGGGCGAGTTCGTCGCTACCAGGACCTATCGCGGTCACGGCAAGGACGAGAAGAAGTCCAAAGTCAGGTAATGCAGATAAGGAGGGTAAAATAAATGGCTAAAGGGCATAGAAGTCAGATTAAGAGAGAGAGAAATGCGCAGAAGGATACCAGACCTTCAGCAAAGTTATCCTATGCAAGAGTGTCCGTACAGAAGGCATGTTTTGTGCTGGATGCCATCCGCGGCAAGGATGTGGATACGGCGCTTGCTATTTTGGAATATAATCCCAGATATGCTTCCGGCCTGGTCAAGAAGCTGATTGAATCAGCCATCGCAAACGCTGAGAACAACAACGGAATGAACAGGGAGAACCTTTATGTGGCAGAATGCTTTGCAAATAAAGGGCCTACAATGAAGCGTATTCACCCCAGGGCACAGGGCCGGGCTTACAGGATCGAGAAGAGAACGAGCCATATCACTGTTGTGCTGGATGAGAAGGAGTAGGGAAAGGAGCGGACGAATAAATGGGACAGAAAGTTAATCCTCATGGCTTAAGAGTCGGAGTTATTAAAGGATGGGATTCCAGATGGTACGCTGAAGGTGATTTTTCGGATTACCTCGTGGAAGACCATAAGATCAGAGAGTTTCTGAAGAAGAAACTGTACAGCGCAGGTGTTTCCAGAATTGAGATCGAGAGAGCATCTGACCGTGTGAGAGTCATCATCCACACCGCAAAACCCGGTGTCATCATCGGCAAGGGCGGCGCTGAGATCGAAGTTACCAAGAAGGAGCTTTCCGGGCTGACGGACAAGAAGGTGCTGATCGACATTCAGGAGATCAAGAGACCTGACAAGGATGCGCAGCTGGTTGCCGAGAATATTGCGCAGCAGCTGGAGAACCGTGTGTCTTTCAGACGCGCAATGAAATCCTGCATGGGCAGGACCATGAAGTCCGGCGCACTGGGAATCAAGACTTCCTGTTCGGGACGTCTGGGCGGAGCCGATATGGCGCGTACCGAGTTCTACAGCGAGGGAACCATTCCCCTTCAGACCCTGAGAGCCGATATTGATTACGGCTTTGCGGAGGCTGATACCACTTACGGCAAGGTAGGCGTTAAGGTTTGGATATATAAAGGCGAGATACTTCCTGCAAAAGGAAATCAGGCGGAAGGGAGTGATAGATAATGTTAATGCCGAAGAGAGTAAAGCATCGTAAACAGTTCCGCGGCAGCATGGCCGGAAAGGCCAGCAGAGGCAACACCATCACTTACGGTGAGTACGGCCTGGTGGCTACAGAGCCTTGTTGGATAAAGTCAAATCAGATTGAGGCGGCACGTATTGCGCTTACACGTTACACAAAGCGTAACGGCCAGGTATGGATCAAAATCTTCCCTGACAAGCCCGTGACAGCAAAGCCCGCTGAAACCCGTATGGGTTCCGGTAAGGGTTCCGTGGAGTACTGGGTAGCCGTTGTGAAACCCGGCCGTGTCATGTTTGAGATTGCCGGTGTCCCTGAGGAACAGGCAAAAGAGGCGCTGCGCCTCGCAATGCATAAGCTTCCCTGCAAATGTAAAATTGCGGCTAAGGCAGATTTGGAAGGCGGTGTTGAATAATGAAATCTAGTAAATTTGTAGAAGAATTAAAAGGCAAATCCGTGGAGGAACTGAATAAGGATCTTGTTGCCGCGAAGAAGGAGCTTTTCAATCTGAGATTCCAGAACGCAACCAATCAGCTGGATAATACTGCAAGGATCAAGGATGTAAGGAAGAACATTGCTCGTATCCAGACAGTGATTACCGAAAAGGCCCGGGCATAAAGTCAGGCGGCAATGAAAGGAGATCAATCGTGGAAAGAAATTTGAGAAAAGTCCGTACTGGCAAGGTTACCAGTAATAAGATGGATAAGACAATTGTTGTTGCTATCGAAGAGCATGTAAAGCATCCTCTTTACAAGAAGGTCGTAAAGAGCACATACAAGCTGAAGGCTCATGACGAGAACAACGAGTGCAATATTGGCGATACCGTTAAGGTAATGGAGACAAGACCTCTGTCCAAGGACAAGAGATGGAGACTTGTGGAAATCGTAGAGAAGGCAAAATAACGTAAGGGATTGGAGGAAGATCATGGTTCAGCAGGAAACAAGACTGAAGGTTGCCGATAACACCGGTGCGAAAGAATTGCTCTGCATCCGCGTTATGGGTGGCTCTACAAGAAGATATGCTCACATTGGCGATATCATCGTTGCCACTGTTAAAGATGCAACACCGGGCGGCGTTGTTAAGAAGGGTGACGTGGTGAAGGCAGTAGTCGTCCGCACCGTTAAGGAGACCCGCCGTAAGGACGGTTCCTACATCAGATTTGATGAGAACGCTGCAGTCATCATCAAGGACGACAAGACACCCAGAGGAACCCGTATTTTTGGGCCCGTAGCCAGGGAGCTTCGTGAAAAGCAGTTCATGAAGATCGTATCCCTTGCTCCGGAAGTACTGTAAGGAGGTGCCATATGTCAATGAAAATAAAAAAAGGCGATACCGTTAAGGTAATTGCCGGCAGGGACAGTAATGCAGAAGGAAAGGTAATTTCCGTTGATGTCAAGAAGAACAGGGTAATTGTAGAGGGCGTGAATATGGTCACAAAGCATGCGAAGCCTTCCCAGGCAAATCCCAACGGCGGCATCATCCAGAAGGAAGCTCCTATTGATATCTCTAACGTAATGCTTGTCTACAAGGGTAAGCCCACCAGAGTCGGCTTTAAGATGGATGGAGACAAGAAAGTTCGTTTCGCCAAGGCAACCGGCGAAGTGATTGATTGAAAACTGTGGAGTTCACAGTTGGGAAGGAGTAAGAGAAAGTGGCAAGATTAAAGGATATGTATAACGAGACGATCGTGGATGCCATGACCAGGAAATTCGGATACAAGAATATCATGGAAGTCCCGAAGCTCGATAAGATCGTGATCAATATGGGTATCGGAGAAGCCAAGGAAAATCCCAAGGTACTGGAAAATGCCGTGTCCGACATGGAGACTATTACCGGTCAGAAAGCAGTCCTCACCAAGGCAAAGAAGTCCGTGGCAAATTTCAAAATACGTGAGGGTATGAATATCGGCTGCAAGACCACACTCCGCGGTGAGAAGATGTATGAGTTCCTTGACCGTCTGGTGAATCTGGCACTGCCCCGTGTGCGTGACTTCAGAGGCGTCAATCCCAATGCGTTCGACGGCAGAGGAAACTATGCTCTCGGCATCAAGGAGCAGTTCATCTTCCCCGAGATCGAATATGACAAGATTGACAAGACCAGAGGCATGGACATTATCATCGTAACCACCGCAAGGACTGACGAAGAGGCACGGGAGCTGCTGACACTGTTCAACATGCCCTTCGCAAAACAATAAGGAGGTAAATTTTCCATGGCAAAGACATCAATGAAAATTAAGCAGCAGCGCAGGCCCAAGTTTTCTACACAGGGCTATACACGCTGCAAGATCTGCGGCCGTCCCCATGCATACCTGAGAAAGTATGGCATCTGCAGAGTTTGCTTCCGCGAACTGGCATACAAGGGACAGATACCCGGCGTTAAAAAGGCGAGCTGGTAGGAAGGAGGAAAAAACAATGACATTGAGCGATCCTATTGCAGATATGCTTACAAGAATCCGTAATGCAAATACTGCCAAGCATGACACAGTAGATATCCCCGCTTCCAAGATGAAGCTGGCCATCGCGCAGATTCTTCTGGACGAGGGATTTATAAATAAATTTGACGTTATTGATGACGGCAATTTCAAGTCCATTCATATCACCCTGAAATACGGTGCAGATAAGAGTGAGAAGATTATTTCCGGCATCAAGAGAATCTCCAAGCCGGGTCTGCGTGTTTATGCCGGCAAGGATGAGCTTCCGAAGGTACTCGGAGGATTGGGCATTGCCATCATTTCCACCAACCAGGGCGTGATTACTGACAAGAAGGCCCGGGAACTGCAGGTAGGGGGAGAGGTTCTGGCATTTGTCTGGTAGCAGCGTGTAAAGATTTTCTAAGCAGTCAAAGGACGCCCGCTAAGAAAATCTGAGTTACACGCAGAAGAATGCCAGGCGAACAAGTTCACTTTGGGCAGGCATTCTTCTGGACTTGCGGCAAACGGGAAAATGCCAGGCGAACAAGTTTGCTTTGGGCAGGCATTGTTCCGGAGCTGCGGCATTTTGGCAGGGCAGTAAAAATTGTTTTTTAAAATATAGGAGGTACGGGCATGTCACGTATAGGTAGAATGCCAATCGCGATTCCCGCAGGCGTAACTGTGGAGATTGCAGAAAATAATAAAGTGACCGTAAAAGGTCCCAAGGGAACACTGGAGAGAGTGCTTCCCTCTGAGATGGAAATTAAGATGGAAGGAACAGAAATCCTGGTAAGCAGACCCAATGATTTAAAGAAGATGAAGTCTCTTCACGGCCTGACCAGGACTTTGATCCACAATATGGTAGTGGGCGTTACCACAGGCTACGAGAAGAAGCTTGAGGTAAACGGTGTCGGTTACAGGGCTGCCAAGGCAGGCAGGAAGCTGACACTGAACCTTGGATACTCTCATCCGGTTGAGATGGACGATCCCGAGGGCATCGAGACCGTGGTAGAAGGTCAGAACGTGATCATCGTCAAGGGTATCGACAAGGAAAAAGTTGGCCAATTCGCAGCTGAAATCAGAGACAAGAGGAGACCTGAGCCTTACAAGGGCAAGGGTATCAAGTATGCCGATGAGACGATCAGACGTAAAGTTGGTAAGACTGGTAAGAAATAACAGATAAGGAGAGTATGAAGATGGTTAACAAGAAATCAAGAAAAGAAGTACGTGTGAAAAAACACATGAGAATTCGTAACCGCTTCAGTGGCACTGCCGAAAGGCCCCGCCTGGCAGTTTTCAGAAGCAATAATCATATGTATGCTCAAATTATCGATGATACTGTTGGGAATACATTAGTATCCGCTTCCACCCTTGAGAAAGACATCAAGGCAGAGCTTACGAAGACCAATAACGTTGATGCGGCGGCATACCTGGGAACTGTCATCGGCAAGAGGGCAGTAGAAAAAGGAATCAGTAAGGTTGTCTTTGACAGAGGCGGCTATATATATCAGGGTAAAGTTGCAGCATTAGCTGACGCAGCCAGAGAAGCTGGCCTGGAATTCTAGGAAAGGAAGAGGAATACACCATGAAACACACAATCATAGATGCAAGCCAGTTCGAATTGACCGACAAGGTTGTAGCCATCAAGCGTGTAACCAAGACTGTAAAGGGCGGACGTAACATGCGTTTTACGGCTCTGGTGGTAGTGGGCGACGGCAACGGCCATGTGGGTGCAGGACTTGGCAAGGCTGTAGAAATTCCTGAAGCGATCCGTAAGGGAAAAGAAGATGCAATGAAGCACCTTGTGCAGATTGCATTGGATGAGAATAATTCCATCACACATGATTTCATCGGTAAATATGGTTCCGCCAATGTTTTGCTGAAGAAGGCTCCCGAAGGTACAGGTATCATCGCAGGCGGTCCCGCCCGTGTGGTCTGCGAACTTGCAGGCATCAAGAATATCCGTACCAAGTCTCTTGGCTCAAACAACAAGCAGAATGTTGTCCTTGCAACGATTACCGGTTTAAGCCAGCTGAAGTCTCCTGAGGAAGTGGCAAAGAGCCGCGGCAAATCCGTTGAAGAAGTTATGGCGTAAATGCATGGAATTGCCAATTCCATAGGAAACATTTGAAAGGAGATCAGGAATGGAAGAGAAGAAGTTAAAGATTACTTTGGTAAGGTCCACCATCGGCGCCGTGCCAAAGAACAGAAAAATCGTTGAATCCATGGGACTTCGCAGAATCGGAAGGAGTGTAATCCTTCCTGACAATGCGGCGACAAGGGGCCAGATTCGTCTGGTCAGCCACTTGGTGAAAGTGGAAGAAGCATAATCGAGAAGGAGGTGTTATCAATGGAATTATCCAATTTAAGACCTGCAGTGGGTTCTACGCATGGTGACAGATTCAGAAAAGGCCGCGGACATGGTTCGGGAAACGGCAAGACTGCCGGCAAGGGACACAAAGGCCAGAAAGCCCGTTCCGGAGCTCCCAGGATCGGTTTTGAAGGTGGACAGATGCCTTTGTACAGACGTCTCCCCAAGAGAGGCTTCACCAACAGGAATACAAAGGAAATCGTAGCTATCAATGTCAGCGCCCTGGAGCGTTTTGAGGACGGGGCGACTGTAGATGTCAATACACTCATCGAAGCTGGCGTTATCAAGAAGCCCAGGGACGGCGTAAAGATACTTGGGAACGGAGAACTTACCAAAAAGCTCAATGTCAAGGTGGACGCATACAGTGCATCTGCAAAGGAGAAAATTGAAGCAGTTGGTGGAACAGCAGAGGTGATGTAATGCTTACAACGCTGAAAAACGCATTTAAAATTAAAGATCTCAGGGACAAGATCTTATTTACCTTCGCCATGTTAGTTGTGATCCGTGTCGGGTCACAGCTGCCTGTGCCAGGTGTAAACGGCGAGTATTTCAGAAGCTGGTTTGCGTCCCAGTCTGAAGGCGCATTCAGCTTTTTCGATGCAATTACGGGCGGTTCGTTCATTAATATGTCGATTTTGGCGTTAGGTATCAATCCGTATATTACGTCTTCCATTATCATGCAGCTGCTCACGATTGCGATTCCGAAACTGGAAGAAATGCAGCGTGACGGCGAGGACGGAAGGAAGAAGATTGCATCCATCACAAGGTATGTGACCATAGCGCTGGCACTGATTCAGTCTACCGCAATGGCAGTTGCTTTCGGGCGTCAGGGTTATCTGGTTCAGTACAATGTACTGAGCATACTGTGTGCAATCGCTACGCTTACGGCAGGAAGCGCATTCCTGATGTGGGTAGGTGAGAGAATCACGGAAAACGGTATCGGAAACGGTATTTCCATTGTCCTGGTAATCAATATTGTATCCAGACTTCCCGAGGATCTGGGCAACCTGTTCCAGCAGTTCGTGTTCGGAAAGGCACCGGCTACGGCAGTGCTGGCAGTGGTGATCATTTTTGCAGTGATCATTGCCATGGTAGTCCTGGTCATAATCCTCAACGACGGTGTCCGCCGGATTCCCGTACAGTATGCCAACAAGGTACAGGGCAGAAAGATGGTGGGCGGACAGACCTCCAATATTCCGTTGAAGGTGAATACGGCCGGCGTTATTCCGGTTATTTTTGCACAGTCTCTGCTTCAGCTTCCCGGAATCATCTCGGCATTTGCCGGATATTCGGGCACAGGTGTCTGGAGTGAAATCTTAAGATATATGAATTCAAATTACTGGTGTAATCCCGGTCAGCTAAGGTATACCATTGGATTGCTGGTATATATTGTATTGATTGTTTTCTTTGCATATTTCTATACATCCATTACCTTTAATCCTCTGATGATCGCGGATAACATGAAGAAGCAGGGCGGCTTTATTCCGGGTATCAGGCCTGGAAAGCCTACCAGTGACTATCTGAACAAGGTTTTGAATTATATCGTATTTATCGGTGCCATCGGCTTGACAATCGTGGCGGTTTTGCCCTATATATTCAGCGGTGTGTTCAATGCGAGCGTATCCTTCGGCGGTACCAGCCTGATTATTATCGTCAGCGTGGTACTGGAGACCATGAAGCAGGTGGAGTCACAGATGCTTGTCCGGAATTACAAGGGATTCCTGGAGAAATAAGGATTCCGTGCAGGAGGAGCTTTCCCGTAGGCTGGGGAAGCTCCTTTTATAAAATGTCTCTGGAAATATATTGCAAAGTTTCCGCAAAATGAGTAAAATATACTCGTTATATATTTCGTCCGGCAAATATTTCAGACTGTGAGTATATATTTTGAGTAAAGAGATGCGGAATGGCTTTGCGGGAACTGGTGGCGGACTTGGAAACAGCATTGACAGTTCTGGTGCTCAAAGCATTTACGGACACGCACTTAGCGGCCGGAAATGACTTTGCCAGAAATTGGTACCAGAGCTGTCAATGCGGAACTGGAATAAGAAAGGCATAGAGATGAAGATTATTATGTTGGGCGCGCCTGGCGCCGGCAAGGGAACCCAGGCGAAAATGATTGCAGAGAAATACGGGATTCCTCATGTGTCAACCGGAGATATCTTCCGGGCAAATATCAAAAACGGTACAGAGCTTGGCAGGGAAGCAAAGCAGTATATGGACCAGGGGCTGTTGGTTCCGGATGAGTTGACGGTAAAAATTCTGTTGGACAGAGTGGCCCAGGATGACTGTAAGAACGGCTATGTACTGGACGGGTTCCCCAGAACCATTCCTCAGGCTGAGGTGCTTGACGAGGCGCTTGAGAAATTGAATGAGAAGATTGACTATGCAGTTGATGTGGATGTTCCTGATGAGAATATCGTCAAAAGAATGTCGGGAAGACGTGCATGCCTGAAATGCGGTGCTACCTATCATGTTGAACATATACCGCCGAAGCAGGAGGGCGTATGTGATACCTGCGGCAGTGAGCTGGTACTCCGTGACGATGACAGGCCGGAGACTGTGCTGAATCGTCTGAAAGTATATCATGACCAGACACAGCCCCTGATTGAGTATTATACCCGCAAGGGCATCTTAAGGACCGTAGACGGAACCATGGAGATGCAGGAAGTATTCCATGCCATCACGGATATTTTAGGGTAGGGAATATTTCATTATGGCAATTATAATTAAGACAGAAGAACAGATAAAACTGATCAGAGAATCCTGCAGGCGGCTTGCTCTTGTGCACAAAGAACTGGAAGAGTTCATCCGCCCGGGGATATCGACCAGGGAGATAGACATTAAAGGGGACAGCCTGATCCGTAAGTTGGGAGGGATCCCGAATTTCCTCCATTATAATGGATATCCGGCAAGTATCTGTGTATCCGTCAATGACGAGGTGGTGCATGGCATCCCCAATAAGAGACGGATACTTCAGGAAGGAGATATTGTCAGCCTGGATGCAGGGATGATTTATAAAGGGTATCATTCAGACCAGGCGCGGACCCACGCGGTGGGAAAAATCACTCCTGAGGCGCAGCAGCTCATTGACGTGACCAGGGAAAGCTTTTTTGCAGGTATAAAGATGGCAAGAGCCGGAAATCATCTCTTCGATATATCCAATGCGATTGCCGCGTATGTGAAGCCGTATCACTACGGTATCGTGCGTGAGCTGGTGGGGCATGGAGTAGGCACGAAGCTTCATGAGGATCCACAGGTTCCCAATTTTGCCCAACTGAAGCGCGGGCCAAAGCTTCGGCCCGGAATGACGCTTGCCATCGAACCCATGATCAATATGGGGAGAGCCGATGTGGAATGGTTGGATGACAACTGGACTGTGGTGACGGAAGACGGTTCTCTGTCTGCGCATTATGAGAATACAATCCTGATCACGGACGGAGAGCCGGAGATCCTGACCATGTATTGAAAAATGCCGAAAACCTGTATGTATTCGGTTTACAATACAGGCCGGGAATTGCGGGGGCGGTAGGTTTGCTGTGGACTGCTCTGAAAAGAAAAGAAGGCTGACGGCGGAATTGTCTTATAATAAAAGCTGCGGACAGCCCGGACAGGAGATTCGTATGATAGGACAGCTGGCAACATCTAAAGCCGGACATGACAAGGAGCGGCTCTACGTTATCGTAGCACAGAAAGGCGACGATGTGTATCTGTGTGACGGAGACTTGCGCCTGCCGGAGAAGCCGAAGAAAAAGCGCATGAAGCATATACAGCCAATCAATGATTTCGTGGACGAGAAATTGTGTTCCAGACTTTTAAATGGTGAGAAAGTGTATGGCGAAGAGATAAAATATGCGCTGAAGCAGTATCTGAAGAAAACGTGTATTTAATAAAACCGCAGGGCATATGCGGAACTGCAAAACAGCATATGACCGAAGCAGTACCCAAAATAATTGCTGGCCCTGCACTTGGGGCAGAAATTATTTTGCCCATGTCTGGTACTGGGGAGGGCATATGCGGAACTGTTAATGGAGGAAATAAAATATATGTCTAAAAGTGATGTAATAGAAATCGAAGGTACAGTAGTGGAGAAGCTGCCCAATACTATGTTTCAGGTAGAACTGGAGAACGGCCACCGTGTGCTGGCACACATCAGCGGCAAGCTCCGCCAGAATTTTATCCGTATTCTTCCAGGAGACAGGGTGACTCTGGAACTGTCACCGTACGATCTGAGCAAAGGGCGGATTATCTGGAGAGATAAATAATATATACTGGCCGCCTGCCATATCCCCGGTCAGGGCAGATTGGTAAACTCCGGCGGCCTTTCGTATAATCGCGTAAAGGAAGTTATGGAATGAAGCGCAGAAATGCGGAAAAACGCTGAAAATATCGGAAAAATTATTGGATAAGGGGGTTGCAAAACAAACCCCCTTATGCTATAATACAAGACGGTCTTTTTTGAAAGGAGGGTTTAACGTGAAGGTTAGATCATCAGTAAAGCCAATGTGCGAAAAGTGCAAGATTATCAAGAGAAAGGGACGCATCAGAGTAATCTGTGAGAATCCGAAGCATAAGCAGAGACAGGGATAATCACCGCTTGCCACTGTGTTTTGGCGCAGGACAGGTTATGTGAGTTCTTGTCCAGTTTATAGGTGCGGCTGAACCAATGCAGGGGATTTCCGTGCATTGATTATCATATAACTGGGATGGAGCTTACTGGAGATTACTTCTTGATACCACGATGAAAAGATTTTCTGACATTGTGGAAAGATCGGATAGGATCAGACAAGCGTCCGGTTGGGTGAAGACCCCAATCAATTAGTAACAGGAAATGCGCATAATAAGGAAGTGCCTCCAAATAGCTGATACGAGTATAAAGCCGTTCTCCTTATATTTCCAGGCTTTTTCTTGAAGAAGTTGTATCAGTTATTTTACGGCAATTCCTAACAGACCAGAATGTGCGCAGAAAATGGAGGAAATGTAAATGGCTCGTATCGCAGGTGTTGACTTACCCAGAGAGAAACGAATTGAAATCGGTCTGACTTATGTCTACGGAATCGGCAGGACCACATCTAACAAGATTTTGGCGGAGGCTGGCGTGAATCCTGATACCAGAGTTCGGAACATTACCGATGACGAAGTAAAGCGAATTTCGGAAGCTATCGAGAAGCTTAACGTGACGGTCGAGGGTGATTTGAGGCGTGAGATTGCGTTGAATATCAAGCGGCTTCAGGAAATCGGCTGCTACAGGGGTATCCGCCACCGTAAGGGGCTGCCTGTTCGCGGTCAGAACACCAAGAACAACGCAAGAACCCGTAAGGGACCCAAGAGAACCGTTGCTAACAAGAAAAAGTAAGGTTCATGTAACTGTAAAAAGATGAGAAAGTAGGTTAGTTTAAAAATGGCTAAACAGGTTGCAAAAAAAGTAACAAAGAAGCGCGTTAAGAAAAACGTTGAACGCGGACAGGCACATATCCAGTCTTCTTTTAACAATACAATCGTTACGCTGACGGATACGGAAGGAAACGCATTGAGTTGGGCAAGTGCCGGTGGTCTGGGATTTAGAGGTTCAAGGAAATCTACTCCGTATGCTGCACAGATGGCAGCAGAGACAGCTACAAAGGCTGCGCTTATACATGGACTGAAGTCCGTTGATGTGTTCGTGAAGGGTCCCGGCTCAGGGCGTGAGGCTGCTATCAGGGCGCTTTCCGCATGCGGGCTGGAAGTAATCAGCATCCGTGACGTAACACCCGTTCCTCATAACGGATGCCGTCCTCCCAAGAGACGCCGTGTCTAATGCGAAGAGTTTTTCTAAGGCGTCAAAGTACGCCGCCTAAGAAATTCTAAGTTTCACGCGAAAGAATCGCTCCCGCGATTCTTTCAGGTGAAAACAGGTTGGGAATGAGTTGAATTTGTTGGAAGAAGGTGTCGCAAGGCACTGTAAACAGACAAGAAAGAAGAGGAAAAGTAACAATGGCAGTAAATCGTGTACCTGTATTAAAGAGATGCAGAGCTTTAGGGTTGGAGCCCTCTTATCTGGGATATGACAAGAAGTCCAAGAGACAGAATGCAAGAGCAGGCAAGAAGATAAGTGAGTATGGCCTGCAGCTTCGTGAGAAGCAGAAGGCAAAGTTCATTTACGGAGTTCTGGAGAAGCCTTTCCGTAATTATTACAAGAAGGCAGACCGGATGAAGGGCATGACCGGTGAAAACCTGATGATCATGTTGGAGAGAAGGCTTGACAACGTAATATTCAGGATGGGATTTGCCAGAACGAGAAGAGAGGCAAGACAGGTCGTAGGCCACAAGCATGTGTTAGTAAACGGCAAGACAGTGAATATTCCTTCTTATTTAATTAAGGCAGGCGATGTAATTGAGATCAGCGAGAAAGCAAGGTCTCTGCAGAGATATAAAGACATCGTTGAAGTGACCGGCGGCAGGTTGGTTCCCGAATGGATGGATGTTGATATCGAAGGACTGAAGGGAAGCATCAAGAATCTTCCCACCAGAGAGATGATTGATGTTCCCATAAATGAAATGCTTATTGTCGAGTTGTACTCCAAGTAAGCCCTGCTGGCCTCTGAGGCCATATATCTTCCGTATTTCGGAGAGGTATATGGCTTTAGAGCGCTTGTGTCGAAGGAATTGTCGACAGACACTTCCGAGGAGATGTCTACAATTCCTTTTTACAATGGAAAATGCAGTATTTTTTCGTTGTCATGCATAACATGAAAAAGGAGGGTATTCGAGTGTTTGATTTTGAAAGACCAAATATTGAGGTTGCTGAGATTTCAGAAGACAAGAAGTACGGCAGGTTTGTAGTCGAGCCTTTGGAAAGAGGCTATGGTATCACTCTCGGTAATTCCCTGAGAAGGATTATGCTTTCTTCCCTGCCCGGAGCAGCGGTAAGCCAGATCAAAGTGGAGGGCGTCCTTCACGAGTTCAGCGCTATTCCCGGTGTGAAGGAGGACATGACGGAGATTGTCATGAACCTTAAGAGCCTTGCTATTAAGAACAACAGCGAAACCAATGAAGCCAAGACCGCATATATTGAATATGAAGGTGAAGGTATCGTACATGCTTCTGATATCCAGGTAGATCAAGATATCGAGATTTTGAACCCGGACCTGGTAATTGCCACACTGAGCGGTAAGGATGCGAAACTTTATATAGAACTCACTATTACCAGAGGACGTGGTTACGTAAGTGCCGAGAAGAACAAACACGAGGATTTACCGATTGGTGTGATTGCGATTGATTCCATTTACACACCGGTTGAAAGAGTAAATGTAACGGTGGAGAATACCCGCGTGGGTCAGATTACGGATTATGATAAACTGACCCTGGATGTGTTCACAAACGGAACCCTGGTTCCCGACGAGGCGGTAAGTCTTGCCGCAAAGGTTTTGAGTGAGCATTTAAGTCTTTTCATTGATTTGTCCGAAAATGCCAAGACTGCAGAGGTCATGGTAGAGAAAGAGGATGATGAGAGAGAGAAAGTTCTTGAAATGAGCATTGACGAACTGGAACTTTCTGTCCGTTCCTTTAACTGCTTGAAGAGAGCCGGTATCAATACGGTGGAAGAATTGTGTAACAGAACTTCTGAGGATATGATGAAGGTTCGTAACCTGGGCCGTAAGTCACTGGAAGAAGTATTGGCCAAATTGAAGGAACTTGGTCTGCAGCTGAACCCCAGCGAAGAGTGAAGGAGCAAGTGTCTTCAGGCCTGGGGCGGTTCGGGAGAGATTGTAGTCTGTAATCGGATTGCTCCGTTTATGAGTAGTAAGATATTCCGCAGGCGGTAAATCCGAAGAGGTCGTCTGCGGTTCATCTCTGTAAGGCGGCGGATGCTGCCGGCATTTGGTAAGTAAGTCCAATGAGCGTGGCCGGATGCAGTATAAAAAGAGAAAGGAAAATAAAGAATCATGGCAAAGTACAGAAAACTTGGAAGAACTTCCTCACAGAGGAAAGCATTACTGAGAAATCAGGTGACAGCATTACTGCAGCACGGAAAGATTGTTACAACCGAGGCCAGAGCCAAGGAAGTAAGAAAGATTGCCGAGGGGCTGATTGCCATGGCTGTCAAGGAGAGAGATAACTATGATACCGTTACCGTAAGCGCCAAGGTGCCCGTAAAGGATAAGGACGGCAAGCGCGTAAAGGAAGTGGTAGACGGCAAGAAAGTAACCCAGTACGAGACCATTGAGAAGGAGATCAAGAAGGATCAGCCTTCCAGAATGCATGTAAGGCGTAAGATTCTGAGCGTGCTTTATCCTGTTGTGGAAGTTCCCAATGAGGTTGCCGGAAGAAAGCGCAATACAAAGAATGTGGATCTGGTTGCCAAGCTTTTTGATGAGTACGGTCCCAGGTACGCAGACCGCAAGGGCGGTTATACCAGGATTATCAAGGTTGGTCCCCGTAAGGGCGATGCGGCTATGGAAGTAATTCTGGAGTTGGTATAAACGTAAGAAAACTTATATTAAAAAGTGTCGTGATATAAAAATCGGAGAGCCAATGTGAGAGCATCGGTTCTCCTTTTTGCTATTCGGATTTCTGAAAATGCTGATAATCTTTTACGTTATTCCAATTGCCTCCCCAGGTAAAGCCGTGCTGTATAAACAGTTTATAGCACAGGTCGTTCTCGTCTATCTTATAGGGAAAGCCTGCAGAACGGTCAGCGTAGGCGGAAGCTGAGGCGGGCAGGATATTTTCTTCACCGTTTTCCGTGTATGTGATATACGGATTGTACAACGGATTAATATCGATTGCCAGTCCCAGGGCGTGCCTGGACAGGTTGGTGCTTCCCTCCACCGTGCGGTAATTAAAGCAGGAAGTGTTATTGTCTTCCATGGAGGCATTGTCATCGCCGTCATATTCGTCAATCAGCAGAACTTTTTCCAACTGATATTCATTCCGGTAAAGCTCGTGAAAAATTTCCACAAGGTCCTGAGCGATGGATTCATTGCAAATTAATTCGCCTTCAGTGGGATTTCCGTCAAAATCATAATGCAGGATGTGTACATAGCGGAGCTCCTCGAAAGTAATCTTCGGCTCGGCTTCTTCGTCTCCTTCGGAAGCAGGATAAGAAACGCCGGTGATATAACGGCAAAGCTGAGAGGAAAGCGGCTCATAATAAAATCCGTCCTCCAACAGGACGCGCTGCTCCAACTGGGAATTGCCATTCAGGGAAGCGCCGGTCAGAAGCGTGGAGCCCTGGGGGATATCTTCCGGGCTGCCGGGAGTCGGAGAAGAGGTTTCTTCAGCCGGAGGGGCAGACGGAGACGACAGAGGCTCGGGCGAGGGTTCCGGGGATGACTCAGGCGAGGGTTCCGGGGATAGCCGGGGTGATGGCTCCGGCGGTTGCGTCTCCTGTATGCCCTGAAGCCGGGCATATTCGGCCAGGCTCATGGAGTCTCTGCGCAAATATTTGGAAAAGCTGGTGGCAATGACAACGATGGCTGCCAGTATGACCACCATTTTGATGATTTTGTTTCTGTCCATGAAAGCTCCTTTCGATATAAGGGGAAAGGGATAAAATTGTCCCCTTTGTTTAGAATAGCACAGGAAAGGAATTTTGTATACTCATGAACGCATTTATTTGTTGTTTTTTCTCCTATACTGTAGTAACATATATTGCTTATTCATTCAGGTCTCATATGTTCCATCTGTGCGGTTGCAAATGTTTGGGGAAGCTAACCTCTTTCGTCCCTGCCATGCCCGTGATATGTTCTGGCAGCAACGAAATCGCGGCAATTTTGTTATAGCACCGCACAATCCATTTGACATGCAGTATAAAGCGCTGCGGTATAAATTGCCGATTCAGATGTGAAAATAGTTGTAATTCTTACGGAAATTTAATATAATGTGAGTCAGCAGGTTGAGAAAGCGTTATAGCAGATGAAATCATAATGGAAGAAAGGAATTCCATGAAAATAGTCAGAACAGAAAAATTAACATACGAATATATCAGGCGCGATGAAGAGGGCAATGTGGAGGGGATTACCACAGCTGTAGACCAGGTAGACCTGGATGTGGAGCAGGGGGAGTTCATAGCAATCCTGGGCCATAACGGCTCCGGGAAATCCACTTTGGCCAAGCATATCAATGCCATTCTGTATCCCACGGAAGGAACAGTGTGGGTGGATGGAATGGACACCAATAATGTGTCCCAGGTCTGGAATATCCGTCAGACTGCGGGCATGGTATTTCAGAATCCGGATAACCAGATTATAGGCCAGGTCGTGGAAGAGGACGTGGGCTTCGGACCCGAAAATATGGGCGTGCCCACAAGGGAAATCTGGGAACGTGTGGAAGAGAGCCTGAAAGCGGTAGGAATGTATGAATATCGAAAGCATTCCCCCAATAAGCTTTCCGGCGGTCAGAAGCAGCGAGTTTCCATTGCCGGTGTACTGGCGATGCACCCCAAATGTATCGTGCTGGATGAGCCGACAGCCATGTTGGACCCCCAGGGGCGAAAGGAGGTCATTCGTGCGGTCCGCGGTCTGAATCAGGTGGAAGGGATTACGGTGATACTGATCACGCATTACATGGAAGAGATCATCCATGCGCACAGGGTATTTGTCATGGACGGCGGAAAAGTTGCAATGGAGGGAACACCGAGAGAGATTTTTTCACAGGTGGAAAAGCTGAAAAATCTGCGTCTGGATGTACCTCAGGTGACACTGTTGGCCTATGAACTGCAGCAGAGGGGGATTGCGCTGCCTGACGGTATTTTGACTACGGAGGAACTGGCAGATGCCCTGTGCCGTCTGGCCGGCAGAAAGGAATGAGTTTCCGAATAAGTCTGCGGACAGATTGGGCTGATATAAGAGGAAGAAATACAAAAAAGAGGTAACATATGTCGATTATTTTGGATCATATAAACTATGTATACGGCGGGGACACGCCTCTGGAAGTGAAGGCGTTGGACGATGTCTGCCTGCAGATTCCCGATGGACAGTTCATGGGGATCATAGGGCATACCGGCTCCGGAAAATCCACTCTGGTGCAGCATCTGAACGGTCTGCTGAAGGCGACATCGGGACATATCTATTTTAACGGCGAAGATATTTACGATAAAGATTACAGCATGAAAAAGCTGCGCAGCAAAGTGGGGCTGGTATTCCAGTATCCTGAATATCAGCTTTTTGAGATAGACGTGCTCAGCGATGTATGCTTTGGCCCGAAAAACCTTGGCCTGGATAAAAAGGAAGCGGAGCTTAAGGCCTTTGACGCGCTGCGTAAGGTGGGGCTGCCGATGGAGCTGTATTATCAGTCACCCTTTGAACTTTCCGGCGGACAGAAGCGGAGAGTGGCGATTGCGGGGGTTCTGGCCATGGAGCCGGAAGTGCTGATTCTCGATGAGCCCACTGCAGGTCTGGACCCGAAGGGAAGAGACGAAATCCTGCACCAGATCAAACAGCTTCAGACGGAGACGGGAATGACGATTTTGCTGGTTTCCCACAGTATGGAGGATGTGGCGGAATATGTAGACAGAATTGTGGTCATGAATAAAGGCCGGGTTATGTATGACGATGCACCGAAGAAAGTGTTTTCCAATTATAAGGAGCTGGAGGAAATCGGGCTGGCAGCGCCTCAGGTTACCTATATCCTTCATGAGTTGAGGAGCAGGGGATTTGACGTGGATACCGGTGCTACTACCATTGAGGAAGCGGTTGCAACTGTGCAGAAGGCGCTTCCGTGGAACAAGCGGGTATTTTATAATACAGTGCAAAAATGAAGGATAAGGATGTTCACGAATAAGGGTAAGGAGCATTATGCTGAGAGATATTACAATAGGACAATATTATCAGACGGAATCATTGATACATAAGATGGATCCGCGGGTAAAGCTGGGCGGGACGCTGCTTTACATTATTTCATTATTTTTCTTTCGGAATTTCTGGGGATATGTCATTGCGGCGCTTTTCCTGGGACTTGTCATCCGGTTGTCCCATGTGCCGTTTAAATTTATGGTAAAGGGCATGAAATCCATTCTATTTCTGTTGCTGATAACGGTGGTGTTTAATCTGTTTCTGATACCGGGTACGGAACTTGTGTCTTTCTGGAAATTGACCATTACGGTCGAAGGACTGCGGACTGCGATTACCATGACAATCCGGCTGACGCTGTTGATTATCGGTTCTTCCGTCATGACATTGACTACTACGCCCAATAATCTGACGGACGGCATGGAGAAGATGATGAAACCGCTGAAGGTATTTCATGTGCCGGTGCATGAGGTGGCGATGATCATGTCCATTGCGCTGCGCTTTATACCGATATTAATGGAAGAAACGGATAAGATCATGAAAGCTCAGATTGCCAGGGGAGCGGATTTCGAGAGCGGCAGCCTGCTAAAACGGGCAAAGGCACTGGTGCCGCTGTTGGTGCCTCTGTTTATCTCCGCGTTCCGCAGGGCTAACGACCTGGCCATGGCAATGGAAGCCAGGTGCTACCAGGGCGGAGACGGCAGGACGAAGATGAAGCCGTTGGTGTATCAAAGCCGGGACAGAGCGGGATATCTGTGCATTTTCGTTTATCTGGCCGTAAGCATAACTGTGGGCAGGCTGGTGTAAGAGAGAGGCAGGCTCCGCCCCATGGAGTTTCAGGAAAAGAATACAGGAGAGGAATGCTTGAAATAGATGGAAAAGAAACGTATCCGTATAACGGTTGCATATGACGGAACAAATTATCATGGCTGGCAGCTGCAGGACAATGGAATCACCATTGAGGCGGAGTTGAACCGGTGTCTGACAGAATTACTGGGGGAGGAGATTAAGGTAATCGGAGCCAGCCGCACGGATTCGGGAGTGCATGCTCTGGGGAATGTGGCAGTATTTGATACGGTAAACCGCATGCCGGCAAAGAAGATTTCATATGCCCTGAATCAGAGGCTGCCTGAGGATATCCGTATCCAGAAGTCTGAGGAGGTATCGGAGGACTGGCATCCCAGGCACTGCGAGAGCCGCAAGACTTATGAATACCGGATTTACAGAGGGGAATTTCCCATGCCGGTGAAACGGCTTTATTCCCATTTCATCTACACTTCTTTGGATGTGGGGAGGATGAGGGAGGCCGCCGCTTACCTGGAGGGAGAGCAGGATTTCAAGAGTTTCTGTCAGACGGGAGCGCAGGTGGAGAGTACCGTGCGCACAATCCATTCCCTGTGGGTTGAGGAGCAGGATTCCGATCTGGTCATCAGAGTGTGCGGAAGCGGATTCCTGTATAACATGGTTCGGATCATTGCCGGGACGCTGATTGAGGTGGGCCAGGGAAAGAGGGAGCCGGAATCCATGCTGCAGGTGCTGAGCGCCCTGGACAGGAGCGCGGCAGGGCCGACTGCGCCGGCAAACGGCCTGACGCTGGTAAAGTATGAGTTTATGTCCTGAAGCAGTAGTGCATTTGAGGCTGCCGGAAGATGATTTTTAAGAATTTTATGGAAAAAGTGATTGACACAACGGAGCTGCTATAGTAAAATAATCAAGTGTGACAACGTTTCGAAATGTTTTGTCAAAGCCCCGACAAAGCATTTGAAATAGAAGAGAAAAGTGTTGCGGGAAGCCGTGGGACGTAGCCGGACATCTGCGGAGCAGGGCGGGTACGCAACAGATATGAGTCTGCTGAAACTGACTCGGGAAAAATGCAATGCGGAGGGAACGTAATGAATACATTTATGGCTAGTCCAGCTACCATCGATAGAAAATGGTATGTAGTAGACGCTGAAGGCATGACTTTAGGCCGCCTTGCCTCGGAGGTTGCGAAGGTTTTGAGAGGAAAGAACAAACCGATCTTCACACCTCATATGGACACTGGCGACTATGTGATCATTGTCAATGCGGAGAAGGTTAAAGTAACCGGAAAGAAGCTTGACCAGAAGGTATATTATCATCATTCCGGTTATGTGGGAGGCCTGAAAGAGACCACTCTGAAAGAGAAGTTGGCCAAGAAGCCTGAACAGGTGATTGAACTGGCAGTTAAGGGAATGCTTCCCAAGGGACCTTTAGGAAGGCAGATGTACAGAAAGCTTTTTGTATATGCGGGACCTGAACACAATCACGCAGCTCAGAAGCCTGAGACACTGACATTCTAAGGGATAGGAGGATAAAGATAAATCATGGCTAAGACAGAGAAATACTATGGTACTGGCAGAAGAAAGAAATCCGTAGCAAGAGTATATTTGACACCTGGCAAGGGAGATGTCGTTATCAATAAGAGAAGCATGGACGAGTATTTCGGGTTGGAGACTTTGAAAGTGATCGTTCGTCAGCCTTTCGTGGCGACCGGTACGACAGAGAAGTTTGATGTGTTGGTGAATGTACGCGGCGGCGGCTATACCGGCCAGGCAGGCGCTATCAGGCATGGAATTGCAAGAGCGCTGCTTCAGGTTGATTCCGATTACAGACCGCTTCTGAAGAAGGAAGGCTTCCTTACGAGAGATCCTCGTATGAAAGAGAGAAAGAAGTACGGTCTGAAGGCTGCAAGACGTGCGCCTCAGTTCTCCAAGAGATGACAAGTGGAATATTTCAATCCCCAGAACATATATGTTTTGGGGATTTTGTCTGTTTTTTGTATAAAACGCCAGTAGATATTTAGTAGAAAATGAATATAATATAAGTAAGAAGTTCGATTGAACCTCTTACTATTTTGCCGGGACTGCATATCGGCTTAAATAGAAAAGGTGCAGATACAAATATTTTGCAATTTGGGTAGTATGAGTAAAGAGAAGGTCTCCATTAACCTTTGGTAGCCAATCCATAAAGAGATGAACATTAAAGAGGGTCTCCATTAACCTGCGGTAATCAATCCGTAAAGAGATGAACATTAACGAGTGGGAAGTTGGCATAACTTCCCACATTTTTTTAGCAAAGAGGAGTTGTGCGATGTTTAAACTTGATAGGAATATGAAGTTTATAAACATAGATTCAGATTATGTTAAAATGTTAAATCTGGCATGTCCAGAAGTGTATTATAAATCAGCAGGTTATGAAAATAAGCCATACATAGGTATTTTGATAAATGAAGAAAATCGGTCATATGTAATTCCGTTATCTTCTGCAAAAGAAAAGCATAAAAACTGGAAAAACATTAATCAGGAATGTTATCTGGTGTATGAATATGCTTTAAAGTCAAAAGTGGGCAATGCAGATATTTGGGTACAAGGTGATGAGGAAAATATGGTCAAACATATCATGGCAGTAATAGACATTAAGAAAATGATTCCCGTTAAATCAGGGGTGTATAAAGAAGTAAATTTGAACAAAGAAAATGCTGATACACCAGAAACAGTAAAATATAAGGATTTAATGAATAAAGAATATTCTTTTTGCCTGAAAATTGTAGAAGATTTAATAAAGAAAGCTAATAAGTTGTATAATAGCCAGATGACCACAGGAAAAGTCAAAAGATTTTGCTGTGATTTTAAACTGCTGGAGCAAGCTTGTGATACATATGTAATTTGATATGTGTAGTAAAGCAAGGACATTCAGCCTAATGGTTGTATGGGTTTGTATCGAGTGCTGTGGGTAAGGGACAGGTAACTAACAAAGTGCTTGAAAATTCCGTGTTTTGGGCGTTTGAAACTATACAAGAGGTAGGCAAAAAATGTTACAGATTCAGAAATAGGTACTCCGCAGGTATTCCTGCGGAGTTTTTGGTTTTACAATAAAGTATAGTAAGAAGGACAACAGTTAAACTGCTGTCCTTAAGTTGTCAAATTAATGACTATAAATTTTGTTTGCCCATTAAAGGGTTCTTTTTTAATCTCTCCGGGTCTAATTCCCCGCAGCTTTGCTGCCGGGGAGTTTCATTATCAAAGATGTATTTCAATCCCCAAAATTTGTGTGTTTTGGGGATTTTTTTAAATGTCAGTAGATTTTTACCAGAATATTAAAGAAGGTCTCCATAAACCTACGTTAATCAATCCGTAAAGAGATGTACACTAACGAGTGGGAGGTTGATACAACTTCCCACATTTTTTTGAAATGGGGTAGTAAAATGTAACAGGAAAAGTGTCGCAAAAGACTATACTTTGCGTCACTTTTCCGTTCGGTTTCCTAATCAGCATCTATTATACTAGAATTTTACATGTTTTGCAATATCGACCTTGGCAAAAGACGAATTTCACTTCAGAGTCAAAACAGTCAGTCGGCAGTCATTAAAATCGAATTTTTCTTAAATTATTCTTTCCTGCGACGTGACGCAAAGTATAGTCCTTTGTGTCACAAGAGGGGGTATATTTACTGTGTATACTGCGATTCAGGAGATGAGAGACGAGCGTGGGGAAAGGCTTATTTTGCACAGTCCCAATATAGTAAATTTATGCATTGATTCTTATGATGAGGAGAAGCAGTGCGGCAGATTGTATCACCAGTATACAGATCACACGGTTATGTTTTCATCATTATTCGAAGCACTGGACCGGATGGAGCGGCTGTACGATGAGATACAATTCCCTCAGGCGGCCACCAGGTTCCGGAGCTTTAGAGAGGATGAGCGGACGGAAGATTGGTGTAACGGAAGCGGCAGAATATTGGAAGGATTGGCGGTGCAGGAAGAATTTTCCGTTTCGGGAAAAAGGAAAAGCTCGGAAAGCATGCGTATGCCGGAGCGGAATCCTGTGGGTTCGGTGGAAGCCTTTGACAAGGTAATCGGGCACAGAGGAGAAGATGCCACATTTATTATTCGTGTACAGTATCGGCAATATTCCAGCTGGCAGGGTGAGGTGACCTGGATGGACGGACGGTGCAGACTGGCTTTCCGTAGTGTCCTGGAGCTTGCCAGGCTTATCGACAATGCGATGAATGTTTCAGGAAAGGAAGCGACAGAACCGGAAAAGCGGACTCCTGCCATGCAGGCAGGAATCAGGAGGGAAAATGGGGCCAGGTCAGAAGCGGTTTCCACGACAAACGATGATGGAAAGTAGAAAAGTTGTTTATTTTGGACTGCTTGGTACCTTTTCCTATGGAAGTGCGGCGGATGACAGTAAAAACGGGGCGGCACTTGGGGGGATAGGTAAAAAAACACTTTCATTTCTACAGTACCTGATTGTCAATCACATGCGGACCATTTCTGCGGAAGAATTGATCGAACAGTTCTGGACGGAAAATAACAGTTTGAACCCGGCTAATGCGCTACGAAATATGTTGTATAAAATCAGAAATCTGCTCAAAAACATGTTTCCGGAACAGGATAATCTGCTGCTGACACTGCCGGAGGGATATACATGGAAAGCGGATGCAGATATTGTACTGGATACGGAGCAGTTTGAGGGACTGTGTCTGGAAGCCGGAAAGAAGACAGGGGACGAATACTGCGAACTGTTGCGGCGGATGATCGCCCTTTACAAAGGAGAGTTCCTGCCGGGGAATGACAGCGAATGGGCCAGGGCATCGCGGCAATACTACCGGACGCTTTATCTGGACGCCTGTAAGGTGATTCTGCCTCTTTTGTATAAGAAGGAACAGTGGGTGGAGATTATCAGCATCTGTAACCAGGCTTACGGGGTGGATTTCGGGATTGAGGATTTTACTGCATACCACATGCAGGCGCTGATTGCATTGGGGCAGCCGGAACAGGCAATGGAAAAATACGAAGTCTTTCGGGACAGGATGCTCCAGGAATTCGAGATGCCGCCCACGGACAGGATTGAGCAGATATATACCCTGGCGGCAGGCCTCAGGAAAAATGGCCTGGAAGAACAGGATATCTTCAGGATAGTGTGTGAGAAAGGATCGGATTCCCGTGCATTTTTGTGCACTTTTTCGGTATTTCAGAGCATTGTCGCGCTGGAGAGAAGACATCTGGCACGTTCCGGGATGGATTCCACACTGGTTATCGTCAGCCTGGGCAAGGAGGCAGTCCCTACCACGGACGCCAGGAGACTGGAGAGGATTTTATTGGAAAAACTCAGGACAGGGGACCCGGTGGCGCGCCTGGAGGCCCGCTCCTATATCCTGATGCAGACGGGGGCAGACATGGATAACGCCCAGCTTGTGGCCGGTCGGATTGACTGCGCCTTCCATAAAACCTACCGGCATTCCCGGGCAAATCTCACCTTCCGCATGACACCGCTGAAACCTGAGTCGGGAGGATGAGGGCTTAATATTTCTTTTTCTTTTTTATTATCAGGAATTCATGATGATTTTAACCGCTGCCTTATATGGGGGCGGTTATTTTTCTGCCTTCCGTTATTTCCCAAACGTTTTCTGCCGTGAGTATAAAAATTGGTGCCCTGTTTCCTGTAAAAAATAACAGACAGCTAACAGCCGGCTGATAGGATAAAACCATCAAAAGAAAGGGGGTGCCATGATGCTTCGAGGGAGAATGATTCCCTGTCAGAGCCGGGAGGCAGTTGTCACGGTACTGTCTTATAGGAACGGCATCATGGACGGCTACCTGCAGCACCCGAGACTGGACGGAAAAGAGAAAATACAGAGTCTGTCACAAATGCTCCTGCTACTGAACGGGCTGGCCGATCTGGAAAACTGCCCGAACCCGTCTCTGCCCCTGGTTACACGGGAATGCAGTGATATCGAAAGCAGTTTGGTCTTTCGGATTCAGATACTTTTTCGGGAGCATTATACCTGGCAGGGGAAGCTGGTCTGGCAGAATGAAAATCAGGAAATTGTATTTCACAGTGCCATTGAGTTGATGGAGATGCTTGATGAGATTCTGGGAGAATAGAGAACAGACATACATAAAGAGAAACGAGATATGACGATTTTCCGGAAACGAGGCTTGGCATGACGGAGAAAGAATTAAGAAAGCTGCACAGACATGACCTTCTGGAACTGCTGGTAGAGCTGAGCCGGGAGGCAGCGAGGCTGAATGCGGCATTGCAGGAGAAGGATACGGAACTGACGGCAGTTCTTGAAGGCAATGGGCGTCTGAAAGATAAACTGGATGAAAAGGATGAACTCATTGAGAAGCTGAAAAGCCGCCTGGACGAGAAAGATGTGCAGATGGCAGAGAAAGCGGCAGGCGCCGGGGAACAGATAGAACGCCTGAAGGAAAAGCTGAATGAGAAGGATGTCCTGGTTGAAAGGCTGAAGAAGCGTCTGGATGAAAAAGACACCTGGATGGCAGAAGCGACAGCCGGTTGGGAAGATCAGCTGAAGCGCCTGAAGGAGAAGCTGGATGCCAAGGACATTCTTATTGAGAAGCTGCGGGAACAGTCGGAGCGCAGGGATGAAAGGATAGGGAAGCTTGAGGTGGAGACAGAGCGGCTCCGGGCCGACAGATGGAAGGAAATGAAGGAGAGCGGGCTTCCGCCGGAACTGTTGGAGAGGCTGAAGACGCTGTTATGAAGGGCAGCAGAGGAACTGCCCCGGACGGAAGGTCGGATGATACAGAGGGTTGCGCATGAGTGAGGAAAAAAGGATAGAGCTGCCGGAACTGGAGGCGTTGGAGGCGGAGTTGGAGAGGACACGGTATAAGAGAAGATACGGAAGTGTTCTCAGGAGCACGGCATTTTCTCTGGTGGTGGTGGCGGCAGTGGCGGTACTGATTGCGGTGCTGCTGCTCCCGGTGCTGCAGATCAGCGGAACCTCCATGACGGATTCCCTGCAGGATGAAGATATCGTTGTGGCGCTGAACAGCTCAGGATATGAGACAGGCGACATTATCGCCTTTTACTTTAACAATAACATCCTGGTAAAAAGGGTGATTGCGGCGGCAGGGGACTGGGTGGACATAGACGAGGAGGGAAATGTCTACGTGAATGAGGAACTGTTGGAGGAACCCTATGTGACAGACAAAGCCCTGGGAGACTGCAACATCACGCTGCCCTATCAGGTGCCCGACGGAAGGTGTTTTGTGATGGGAGACCACAGAGCCACAAGCATAGACAGCCGGAACACGGCGGTGGGATGTGTCAGCAACGATATGGTAATCGGGAAAATACTGATCCGGGTCTGGCCGTTGGACGGATTCGGGATCGTGAAGTGATAGAAGACCGGTAGAAGGAAGGAGACGGCATTATGAGAGTTGATATTTTATCACAGGCGGGAAAGCTCTTAAAGGAACAGAGACAGTACAGACGCCGGGCGGTGGTTTTCCTGTGCCTTGCAGTGATAGTTGCTTTCGGCACGGTCACGGCGCTGAAGCTGTACGGGCAGGCCATGACCCACAAGATGGAAGTGCTTGACTGCGGATATGAAGTGCATGAGCATACGGAAAAATGCTACGAGAGGGATGGGGAAGGGAACCTGGGAACGGAACCGGTCTGCGGTTATGCGGACTATGTGGTCCATGTACATAACGATAAATGTTATGACGGAAAAGGAAACCTGGTCTGCGCCCTGGAAGAGCATCAGGAGCATAAGCATACGGAAGAATGCTATGTGACGGAGATGGTTCTGGTATGCGGAGAGGAAGCAGAGGACGCGGAAAATACAGACGGAGCAGCCGCAGGAAATGAGGAGAATGCCGGGGAGACTGAAATGGCAGGGACAACAGGCGGCACGGAAAACGCAGACAGTTCTGCTGCAGAGAATACCGGAAACGCTGACGGAACGGCCAAAGAGGCAGAAAATACAGACAGCATCCCTGCGGGCAGTGCGGGAGCAGCGGCAGAAGAACCCGGAGCGGAAGCGGAGACCCGGAATCAGACCCAGGAACCGAACTGTGAGATAGAAGCCCACAGACATACGGAAGTATGCTATGAGAAGGTTCCTGTCTGCGGTTATGGGGAAGAGCATATCCATGACGCAGACTGCATCATTCAGGAAATTGCCTGCGGTTTGGAAGAGCACATGCATGGTGATGGCTGCTGTGATGCGGACGGCAATGTGATCTGTGAAAAGGCCGAGCATGCGCACATGGAGGAGTGCTATACAGTAGCTTATGTGTGTGAAAAGGAAGAACATATTCATCTGGATGCCTGCTATACAGAGACACTGACCTGTACAGCAGAAGAACATGAGCATACGGATGCCTGCAGCGGTCAGGGGGGAGCAGGGACAGCATCCTCCGCCGAAACTCAGAGCAGCGGAGTCACTGAAGTGTCGGAAGTCAGTGAGCCTACGGCTGACAGCGAAACACCGGAAGGAGCAGGCAGCGCGGCGCCGAAGGAAACCGCAGAGCCTGAAGCGGCTGAGGGTAGCGCGTCTGGAACAGATACTGCCCGGGGACATGTTCATACAGAGGCCTGTTACGAAGAAGTCACCAGGCTGGTCTGCGGGGAACTGGAACTTCACACCCATGACGACAGCTGTTACGGCGAGGACTGTTTTGATGAAGAAGGAAATCTTATCGAAGGAAGCGTAGTGTCCTGCGGACTGCTTCAACTGGAGGAGCATACCCACGAAGGAGACTGCTTCAAGGTGGTGGAACTGACACCAGAAGAAGTGGCAGCGCTGAACAGCGGGGCGAAGCTGCATATTCATGAAGACAGCTGTTATGACATGGAAGGCCGGCTCATCTGCGGTCACGAATCCACTCATATCCATACACTGGAATGCTATGATGATGCCGGAAACCTGATTTGCGGTTACGGTGAAGAGACGAAGAGCGAATTTAACTGCGGGAAGGAGGAACACTCTCACAGTGAAGAATGCCTGAACGAAGAGGGCGCCCAAACCTGCGGAATGGAAGAGCACACCCATGATGAAACCTGCCTGGAGGAAAATGTTTATCGCTGCGGAATGGAAAAGCATGTTCACGAGCCAGAGTGCTATGACGCGGAAGGCAATCTGGCCTGTGAAACGGAAGAGCATACCCATTCGCCCGAGTGCCTCCTGACGGAGGAGGAACGGGAAGAAATAGAGAAGGTGAATCAACTGATCGCCGGTTTGCCCTCCGGGGAAGAAATCGCACAGAAAATCGCAGAATATGAGGAGACCGGAGAGGACGGGGAAGAAGCTTTTGATGAATACATGGCGGCTCTCCTGGTACAGATACAGGAAGCTTATGACGCTTATCTGGTATTGGATGAGGCATTGCGGGAGCATGTGGAAGGAGCGGAATGCCTGTCGGCACTGTGGGAGTTGATGGAAACAGTCTGGTTGGGCGATGTGCCGGATACTGTGCCGGAATATGCAGCATTTCTTCCGGTAGGCGACCAGGGCGGCGGAATGGTGCTGGAGCTGCTGTATGGGGATGAAAAGACCCATGCGGAGGAACCGTACGGGAAAGAGAATTATACCAACTATGAAATGCAAGGTTTGTTCAAGCTGTACACCACAGGGATACAGGGAAACACCACGATAGATCAGGTGACTATGTCACTTTATTTCCCGAAAGCGTATATGGATAAGGAGCAGATCCGTATCAAGGAGTTCCCTGAAAGCATAGGGAAACATGAAATCAGCGCAGTGACAGAGGAAAGCAGGGACGGGGAGGAGTATTATAAGATTTCCATTACGTTTACGGACTATGTTCCTACAGGCGCGCTTAAGCTTCCCTTTGTAATGAAATTTAAAGTTGCTGAGGTACCTGCGGATTATCAGCTGAAGATTTTCGGCACCATAGAGTCCGGGGAAGGGGAGGAGAAAAAGGCAGACACAACAGCAGAGAATATATACCGCCCGAAATACAATAAGCCTGTAATAACAAAGTATGTCAATACAAACAAATATGAGAGCATGAAGGAGGATTATACAAGAGTCGCTGCCAGGGTGGGAGAGGACGGCATACTGAAAAATGATCAGTACGTCAGCTTCTGGTATAAACTGGGCGATGCCCACTGGACTCTCAGGGCATATAACAAAATCACGCTGACCGATCGGCTGCCCCAATACGTAGATTATGGCGGCAATACGCGGTATGCGGTATTTGATTCGGAGGCTAATCCGGGATGGACGTTAAATGAGGACGGAATCAGCGTGAGCCGTGTTTTCGAAGTGGAGGAGGGGCTGGAGCCGGAGAAATACGACAACACACTGATGCTGCAGATAGAGGCGGCAGAGCTGAAGCTGCAATTCCCCGGGTGCAAAATAGACGAGCCGGATAAAGACAATTTCCTGACAAAAAATCTGACGAACCATGTGGGGGCAGTGTGCGAGCCGGTGCGTCCGTCAAAGGGAGAGAATGAGGATGCATGTGAGGATGACCTTATTTTTACACTGACCACCCAGCCCGGGGCAGAGGGGAGCTTTACGAAAGGCAATTCCGCGGATACTGTCATGGATACCCCCGACACACGGTCAG
Source organism: uncultured Acetatifactor sp. (assembly GCA_910586775.1). Classification (GTDB taxonomy): domain Bacteria; phylum Bacillota; class Clostridia; order Lachnospirales; family Lachnospiraceae; genus Acetatifactor. The sequence goes on along the minus strand of CAJUJN010000005.1, from coordinate 49,068 downwards.
GCGGGTACATGTGGACATTGGCTTTTGAGAATAAAGGTGCATCTCCATTGGTCAATATAGTTTTGGGAGATGAGGAGATAGACCAGAGGCTGAAGTTCCAGTGCGTCATGTTCCGTGACACCCTGTTAAAAGAACTGGATTATGTGGAAGCGTTTACCTATGATGGCGGGACGGATATCTATAATCTGAAGGATTCGGAGCAATATGGGGATTACTTTAAAAACACAGGACACAACGGTTCTCTTGGAGGGATTGTATGGAAACTGGAGCTGGATTCGGGGAGAGAGTACAAAGGCTTTAAAGTACATTTTAGAGAAGGCTGTGAACTGAAGAGCGGAGAAGGGATTACCGTATGGCCTTTCTCGACTTTCCGGAAGCCGGAGGAAAAGCATTTTATCAGAGACGAGGGACGTGATTCCGAGAATATCTATAAGAACAGGGCTTATGTAGCTTACCAGGAAAAGGGGAGCGAAGATGGGACGACACACTTCCTGTTCAGCGAGAATAAGTTCAAGCTGATAGATACTTTTGAAAAAGTCTGGATTGAGAAAGAGATGTACTATGGTGATAATTTGGACTATCCCAGTATAAAAAAGGATGAAAATGGTAATCCGGTACTCGATAAAGACGGCAATCCGGTGATGGATTACAGTAAAAGTTATACTTTTTGCATGTTCTATGTGAAGGGGGCCCTGGACGCAGGCAAGGAATATGACGATCTGCGTGTCGTCGACCTTCTTCCGGAGGCGCTTGAGCTTTATGAGTATCCCATATCTTACGGAGCAGGGAGTGAGTATGTAAAGGAGACAGAGGTCATCGAGAATTACCACAACAGCGGAAGAACGGCGGTGATATTCTGGCTGAATGTGGAGGCGGTGAGAAAGACCCTGGATGCTTCGGACGGAGAATCAGGGCAGGTTTATTTTTCGCCCAAGGTGAGGGTGAAGGCAGACGCCTCTCCGGGATCCTATGTGAATGATGTATATCTGATGAGCGACGATTTCGAGGCTCCGCCCACAGGTCACGGACAGATGAAAGATATCTATGACCTGGAAGGGAAAGGAACGGACAATATGGTCAGGTGGGATCAGGCAGGGGGAAGTATTAAGGCTCCGGCGGGAATTTATGCGGAGAAATATATTGCAAAGAAGGATTCCAGGGACTGGAAGAAGACGGTATTACGGTTTAAGGTGGGAGAGGAATTCCAGTATAAACTGAGCATTATCAATACGACGGATAATCCTCACAGCAATCTGACCGTTTATGACGTGCTGCCCCGGATCGGCGACCGAAGCATCAATAATCAGGCGGGGCGGGGATCGGAATTCACCGTTGAGCTGACGGACCGAATCACACCGCCGCATGGATATCAGGTTTATTATACGAATTCTGAGGAGGTGTATCGTCAGGACATGGCGAGCCTGTTGGGTGCCGGCATATGGACCCGGGATGTGGCGGACTGGAATCAGATTACGGCATTCAAGATTGTGGCGGATGAGGAAACTTTATTTTATGAAGACAGTATTGATTTCGTGATACCGGTCAAAGTGACGGATTCCCTGTCAGAGGAATCTTATGGAATATTAGACAGGAAAGAAGCCGCGGACAGGGATACGGGGACAGCCGTTTATCTGGAAGCCACCAACAGTTTTGGATATTCTACAAAGGCCTTTCCCGGAGCCAATGTGGAATCCAATTATGTGAGAGCGCAGATTTCCCTTGCGGGCTTCGTCGTCCGGAAGACGGATGACAATGGTAAGCTTCTGCCCGGGGCAGAGTTTAAACTGGAGAAGCTGGAGGAACAGGAGCAGACAGCCGGGGGAGCGGATACGGAGAGCGGGACAGCTCAAAATGAAGACGGAAACGCGCATACACCAGGGAACGCAAACCAGGATCAGGAATGGAAAGTGATAGCGACAGTAACATCCGGCGGGGAAGGGAAAGTCTCTTTCAAGAACTTAACCGAGGGAACCTACCGCCTGACCGAGACAAAGGCACCGGATGGATATAAGCTTTTGAAAGACCCTGTTACGGTCACTATTACACTGAATGAAACAACGATGGAGTATACGGTCACGGCTATGGGTTTAGCTGGCAGCGGAACCGGAAAAGATCCGTTTGTCATCGTTAATGAGGCTTTCTATGAGCTGCCGGAGACCGGAGGTGTCGGATCCAAATTATATACAATGGCGGGCGCTGCATGCCTTATGCTCGGCGCAGGCTTTCTGTATAAAAAGAAATTCAGAGAAAGGAGGGTGTAAGATTCTCTTTAATCTGAGAAAAGATCTGGATTTATGAGTTCAGAAACATGTAAGTTCAGGAACACTGAAATCGTTTCAATCAAGGAAAGCAATCAAAGGAGGGTAAGTAATGAAACGAATTAAGAGATTGGCTGGTATTTTACTGGCGATGGTCATGGTGCTTGGGATGACAATGACAACTTTTGCACAGACGGCAGCACTGGATCCGCCTGATGCTGACAACGCAAGCATCACAATTAAGAATCCGGCAAAGGGTGAGACATATAAGCTTCATAAGCTTTTCGATGCTACTGTCAGTGAAGGTGGTACCAATATTGCATATCAGGGCATAGTTCATACAAGTCTCGAAGAATATTTTTCGGCGGATGCTAATGGTTATATTTCTCCTACTGACAAGATTGCCGTGAAAGATGCGGATGGGAAAGTCACAGGTACCAAAATGACAGCGGAGCTGCAGCAGGCTCTTGAAGCATGGGCAAATGGTAATACTGAAATTGCATCAGCGGTAAGCAATGGGGATGAGTCTCTTACATTTACCGGATTGCCATATGGTTATTATGTAGTTACGACCACTCATGAGTCAGATCCGGATGCGGACGGAGCTGCCAAAGCAGCGATTACGGTGACATCTACTCAGCCGAATGCGGATATCTATGATAAGAATGTTAATGAGCCTTCTGCAGACAAAACTGTTGAAAAAGAGTCTTATTCGATTGGTGATACAGTTAAGTATACAGGTACCTTTGATACCACCAACTATATCGGTGATACAGGAGAAGATTCCAGGCAGGTTGTTGATTATGTGATTCAGGATACACTGCCGGAGTATTTGGCTAATGTCAAGGTGACAAAGATTACAATCGGTGCAACTGATACTGATAAAGGAACTGTATTTGAGGGTGATGCTCTTAACAGTTTACAGTTCGGCGAGGTTACAGTTGGAGATGCCAAATATGAAAAAGCAATTCTTATTCCATGGGCAGATTTGAATGGAACATCATACACAAACATATATGCGCAGGGAGCAAAGATTGTTATTGAGTACGAAGCCACACTGACTTCTGTGACAAATATCAATGCAGATGACACGAACACCATTTCTATCAGACCTATTGTAGTTGATGATAATTCAACTGAGAAGAAGCCCTGGAATGAAACATGGGAAGATAATGCAGTAATCAAAACTTATGCAGCGGCTATCAAGAAAGTTGATGAAAATGGAGAGCCTCTTGCAGGTGCAGAGTTTACGATTAAAGGTTTAAGTGTAGAGGGTGAAAATGGTGTCTACACGGTAGTTTCTTATAACCCGGCAGCTGATGCTGAGGAAAGTGAAGCGCTTACTACAGATGCGGAAGGCAAACTCTATATCATTGGTCTAGCAAGCGACGTTAAATTGACTGTAACTGAGTTTAAGGCTCCTAATGGCTATAATAAGCTGACTGAGACGAAAGAACTTACTCCTCAGATTCTTACAGAGGAGATATTCACTACGTCAGGGGAGAGACATTACGATGCGGATGGTAATCTGGTATCGAAGAGTACGACTACTACAACTACTAAAACGGTAGAAAAAAATCTTTCTGAGTTAGATGGGGCTGCACTTGAGATTGTAAACCAGCAGGGTACGCTCCTCCCCTCCACCGGCGGCATCGGTACCACAATCTTCTACGTGGCAGGCGGCGTCCTGGTAATCGGCGCCGGCATCCTTCTGGTAGCCAAGAAGCGCATGGGTACACATAAGTAAAGCTGCAGCAGGAGCATACAAAAGATAAGTGAGAAATAACTTCCCGGGGACGGCGGATTCCGTCTCCGGTATGCCGCACGCAGGCTGACACCTTCCCGTGGTGTGCGGCGAGCAACGGAAAACAGGTGTGGACACACTCTGTGAACCGGCAAAGGTCAGCAGGCAGAAGAATCTGCCGGAATAATGCACAGTGGGGAAACCTATGAAGGATGAGAAAGCTGTGAAAAAGAGGGGGAAGAAAAAAAGAGGCCCTTCGATTTCAACAATCATTTTAATCGTTATATTGCTAGCGGGCGTGGGAATCATCCTGTATCCTTCCGTCAGCGACTGGTGGAATTCCATGCATGCCACCCAGGCGATTGCGGGCTATGTGACGGCAGTGGAGGACATGTCTGCCCGGGACAGGGAAGAGATATTGGAGGCCGCGAGAAAGTACAATGCATCGCTTGAGGACGGTGTGAATTTTGTCCTTTCTGATGAAGCGTATGCGGAGTATGAAAAGCTTCTGGACATTACCGGAACCGGCGTGATGGGCTATGTCCAGATATCTTCCATCGGTGTGAATCTGCCCATCTACCACAGCGTGGAGGAGTCAGTCCTGCAGATAGCAGTGGGGCATATCCCCGGTTCTTCCCTTCCGGTGGGAGGAGAGCGGACGCACAGCATTCTGTCAGGCCACAGGGGGCTGCCCAGTGCGAAGCTGTTTTCGGATTTGGACCAGATGGTGGAGGGGGACACTTTCACAATCAACATCATGGATCAGACCATTACCTATATGGTCGACCAGATACGTATCGTGCTGCCGGAGGAAACGGACGATTTGGCCATAGAGTCTGGAAAGGATTACTGTACCCTGGTCACCTGCACGCCTTATGGAGTGAATACCCATAGGATGCTTGTGAGGGGGAAGAGAATTGAGAATATAGCAGGCGAGGTAGTAGTAGTAGCCGAGGCAGTACGGATTCCCAATTATGTCGTAATTCCTGCAGTAGGGATTCCGCTCCTGTTCGTGACACTGACTATTATACTGATTGGCAGCAGCGTCACGGGGCGCAAAAAGACCAGGAATCAAATCCTGGATGAACTCAGGGGAAAGGATTCCGGTGAGGAAGACCGGGAGTAGAAAGTATTCGTATGGAAGCAAAGCAGGAACAGAGATAGAAATGGAACAGGAGGAACTGCTCATGAAGAAAAGATGGACCTATCTGCTGGCCGCGTTGGCCCTCACCGTTGGCATGTGTGCTGTAGAGCCGCTGGCTGGCGTTGCGGCAGCGCTTGAGGCAGATGCGGAAGGATTTGTGGCCGGAAGCTGTTTCCTGACAGCCTATCCGGAAGACCCCCACAAGGGGGAGGCGGACAGCTTCGGGGAGGATCTGGCAGGCGCCGGCGTGGTGGTGGACCTGTATCAGGTTGCCAGGGCCGTGAAGACGCCGGGATATGATACCTGCCATTATGAATTGTCATCCGTGTATGATAGCCTGGATATTTCCGGGGACGAGGGGCAGGAGTCTGCGGACTGGAAAGTGTTGGCGCAGCAGGCGGCAGCCATTGCACTGGATGGGAATGCGCCGGATACCCCCGTGGAAGGCAGCGGTGCCTCCGCAGGCACCAGGATAGAGAATCTGGATGCCGGGCTCTACCTTCTGGTGGCAAGGGGAGGCAGCATGTCAGCCATAGCCGATTACAGGACGGAAATAAGGCAGAAGGATGAGCTCACCGGGGAAGAAAGCACAAGGATAGCAACCATCGCGAATTCCGGACAGTACACCTACGCATTCCTGCCCCAGCTGGTGTCCCTTCCCACAAAGCCTGCAGACGAGAACGGCGTAATCAGTACATCGAATCCGGGTGAGTGGAATTTCGATATGGAAGTAAACCTGAAGCCGGAGCGCCTGAACAGATACGGTTCCCTGGAAATCATCAAGACACTTTCCGAGTATGAGACCATGGGAGGCGTACAGGAATCCGCAACCTTTGTTTTCGAGGTTACGGGAATCCTGAATGAGGAAACCGTATACAGCAACGTGGAGAGCATCACTTTCACCGCAGCAGGACAGGAGCGTGTGGTTCTGGACAGGATTCCTGCCATGGCGGAAGTGACGGTGAGGGAGGTATACAGCGGTTCCAGTTATCAGCTGACGGTACCCGGAGACCGTACCGCCACCATTGCGGCGGGGGCTGTAGTCTCCGTAGAATTTGAAAACGAGTATGATGGCCGCCGCACCAACGGGCATGGCATCAAGAACCAGTTCGTGTATGACGAAGCCGGCGGATGGAACTGGTATTCCATTCCGGCCCAGGATGCGCCCGGGAACCAGGGTGAGCCCGGGCAGTGAGTAATGAAGAGATTTTCTTTCAATCAATCGTATCGGTTATTTCCCGACAGCTTCTGAGGGAAATACGGACCGGCACACCGATGCATTATTCCCGGGCAATCAGCGCCGGGTGTCCGCGTCAGGCAGGGGAAGGCAGTACGGCTGACACTTTTGCCGTGGAAAACATAGTACTCACGGGGACAGCAGGCGATAAGCATGCAGGGATGAAAGCAATGAGATGCCGGACAGAAATGGATAAGGAAGCATGAAGAAAGTTGGACTGAGAGGAACTGGAGTCAACAACAAGCACAGGGGGTGAACCGACATGAAGAAAAGAAAATATTACCCTGGAGTCCTTGCCTGCGCGGCGGCCCTTACGGTGGCATCCGCCGGAATAGGGCAGGCATGGTCCTATTTTACCACATATGCGGAAGCCTCAGGCGGATACACCATCCATCTGGGGGACAGAACCGAGATTACGGAGTCCTTCACGGAATGGACCAAGCATGTGGTGATTGCCAATGAGGAGAGTTCGGAGCCGGTATATATCAGGGTGCGGGCATTCTGCGGAAGCCAGTACGCCATCGCTTATTCGGGGGATGGCTGGACAGCAGGCGGCGACGGGTATTACTACTATAACAGTGCGGTGGACGGCGGAGGCAGCACGGGAGCGTTGGACCTGAAGATTGAGAACATACCGGAGACACCGGAGGACAGGGAGAGTTTTAATGTCATTGTTATCTATGAGAGCACGCCTGTAAGGTATCATGAGGACGGCAGCGCTTACACCGTGGAAGAGACAGACTGGAGCGAGCTGTTGGATACCGGAAGCGCGGAGAGCGCCGGCACTCCCAGGGAGGCAGAAAATCCGCAGAATGCCGGCAGTGCCCAGGCTGACAGCGGAGAAGGCACCAATAATACAGGAACCGGCAGTGACGGGGGCAATGGCGGTGTACAGCCGGGAAAACAGGACACCGCTGAGAACACCGGTACCACGGAAGGAGGGGATGCATCATGAAGAAGCAGCAGAAGCCGAAGAAGCGGATAAAGGCAGCATCCCCCATAGTGACTGCGGTACTTTTTGCGGTGGCGGTTGCCATGCTGCTGGGCAGTTCCATCGGGGGGACCAGAGCCGCTCTGACCTACTATTCGGAGACCTACACATCAAGAATCCAGATGTATGACATAGGGGTATCCCTGGTTGAAAACGATAAGGAAGTGTCCTGGCGGGATTACAGCAGCGCCGGGGACGGAACCTGGAACGAGCACACGGGAGAACTTCTGGAGAACATGCTTCCCGAAGGGGAGGAACTGACACTGGGGAAGAGGTACCAGGAGCAGCTGAAGGTGAAAAATACGGGAACCATCAACCAGTACGTCCGTGTCAGCATCTATAAATACTGGCTGGACCCGAACGGAAACAAGCTTCGCGACCTTTCCCCGGATTTAATAGACCTGAACCTGGTGAACATCGGGACAGACTGGATTGAAGACGAGGGTGCACGCACGAAAGAGCGCACCGTCCTCTATTACAGCAAGCTTCTCTGCGCGGAAGGGCAGGGAAATTCGGAGACAGCGCTTTTCGCGGACTCCCTGACCATAGATGGCAGCATAGCAAAGAAGGTATCCCAGGAGACGAAGAAGGAAGGAAGCTATACCACAATCATTACCACTTACGATTACGACGGTGTATCTTTCCGGATTGAGGCGGAAGTGGATGCGGTACAGGAGCATAATGCGCAGGATGCTGTCTGGAGCGCATGGGGAAAACGGGTTACTGTAAATGAAGACGGCAGCTTAAGCCTAGCAGAGTAGGGAGGTGGCATGCATGAAAAACAAGAGGATATGGATGGGAATGCTTTCCGGCCTGACGGCTTTCGGCATGGTGCTTCCGGTTAATGCAGAGACCTTTTACGGGGATGAGAGTTGGAATGTGACCTTCAGCCCCGCGAACGAGATGGTGAGCAGCTTCAGCACGACGGATATCAATGACGTGGTCGGCGGCATGCAGCCGGGTGATAATGTGATCATTACCCTGAAGCTGAAGAACGAGAATCCCACGGCCACGGACTGGTATATGCAGAACGAGGTGCTGTACTCCCTGGAGGACAGGAGCGCAAACAGGGAAATCGGGGGAGGCGCCTATACCTACCGCCTCTTCTATACGGATAAGAACGGCACGGTGGAGACGCTGTTCGACAGCGATACCGTGGGAGGCGAGAACGGGGAGACTGTGGATGACATGCTCTCAGGCATGGGGGAAGGGCTTCACGGCGCTACCAATGCACTGAAAGATTATTTTTACCTGGATACCGTGCAGAATGGGGAGGGAGGAATGATTACCCTTGAGGTGGCGCTGGACGGCGAGACCCAGGGCAACAGCTACCAGGACACTCTGGCTGACCTGCAGATGAACTTCGCGGTGGAACTGCGGGATGACCTGCCTGTCAGGCCGAATCCGGAGAATCCGGGCAATCCGCCCCAGCCGGTGGATGATACCCGGCCTACACCGACTCCGGAAAGCGGCCGGGGAACCGGCATAGTGAGAACCAGCGATGAGAGCCGCCTGCCGGTATTTGCAGTAGCCGGAGGGGTGAGCGGGCTGCTGCTCCTGATATACTGCATTTACTGCTTCAGGGAGCATAAAAAAGGGAAGAAGGAGGCATAGAAGGATGAAGAGATTAAAACGCTTTTTTTACACATTTCTATCCATGTGCCTGTTTCTTACGGTGACGCTGCCGGCTTCGGCGAAGGAAGAAGAGTATACCTATACGGTGCGCTTTTTTGCCGGGCAGCAGGGCTCCTTTGCCACCGGGGAGATGGTGGAGTTTACAGGCCTGCATTACGGTACACGGATTAATTTCTATCAGAATGCCGTGACCTTAAATGACAACAGCAAGTATTATGTCAGGGGAATCCGTGAGAGCGGGAAGGACAACAGCGACAGCACCCAGACCAACTCCTTTGTGGTGACAGGCGACAGAGATTACGTGGTGGCCTACGGAATCCTGGGGGATGCCACTTCCTATACCATCAACTATATGGACAGCCAGGGAAATGCGCTGGCGCCCGGCGAGACCTACTACGGCAATGTGGGTGACCGGCCGGTGGTTGCATATATCTACATCGAAGGGTGGACGCCCGAGGCTTACAACATGACCCAGACCCTGCAGAAGGATCCGGCGGAGAACGTATTTACATTTATATACACAAGGAACGTGGAAGAGCAGCCGGTACCCCAGCCTCCCGCACCGGCTCCCGAACCTGTACCTGCAACGCCGACTCCGGAGCCTGCCTCTCCTGCCCCTGTCCCGGCGGTACCGGCAGTCCCCGGTTTTGAAGTGATAGAGGACCCGGAACTGCCGACGGCGCCCGGGCCGGGCGGAGCCGGGGATAACCCGGACGCACAGACACCGGGCGGAGCCGGTGGTGAACAGAATATTCCTGATGGGGAAACACCCACGGACGGCGGACCGCAGGAGGTAGTGGACATGGATGAGGCAGAGGTGCCAACTGGTAACTTCCTGAGCGTTGCTGCCGATGCCAGGCTCCTGGGAATCCCGGTACCGGTTGTTCTGGTCATTGCGGTTGGCGCCGTGGGAGCAGCGTGGTATTTCCTGTTTCTGAAGAAAAAGAAGAAGGAAGAAGAATCATGACGGAGAGACCAAAAACAAATGGAAGTCTTTCTGAAGCAGAGAGACCGGAAACAAATGGAAGTCTTTCTGAAACAGAGAGACCGGAAACGAATGCAAGTCTTTCTGAAACAGAGAGGCTGGAAGCAATCATAAGTCCTTCTGAAGGAAAGGGTGGGAAAGTATTTCCTGCCCTTTGCAGTGTGCTTGGGACACTGATTCTTCTGGGGATCATTGCGGCATTTGTGCCGTTGACAGTGCCCAGGCTGATGGGATATGAGATTTATGAGGTGGTCAGCGGGAGCATGGAGCCGGAGATACCGGTGGGGAGCATCCTCTACGTGGAGGAGACAGAGCCGGAGACTGTGGAAGCGGGAGATGTGATCGCTTTTATACGGAATGGCTCTGTGGTGACCCACAGGGTGGAAGAGAACCGGTATGTGGAAGGAGAATTTATCACCAAGGGAGACGCCAACAGCGAGGAGGATACGGTGCCGGTGCCCTATGAGAGCCTGGTGGGCAGGTCCGTTTACCATCTCCCGGTGCTTGGAACCCTGATGTCCATGCTGGCCGGAGATGTGGGAAAGCTGTATGCGCTGGCCTTTGCCGCATGCGGTGTGATGTTCCACATGTTGGCGGCGATTCTGAAGAGCCGCAGGTAGAGGGCGGGGGAGGTGTGGATATTTTTCTCTTGCTTTTAAGGGAAATAAGGAAAACGAAACCGAAGCAAAAAAGCGCGTACATTTTCAGGCTTTTGCGGCAGGCAGATGGGATTTTTTCAATTTTTCCGACAGTATTCAATATTGCCCTTACCATATCCCGGGCTGCAATCACCTCCAGTTGTCTTCCGGCTTTCTCTCCGCCCCAAAAACCCCGCCCCAAAAACTCAGACAAAATTACGAAATGTCTTGACAAGACGCAAAATTATGCTATTCTATATCTATAAAGCATATTAATTTCTCGAACACGGTAATAAAAATTCAGATCATCTGTATCACATTCAGAAACTCTATGCTTTGAGACCCGATTTATAATTGCAAGGCAGGAGTTTATGACATGGTATCTCCTGCTTGGAACAGGAGAAACTATGAAAAGATTAGAAGACATGAACCTGGTGGATGATTTTCTGGCGTACAGTCTGACTGCCCACAAAACTTATGGGGAGAAAGCATCCCGATATATCTTGGAATGCATTCTGCAGCGAAAAATCCGTCGCCTTACATTGGTACCCCAGAAAGTCTGGTAAGGGGAGAACCCGGAAGGCCATGGAGTACGGCTTGATGTATATCTTGATGAGGAAGACGGAGGGATGTTTGACCTGGAGCCGGATAATAATGACTGCAACAGTGAAGTGGCTGCATTGCCTCGCAGGATACGGTTTTACCATGTGTAATTTAGAAATTCTTAGGCAGCGTACTTTGCTGTCTTAGAATTTCTTTACACATTGCGAAGATTGATGCGGGGAGCCTGGCTGCAGGGGAGAATTACAGTGCCCTGCGGAATGTTGTGGTAATATTCATTACTACAAGATGCGTCTTTTATCGGAAGCGGAAGGGCTTACTTCCGATAAGACATATGATTCAGAAGGAAAGAGAGGATTTCAGGATGGACGTAAAGGAACAGATCAAAAAAGCGGTGGATAAGATCACCAAGGACAAGAATCTGCAGGAGCAGTTTCAAAAGGAGCCGGTAAAGGCGTTGGAGGGCATATTGGGAGTGGATCTGCCGGATGACGTGATAAATCAGGTGGTTGAGGGCGTGAAGGCAAAGCTTACCGTGGACAAGGTATCGGATACCGTGGATGCGCTGAAAGGATTTCTGAAGAAATAGAATAGGCAGAAGAAAGGGCATCGTCTGCGGCGGATGTGAGCCGAAGTGACGGTGCTGTTTTCTTTTTTCTGCATATGATAAAGTCAGAAAAGATTGCGGGAGGGTGGCATGGACGCAGATATATTACTTTTTCTTCAAAATACCGTGAGAAATCCGGTGTTGACTCCTTTGGTTAAGGAAATTACCGCATTAGGAAACGGGGCTGTATTTTGGGTGTTGGTATCCATTGTGATGATTGTTTCCGCAAAAACCAGAAAAATTGGGATTACAAGCATCCTGGCGCTGCTTGTATCCCTTCTGATTAACAATATCATCCTGAAAAATCTGGTGGCCAGGGTACGGCCCTATGAAGTGATAGAAGGGTTGGTGCCGCTGATACGCAAGCCGTGGGATTATTCTTTTCCATCAGGGCATACGGGCAGCTCGTTTGCCTCAGCCTGGGTTTTGTACAGGAGACTGCCAAAACGGTTTGGGATTCCGGCGTTGGTACTGGCGGGGCTGATAGGTTTGTCGCGTCTGTATCTTGGAGTGCATTATCCGACGGATGTTCTGTTTGGGGTGGTCAGCGGAATCGGAAGCGGGTGTATTGCAATGTTGCTGGTACAGGTGATAATTGACAAACGGGCGAAATCGGGAGTATGATGATATTGGTTACGGCTTCTGTTTCCGTAGCTGAATACGAAGAGAACAGAAGGAAATCCGCCGGAGGAGCTGCGGCTGTTTGTGTGGTACAAGGAACAATCCGTTGCGGAAGATGCCGAAAATGCAGGATTGACAATGAGGCAGGCAGCCTGTCGTAATGAAAGCGGAGTCCCAAATGGCCGGATAGATGGAATATTGCGGGAGAACCGGCTGTGAATGATGGAACGGTGAGATGAAGATTGAAAAGAGAATGGGGAAGAGAACAATGGACATTCAAAATATTCTGGCACAGGTAGACGCTTATTTCGATGCAGACAAGGGGAAAGATGCGGAGCGGCTTTTGCAGCAGTCTGTGGCAGATGCGGAGCAGGAACAGGATGAAGGGGCGAAGCTGCAGCTTTTAAATGAGCTGATTGGCTATTACAGAGAGACAAGTCAGCATGAGATGGTGTATAAAACCGTTGCCCAGGCCATTGCCCAGACGGAGCACATGGGACTGGAGGGGACGATTCCCCATGCGACTACGCTTCTGAATGCGGCAACCGCATACCGCGCCTGCGGCAGACTGGAAGAATCCATGGGTTTTTACAGGCAGGTGCAGGAGATATACGGCAGGCTGCTGGAGCCTGACAATATGCTGATGGCAGGGCTGCAGAATAATATCAGCCTTCTGTATCAGGAAATGGGCAACTATGCGGCGGCAAAGGAGAGGCTGCTGGAAGCGCTTGACATTGTGGAAAAAAACAATGCGGGTTACGAGACTGCTGTCACCTATGCCAATCTGGCAGGCACCTGCATGCAGTTGGGTGAAAACGAGGAAGCCTATCGGTATGCCATGAAATCCATGGAGATTTTCAAGTCGGGAAATGTGGAAGACAGTCATTCCGCAGCCGCGTTGGCAACTCTGGGAATGTATTTCTATCGGGAGAAGGATTACGGTAAGGCGGCGCAGTATTATCGCCAGGCAATGGCGTCTGTGGAGAAAAGCCTGGGCAGGAACGACTATTATCGCAGGCTGGAGGGAAATTTGACGGCCTGTGAGGCGGCTTATGGGGCTGCAGAACCGGAAAGGGCGGACGGTGCCCCTGGGACCGGACGGGAAAGCAGGGAAACCGGGAATGCTGCGATGGCCGGAGGGACAATGACCACAGCAACTGAAATACAATCTCGCGAAGGAACTGAGGTTACCGGGGGTGAAGTACGGAATACCGGGAAAACCGGCACAGGCCTGGCACTGTCGAAGGAATATTACGGGATATACGGAAAACCGATGATACAGGAACAGTTTCCGGAATATGCCGGGAGGATAGCAGTGGGCCTTGCCGGCAGAGGTTCTGATTGCTTCGGCTATGACGATGCCGCATCCAGAGACCATGACTGGGGACCGGATTTCTGCATGTGGGTTACGGATGAAACTTATGAGGAAATCGGGGAGGCCCTGCAGCAGGCTTATGAGAAGCTTCCCGCGGATTTCAGGGGATACCGGCGTGCGGCTCATGTGAACGGGCGCAACCGGCGCGGCGTAATCCGGATTTCGGATTTTTACCGGGAGCTGACCGGAGCCGATGTATACGAAAAGATTGACTGGAAGAGCACTGTTGACGCGTCTCTGGCAGCAGCTGTCAACGGTGAGATTTTCCGGGATGAGGAAGGCATTTTCAGCGCGTTCAGGGAGAAGCTGCGCAAGGGCTATCCGGAGGAAATACGATACCTGAAGCTGGCGGAAGCCGCGGCGCGTTTTGCCCAGGCAGCGCAGTACAATTATCTCAGGACGCTGGGCAGGGGAGACAGCTTTACCGCGGAGATGATGGTATGGGACGGCATGAAGGAGGCTATGAAGCTCCAACATTATATAGAAGGAAAATATCCGCCTCACGATAAGTGGCTTCTGCGCAGTCTTCGGAGTTCGGAAGAAGGCAGAGAGGCAGCGGTACTGTTGGAGAGAATTGCGGCAGGTTTGAAGACGGTCGGAGCAGAGAACGGGTGTTCCGGAGCCGGAAATAACGCGGAAGGTCAGAGGGAAGCAGCGGCCGGGAACACTGAACTCAGGGGAGACACAGCAGAAAATCCGGTGAAGGCTGCAGGTGAGAAGGGGGTAACCAGGGAAAGTATTTCGGATAGCAGGACGAGAGAAGGCATTTCCGGCGCGGCATATTCATGGCGGGAAAACAGGGTGAACGATACAGCGGCATATATAGAACAACTGGGCGAATACTTTGCCATGGAGATGTACAGGGAAGGATTTATCAGCGATACGGAAAGCTATCTGGACGCCCACAGCGAGGAACTGGTTTTCAAGGCCTCTCTGGCGGCAAAGAGCAACGAGGAACTTGTGGAGGAGATTGCCAGGCTTGAGTTTGAAGCCTTCGACAAAGTGAAAAACGAGGGCGGAAGGGCCAGCTGTCAGAATGACTGGTCAACCTTTTCCATAATGCGCAAGAGTCAGTATCTGACCTGGGACAGAGTGATGCTTCTGCAATACCTGTATGATTTTTACAGGGAATATCACAGGGGGCATAATCTGATTGAGGAAAAATACGGGCGTATGATGGAGAGTACCGCGCCGGAAAAGTATGAAGAGATTAAGTCTCATTTCCCGGAACTGACCCTGGAGAAGAAAAATATCATCGAGCAGATTGTGGGACTGCAGGTAAAATGGATGGAGGAATTCTGCGCCGGTTATCCGACTCTGGCCGGTAATGCCAGAAATATTCACACTTATGAGGATACAGCCGAGGATACCTCTTATGAGACTTACCTCAGAGGAGAGTTGGGAACATATTCCGACAAGATGCTGGAACTGTACGGCAGATACGTGGTAGTGTATGCGCGCTCGGGCAGGAACACAGCTTATGAAATTATGGAAAACAGTGTAAAAATGTACGGTTATCAGGACGTAGAAACTGCCGAGCGGGAGATTGCGGAGTATGAGGCTGCACAAAATTAAACGATATATTATGCGAGAGGCTATGTCATTTGGTATGGCCAGGTCAATGAATAAAGATGAAAAAACTGCACATTCTGTAGTAGGATTTTATTTTTAATCCGAAATCATACGAAAGGAGTGTGCAGTAATGGATATCAACGGAATCGGCGGAAGCGGAGTCCTTAACGACGGGACGCTGTTTTCGGATTTGCCTGTGGGTTTTGGAATGTCTCTTGCCATGAATGAAGCGGCCATGAGCGGTTATGCGGGGCTGACCGAAGCCGAGAAGGAAAAAATCATCCTGCGCTGCAGGGATGCCAGGACTAAGGGACAGATGCAGGAAATCGTGGACTCACTGGCACCCGGCACGGATATACAGGAAATATTCGAGGAAGAGAAAGAATTGTTCTCGTAAGGAAAGCGTATCAGTTCCCGGCAGCGGCTTTTCATGCCGGCAAAAGCGAAAATAGAAGCAGACGGCGGTCAGGTATACCATCCGCCGTCTATTGTTATGATCTGGCCTGTCATATAGGGCGGAGCCTGGGCGACGCGGAAGATGAGTTCGGCAGCTTCTGCGGGAGTGCCCGGTCTGCCGGCAGGAATTTCCTCCCGGAGTGCTGCCATATCTTCCGGTGACAGGCAGCTGTTCATGGCAGTGTCAATGACGCCGCAGGCGACGGCATTGACCTGAATATTGCTGGGGGCGAGTTCCTTTGCCAGTGCTTTGGTGAAGGCGTTCATGCCGCCCTTTGACGCAGAGTAGGCTACCTCCATGGAAGCGCCCTGTGCGCCCCAGACAGAGGAAACGTTGATGATGCTGCCGCTGTGATTTTTCAGCATCAGGGGGATGGCGGCCCGGCATGTGTAGAAGCAGGAATCCAGGTTTACGGCTATAATTCTGTGCCATTGTTCTGCTGTCATATCGGAAAGCAATTCGAAACAGGCCATTCCCGCATTGTTTACCAGCACATCCAGATTCTGTATATGGGAAAATAACCGCACCACATCTGTTTCGGCACCCATGTCGGCTTCAATGGGCCGGCATCTGATTCCGTATGCGGACTGCAGGCTTTCTGCCAGGCTTTCCAGGTCATCCGTGGAATTATGGCAGGTAAGGAACAGGTTATATCCGTTTTTGGCGAAGATTTCTGCGGCGGCCTTCCCTATGCCGCGAGATGCGCCGGTGATGAGAGCGCATTTTTGGCGGTTGTCTGTGTTCATGGCGATTCTCCTTTTTTCATTTCGATTCCGTGTTGCAGCAGTATTGTATAGTACTGTACATGGTCGTAGCAGTATTGCAGGGCACTATACTTGTCAGAAGATTTTCGGCGGCAGAAGGTGTGTCTATGACCTGCTTTCATTGTAGCATGCTGCGGGCTTCTTTTCCACTGTATTCTTTCGGGAGTTTGTAACTGAGTTTTAAACTGAAATGATTAAGTGAAATGATTAAGAATCCGGTATGGGATTGACAAGGCAGTTACGGGTCGATATGATAATCTGTAGCAGTATATTGTGACAAGTCCAGGGGAGCAGTTTAATGAGAAAAAGAAGAAGAAAATTTAAAAATTGTAAAAGTGATTGCCTGATGTATGGTTTTACGATTGCGCTTTGCGTTTTTACGGCAATTGTTTTGCTGTCAGGCAGAGAAAAAGGTGGGGCAGGTACAATGACGGAAGCCGGGGATGACAGCGAAGCAGCACGGACGACTGGCAGAGAGACTGTGCAGACAGCAGGCGGAGAGACTGGGCAGGAAGCAGCAGGAGTGGCTGTGCAGGATAGTGCAGCAGAGCAATCTTTGAGTCTGGAAGACGGGGCGGGGATGGAATCACTTGCAGGAAGGGATGCAGAAAGCGCCCCGGGTGCCGGTGCAGAATCTGACGCGGGAATCAATGCCGGTGCCGGGAGGTCTGAGATTACTCTGGTAATGGTAGGAGATATACTTCTGCATACGCCCGTGGCGGAGAGCGGGAAAAGGGAGGACGGAAGCTATGATTTCGGTGCCGTGTTTGCCGAAATGCAGGATGAAATTACATCCGCTGATCTGGCGTTGGTAAACCAGGAGGTAATTCTGGGAGGGGAAGAGTTGGGCGTATCCGGATATCCGGCCTTCAACGCGCCCTATGAGCTGGGGGATGCATTGGTAGATGCCGGATTTGATGTGGTGCTTCATGCCACTAACCATGCGTTGGATAAGGGAAAACGGGGGATTGTCAACTGCCTGACATTCTGGCAGGAGAAGTATCCCCATATTGCGGTGCTGGGAATTCACGGAAGTGAGGAGGAGCAGGAGGAAATCTATGTGTATGAACAGGATGGAATCCGGTTGGCTGTCTTAAATTATACATATGGCACCAACGGCATTGCACTGCCCCAGGATATGCCCTGGGCGGTGGATTTGCTGGACAGAGACAGGGTGGCAGAGGAGCTGCAGAGAGCACAGGAACTGGCGGATTTCGTGATAGTCTGTCCTCATTGGGGAACGGAATATGTCCTGGAAGAAACCGCGGAGCAGGAGACGTGGGCAGCCTTTTTTGCCGAAAACGGAGCAGACCTGATTCTGGGTACCCATCCCCATGTGATAGAGCCTGTGGAATGGGTGGGAGCAGCAGAAGGCAGCGAGGACGGCAGAGGCGCACTGACCTATTATTCCCTGGGAAATTTTGTCAATTGGACATCGGGCACAGGGGAAGGCGTAGCAAACCGTATGGTGGGCGGTATGGCCCGGGTGACTATCGGAATGGATGAAGCGGGTGAGGCAGTTATAACCTCATATGGGGTGGAGCCTCTGGTCTGCCATGTGGAGCAGGGATATGGGGGTGTTACGGTGTATCCGCTGGATGAGTATACAGAGGAGCTTGCCGGGAGGAATGAAATCGTGAGCCAGGACGGTCAATTTTCCCTTTCCTATTGCAGGAAGCTGGCCGGGGAAGTGTTTGGAAGTCTGTGGCTTCCCTGAATTTTCCGGGGGAAGCAATGCGGTACATTGGTTGACAAACCGGCGCGGCAATGCTAAGCTTTTATATGACGGCTCAGACGGATATGAGAGTATAACAGGTAAAGGATGGAAAAAGGATTCGTGAGACATACAGGAAGAGGGAGAAGACGGAAGGCGCTGGCGTTTATGATATTTGTTCTGATGCTGGGGGCCGGTCTGCTTTTCTTTTATTTTCGGATATATAAAGTGGTACCGGTTTTCAGCGAGATGACCTGTGAATACGGTGACCAAATCAGTCAAAATATAGAGGACTATCTTTCAGGCACGGAATGGTCCGTTCATCTGGGGGAGTTGGATTTATCTCAGGTGGATGAGGCGCATACAGGTACCTATCAGGCAGTGGTCTATCATGGAAGGACACAGTTTACATATGAGGTTACCATTCAGGATACAGTGGCTCCGGAAATCCTCTGGAAAGAGGGACAGTTATACCTGGCAGCGGGCGCAGACTACACTGTGGAGGATGTCATTGAGGGGATAACGGATGTGGACCCCGGGGCGGAGGCGTTCTTTTCGCAAGGCGATTCTCTTGAGAGCGGCCTGTGTTTTGACAGTGTCGGCCAATATGAGGTGGAGGTTCTTGCCAGGGACGGCTCGGGGAACGAAACCAGCGGGCAGATTTCCGTGATCGTGGATACGGCACCTTCTTTTGACGGTATCCATGATTTTTATTGCATTCCGGGGAGCGAGCCCGATTATCTGGAAGCGGTGACGGCACAGGATGATCTGGACGGAGATTTGACAGCAGATATACGGGTGGACGATTCCGAAGTGGATTTGAACGTGCCCGGGGACTATTCGCTGCATTATGTGGCGGAGGACAGCTATGGGCTTGAGACAGTGGAGAATGCAAGGGTTCTGGTGGCGGAGGAGGATGAGATACAGGCCCTGATCGGGCGACGTCAGATTGACTACAGGGTGGATGCCATTATCGGAGCGCCCAATATTTATGACGGAGGAGCCTCGGAGAATGAGGATATAGACGAGGCGCTGGAGTACATGCGCCCGGCGTTTGTACAGCTGTACCATGGAGTCGGAAGGGGCGGATACAGTTCCGGCTCCGGCTATATCATGGAAATCACGGAAGACAGAATTTATGTCTGCTCAAACCATCATGTGGTCAGTAAATATGAGGACTGGGATATTTATTTTTATGACGGAACCGTAATACGGGGGAAGGCTATAGGCACCACAGAGAGTTATGACGTGGGAGTGGTGGAGGTGCCGTTGGAGAACGTGCCGGAGGAATTGCTGGAAAAGCTGATGACGGTGCATATCGACAGAACCTACTGGAAGAGCCTGAATCAGCAGGATATCGAGTTGGGGCTGGAGCGGGTGGACAGGACAGGCGGCCTGCTGCATGTTTCCAAGGGAAGGCTGATCAAGATAAAGCAGGATTTCGACTGGAATAATCAGGCTTTTCATACGGAGGTGACGGTGGAGCTGATACACGGGGATTCCGGCTCCGCATTGGTGGACGGCTATGGTAATCTGATCTGTATGGCTTATGCGTACTCTACGGACCCCACCAGGTACTGGTGCGTTCCGTTGGACGGGATTCTGGACTGCTACAGGGAGATTACGGGAAGAATGCCGTATGTGTATTGACAGGGGTGTTGCGGAAACGGAAAACAGCACCAGCCTATGCCAGGGTAGTGAGAGGGCAGGTGCGGAACTGGAATAGGAGGATAGATATGGAGCTGCTGATTGACGGAAAAAGAATTTCCAGGGAAATCAAAGATGAATTACGGGAAAGAATGACGGAGCTGAACGCACGGGGAGTGGAACGATGCCTGGCTGTCATACAGGTAGGAAGCGACCCTGCCTCATCCGTGTATGTGCGGAATAAGAAAAAAGCCTGCGAATACGTAGGCGTGAAATCGCTTTCTTACGAAATGCCGGAAGAAACGACAGAAGAGGAATTGCTTGAGGTTATCGGCAAGCTGAACAGCCGGGCAGATGTAAACGGTATCCTTGTGCAGCTGCCCCTGCCGAAACACATCAACGAGGACAGGATATTGCTTTCCATTGCGCCGGAGAAAGACGTGGACGGATTCCATCCGGTAAGCGTAGGAAATTTGAGCATCGGCAGGCCGGGATATGTGTCCTGTACCCCGGCGGGCATCATCCAGCTGCTGAAGCGCTCCGGCATCGAAATCGAGGGGAAGGAGTGCGTTGTGCTGGGCAGGAGCAACATTGTGGGCAAGCCTATGGCCATGCTGCTGCTTCGGGAGAACGGCACAGTCACGGTCTGCCATTCCAGGACAAAGAACCTGAAGGAAATTACCCGGCGGGCGGATATTCTTGTGGCAGCAGTGGGAAAACCTAAGTTTGTGGAGGCGGACTTTGTGAAAGACGGCGCTGTAGTCATTGATGTGGGGATTCACAGGAATGAGGAGGGGAAACTGTGCGGAGATGTGGATTTTGAGTCCGTGGCTCCGAAGGCTTACGCTGTCACCCCTGTGCCTGGCGGAGTAGGCCCCATGACCATTGCCATGTTGATGGCGAATTGTGTGAATGGAGTTGGTGAGTGAGCAAATATTCATACATGGACAGGAAACGTATATTAATGTTCCGCTTTGAGGGAAACGGATAGCTTCCCATGGGTATTGAGGACCTTGCGGAAATCACTTCCGGGTGGTTTTCACAGACGGAAAGTGACTTTGACAGTCAACATATCTATTTCAAGAAACTGGAGATACCGGAAATGCCGGAGAAGCCGGTACTGGTATCGGAGTGCTGGGGATATTCCTTCCGGGTACCGGGGCATTTCTATACGAAATATGCCAGGTACGGTTATGGAGCGTGTAAGGGATCCGCGGAATTAACCGTGCGGATCAAAAAGCTGTATGAGGAAACCATTCTGCCTGCTGTCCCGAAAGGACTGTGCGGATGCATTTATACCCAGCTCAGCGATGTGGAAGACGAGGTTAACGGTTTCTACACCTATGACAGGAAGGTCTGCAAAGTAGAGACGGAAGTGATGAAGGAGATAGCAGAGCGGCTTGAGGAAGCAGTTTCGGTTTAGGAGTATTATAAAATTCTTTAAATTGGACTCTGCGGCACTGCAAGGCGTTTCGTGCGCCAAACCCGCTTCCCAAATGCGACACGCTTTGCGGGTCTGTGAGCATCCCGGTGTGTCAAAGGCGACACACGGTAAGGTTTCGCTTGCGATATATAAAATGAAAGAGGAGGATTTGTAAAATGTTATGTGTAAAAAACGGTATGATTCATGATGCAGTCCACGAAGATGCCTTCCGGGGCGACATTCTGGTGGAAGACGGCAAAATCAAAGCAATCGGTGAAAATCTGGAAATCCCGGAGGGGGCCGAGGTTGTGGATGCGGAAGGCCTGCAGGTATATCCGGGCTTTGTGGAGGCACACGGACATATCGGGCTTGACGGCTACGGCATCGGCTATGAGGGCATGGACTACAACGAGATGAACGATATCATCAGCCCCCAAATGCGGGGAATTGACGGCGTGAAGCCTATGGATCCGGCATTTCCCATGGCGGCAGCGGCAGGGGTCACCTGTGTCTGTGTGGGACCGGGAAGCGCCAATGTGCTGGGCGGCACCTTCACCACCATCAAGACAGTGGGCAAAAGGGTGGACGACATGATAGTGCGGGAGGGTGTGGCAATGAAGTGCGCCTTCGGCGAGAATCCAAAGCGGGTATATAAGGATAAAAAGGACTCCAGCCGTATGACTACAGCGGCCCTGCTGAGAGAGACGCTGTTCAAGGCGAAGGAGTACATGGAGAAAAAGGAAGCAGCAGGGGATGAGTTGTCCAAGAGGCCCTCTTTTGATATGAAACTGGAGGCGCTGATTCCCGTGCTGAAAAAGGAAATTCCCCTGAAGGCTCATGCCCATGCCGCGGAAGATATCTTCACCGCGCTGCGCATAGCGAAAGAGTTTGACCTGAAGATTACCCTGGAGCATGTGACGGAGGGGCACCTGATTGTAGAGGAGCTGGCGAAGGAAAACGTTCCCCTGGCAGTGGGGCCTACGCTCACCAGTGCGTCCAAATTCGAACTTCGCAACAAAAGCTGGACTACACCGGGGCGTCTGGCGGCTGCGGGCTGTCAGGTGTCCATTATCACGGATTCTCCTGTGATTCCGCAGGAGTATCTTCCGCTCTGCGCGGGACTGGCGGTCCGGGCCGGCATGGAGCCCTTTGCAGCCTTGCAGGCCATCACCATCAATCCGGCAAAGCATGCGGGGATTGCAGACAGGGTAGGCTCTCTGGAAGTGGGCAAGGACGCGGATATCGTAATTACGGACGGCTGCCCGTTTGAGGTGTCCACCAAAGTGGAATATGTGTTCATTGATGGGAAAAGAATAAAAAAACAGATATTATAATGAGTGGAACGAATATCGCATTGAAGGGACCGTCGGGAAATAACTGCATTTCCACAATATCTGTTGTGATATGTTGGAAATCACAACTATATATTGTGAACGAATGTCATTTTCCGACAGCCCATTCACGGAAAGCGTAAAACAGAGATTGAGGGACAATGCCCGTGTGTCGGGATTCAACTGGCATTGCGGTGGGAACCATGCCGTTTCCGAAGCAGCGCTCCGGCGCAATACAAAACAAGGATTCCTCCGCAGCAGGCAGTGACCAGAACTGCGAATGCCATAAATTGCTCTCCGCCGTGCCGATAAGCCCGGTTGAGAAAAGGAATGCCCAGGACAATGAAAAAATACCAGAATACAGGAGGCAGACATCGGCGCAGCAGGGATACCTGCGCTTCCCTGCGAAACAGATGCCCGGCCAGGCGATACAGGGTGAGTAATGCCGTAAAATATATCACAGTCCCAATAGCGGTGTGAAGGCTGTCCGGGGTTAGAAAACTCCCGTACAGCTGCCACCCCTCGAAGAAGGATGGCAGATAGACGGCTGTAATGATACGCAGGACGTTTACAAAGACGGTGAAGAGGAATGAAAGCACAAGGCTGCTTCCAATCCAGGCAAAACCTTTCAGGCTCGCTGACAACACGGAATCCTGCCCGGGGGAGGGAGCGGTGCCCGTGCGACTGCATTTCAGAGAGCGTCTTTTGCGTTCCGTAGAGCAACTTTGGTGTTCAGCCTCCTGGGGCGTCGTAGCCGCGGATTGCCGTGTAAAGAGGCTTCCGCTTAAATGGACGAAAGAGAAGATAAGCATTGCCGCAGTAACCATCATAAACTGCATACCGGAGCAGGAAGGGGCGATAATCATTTTCAGGTCATGATTTATATAACCCACTTCCCGTATATATTCGAACGGTATGCCGCTTAACAGGCTGACCCAGCCGGCGGTGGGAGCGAGAAGCCATTGAAGCTCCGGAACGCCGGCCCGGCTGTAATAATATTTCATACAGAAAATGAGTAAAAATCCTGTTACATAGAAGATACTGTTGTGCCGCAGAAAATTGCTTTTTTCTTTAAAGTTCATTTTGTACACCTCTCAGGACATCTGCTGTGAAAGTATTAAATCTTGCCTGCGCGAATGCAGTTATTGTGCGGTTTGCGCGTTTCTGTTTTTTCTTTTGGCAAGCAGGAATCCGCAGATGATTACACCTGCCGCAACTGCCAGAAGCAGTGCATCTCCGGGTTCCGAATAAGCCGTGTATCCGCCTCCCACAGCCAGGTTGGACACGCCCAGAGGCAGAGGAGACGCCTGGTTCACATTCTTACTGTTTCCTTCACTGTTTCGGACCACATCAATCACGGCCACAAATGAAGTATATGGTGTAGTCAGATTGTAATCCAGACCCAGCTGCGTGATTTCGTCTTTCACGGAGGCATCGTTTCTGACACTGCCGAACCCAGCCAGCTGGTCCAGCTTTGTTCGTGCCCAGAGATAGCGGATGGCTTCGTTTTCCGTGTCAACCGCCACATCGGCTACGGAAATTTCCTTGCTGTAATCCTGGTTGCCGGCCTTGCCCGATATGGTGATGGTTCCCGAGGGCTCCCCGCGCCATTTTCCGAACAGGACGATGGGCTTCTGGGCGTACAGGATGGAGGGCGTGGCGGTGGCGGTGTCGTAAACGTCAAATCCCTCATAATCTATCGTCACACCGGTTAAGAGCGGCGCTTCTATATAAGTCCGGAAGCGTTCGGCGGAATCTGCCGCATCTTCGGAGTCGGTTACCACAAAGGATTCTCCCAAGCCGCATTGGGCGATTCCCTTGATCAGATAGTCATTGACGGAAGAGCCGATGCCGAAAGGAAAGAAGCTGGCGTCCTTCATATTTTCATTGACCAGGTCAAAGATATCATCTTCATTTGAAATATAGCCGTCTGTGATGATGACTACACTGCGGGCAGTATTTTCTGTCATGGGGATGTCCATGGCTTCCTCAAGGGCAGGCATCATGGAGGTTCCGCCGCCGCCCTCCTCTTCGTTGATCAGGTCGATGGCGCGGCGGATATTTTTCTCTGTGGCGGCAAGAGACTCCCGGGACAGTCTGACAGTATCGTCCGCAAACAGGATCAGATTAAATTTATCGGTTTCCCGTAAATCCGAAACCAGGTTTTGAATCAGGTCTTTGGCTGTTTCCAGGGGATAGCCGTACATGGAACCGGACACATCCAGTACGAAAATGTACTCTCTGGGAGGAATTTCCTCAGGCGTGAAGCGTTCGGGGGGCTGTACGGTGAGCATGAAATACTTTTCCTCTTCAGAGCCGGTGAGTATCAGGCCGCTCTGCACGTCTTCCCCGGTGAGCCGGTATTTCAGAATAAAATCACGGTTGCCTGCGAAGTCTTCGGGATTGGCAAGCGTGATCTGTGCCCTGGAATCGTCCTCTTTTACCACCTTGATTTCATGGGATTTACAACTTATCTCTCCGATAGGCACGCCGGTGGAAAGGTTGACTGTGATGTGGTATTCTCCGGGAGGAACTTCGCCGTTGGCCAGATAAGGACTTGCAACCCATGCGTCGCTGTCTTCGCCGTTGGTTTCGCCCCCGGCTTCATCACTGGCATTTCCGCCATTTTCCGTATCGTTTCCCGCATCATTTTCTGATACACTTTTCTGCTCGGAAGGCTGTTCGGAAGACTGCTCGGAAAGGAGTGTCGTAGCATTTTCAGAAGAAGCTTCCTGGGATGGAGTATCTTCCGGTTGGGCAGAGACGGACGTATCCGGTGAATAACGGGGGCCGACCACGGTGGGGAAAACGAACCCGTAGATGCCGTCTGTGGGCGTAATCAGTTCAGTATAATGCAGTTCAATACGGGCCGTATCGCCGGGCATGATGTTGGCCACATCCATGGTAAAGACATTGGGCCGCCGCTGCTCCAGGAGAGAGGCGCTTTTTCCCTCGCTTTTGGCTTCTTCGTACTCTGCTTTGGCCTCTTCTTTTTCCTTGATTTTGGCGGTGACAAGATTGTCGCCAATCTGCATCGTCATGCCATGGACGGTAACGTTGGGGGCGGTGGGAAATACGTAACGGGCATTTATGGGAGTGTCGCCTTCGTTTGCATAAGTCTGGACGACACGGGTTTCAGCGATAATGCCGTTGATATTAGTGGTTACTTCCGTAGATTTCAACGGGAAAACGTCAAGGGATACATCCTCATTCTGGATGATGAAGTAGGGGGCAAGGAGAGCATCTTCCTCCAGGGAGTGTTTTTCCTCCATTTCCTCCGGTTCTTCCGTTTCGACGCCTCTGCCTTCTCCTGCTGCATGGGCAGTGGTAGGAAATGCTGCCAACAGGAGCAGTGAGAGAAACAGGCACAGAATTTTTTCGGGTTTTTTCATTGCAGGTACCTCCGTTTTTTGTCTTTTTGCGGTCATTTCTGATACTATGTGCGCTTTTATACATGTGAATATGATACATATGACCATATTCACGGCATGAAACGGCCGGATGGCCATCCATACCATGATTGTATTTTAATCATGGTATAACGAAAATGCATAGAAGGTACGTCAAAATTTAAACATTTTTGCATCATTTCCCTGTTGCCAATACGGAGCAGAAGGGTTTTGTTTCGGATGTGTGGTATGCCCTTGAGGGATGACGGGACTGCCGGGAAACAGACACGTTTCCGTTATTTCCGGACATATTGCTTTTTCTTGTGATATCGCTAATAGCTAAAATTTTATTTTTGTGAGAGACAGGTTTATTTTTCCTGTAATTCTAAAAATGCAGAGTTGCTTCAGAGAAAAATAATTACTTCCGGTGTTGTCATTTTCACATATGGTGATATAATGAAATGGCAGGGAAGCACTGCAGGGTAACTTGTGAGATGCCTGGCCGGATTTCTGTGGCTGACTGTTTCCCATTGTAATTCACAGGTTATTTTTGCACGATTTCCATGTAAATTATTATATACCAGGAGGTTTACGAAAGTGGGTACTTATTTCAGGCACAGAAAAAAGGAGAGCGTGGATGTGCCGTATTCTTTTCGCTGCGAACAATGTATGAAGGACAGCGGGACGCTGAAGGCAACGATTTCCGGCATGGAAGCGGAGATGAACAGCAATTTCAAAACGCTCAATGACAAAAACCAGAAGAAGCTGGACGAGATAGCGCATACTTATCTGGTGAGGGAGGTAAAGGAGGTATATCGCAACGCTACCGAGAAGCAGATTTATGCCAAAGCGTTTAAGGACGAATGCCCTCATTGCCATAAGCCTCAGTCCTGGGCGGTCAGCGGCATAAAGGATGATATGTTCGGGACACCGGCCGTATGTCTGATTCTGGGCGTTATCCTTGGAGCGGGATGCTATTTCTTTTCGGGTGTGGAGAACAACCTGACCATTGCCATCGTAGTGGCGGGAATCTGCTGTGTACTGGCGGCAGGAAGCCTGGTTCTGAATATCATCAAGATGCAGAATAAAAAGAAACAGACTGCCAATGTGACTCAGAAAAACGTACCTGACATTGAATGGGATGCAGTGGAACATATACTGGGTGAAAATTAGCCGGTGAAAACGATGTACTGAATAAAATACTTGCATTTGCCGTATTCTATGGTAAAATGAGGGAAACAATTGAATAGTGAGAGGTTTATTAATCGAAGAGGAGAAGAGCATAATGAAAAAGGATTTTCATTCGAAAAAGGATTTTCATTCGAAAAAGAAGCTTTGCAGTTTCCTTTTTACGGCACTTCTGGCAATGGCTGTACTGGGCGGATGCGCAGATAGCACAGGAGAGTCTTCGGGGGATAATTCCTCTATGGAGTCACAGGCAGATTCACAGGGCACCGGTTCCGGACAGGAAAGCGGCGGTACGGAAGAGGATTCTTCCGCAGAAGAAAGCGCATCCGGCGAAGGTATGTCGGAAGCAGACCCGGCCGGACAGGATGCGGCAGGTGATATGTATGGCGGCTCCGTTGTTGTAGGAATACAACAGGATATCGACAGTCTTGACCCTCATAAAGCAACGGCGGCAGGAACAAAAGAGATATTATTCAACATTTTTGAAGGCTTGGTAAAGCCCGATGAAAACGGCAATCTGATTTGTGCGGTTGCCGAGGATTACACGATTTCGGAGGATGGTCTGGTATATACCTTTACGCTCCGGGACGGTGTGAAGTTCCATAACGGAAATGCTGTGACGGCTGAGGATGTGAAGTACTCTCTGGAGAGGGTGGCGGGACTGTTGGATGGCACTCCCTTAATCTCTACCATGAAAACAATCCAGGCCGTTGACATAATTGATGAAAAGACGGTTCAGGTAACGGTAGACAGTGCCAACACGGAGTTGATATACAGCTTTGTGGCTGCTGTCATTCCCTCCGGCAGCGGAGAGGATGCAGGGGCAGATCCTATCGGTACCGGGCCGTTTTCTTTTGTGTCCTACAAGCCCCAGGAAGGCATCTCGCTGGCGAAGAATCCTGATTACTGGCAGACGGGCCTTCCCTATCTGGACAGTGTGGAATTCAGGATTACGGGCAGTGCGGATACGGCTCTGATGGAACTGCAGGGAGGTACCATTGATCTCTATGCGTACCTTACCGATTCCCAGGCGCAGGCGCTTAAAGGAAGCCATCAGGTGATTACAGCCCCTTCCAATGTGGTGCAGGCGCTGTTTCTGAACAATGCCCTGGAGCCTTTAAATGATGTGAGGGTGCGCCAGGCGATCCTGTACGCGTTGGACAAGGAAGCCGTCAACGATTTCGTGGGAGGCGGAAACGGCACGCTGATCAGCTCGGCCATGCTGCCTACCCTGAAGGACTACTATGTGGATCTGAATGAGGCTTACGGCACTACAGCCAATGTGGAGAAGGCGAAGGAACTGTTGGCAGATGCAGGGTTCGCGGAGGGCTTTGACCTGGAGATTGCCATTCCTGCCGTTTACGAGTTCCACATGCAGACCGGCGAAGTGGTGGTGGAGCAGCTGAAGGCTGTGGGCATCAATGCCACCATCAAAGGGATGGAATGGAGTACATGGCTGGATGAGGTATACAACGGATGCCAGTATGCGGCTACCATCAGCGGCATCACCTGCGATATGACGCCGGGCTATCTGCTGAACCGGTTTCAGACGGATTCCAGTAAGAATTTTATCAATTTTACAAATGCAGAGTATGATGAAATCTATGTGAAGGCGCAGGAATCACTGGATTCCGCTGAAAAGGCTGACTATTACAAACAGCTTCAGAAGATACTCTGCGACGAGGCGGGAACCGCATTCATTCAGGTTCCGGCGAATATGACTGCCATCAGCAGGCGGCTGGCGGGCTATAAGTTCTACCCGATTTATGTGCAGGATATGAGCACTGTATACATCATAGAATAAGGACAGGCGAAGTGGGAGCTGACGGCTGAAAAGTAAAATCAGATGAACGGCTGCAAAGCTTGTCTGTGATGCAGAAAGTGAGCATAAGCAATATTAGCAAATATATGTAATACGGGCAATATAAGAAGTAACCATCCAAACTGTACAAGTATATCGGAGGCGGGCGGTTACGGAATTAAAATGAAGCGGGGGCAGCAGCGTGAAATACTTAGGTAAAAAAATCATTACTCTCATTATGACATTGTTTCTTGTTTCCGCGGCTGCCTTTCTTGCTTTTCAGATTATTCCCGGAGATGTGGTGGCGTCTATTCTGGGAACGGAGGCCACTCCCGAGCGGGAGGCGCAGCTTCGGGAAGAACTGGGATTAAATGACCCGCCGCTGGTGCGCTATGTGGGTTGGGTGACGGGAGTTATGAAGGGAGACCTGGGCGTCAGCTACCGGTATTCCAGGAATATGAATGAAATGATGCCGGTGGCGGAGCTCATAGGAGACAAGCTTCCGGTGACTTTGTGGCTGGCGGCGGTTTCGCTGGTTTTGATCATTGCAGTGTCCATTCCCCTGGGGGTGGTGTGGGCAAAAAGCGGCAGCCATGTGCTGGATGCCATTCTGGGGGTCATTACCCAGGCAGCCATGGCGGTGCCGTCATTCTTTTTGGGGATTCTGGTGACGTATCTGTTCGGTATTCTGCTGAAATGTTTTTCTCCCGGAGGTTATGTGAGTTATGAGACAGATTTTGCGGGATTTCTCGGATATCTGTTTTTTCCTGCCATGTCCGTTGCTCTTCCGAAAATCGCCATGACGGCAAGGTTTTTACGCAATTCCATGCTGACGGAGATGAATGCGGATTATGTGCGTACTGCCTACAGCAAGGGCTGCGGGAAGGAACGGGTCATGTATGTTCATGTGCTGCGGAATGCCATGTTGCCGGTAGTTACGTTTCTGGGTATGATTGTGGCGGAGATTGTGGCGGGAAGCGTTGTCATAGAGCAGGTGTTCGGCCTGCCGGGGATAGGCAGGCTGCTGATCAGCTCCATCTCCACCAGGGATTTCCCGGTGGTGGAGATTCTGATTTTGTATATTACGTTTGTGGTGATTTTCGTGTATTTTCTGGTGGATATTCTGTATAAGGTGATTGACCCCAGGATTTCGTGACGGACTATATTTGTGAATTCATTTGTTCAAATCGTTTTTGGCTGGTATCGGAATGAGCATTCGGTGAAGGAAGAGCAGGAGACGGTTTTAAATCAGGCTTGTATTGTAAGCCGCTCTCTGCCCTTGATTTGCAGAAACGCTTACTCGTTGTATATTTGCGCTGGCAAATGCTTTTGAATGGCAGCATATTTTGTGACAGGAGAAATGTTTCAGGGGAAGGGACGGGCGAAAGCAGATATGAAAAAGAAAAACAGAGGAAGATGGAGGAAGAACACTCCACAGAGGAAGAACACTCCATGGAATAAATATCTGACAGCCGGCATGGTGATGACGGGCATTGCCCTGATTCTGGGAGTGGCGGGCTTCTTCTGGACTCCTTACAGTACTACGGCAATGTCTGCTTCCGAAAAGTTTGCTGCACCGTCTCTGCGGCACCTCTTTGGCACGGATAATTTCGGGCGGGATATTTTCTCCAGAGTCATGCAGGGATTAGGTACCACCATTGTTATCAGCACTCTGGTGGTATTTTTTTCGGGGTTGGCAGGGATTTTGCTGGGGGCTTTCACCGGATATTTCGGAGGTGTGCTGGATGAGGTGGTCATGAGGATCACGGATGCACTGAACGGCTTTCCAAGCATCCTGCTGACACTGGTGATCATCAGCCTTCTGGGCAGCGGCAGGCAGAATGTGATTATTTCCATGTCGTTGGTGTTCACTCCCAGTTTTGTGCGGATTGTGCGGGGGGAGTTCATAAGGCTGAAAGATGCGGATTACATTAAGCGTGCCAGGATGATGGGTGCAGGGAAATTCCGTATTCTTTTTGTTCATATACTGCCCAATATTTTTTCCGTGTTCTGGGTGTCAGTGATGATAGGCTTCAACAATGCCATCCTGGCGGAGTCCGGCATGAGTTATCTGGGGATTGGCGTACAGCCGCCGGATGCCAGCCTGGGCAATATGCTTTCGGACGCCCAGGGGTATCTGCAGGCTGCGCCCTGGTATGCATTGGCACCGGGACTGACGATTGTATGGCTGGTGTTGGGATTTTCTCTGTTTAGTGAAGGGATACGGAGAAGGGCGGAGGGGAAGCAGTAAAGCATGTGAGGGACAAAGGGACCAGGTCAGGTTTTTGGGGAGAAAGGAGGCGCAGAAGGATGATTAAAATAGAAGATTTATCCGTGTCTTTCGGCGGACCGGAAGTGGTGAAAAAGGTAAATCTGGAACTGCGGGACGGGGAAATACTGGGTGTGGTAGGGGAATCCGGTTCCGGAAAATCCGTCACGGCGCTGACTTTAATGGGGCTTGTGTCGGATACGGCCGTTGTGACTACAGGCCGTATTCTTTTTGACAATGTGACGTTACAGGAAGCAGGAAGGCCTTTTGACAAAGCGCTGTACAGGCATTATCAGGGAGCGGAGATGTCCATGGTATTCCAGGAACCCCAGACCAGCCTGAACCCCACTCAAAGGGTAGGAAAACAGGTGGAAGAGGTGCTGCGGCTTCATACGAAACTGTCAGGGGAGGAAATCCGGGCAAAGGTTCTGGAAACCTTTGAGGCGGTGGGGCTGCATGAAGCGGAACGAGTGTATGCCAGTTACCCTCACCAGCTTTCCGGAGGAATGCGTCAGCGGGCGATGATTGCCATGGCGGTAATCCTGCATCCCAGGCTGATTGTGGCGGATGAGCCTACCACGGCTCTGGATGTGACCATTCAGAACCAGATTGTGGAGCTCTTGCGGAAAATCAATATGGAGCAGAAGAATGCCATGCTTTTTATCACCCATGATCTGCACCTGGCCAGGCGGCTCTGTCATCGGGTGGCGGTGATGAAGGACGGCTGTGTGGTGGAGATCGGGACGGCCGAGGAAGTATTTGACCACCCCGGTCAGGATTATACAAAGCGCCTGGTGGAAGCAGTGCCTTCCCGGGTGAAGGGCAGGGCAGGCGCAGGGAGAAAATCCAGGGAACTGTCCGCGGCGGAAACCGGGAGCGGGACATCGGAAGAGACAACTGTCGGCAGTGAGACAAATGAAATCCCGGGAGAGAGACTTACTGATAGTAGGACATTAGAAATTTCGGGAGAAAGATTTATTGATAGTGGGACATTGGAAACCCAGTGGAGAACGGAAGAAAGCGGCGGGACGGCTCCCGTTCTGAGGGTTCACAATTTGTCTGTGTATTATCAGGACGGCAAAAGTCCCCGGTCTCAGGAACAGGCAGAAGGCCAGGGGAGGAAAAGGAGTTCTCCGTTCAGCAGGCTGTTCCGGAAGCAGGGCCAGTGTGTGGTATGGAATGCGGATTTTGAAATCTATTCAGGGGAGAGCCTGGGGCTGGTGGGGGAGAGCGGCTGCGGAAAAACCTCTCTTTCCAAGGCCATCCTGGGGATGAACCGACATATAGAGGGGGAGATTATCCACAATTCCGTCCGCCCCCAGATGGTATTTCAGGATCCATACAGCAGCTTAAATCCTGTCAAAACCATAGGATGGCTGCTGCAGGAGCCTTTGCGGGCAGCAGGCGCATTGGACAAAAGTCTTGCTATGACCAGGGCGGACAGGGAGACGGCGGCCCGGGATATGCTGCGCCGGGTGGGGATGGATGAGAGGTATTGGAGCAGGAGGCCTTCAGAACTCAGCGGTGGGCAGCGCCAACGGGTCAGTATCGCCCAGGCTCTGATCACCAATCCCGGTTTTCTCATTGCGGATGAACCGGTGTCTGCCCTGGATGTGACCATACAGGCCCAGATTATGGAGTTGTTTTTGACGCTGCAGGAGGAGATGCATCTGGCCTGCCTGTTCATTTCCCACGACATCAATGTAGTCTATCGGATGTGTGACCGGATTATGGTGATGAAGGAAGGGCATATCATCGAGACAGGGGAGACGGAGGAAGTATTCGCCCATCCCAGGGAAGACTATACGAAGCTGCTGCTGTGGGGTTCGTGACGGACAAAATCGGGAGACTACTCCGTTTCATGTTTCGAAACATTTCCATATGGATACCTGTTTTCCATGAGATTAGAGAATTTTATGCTGGTGCTTGGCAGGAAGCCGCTTGTGTGGTGTATCGGCGGATATTCCCTGAGGGAAGTCATGGTTCTGTGGGGGATTGCCGCCAACAGCTTTGGTCTGGCCGGGATTCTGTTCAGGACGCACTGCAGGTTATCCATCAGCACGGAACTATTACGTGATTATCGCCGTATCCGGACTGGTGCAGGGTCTGCTTCCCGGAAATAAAAAAGAACCGCTCTGCTGCATAAAAGATATATTATTTCTGCAATTCATTTGATTTCTCCTCTGCCGCGGCAGCGTATGCAGGACAACTGCATGCCATTGCCATCTTAACTCATATTTTCCGGCTTTGGAAGGCGGGGTGAAAATTTTTGAAAAAATTTTTAAAAAAGCTGTTGACATTTTGAATAGAATGGTATAGAATACATATTGTTCGTGAGGTTCGCAGGAATGGCGGAATTGGCAGACGCGCACGGTTCAGGTCCGTGTGGTAGCAATACCATGAGAGTTCAAGTCTCTTTTCCTGCACTGTTTGAAAGGTGCTTGACTGGTGTCAAGTACCTTTTTTGTATTTCTTTTTATTCTATATAAATGCGGCAATGGTTTGGAGTGAGGAGCGGAGGCCGTATACGAAAGAAGTCAGGCCGAAGCTGATATCGCAACGGTTTGACGGGTGAGAGATTTTCGGATGCTGTGGTATGAGACTTTGGAGAGGCTTTCCATATGGAAAATGCAGAAAAGAAGCTAAGTAAAGAGAGAAAAGGAAAGGCACAGCGCAGAGACTGGTATCAGCTGGATCTGTCAGCCATTGTATATCCCACCCTGCAGCGCAGAGATTTTTCCTCTGTATACAGGCTTTCTGTGCTGCTGAAGGAGGAGATTCAGCCTCAGGTGCTTCAGCAGGCGCTGGATATGGCACTGCCTCGTTTTCCTACTTATAAGGCAGCAATCCGAAAAGGACTGTTCTGGCGTTATCTGGAACCCAATGACCGTCCCGGGCCTTTCGTACAGGAGGATGTGAAAAATCCCTGTCAACCTATGTATTTTAAAGCAAATAACCGCTATCTGGTGAGAGTGTATTATTTTCGCAACAGGATTGCGCTGGAGGCACATCACAGTCTCGGGGACGGTACCGGGGGTATGTGTGTACTGATGACGCTGACTGCTACCTACCTGCGGCTGTTGGGACACAGTGAGATAAAAAACGGCGGATTTGTGCTGGATATCAACGAAGCGCCGGATGAAGAGGAGTTGGAGGACGCTTATATGCGTTACGCCAACGCAAGGGTATGTCCGCCCAGGCTGGAGGAAAAGGCTTACCGCGTCCGCGGGACGGCGGAGCCCTTCTATACGTTGAATATCATCGACGGTATCATGTCAGTGTCAGAGGTCATGGCGGCGGCGAAGCGTTACGGCGCGACCATCACGGAATATCTGAATGCGGTATTGCTGTATGCCCTGATGACCAAACAGGAGGAAGAGCGCCGTACCCGCCAGCGTCCGGTGAAAATCGCTATGCCGGTAAATTTAAGACGGTTTTTCCCATCCATAACGCTGCGGAATTTTATCACCATGATATTTCCGGGAATTGACCCCAGGCTGGGGGATTATACATTTGAGGAAATTGTGCAGCAGGTGCACAATTACATGAGATACTATATCAATGAAAAGTTGCTGCGGGGCGATATTACCACCAATGCGGCTACCCAGCGGAATCCTTTTATCCGCGTGGTGCCGCTGTTTATAAAGGATTTTGTGGTGAGGTTGTTTTATACGAAGGTACAGGACAGGAATTCCTCGGCGGGCCTGACCAACATGGGGGCGCTGAAGGTACCCGAAGGGATGGCGGCATATATTGAACGTTTTGATATTTATATGGGACAGCCCTTTTCCCGCAGAACCAACTGCGCCATTATCAGCTTCGAGGACGTACTGACAGTCAACTTTGCCAGCAGCATCATTGAGGCTGACGTGGAGCGATACTTTTTCCGCAAGCTGGTAAAGGACGGAATCCATGTGAAAATCGAGAGCAATCGCGACTAGCGGAAGGGGCGCGCGCCGAAGGGACTTTATACTTTAGAATCGCTGCGCAGAGACTTAATCAGGAGGTTATCATGTCATATTGTGTGAATTGCGGAGTAGAGCTGGATGCTTCGGCCAGAGAGTGTGCTCTGTGCAATACTCCGGTGTGGAATCCAAGAGAGTTGGAAAAGCAGGCACAGGGCAGGATGGTTATGCCTGCCGAGACGCCCTTTCCCAGAGAAAAGGGTCAGGTGGAAACTGCAACGAAGAAAGACTTCGGGCTTCTGATCTCCATGGTGGTATTGGCCACGGCGGCTACCTGCGGCATCCTGAACGCGCTGGTGTTTCGGGGGACGCTCTGGTCATTGTCGGTAATCGGAGCCTGTGCGGTTATGTGGGTGATGCTGATTCCCGTGATGATATATACGAAGCAGCCAATCTATGTGTCGTTGTTGTATGACGGAGTGGCCGTAGCGCTTTATCTCTATATACTGACCTTTCAGGTTGGCAGTAAAGGATGGTATTTCGGCCTGGGACTGCCGATTACTGTGCTGGTGACATTTATCACGGAGGCGTTCGCCGTGTGCATCTGCAAGCTGCCCAGGTCTTTCCTGACAGTGTCACTGTATCTTTTTACCAGTACAGGGCTGCTCTGTCTGGGGTTGGAGATGCTGATAGACTGGTATCTGACAGGGGAGATTGCGCTGAGTTGGTCGGCGGTGGTTTTGACGGTTTGCGCCATACTGGATATTGCATTGATTACCATGCTTTCCAGGAGGAGATTGCGGAACGAGGTGCGCAGACGGCTGCACTTTTGAGCCAGGCCGGTAAGCGTTGCTGTATGGAAGCAAACAATTATTTGCACACATAATTATAGTAAAGCGGCAACCGGAGACAGGATATGTAGTAGCTAAGATAAAAAAGGCTGACTGGAGTATCAGCTATTTCCCGGCAATTCCGAAAGAAAATGAGATTGCAGCCGTATACATGATGTGTTTGTATCAAAGGGACATGGACAGCCATGAGAATGGGGAGCAGACCAGAGATGGAAAAAATAGAAATCGGAAAGCAGGAAATACGGAGGGCCGTGACTGAAAAGGGCGGAACGGAAAAGACGGAATTCCAAAGTGCTGAGACCGGAAAACGGAATAATAAAAAGGTGAAGCTCGGAAAAAACGGAGCCGGAAAACTGGTGTTCAGAAAGGTCGGTACGGCAAAGAATAAAGCGGAAAAGCCGGCAGCCAGAAAAGCGGAAGCCGGTAATATGAATACGATACAGGCGGACGCAGCCAGCCCCGAAACGGTGGAGATAGAGAAGATAGAGACTGAAGTGGCGGATAAAAAGAGCCAGAATCTGATGAGCCTGATCCGCCGTGTCCACGGTCTGGTGGAGAATCCGGATATTGAGAAGCACCGCCAGTCCCAGGATTATATAGGGACGATTTTAAGCAATACGAAATCCCTGAATTACC
Organism: uncultured Acetatifactor sp.; assembly: GCA_910586775.1. Taxonomy (GTDB): domain Bacteria; phylum Bacillota; class Clostridia; order Lachnospirales; family Lachnospiraceae; genus Acetatifactor. Next base: position 12,325 of record CAJUJN010000005.1, on the reverse strand, counting down.
GGGAAGTGGATGTGGACGGCATGTACGGGGAGTGGGTCAGCGTCAACCGCGCTCATATGAAGAAATATATTATCCTGCACTGCCACGGAGGCGGCTACTCCACGGGAAGCAGTCTCTATGCCAGAACGCTGACTTCCAAACTGGCGGAATCCACTTCCATGGATGTATTCTGCTTTGACTACCGGCTGGCACCGGAGCATCCCTTTCCCGCGGCCACAGAGGATGCCATGAAGGCGTGGAATTACCTGATGTTGCTGGGGTACGGCGCAAGGGATGTGGTTCTGACGGGAGATTCCGCGGGAGGCAACCTGGCGCTTGCACTGGCGCTGAAGCTGAAGGAGGAGAAGCGACTGCTGCCAAGGGGGCTTGTCCTGATGTCTCCCTGGACCGATTTGACGTCTTCCGGCAAGTCTTTTCAGACGAAAGCGGAACTGGACCCGGTGCTGGACCGCCCGTATATCGAGAGGATGGTGAAAGCCTATGCGGAGGGACAGAATCTGGAGGAAGCTTTTATTTCACCGTTGTTCGGGAATTTCGAGGGGTTTCCGCCCACATACATCCAGGTGGGGGAAAACGAAATCCTGCTCAGCGATTCCCTGCGGCTCCATCAGGCATTTATAGACGCCAATGTCTCCGTGAAGATAGATGTCTGGCCGGGCATGTGGCATGTCTTCCAGATGTCGCCCATGAAGACGGCGTGGAGCGCCATGGATAAAAATGCGGAGTTTATTTATGATATATGCCGCTGAGATTTTCCGGAAACTTTTCGTTTGACGGAAAATCCGGCGGAAAGCTTACAGTTTGTATCATAATAACTTGCGGGATTGAAAGAGAACGTGTATAATAAATTTACTTGAATATACATAGAAGGAGGAGAGTAGTGATGGCTTATATTTCTTCGTTTACATACTGTGACAGCATCCAAATGGAAATGACTCCACAAGGCCCAAGAAATCAGATTGTAAATCCTTTGCAAGTGTTAGCTCCGATTGCGATACCGGGAAATTATTCTTTTGCGATTGCCTGTAATATTGCCGGATTTGATGTCGAGAAAGAAAACAGTGTGCGAATAAAATTTGTGTCCTCTGATGAACAATTACTAAATGATACAGGCGATATTAAGTTTCAATTACCGGTTGACCAAATGAAAGCAGACAAACCAAGTGTTATGCAATTTAATTTAGACATGAGAAATCTGGTGTTTCATGAAGTGGGAATATATTCAACTAAAGTGTTTGTAAATGGTGAGCAAATAGGTGAATATAAGATACAGGTAATAGTAGGTGATAGAGAATGATGACAGCAAACCGGTTGCCCGATGCGAATATAAGCAGGGTATATAGTACAATTGTGGGTGGTGTTATAGCGACATCCATAATTGTTATGGGAAATGGAGCAGTCGCTATAGGGCATAATTATGATTGTCCAGGACAAATGGTCAGTTATCAGAATGGTAAAACAAATATATATAAATCCTTTACTTCAGGCTCATGCATATCTCTTAATCTACCTGGATATAGTAGTAATAAAAGCAATATTTCAGGTGTTGAAAGAGTGATGGTAAATGAAGAAAAATTGGGAAATTTAAAAAAGTTGCAGGAAATTGCCATGTTGCAGGATAACTGGAATGCAAATGGGGCAGAGGCATTTTCACCTGGATTAATATCAAAAGTCAGAAATATAATTGTTTTCTTGGAGATTCAGCCAGAGGTCTTTCCGACAGCATGTGGGTCTTTACAGTTAGAATATGATAAACAAGATGGAGCACATATGGAAATTGAATTAACGGAAAGTGAAAGTGCTGAAGTTTTTGTGATTGATAATGAAGGATGCGAAAGTATTATAAATATTAAAGCAAGTATTGAAGGAATAAATAAGGTGGTGAGTGATTTCTATGGATAATACTTTTGATGATTCGGAAAGATTGTATCGTGCTGTTTATCCGCCATCCCATCCGGGAATGTTCTGGAAGAAGGATGGGCGAATATCTCCATCAGCATTTGCGGATCCCAGAGGATTATCGGTGGAAAGAGGTATATATAGAAAGTCTGAAGAAATTGTGAAAAAAATGAAAAAGACATTTTCGGGTTGTATCGTATCATTCAGTGCAGTCAATTGCCGGGATGTGGATGCGGTAGTGAAGTATTTACCATCAAAAGATAATGCTTACCATTCGGAAGTTCACGGCAGTGATACAGTTGTTTTATTAAGTAAAAGTCAAAGATTTCATTTAGCAGAAGTTGCAAATGAAGAATATATGGAAGAATGAAAGCAAGCCCTGTCCCGGACATGGCTGGGGAAAGGGGCTGTTTGTTCCGGTTACGGCTGATATACTGCAGACCGCCAGGATTTACAGTGATGCCTCCGGGGAAATACCTGGCTGGCGGTCTGCAGTCGGGTTGTACTGCAAATTCAACCGGTGCGCAGTATAAAATGCTGGGGTTGTCGGGGAATAAGGAAGTGTCTACAAATAACCGCTACAAGTTTGCAGCAATTTTTATTGTATTTCCGGGCTTTTTCCTAAACATATTACAGGAACCGCTTCGCGAACCCTGTAATCAAAGGGAAATTGTAGCGGTTATTTTCCGACAATTCCTAACTGCATTCCCAACAGCCCCGGCATATTCCGCGTCAATCCTGTCGTCTCACATCTCTAACCCATAGGAAAGCACTTTCCATCCATCCCTGCTCATGACTGACGTTACTGTCAGATATTCCAGGTAATCCGCTTCGGCAGCCGGACGGAATTCCAACGAAATGACGCAGGTTTCTCCCACAGACATATCAGTGATATCCAACCCTTTCACAGCCTGGAGCCTGGCTTCCGAGGCCACATGTCCGTCTATGCCGTCCGGAAATACATCGATATCCGAATCATAATCCGCAGACAAGTACTGTCTGATGCTTTCTGTATTTCCGGCAAGGTATGCTTCCCAGAAGGCCATTGCCAGCCGCTGCAGCTGTTTTCCCGATTCTGACATTTCGTTGTCCGCTTCGGCGGGCACCATGGAGAAGCTGTCGGTGATAGCCTGCATCTGTGTATGGAATCCTTCTGTATATTCCGAATCCGAAGGATATGTATAATTTATGCACATTATGGAAATGTCGCTTTTGCGCATTTCAGCGAAAAAGATTCGGCCGTTGTCTTCTTTCATATAAACGTCGCTTTCCTCTGTCCGGGAATAGCCGTCCGCCTCAAGGCGGTCCTGTACCTGCGCCCAGGTGCTTCCGCCGCAGTCATTTACCCAGAGCTGCACCAGTTCATTCGTTGTCCGCATCCACGCGTCCGGCGCATAGAGCTGCCATCCTTCCGAGGGGAACAGAATGCGATAACCATCGCCGCTGTACAGAGTTGCAGGCATTTCCGTCGGGATTCCCTCCTGCATATAAGAAAGCGTATATGCGGAGCCGACGGCAGCCCTGTTTTCCGACTCTTCGTCAGCCGGTTCCGGGGCGACTGTGCCTGACTGTTCCAAGGAACTGCCGCCGTAAGACATACTGTCCGGGGGAGGGTCCATCGGTACGTTAACCATGTCCGTTTCCGGCCTGTCAGCCGTGTTTGCTTCCGGCATATTCATCATGTCTGTGTCATGTATATCAGCCGGGTCTGTCCCTGACAGATAGGGGGTGCCTGTTCCCTGCTCATTTGCGGGAACGCTCCCGTCGTCTGTTTTGCCTGTAGCTTCCGATGTCCGGGCGGATGTGGAAAATACCAGAGCCACGGACAGAACCAGCAGCAATGCGGCGACACAGGTCACACGTTTCATTTTTTTGTATTTCATGATCAATACAATCCGTTCTTCCGTTGCATTTTTGCTGAATCCGTTGTAGAGGGGCAGCAGGCTGCGCTTTTTTTCTTCCATCCCGATCAGCGCCATGGCATATCCGGTTCTGGACTGTTCGCCGAACCGGCGCAGGACGCCTTCGTCACAGGCCAGCTCGATATCCCGGTTCAGAAGCGCGCACATCACCCACACCAGCGGGTTGAACCAGTGAATGCACAGCGCAGCCACCATTGCCAGCTTCAATGCGGCATCCCCATGGCGGATATGGACATATTCGTGTTGCAGCACATATTCCAGTTCCGGAGGATTCTCCTGTATGAGCCGCCTGGGCAGCAGGATGACCGGGTGCAGGATTCCGTAAGTCAGCGGGGCGGTAATTCTGTCCGACTGCCTGGCGGAAATCGGATATCCCTGCCGTTGTCTGTTCAGCCACTGCCGAATCCGGTTATCTTCTACGGGAACGGCATCTCGAAAATCCCGCAGGCTGCGGAAATATGTCCGGACAAAGAATACCATGCAGAGAGCGGCACCGATTCCCCAGACTGCCGGCAGCACCGGGAAGCGGTTTTCGGCTGCTGCAGAGAGGAAGGGGTCCTCCAAAACCGCATTCTGCGCTGTCGTCCAGGCAGCGGGAGCAGCGGCAGATATCGCTCCTTCGCCTGTTCCGTATGTGGTATACGCCGGAATTTCCGGAACCGCCTTCGTCCGGAAAAGGGAATATACGCTGAATACGGAGGAAAAGGAAAACGGAAGCAGCAGCCGCGCCAGAGCCACGCCCCATAATATCGGAAAGGTCCGTTTGGGCAGCCTGTAGAGCAGCGCACCCCGCACCGCCAGGATGACCAGAATCAGCACCCCGCCGTATAAACTTCTCTGAATCAGTCCCACAGCAGTCATTTATCATCCCTCCTCAACTATTTTTTTCAGCCGTTCAATCTGTTCGGCAGACAGCGTCTTGCGGGTGAGAAGGGATGCAAACAGCATGTCGGCGGAGCCGTCATATATTTTGTCAATCAGCTCGTCTGTCTCGGAAGCCTGTACCGCTTCCCTGGAAATCAGCGCATGACAGAGAAAATTCGGCTCGCGCCGTTCAATGGCTCCCTTTTTGATGCATTTTTTGATTACGGTGTAAGTGGTATTGATATTCCAGCCGGTCTGTTCCTGTAAAATATCGGAAATGTGCTTTGCAGTGCAATCTCCCTCACGCCAGAGTACCGCCATTACCTTCAGTTCCGAATCGAAAAGTTTGATACTCATATTTATCCCTCCTGCCTGTTGCTGCCGAAATGTTCTTTCAGCGGTTGATGAATATACTATTGCAATAGTTTGATGGCTCCATACTATCACGATAGTAGATGATTGTCAATACGATTGGAGTAGTTTTTGTAAAGTAGTTTTGAAAAGAGCGTGAAATGTATCATATTTACAGGCCGCTTAAACACAAAAAGAATTGCCGTTTCCTGTAATTGGCGTGGATCAGAACAGATACCGGGTATACAAAGAGTATGCAGATACAGTTGGGACTTGTAAAAACAGAATAACAGAATGAATAACAGAAGCAGCGCAGAATTTCGTTGACAAATAGATATCTTGTGAAGTATACTGAATTATAGGTTAGCGGCTACTAATAATAGATAGTCGCCTTTCTTAAGGGTAGGAGTTAGTAAAGGCTAATATATATTAGCCTGAACAATCCGGATAGATGGCAGCCGAATTTTTCATTTCGTCCGGGAAATCGTTGTTAAGCGCCTGAAGACAGAGGATCAATGAACTCCCTTGCCGGCATATTTCATGAAGCGGGAAAGCAGATATACCGGAAGGCAGATATACCGGAAGCCGGATGAGCATCCGCAGAAAAAGGATCAGGAGGAAATGTGTCATGATGATCAATAAAAGGCTGATCGGCACGGTCAGCGAGAGCAAAAAGTACATAGCCGGAAATGTGGCGCTGCAGTGGTGTTCCCTTGTCGCCAACATCGTTATGATGACCGCCGTTGCCAGGCTGCTGGCCGGGTTGTTCCGGGTGGAAAGCGGGGATATTTCTGTGACTGCTGTGCTGGCAGTCCTTGCCGTGGCCGTCCGGTTTGCCTGCACCACAGGCTCCAGCGCCATGAGCTACCTGTCCTCAAAAGCAGTGAAGAAGACCCTGCGCGAAAAAATCTACAGAAAGCTGCTGGCGCTGGGGACTTCCTGCAGAGAACAGGTGAAGACTTCGGAAATCGTGCAGGTGGCGGTGGAGGGCGTGGACCAGCTGGAAACCTATTTCGGCGCATATCTTCCCCAGTTTTTCCATGCCATGCTGGCGCCGCTTACCCTGTTCGTCTGTCTCTGTTTTGTAAACGTGCCCTCCGCCGCAGTGCTGTTGGTCTGCGTGCCGCTGATTCCCGTTGCCATAGCCGCGGTGCAGACCTGGGCGAAGAAGCTGTTGTCGAGATACTGGGGGCAGTATACGGCGCTGGGAGACACCTTCCTGGAAAATCTTCAGGGGCTGACCACGCTGAAGATCTATCAGGCGGACGGCTTCAAGAATGAGGAAATGAACGGGGAATCGGAGAAATTCCGCAAAATTACCATGAAAGTGCTGACCATGCAGCTGAATTCCATTACCATTATGGACCTGATTGCCTACGGCGGCGCTGCATTGGGCGTCATTATGGCGGTGACGCAGTTTCGGGCGGATAAGGTGTCCCTGGCAGGGTGCCTTTTGATCATCCTGCTGGCGGCGGATTTCTTTATTCCCATGCGGCAGCTGGGAAGCTTTTTCCATATCGCCATGAACGGTATGGCTGCCAGCGATAAGATTTTCAGGCTGCTGGACTTGCCGGAGCCTGAAGCGAAGCGGATTCCGGTTCCGGAGAACTGTTCCATTGTCTGTGACGGGCTGCGGTTTTCCTACGAGGAGAACGGCGGGCTGCTTTCGGGGACAGACCCCGGGCAGGGAGAGGGCAGTTCCCGCCAGAGCAGAGGAGCTGTTTTACAGGGCGAAAATGAGGCAATAGATGGCGGAATGCAGGTCGATGACACTTTGCCGGATGGAAGCGCATCCATAGGCAGGCCCCGGGAAATTCTCCGCGGGCTCCATATGGAATTCCCGAAAGGAAGCTTTACCTCCATTGTCGGGGAGAGCGGCTGCGGTAAGTCCACGGTGGCGGCAATCCTGATGGGACGGAATAAGGGGTATCATGGAACCGTGAAAATCGGCGGCGTGGAACTGTCGGAGCTTTCCGAGGAGAGCCTGATGAAAAACCTTACCTACATCAGTCATCAAAGCTACCTGTTCAAAGGCACGGTGCGGGAAAATCTCCTTGCGGCCAGGACGGAGGCAGCCGATTCGGAACTGTGGGCCGTTTTGGAACAGGTGAATCTTGCGGATTTCCTGAAGAGCGAGAAGGGGCTGGATACGGTTCTTGCGGAGCGGGCATCCAATTTTTCCGGCGGGCAGTGCCAGAGGCTGGCGTTGGCGAGAGCGCTGCTCCATGACAGCCCGGTCTATATTTTTGACGAAGCCACTTCCAATATCGATGTGGAGAGCGAGAACGATATCATGCGGGAAATTCATGGTCTGGCAGGCAGGAAGACCGTCATCCTGATTTCCCACCGCCTTGCCAACGTGACGGTTTCCGACAACATCTATGTGATGGAGTATGGATGCGTGACGGAAAGCGGCCGCCATGAGGAATTGCTGGCTGGGAAGGGCGCATATGCGAAGCTGTGGAACGCCCAGCAGAGTCTGGAGAATTACGGAAAAGCCTGTCAGGAGCCATTGAAAGGAAAATTGTGGGATACGGAGGATAGGCGAAATATTGAAGGAAATCTGCCGGAGACACTGTCTGGCAAAAATGTGTCAAAGAGGCAGTCTCACGACAGACAGAACCGGAGAAAGGACGGTATTCAGGAGGATTTTCCGGAGGGTGAATTGCCTGGTGAAGAGAGCTTTGATAAGGGAAAGGGGGTGCCGGAAAGATGAAAAGACGGAGCGGATTTACGGTAATGGCGAGACTGGTCGGTCTTGTGAAGCCGCTGACAGGTTATATGATACTGGCAGTGCTTATGGGCTTCATCGGACATCTCTGCGCGGCCTTCATAACGATTCTGGGCGGATATGCGGTGCTGAATGCGCTTAGATTCAGTACGACGGTTTCGGTGAAAACGGTATTTATCTGTGTTCTGCTGTTTGCTCTGCTGCGGGCGGTACTTCGTTACGCGGAACAGGGCTGCAACCACTTTATCGCGTTTAAGCTGCTTGCGATGATTCGGGATAAGGTTTTTCAGGCTTTGCGGAAACTCTGCCCGGCAAAGCTGGAGGGCAGGGATAAGGGGGATCTGATTTCGCTTATCACTTCGGATATCGAGCTGCTGGAGGTATTCTATGCCCATACTATTTCACCTGTGGCGATAGCCTTTCTCTTTACGGTTGTAATGAGCCTGTTTATCGGTGCCTTCCATCCGGCGCTGGGACTGCTGGCGCTTCTGGCATATCTTTCGGTGGGGATTATAATTCCTCTGGTTACATCAAGGCTGAGCGGCACAGGGGCGGCGCGGGGAGAATCATCGACAGGCACGGTTGAAACCGAAGGCGTCAGGAAAAGTCAGTCGGCTGCCACGGTTGAAACCGAAGGCGTCAGGAAAGGTCAGGCAGCAGGTTCGGCAGCAGGAAACGCAGCCATGGAATTCCGCGTCAGATCAGGCGAACTGAGCAGTTTCGTCCTGGACAGTCTGCGGGGACTTTCCGAGACAATTCAGTACGGGCAGGGAGAAGCGCGTCTTGCGGAGATGAATGTAAGGACGGACGCTCTTTCCGGGGATGAGAAACGGATGAAACGTATTTCCGGAAGAAATATGGCGGCGACCAATACAGTCATTCTTTTCTTTGACCTGTGCATGCTGTTTGCAGGCGCCATGCTTTATCAGCGGGGAAGGGTGGACTTTTCCGGCGTGCTGATTCCGTCCATCGCTATGTTTGCCTCCTTCGGACCGGTGATTGCGCTGGCAAATCTGGGCAGCACGCTTCAGAGCACCTTTGCGGCAGGAAACAGAGTGCTGGACATTCTGGACGAGAAGCCTGTGACGGAAGAGATAACGGACGGAATTGCCATTGACGGCAAAAACGCTGCTTTTGGCGGTGCCAGGGCGGAGAAGGTCCGGTTTTCCTACGGGAATGAAGTCATTCTGGAGGATTTAAGCCTTGTGTTCAGGCCCGGCAGGATTACGGGGGTCATGGGCAGGAGCGGTTCCGGAAAGTCCACGCTGCTGAAGCTGCTGATGCGTTTCTGGAAGACGGACAGCGGAAAGATCAGCATATCGGACAGGGAGATTGACAGCATAAATACCGCATCCCTGCGCAACTGCGAAAGCTTCGTCACCCAGGAGACCCATCTGTTTCATGACAGCATCAGGAACAATCTGAGAATCGCGAAGCTGGATGCAACGGAGGAAGAGATCGAAGCCGCCTGCAGAAAAGCTTCCGTGCACGATTTTATCATGACTCTGCCTCAGGGCTACGATACGCCCGTAGGAGAGCTTGGGGATACTCTGTCAGGCGGGGAAAGACAGCGGCTGGGTTTGGCCAGGGCCTTTCTCCACGATGCGCCGTTTTTGCTTCTGGATGAGCCCACCAGTAACCTGGACAGCCTGAACGAAGGGGTTATTTTGAAGTCCCTCTGTGAGGAAGGAGAAGACAGAACGGTAGTGCTGGTGTCTCACCGGCAGTCAACTATGCGGATTGCCGATACTGTTTATACGGTTGAAAGCAAAACGGGAAGGAAGAGCTGACCGGAGAAGCTGAGCGGAGAAACTGGTGGGAAAAACTGACTGGAGAAACTGGCCGGAAAACCTACCCGGAAAACCTGCGCTGCCGGAATGCGGAGCAGAATATGGCTGCAGAATACGACTGCAGTTGAAAAATGATTTTGATTACGAGGTCAGTGTCATGAAAAGAGATATCCGGACAAAACGGGAACGGGAAAAGGCAATGGTATCGGAGATGATTGCCCTGTACTGCAGAAAACAGCACGGCGGAAAAGGAAGCCTTTGCCCGGAGTGCGCTGCCCTGGAAGCTTACGCAAGGCAGCGAAGCGACAAATGTCCCTTTATGGAGACGAAGACATTCTGTTCCAACTGTAAGGTGCATTGTTACAAGCCGGAAATGAGGGAGAAAATCCGGGCAGTTATGGGTTTTTCAGGCCCAAGGATGATTTTCAGCCATCCGATTGCGGCCATGCGCCATGTGACGGAAACGAAAAAAGAGAAAAGAAGATTGGAGAAGAGTTATGAAGCTTAAAAAGATATTGTATGTCATAGCAGGCTGTATGGCGGTAGGGCTTGGGGCTGTGGGCGCAGTGCTCCCTTTGCTTCCGTCTTTTCCCTTTCTGCTGCTGGCGGCATTCTGCTTTGCCAAAAGCTCGGAGCGGCTGCATAAGTGGTTCACCAATACAAAGCTGTACAAGAATAATCTGGAAAGCTATGTGAAGGGACGGGGCATGACCCGGAAGACCAAAATCCGCATCATGGTCACCGTGACATTGCTGATGTCCGTTGGGTTTATCATGATGGACCAGGTTCCTGTGGGGCGCATTGTGCTGGCCTGCGTGTGGGTGTTCCATATTCTGTATTTTTGTTTCAGGGTGAAGACCATTAAGCACATAATGTATGGTCATCCACCAGAAAGTATGGTAAACTCATACAGTGAATAGCACTTCTGGTTGGATGGTATCTCTTTCTTTGTGGTGATTAAAGAATACCATAATCCATACTATAAGCGCTCTTCTTTTATTGAAAACTTTCAACTCTCAAGTACATTAGTATTTTATGAAAAGAAGGAGGCGGATATAACATGAATGCAATCATACTTGGTTCCGGGGCTGTGTCAGCAAGCCAAGAGCATGTTGTAACTGCCGTGTATGTACAGAAGCGCAGGATTTATGGAGGAGAACATGAAACAGTATATATATGTCACGTTAAGGCAGCGGCCGGAATTAAAGGACATGGCAGCCGAATGGTTTCATTGTAAGTGGGGAGTGCCACAAGAAGCTTACCTTGAATGTATGGAAGCTTATCTTAATAATGAAACCGAGTATGGCTGGTATCTTTGTCTGGATGAGGGCAGAATCATAGGAGGACTTGGAGTATGACAGAAAAGACCTCACGCCAAATGTCTGCGCTGTATATATAGAGGAAGAATATCGCTGTAAAGGGATTGCAGGACATCTGCTCAATATGGTTGTAGAAGACTTAAAATCTAAAGCTATGACCCCAGTCTATCTACTTACTGACCATACAGATTTTTATGAAAGATATGGTTGGAAATTTTTGTGCATGGTCCAGGGAAATGGTGAACCCGGGATGTCAAGAATGTACATGCATAGTTAAGTATAAAAATTGAATGTATCAAAACAACAGCATAAAAGTGCATGGAACCGTAGTTTCTCCTTCCGGTTGTTGCCGCAATACCATTGTATGGGGCCAGGGGAGGGAAATCCTGGTGAAGATCTATCAGGGGGAAGAGTACTATGTGGACGACAATGTATACCTGGGAGAAGTGGCCATAGAGGTGGCCCTGAAGCCCGCGGGACAGGCCTGGGTGGACGTGCAGTTCACCTATGACATCAACGGCATCCTGCATGTGTCTGTGGAAAATGAGATGGGAGAGCGCAGACAGATTCTCCTGGCCAACCAGGCCCTGACTGCCGAAGAGCTGGAGCGGTACACAAAGGAGATGGAGAAAACCATGCTGCCGCCCATAGAACAGCCCGCAAACCGGGAAATTCATATTTATTATTGACGAATGGGACGCCTTGGTCCGCGAGGCGAAGGGGGATGCCGAAACCCAGTCAACATATTTAAGCCTGCTCAGGGGCTGGTTTAAGAACAATAATTTCACGCCCAAAGTGGTGGCGGCTTACATGACGGGCATCCTGCCCATCAAGAAGGACGGTTCCCGGTCGGCCATTTCGGACTTTAAGGAATACTCCATCCTGAATCCCGGCAGGTTCGTGGAATACACAGGTTTTACGGAAAGCGATGTCCGGTCGCTGTGCGGGAAACATGGGATGGACTTTGAGGAAGTGCGGCAGTGGTATGACGGATATGACTTCCCTGGATATGGGGCTATCTACAACCCCTGTTCCGTGATGTGCGCCATGCAGGAACGGAAGTGCCGCTCCTGCTGGAAGAGGACATCGGCGGCGGAATCGCTGATGACCTATATCAACATGGACTTCGAGGGGCTGCAGGAGACCATCGCCAGACTGATATCCGACGAGGAAATCGAGGTAAGGACGGACAGGTTCGAGAATGACTTCGAGACCTTCAAGAGCCGTGATGCCGTGCTGACGCTCCTGATGCACCTGGGATACCTTACCTGGAATGAGGAGGGCACGGCGCATGTCCCGAATGAGGAAGTCAGGGGAGAGTTCCAGCAGATCCTGGAGGAGGGAACGGGCGCAAGCAGGAAATGGATGGAGCTGCTGGGACGCTCCAAAAAGCTACAGCCGCCGCGCTGTTAGGGTTCTCCTGTTCCGGCCGCCTGCTGTTCCTGTTCA